>NZ_CP098825.1:2445142-3056428 GCF_030759015.1 Paramuribaculum intestinale | reverse complement strand
TATTACTGTCCGCTAAACTTTTTTTGAGCGATTGAAAAATTAGGGCTGACACCTATTGCAGGAGTCAGCCCTAAATGGTTATTTTGGTGTCGCCAAACAATCCATGAATAACCATGAGTAAAAGTAGTAATTTCTTCGGACAGCCGATATATGGACAGCTGATAAAATCACTCAATCGTGAAAAAATTGTTGAATTCAGCCGAAAACACGGCGGAGAGAAGTATGTAAAGAGCTTTGACGGCTATACGCATCTGCTTACGATGCTCTATGCCGTGATCCAGCGCTCGGTAGTTTGACAGTTGCATTTTCATGAATCTTTTTTGCTGGCACGCTTGCACGTGTCAAATTTTATTACTATCTTTGTAGCACCGTGTAGCAATCAACGGCAGGGCGGCATAATATGAAGCTGAAAATAACCAAGACAAAAAAGACTTCCATCCTTTATGTACAGAAGGCATACAGGGACAAGAACGGCAAAAGTACCTCAAGAATCCATGAGCGCCTTGGAACGCTTGAGGAAGTTCGTCAGAGATGCGGAGACAGAGATCCTGTTGAATGGGCCAGGGAATATATCGCCAGGCTTACGGCACAGGAGAAGGAGGGCCGGCAGGTGATAATATCACGTCTGTCGCCCACAAAGCTTATTGAAAAAGGCGAGGCTCAGAGTTGCGAGAGCGGATATCTGTTTCTTAAACGGCTGTACCATAAGGTCGGGATGGACAGGATATGCGAGGCAATCTCACGTAAACATAAGTTCGACTTCGATTTCAACAAAGTTCTGGAGCTGATGGTCTACGAACGGCTTTTGAGACCGGCTTCAAAACTAGGTAATTATCGCAGGAGCGGAAGCTATATCGAGCCTTTTGATATAGAAAAACAGCATATCTACAGGAGTCTGGATATCCTGGACAGACACGGTGAATACATCCAGAAGAGACTTTTCCTTAATTCGTCAAAGGTTGTCGAACGGGATACGACCGTCATGTACTATGACTGCACCAACTATTTTTTCGAGAGAGAATCTGCCGATCCGGACTATGTGACAGACAAAAAAGGGAACGTTCATGAACGTATACGCAAGTACGGAGTCTCCAAGGAACATCGACCGAACCCCATCGTACAGATGGGTATGTTCATCGACAACTCCGGCATGCCGGTTGCGATGTGCATCAATCCCGGCAATGCCAACGAACAGACTACCTTGATTCCAACTGAAAAGATTATAGTTGAGAAGATGGGGGTCAGCAAGATTGTAGTCTGTACAGACGGAGGTCTCTCTTCTGAAGGCAACCGGTCATATAACTCCACAGCAGAAAGATCATTCATAACGGTGCAGTCAATAAAGAAACTGGAGGATAATCTCAGGGACTGGTGTCTGGAACCGACAGGATGGAAACTTGTAAAGTCCGACACGGTACAAAAAGACAAGCGGTACCGGGATGCAGACGAGGATGAACTGGAGTTTGACCTGACTGATGCCGATACTGCCCGTTATTACGGAGACCGCACTTTTTATCGCGAGCGTTGGATTGTCAATGAAAAGACAAAGTTCTCTCAAAGATTGATTGTGACATTTTCATACAAATACCGCGACTACCTCCGATTCCTGCGTCAACGCGAGATTGACAAGGCTGACAGCAATGCACGTGGAAACAGGACATTGACCAAATCTTATAAGAGCCCTGACAGGTTCCTTTCCGAGACCTACGCCACAGAAGACGGCGAGGTTGCGGTATTCAGAACCGTCTCCCTGAATCTTGACGCCATATCAGAAGAAGAAAAATATGACGGCTTCTATGCGATATGTACGGATCTGTCTGACAATGTGACGAAAATCATCGAACTGAACCATAACCGCTGGGAGTCGGAGGATGCCTTCAGGGTCATCAAGACTGACTTCAAGGGTCGACCCGTCTTCGTCTGGACGGCGGAACACATAAGGGCCCACTTCATTGTCTGCTTTATCACACTACTGCTCTTCAGAATAATGGAAAAGGAACTGAACTATAAATACACATCCTCCGCTATAATTGAGAAACTACGGTCAATGACTATGAACATAGTCAAGGGAGAAGGCTACAAGCCTAACTTCACACGGGATGATCTTACCGATGACCTACATGCCAAAGCCGGCTTCAGACTCGACACCGAGATTGTTACTCGTCAGAAAATCAAACAGATTATTGCTAATATTAAAAAAGGTTAAATATAGATAACCCCATTCCAGTGCTACATATATAGACCCTTTTGCACATGGCTTCACGCCAATGTACAAAAGGGTTTGCTCGTTTTTGGACTGTAAAAGATGGGGTAGTAATTTCTTCGGACAGCCGATATATGGACAGCTGATAAAATCACTCAATCGTGAAAAAATTGTTGAATTCAGCCGAAAACACGGCGGAGAGAAGTATGTAAAGAGCTTTGACGGCTATACGCATCTGCTTACGATGCTCTATGCCGTGATCCAGCGCTTCGACTCATTGCGTGAGATAGAGACATCTATGACAGCGGAGGTTCGCAAACTGCACCATGTCGGAATTGATACTGTACCAAAGCGCAGCACCCTGTCGGATGCAAATGCCCGACGGTCAGAGAAGTTCTTTGAGGATGTCTATCGCGACCTGTATGCAGCCAACAAAGACATTCTTTCATCGGACAGCAGACGCAACGGCACGGAAGAGTGGATAAAGCAGCTTAGGATTATCGATTCCACTACAATCACATTGTTCTCCAACGCTATTTTCAAGGGCGTTGGTCGACACCCCAAGACGGGAAAGAAGAAAGGCGGCATAAAGGTACACTCTGTCATACACGCCAACGAGGGGGTTCCCTGCGATGTGCAGTTCACTTCGGCGGCCACCAATGACTCTTTCATGCTTGCTCCGAGCCATTACAGCCACAACGAGATAGTCGCTCTTGACCGCGCCTATATCAATTATGCCAAATTTGAGGAACTGACGGACCGTGGCGTTGTATATGTCACCAAAATGAAGAAAAACCTCAGTTATGAGGTACTTGTAGACTGTATGCATCAGAATCCGCAGGGACTGATGGAATACCGTGAACAGGTCGTGGTGTTCCGTAAAGACGGTATAAACCACATCGCCAGAATAATTACATACGTTGACATCAAGAAGAACGGGAAGCCAAAACTCATATCGCTTCTGACCAACGACTTCGACATGCCGCCAGAGACAATCGTGGCGATATACCGCCGCCGATGGCAGATAGAGTCTCTTTTCAAGCAGATCAAACAGAACTTCCCCTTGAGATACTTCTATGGCGAGAGCGCCAACGCCATCAAAATCCAGATATGGGTTACACTCATCGCAAATCTGCTGCTGTCAGTACTTCAAAGCAAACTCGAAAGACGTTGGAGCTTCTCAGGGCTGGCTACAATCGTCAGAATTGTGCTGATGTATTACCTGAATCTCGAAAAGTTCCTCAATCAGCCCGATGCAGACCTGAAAATCATGCTCGCCGAAGCATCGGAATCGCCTCCCGAAGTTCCTGAAAACTGCTGAGGGGGCTTGTCAAATACAAAAAGTAAGCCCAACTTCTGCCGTTCAGGAAGTTGGACTCGCCTTTTTATGGTTTAGCGGACAGTAATAAAAAACAACAGAGTGCTCACACGCCTCAATCTCAAAGGCAGCTACGGCAACACCGCATCACTCGCCGGAGTTTCGGCGGCGCAGACCATCGCCACATTCTCCTATCTCGAGGACGCCTACGCCACGGCCCGCATACTACAGCTTCTCGCGCTCTACAACCGCGACCTCAAACCTGAACACACCACCTCAATCGACGCCGGAGTCCAGGCCGGATTTTTCGACCGCCTGAGCCTCGACCTGCGCTGGTATCGCCGCCAGACAGCCGACGCCCTGCTCGACGTGCCTATTGCCGCCAGCAACGGATTCAGCATGATGAAGCGCAACATCGGAGTGCTCCGCAACGACGGCATCGAGGCCGGAATCAGCATCTCGCTGCCCGACATCACACCCGACTGGGGACTCCGATTCAGCACCAGCGTGGCCTACAACAAAAACAAAGTGATCGACCTCTATTACACCGACAAGCTCTACACAAGCGACTACTCCCTAATACCCGACTTCCAGATCGGAAAGCCCTACGACACGCTCTACGGACTGCGGCAGACAGGCATCAACGCCGTCACCGGACTCCCCATATTCATCGGCAAGGACGGCCGAGAGATAGTGCCCGGACAGACACAGCTCACACGCGACGACTTCATCACCCTCGGACATCTCACTCCGCCCTACTCCGGAAGCTTCAATCTCGGAGTCACATGGAAAAACCTCGAGCTCGACGCCGATTTCTACTGGGTGGCAGGCGGCATCAAGCAATACAACTACACCTACGTGCGCAACCGCGACGACGTGAACTACAACGCACTGCGCGGACTGACACAGACCATGTGGCTGCGCGAAGGCGACGTCAACAAGATCTACTACTCCCCCTTCTATTCGTCGGCTGCGATAGAGACTCTACAGTATGCCAACACCTCCAACACCGGCAGCAGCAACTATCTGCGCCTGTCGATGCTCTCGCTCCGATACAGAGTGCCACAGAAAGTGCTCAGCTCCACACGCATCATAAAATACGCCACAGCAGCGCTGCAGGCATCCAACCTATTCACACTCACTCCCTACAGCGAGTCGGATCCCGAAACCGGCACCCTCGGCTCGGCAGTGCAGCCGGTCATCACGCTTAACCTCAGCCTGACATTCTGAAAATGAAAAAGATCATATCATACCTCGCGGCTCCCCTGCTACTGACCGGATGTTCGCTCGACATACCCTACGACAACCAGTTTACAGATCCCGACGCCATAGCCACACCCGAAAACGGACGCGAACTGATCGCATCAGGCTACAGCTCCCTGCCGGCCACCGGATTCGATCTGGCGGTGCTCAGCGACGACTTCATTCCCACCTATTGGGCATCGCGCAATCCGTCACTCTCCAACCAGTACAACTGGCAGCCATCGGCGCTCCACGACCTGTCGATCTATGCGTGGCCGCAATATTACTCGGTGATCTCTACCGCCAACGCCCTGCTCGAACGACTCCCCGGCATCACGGCCGCCACCGACGCCGATCGCCGCGAAGTGGCCGACCTCACTGCCGAAGCCTATACACTCAAAGCCTACTGCTACTTCCAGCTGCTGCGACTGTTTGCTGCAGATCCGGCCGACGGCCTCGACAACGAAGGCATTGTGATCAAAAACAGCCTGACGATGGACAACCTCCCGAGAGCCACCGTCGGAGCCACCATCGACGAGATACGCCGGCTTCTCGAAGAAGCCATCGCCACCGGACACTCCGGCACTGATCCCTCATGGCTTACGGCCGACGCCACCACACTGCTGCTCGCTGAGGTCGAACTCTATGCCGGCAATTTCCAGCGCGCCGCCACTCTGGCATCGTCGCTGCTCGACAAGCGCGGCTACGAATGTTTCAGCCCGTCGGTCTACCGCACGCTCTGGGAAAGCACATCGTGCGAGGAACAGATATTCATCTACAACGACCCCGACCAGTCGCAGACCTACTATCAGGGCATAGTTTACGACACCACCACAGGCGACTACTACAGCGTCAGCCCGTCACTGGCCATGGAATATACCGACACCGACTGCCGCAAGGAGTGGACCATCTGCCCCTTCAGCAGTCAGGCTCTCGGCAGCCAGTCGTTCATCGGCAAATACAATCTTCTGCGCCGCGAGAAGCGCGAGATTATGTTTGTCAACAAGATGCGCCTGTCGGCAGCACTCTTCACCGCAGCCGAGGCATGGGCACAGGCCGGAGGCGACGGCCCGCAGAAAGCCATCGTCGCGCTCAACCGATTCCTCGACAGGCGCGGTGCCGATCCGGTGGATACATCCCTCTCTGGCGACGCCCTCCTCAAGGAGATACTCCACCAGAAACATCTGGAATTTCTCGGCGAAGGACAACGCTACTTCGATCTCAAGCACTACAGCCGCCTGCTCGGCAGCACATCGGGACGCATACCCGCGCCCGGCGACTACCGATGGCTATGGCCCATCCCCAAGGACGAATATCTCTACAACGACAACATGACTCAAAACCCCGGATGGCCCAAAGACTCGTTCAACGACTGACAACAATATCAAAAACCATAACAAAACCAATCAGATGAAAGCATTCCACTACCTGGCAGCGGCGGCAGCGCTGCTCTTTGCCTTCACGGCAGCATCATGCTCCGACAGCAACGAAGAGCCGGAACCCGAAGTGATCAACCATATATACTTCAGCATCCCCGACGGCAACTCCTCGATAACCGACAACACCGACGAAACCGTCACAGTGGCTATCAGCCTCAGTTCTCCGCTGGCCACGGCCACATCGTTCACCGTCGAGCTGACCGGCAGCGACGCATCACTGCTGACCATAGGCAACAACCCCGTCAGCATCGCCGCAGGCTCCACCACCGGCACATTCACCGTGGCATCGGCCAACGCCGGCACCATCACCGAATCGACATCGTTCGGATTCACCATCCGCGATCTCGACCCGGCCAAATTCGACATCGCACAGAATGCCACCGTCACCCTGCTCCCCGCAGCCAACGAATCGACGCTCACTCCCGAGGAGCAGGCGCTCGTCGACCAGTGGCGCACAGCCTACGGCATCGACCTCACACCGTGGATCGGCACCGTAGCTCTCCAGGGCACTATCGAATTTCCCGGCAGCGGTAACCGTGCCCCGTTCATCAGCCCACAGACCATACAGCTGAGCGGCAGCACAGTATTCGCCATCAGCAAGGACGCCGACGACACCACTCCCGTGCTCGACATGACCGAAAACCCCATGGGCATGACCGAATATCTCTACAAGACACTCCGCCAGCTCACCGTTGACGACAACGAGTATTTCGCGCTTGAAGATGACGGCAGCGGCCTCGAACTCATGGAGCTGATCAACTGGAACGCCAAATCGGAAGAATCCTTCACCGTTTCGCTCCCCGGCCTTAAGATCACTGACATCCAGGACGGCAAGGCCACGGTGGAATTCGTGGCCGAGGGCGACGACTACATACTCAACGCCCAGGGCGAACCCATCTACAGCCCCAACACCGACGAGTATCTGACCTATTACTACCACAGCAGCTGGATACCGTTCAGCTACCAGTTCACGGCTTGGAACCGCCAGCTCGCCCTCATCGAAAACAACGATCCCATAGCCATGGAGATGCAGTCTTACGGTATCAGCGCGGCGCCGGCCACACATCTCGGACTCTCCGACGTGCTTGAGGACTCATGGGAAATCGACGAGGACGAAGACGGAGTGTCAAACCTCTATGTTGCTCCCCACGCCGAAATCGACTTCAACGCCGGCACCATGACATTCATATTCCCATTCGATACCGAGGACCAGTACGGCTATTCCCGCATCACCGTGACCTACACACTCCAGAAGTAACCTCAACACAACACCCACAACATACACTGTGACACGGATTTTAAGCAATCTAAAACAGGTATGCACACTTGCCGTCCTTCTCGGGACGGCAAGTATTGTGTGTACCCCACACGCCGACGCGGCAACACCTTCGCCCGTCATATCGCTCCCCGAAGGCACCGTCGAAGGATCTCTGCCCAACGGACTCAGGTATATAATACTCCACAACGACTTCCCCGCTAAAAGAGCCGAATTCAGACTCGTCTGGAACATTGGAGCCGTGCAGCAGGACGACACGGAGGGAGGATGCGCGCATTTCCTCGAACACATGGCCTTCGGCGGATCGGAGAACTTCCCCGACCGCGGAGCCGTGGCCTACCTTGAGTCGCTCGGCATGAAATACGGCATTGACATCAATGCGTTCACCGGCCACGACCGCACCATATACCTCTTCGGACTCCCGACCGACTCGATAGCCGCCGGAGGCTACGACCGACCGCTTACGATCATATCCGACTGGATGGATCGCCTGACCATAAATCCGCAGCGTGTCGAAACCGAAAAAGGCATAATACTCGAAGAACTGCGCAGCTCGTTTCAGGACGACCGCTTCTACGACCTCAAGATAGGCCAGAACCGCTTCAGCGCCCGCATGCCGCTCGGCACACCCGAAGAGGTCAACCGTGTGACCGCCGACGTGCTCGAGAAGTTCTACCGCCGCTGGTATCTCCCGCAGTTCGCTACAATTGTGGTTGTGGGCGATGTGGAGCCGGCCGAAGTGGAGAAAGCTATCCACCGTCAGTTCTCGTCGCTCAAGCGACGTCCCGACCCCGGACTGATACACTATCCGCTCACCTACTCACCCGCACGCCAGATAATGCTCGACGTCGACACACTCAACAACCGCGAGACGGCCGAGATAATCATACCTCACCCGACGGTCGTCACCCGCACCATCGATGACGCAAGGCGCAAGGCCATAGGCCGCGTAGTGGTCGACGCCCTGAGTTTCAGGCTCGCCGACAAGGGCATGGACACCGACATCTCCGACACCTGGTATCTTGCCGGCAGCAATCATCTCGTGCTTAAGGCTCTTGAAAGCCGCAACGTGAGTCTTGACTCATGCGTGGCAGCCATAGCATCGGAGATCAGCGGAGTGATGTCAGGCGGATTTTCCGACAATGAGATCCGCTATCACGCCGACCGGGCAGCACGCCGCATTGGCAACGCATCACATTCGGGCTACACATCGGCCATGTGGTGTGACGACTTCACCGACTACGCCCTCACAGGCGACCGCTACATATCGTCGGCCGCCCAGTCGGCACAGCTGCAGGAAGCCGTCAGAACCATCACTGCAGCCGAAGCCACCGCCACGCTCCGCGAATGGATGAGCCACTCCGACACGATGCTCATGGCCGTCAGCACATCGCCGATCAATGCGCCCAGGCGCACGCTCGACGCTCTGACCGCCGACTGGCAGAGAGGCTTGGCGGCGCCGCGCACCGACTTCAAGTTCAGCGAACCATACCGTCCGACAGCCGACACCATACCCACACCCGAGATACTCACACGCCGATACCCTGTCAGCCCAAGCGACATAGCCGACACAATCGACTACGCCTCGCTCGGCATCCGCGACCTGCGCCTTGCCAACGGCATGAGAATCATCATCAAGCCTACGCTCGACGACGGCGACGTCTACTTCGCCATGCTCGCGCCGGGCGGCTACGGAACCGTGCCTGCGGAGCAGCTGCCCCTCTACGGATCAACAGCGAGCTATATCGACATGGGAGGCATAGCCAAGTTGCCTGAAACCACCGGCGAATACATGTATCAGAACGGCATGGCGCTCGGCATGGCGCTCGAAAACGACTGGCACGGCTTTCTCGGATCATTCACAGCCGACAAGGCCGGAGAGTTTTTCAATCTCGTATATGAGAAAATCACCGATCCCGAACTGCGTTACGACGACTTCGACGAGATAAAGCAGTCGATGATCGAAGATCTCGACAACGACGACGAATCGGTGCTTGAAAAGATGCTCAACCGCGCCCCCGACCGTCAGCTCATGGCCCGCATGGACCGGCTGATGTGCAACGTGCTCCCCACCGACCGCGCATACGCAGGAGTCGACGATGTCAAAGCCGCCCGACTCCGCGACATGCAGCGCCTCGACCTTGACAGCATAGCGGCATTCTACCGCTCGCTCTACACACGCCCCGACAGCTGCGTGGTGATACTCACCGGCAACTTCGATGCCGCAAGCCTGACCGATGCCGCCGTTGCGGCATTCAGCCGTCTGAAAGCCGAATCGTCCAAGCCTATCACCTTCACGGAGCTGCATCTGCCCGAAACGACAGTGAAGGAGCGTTTCACAAACGAAAATCCATCTCAGACCGAATTTGACTACCTGTATTTCGGCCGATTCGAGCCGGGACTTCGCAACTCGCTTATCCTCAAACTCATGAGCAACATCATGCGCAACCATGTGATAGCCGAGCTGCGCGAAAAACGCGCACTCGTATATTCGCCCTACGTGATGCTCAACTATGAAGGACTTCCGCGCGGCTACTTCTACTTCGACATCAATTCATCGTCGGACAACGCCAAGATGCCCGCCGTGGAGGAAGCTCTGCGCTATGTCATCGACGATCTGCGCAACAATCCCGTGGACAACACCGAACTCGAATCCATCAAACGGGCTTGCATCATCGCCAAGCGCGAAACGCTCACCCCCTATTCGCCCTCGGCATGGCGCACCACACTGATGAGTCTGCTGAAAAACGGCGAAGCGCTCGATGATTTCGACCGCTATGAAAGCGTCATCGAGTCAATAACTCCGGAGGAGATCATGCAGTCATTCCGCCGCTATATCAATCCCGATCTATATGTAATGCTCTATATGAGCGACGAACAACTGAAATGAAACGAATCATAATCAATCTGATGCTGTTGCTGCCCGCAATAGCCATCCAGGCCGCATCACCGACAGCCTACCGCATCTTCGACTCCAAGGGTGCAGAGACCGACTTCGACACGATGGTCGACTCGCTCTCGCGCGCCGACGCCGTGTTTATCGGCGAAAACCACAACTGCCCCATCTCCCACTGGATGGAACTCGAGATCAGCCGCGCGCTGTTCCAGCGCCACGGCTCCGACCTCGTTATCGGCCAGGAGATGATGGAGGCCGACAATCAGCTGATACTCGACGAATACATGGCCGGCATCACAAGCTACGACCGCTTCGAGGCCGAAGCAAGGCTCTGGGACAACTATTCGACCGACTATTATCCCACGGTCTACTTCGCCAAAGACAACAAGATACCATTTGTGGCCACCAACGTACCGCGCCGATATGCGGCAATCGTCAGCAGCGGCGGCCTCGACGCCCTGCAGCGTCTTAGTCAGGAAGCACTGCAATATATCGCTCCGCTTCCCATACCGTTTGCCTACGACACCGCAGCCGCAGGCGAAAAATTCGGAGCCATGATGCTGATAAGCCGTCGCTCGCCCGAGGAGATGCAGCGGCTCGCCGAAGCACAGGCGCTCAAAGACGCCACCATGGGATGGTTTATGGCACGCAACATGAAGCCCTCCACCAAGTTTCTGCACATCAACGGCTCGATGCACTCCGACAACCGCGACGGCATCATACCCTATCTGCTGAAATACCGGCCTGACACACGCGTCGCCACCGTCACATCGCGCCGTCAGGACGAGATCGACACCCTCGACCCCGACTATCTCGGCGCCGCCGACTTCTATATCGTGGTGCAGACCGATTTTCCGACATCCTACTGACACCACTGCGGGATACGGCACCGTTCAACACAATGCGCTGCGCTTGATGACTTATCGGCGCAGCGCATTGCATGTATTATCAGATATACGGATAGTTCTGTGATCAGCTTTCGACATCGAAGCCGCGACGCCGTATGGCGTCGAGCATACGGTATGACATCGCCTGACGGTAATAGTCGACAATATGCGACGCCCAGTCATTGTCGGTCTTGGCTCCCTCGCGGGTGTGGTTGAAAAGACTGACCGTATAGTCATAATCCACCAGCTTGTCGGCCAGACCCTCGTCATTGTAGCGGTCGGAGTGGATAGTGACATCGGCCGGCTGCTTTGGCTTCAGATCGGGATGCTCGCGCGGAACACCCAACGCCAGACCGCACACCACAAACACCCCCTTCGGCAATCCAAGCAGACGCGAAATGGCCTCCGGCGAGGCCGTGCGGGCATATCCTATGCAGCATGTGCCCAGACCCGAAGCCTCAGCAGCGGTCAGAGCGCTCATCATCGCAAGCGTGGCATCGACCACGCCCACTATCACGCCATCGAGCGTATGCTCGAAATCAGGCATATCAATATCCTTACGGTCGGCGATGACACGAATCTTATGGTAATCGGCGCAGAAGAGCATGAAATGCGCGCAGGTCTTGGCCTGCTTCTGCTGCGTAAGCTCGTAGATCTTCTCCTTCACCTCCTGATCGGTCACATCGATGACAGAGAACTGCTGCCCGTTGTAACTCGTCGGGGTATTGCGGATTGCCTCATAGATAAAATCCATCGTTTCGGCCGGAATCGGCTCACGCTCATAGCGGCGGATGCTTCTCCGCTCAAGAAGTGTATCTTTGACTGTCTTCATAGGATGATGCTTTATGTTTCACAACAATCTTCCACACCGCAAAGTTCGGCCATGGACAAAAAAAACGATCGACAAACTAAGAAAACGGATTTTACTACATCAGGAAATTGTAGAGGCAACTTATTTTTTGTAGCTTTGTAATCGACACTAATGTTGTCTTATCCTCCCAACTATGAACATGAAAACCTTCCTGCACAATATATTGTTGACGGTGATACTGCCGGCAGCCATAGCGATAATCGCTCCCGACTGCCACGCAGCCCGGCTTGCCCAACCCACCGACAGCCTCCTGAGGCAACTACACAAAGCCACTACCGCAGCCGACAGCCTTCCGACACTCCTCCACCTTTACGACGCAGCCGACAGAGCCGGGAGATCCCACCTCAACCATATCATATACTCCGTGGCACAACGGGCCGGAGCACCAGAAAGCCTGCAACTCGACCTACTCCGGCAGATAGCCAACTCATACAACGGATCCGACTCCATACAGCTACTGGTGCTACGCGAAACCGCGACTCATCCCGAATCACCCGACAGGCTGGAGACAGAGGCCTTCATCAGGCTTCTGATCATAAACTCACAGGCTCATTATCTATCCGATCAACAGCGCGACAAGAATATAAGCGCAATCATACAACGGCTGACAAACGATGCACCTGACGATCGGCTCGAACTGCTCGAGCTATACTACAGTCTGTGCATATACCTGAGCCAGATGAGCCGAGGAGAAGTGCTCGGCGCATATATGGCGCGAGCCGAAAAGATCATTCTCGACCGTCAATGGGTCAGCAATGCCATACCCAACATGTATTACACCCATGCGGGAATCATATATACCGAAGCAGAGCTTTACGCACGAGCCGTGCAGAGCGACAAAAAACTCCTTCTTCTGATCGGCGACCTAAAGAAAAAATATTTCAGTCAGGGACGCACCAACCGCAACTACCGCACACACAAATATATCTGCTACCGGCGAATGCTCAGCAACTATCAGGCACTGAGCGCACGCGAGATCGAGGTTTTCGCCGATTCGATCACAGCACTTGCCGAAGCCGACAAGGATGTGGCCGACGACATCAGCCAGAACCATCTCTCCGACATTTACTATTTCATGGCCACAGGCAGATATGCCGAAGCAATGCCGCTGCTCAGACCATATCTCGACGAGAATACCGCACCCCTCAAAAAATTCAACCGCCACAAATTCTACCGAATGCTCGAAGAGGCCGCCGAAGCCACCGGCGACAGCACCACACTGCTCGCCACCGCAAGGCTACGCAACAAGATGCTCGAACAGCTGCTCAAATCAAAGAGCGAGGAATGCTACCGCGAGTTGAGCGTGCTATACGAGGTCGACAAACTTAAATCCGAACGCAACAACGCCGAGATAGAAGCACGCGAAAGCATTATATCATCACATAAGACACGGCTTGTCATCACTGTCGCCGCACTGGCCGTGCTGCTGGTCATCACCATAGCACTGTTAAGACTCTACCGCCACGCTAAAGCGCTCTCCCGACAACTACGCGACTCAAACACCCGGCTTGAAGCACAGCGCGATTCACTCACTACCACACAGCGCAACCTGATCGAGGCTCAGGATCGAGCCAGAAAAGCCGGAAGAGTACGCACCGACTTCATCACCAACATGAGTCAGGCTGTCCGCGATCCGCTCGAAGCCATCGCCGGATACACACAGCTTATAGCCGACAATATCGACGACAGCAAGCGACAACATCTGCAGACCTACGTTGACATCGTCACACTCAATACCGAACTGCTGCAGACACTCGTCAACGACGTACTTGACATTTCGGAAGCCGACAGCGACCGACTCAACATCACCCGACGGCCGGTAAGAATAGAAGATGTGTGCCACACAGCGCTCGAATGCGTGCGCCACAGGGTGACTTCAGGCGTGAAGCTATCCTTCGATCCGGGCGACTGCCGGCCCGATCTGATAGTCGACACCGATCCACGGCGCGTAGAGCAGATTCTTTTCAATCTGCTGCAAAACGCCACCAAATTCACATCAGAGGGCTACATTACCCTCTCCACCGGCATCGACGCCGACAGATCCATACTGTCGATGACCGTTACCGACACAGGCACGGGAGTCCCCAGAGGCATGGAAGACCGCATTTTCGAACGCTACGAGAAAGGACATCCCTCGGCGGAAGGATGGGGACTCGGACTGAGCATCAGCCGCCAGATAGCGCGTCTGCTCGGCGGCGACGTGGTTCTCGACCGCTCCTACAACGGCGGCGCCCGGTTCATCTTCACCCTTCCCCTCTCCTGACACACATAAAACAAAGACCCTGCGCCACAAACCGTATGTGACACAGGGTCTTGTTTATGCGGACACCATCCGGTGGACGGATACTGGCGTCAGCTCATATTACTCGGCCTTGCCGTTGCTGCCAAGCACATTGACGATCTTGTGCTTGTAGAGCTTCTCCATCTCGTCGCGGGCCGGGCCGAGATACTTGCGGGGGTCGAACTCACCGGGCTTGGTGGCGAACACCTCACGCACAGCAGCGGTCATGGCCAGACGGCTGTCGGAGTCGATGTTGATCTTGCATACGGCGCTCTTGGCAGCCTTGCGGAGCTCCTCTTCGGGGATACCGATGGCGTCGGGCAGCTTGCCGCCGTACTTGTTGATGATGTCGACATACTCCTGGGGCACCGACGAAGAGCCGTGGAGCACGATGGGGAATCCGGGGAGTTTCTCCATGACAGCGTCGAGCACCTCGAATGCCAGAGGGGGCGGAACGAGGCGACCCTCGGCGTTGCGTGTGCACTGCTCGGGAGTGAACTTATATGCGCCGTGCGATGTGCCGATCGATATAGCGAGGCTGTCGCAGCCGGTGCGGGTGGCGAAGTCGATCACTTCCTCGGGATCGGTGTAGGTGTGGTGATCCGACGAAACCTCGTCCTCTACACCTGCAAGCACACCAAGCTCACCCTCTACCGTTACGTCAAACTGATGGGCGTAGTCCACCACCTTCTTGGTGAGAGCCACGTTCTCCTCGTAGGGGAGGTGCGATCCGTCGATCATCACCGACGAGAAACCGCTGTCGATACAGCTCTTGCAAAGCTCGAAGCTGTCACCATGGTCGAGATGGAGCACGATCTGGGGATGCTCCCAGCCGAGTTCCTTGGCGTATGCCACAGCACCCTGTGCCATGTAGCGCAGCAGAGTGGCGTTGGCATAGTTGCGGGCGCCCTTCGATACCTGAAGGATCACCGGCGACTTCTCCTCCGAAGCAGCCTTGATGATAGCCTGAAGCTGCTCCATATTGTTGAAGTTGAAAGCCGGGATGGCATAGCCTCCCTTGATTGCCTTGGCAAACATCTCGCGGGTGTTGACCAGGCCTAATTCTTTGTAACTTACCATTGGTTGTTATTTAGAGTTATTAGACGTTTTATGTTTCGTTTCCGCAAAGGTAACCATTTATCTGCAAATTGTCAAGATTTTTTACCCTCCGGCTTCCTTTGCAGATGGAGAGCCGCATGGACACACCCGACAAGCAGCGCGCCCCCCGCGATATTTCCCAAGGTGGCGGGAATCAGATTGGCTGTGACAGCCTCGCCGACACCCACAGGAGCACCCTCCATCATACCAAGCGGTATGAAGAACATGTTGGCTATCGAGTGTTCGTAGCCCAGAGCCACAAACGCCATCACCGGCAGCCAGCATCCGGCCATCTTGGACAGCAGCGTGCGACCCGACAGAGCGAGCCACACAGCCAGACACACACACCAGTTGGCGCCGACACCCTTGACAAACACCGTCAGCCACGGCATCGACACCTTGGCCACCGCGATACGCTGCATGGCGCTGTGCCACGGGTCGGCAGCAGTCAGCCCCACAGCATATACCATCAGCCATGTGAACAGCAGAGCGCCCACAAAGTTGCCCAGATAGACGAGAGTCCAGTTGCGCGCCACCTCGCCGGCAGTGCACCGGCGGCTCATGAAAGCGGGTATCAGCAGGGCATTGTTGCCCGTGAACAGCTCTGCCCCGAGCACCACCACCAGTATCAGCCCTATCGGGAACATAGCTCCCGACAGCACACGCTGCAACGCCGGATTGGCCTCAGTGAGACCCGGGAAGCCGTAGCCGACGATTACTGACAGCACTCCGCCGAGGGCTATATAGGCGCCGGCAAGCACCGACAGAGTCATCAGCCGTGGCAGCGAACGTCCGGTGGCCACTTTCGCTTCGGCCACCTTCAGAGTGGCCTCTATCACTTCAGGGGGGGTACGTAGATCCATTTAAGTCAAAACCATAAAGACCATAAAACCCGCCTCGGAAGCCTTTCGCAAGCTTACGGGCGGGGTGATTTGTGATTGCTATCGGTTGATTACGTCAGGCAAAGGCTTATTCCTCTACAGAACGGAGCTTCTGAACGTAAACTGCCTTCATCATCTTCTTGCGGTTGCTTACCGAAGGCTTCTCGAAGGCCTGACGGCTACGGAGTTCCTTGACTACGCCGGTCTTCTCGAATTTACGTTTGAATTTCTTGAGGGCTCTCTCGATGTTCTCGCCTTCTTTGACTTGTACGATAATCATTGTCTTGGTGTTGTTATATTTTTTTGTTTTGTATATAATTCGCTTCAATTGCGCGGCAAAATTACTGACATTTTTTTATATTACAAAAACTTTTCCGCAAAAATTCGCCCCGATCCGCCGACGAAACTCCAACGAAACTCCGCCGCGGCATGACTATTCCGAATAGTTTTACTAACTTTGCATTATATTACCTCATATATACACCTTTACTACACGCACACGACGACAGTGGAAGATACAGTTCAGGCGGTCAGCCGTATTCTGACCGATTACGTTATGGTGACAGCGCTGCTGGCAGCGGCGCTCTACTTCACCATAGCCACACGCGGAGTGCAGTTCCGCATGATAGGCGAGATGTTCCGCCAACTTGTACGCTCCGGCCGACGCCCCGCAGCGGGTCACAGAGCCGACGCCGGCAGCCACTCGTCGGTCAGCTCATTTCAGGCATTCGCCATCTCCATAGCATCGCGGGTAGGCACCGGCAACCTTGCCGGAGTGGCCACAGCCATTGCTCTCGGCGGCCCGGGAGCCGTATTCTGGATGTGGGTCATAGCCCTGCTCGGATCATCGAGCGCATTTATCGAATCGACACTCGCACAGCTCTATAAAGTCCGTGGCGAAGGCTCATTCCGCGGCGGACCGGCCTACTATATCTCCAAAGGCATCGGCAGCCGGTGGTGGGCCGTGACGTTCGCAGTGCTGATCATCCTCACATTCGGATTCGCATTCAACACCGTGCAGTCCAACACCATAGCGAGCGCCTTCGAAGAATGCTACGCATTCCCCCGCCAGTGGATGGGCATCCTGCTGACGGCTCTCACGCTGGTCATCGTATTCGGAGGCATCCGCAGCATATCGCGCTTCAGCGAGATCGTGGTGCCGGTGATGGCCGTGGCCTACATAGTGCTGGCTATCGTGATCATCGTCATCAACATAGGCCGCATCCCGGAGATACTCTGCCTGATCGTCGAAAACGCCTTCGGATTCCATCCGGCTGCCGGCGCAACCGTAGGCATGGCTCTTTCGCTCGGCATCAAGCGCGGCCTCTTCAGCAACGAGGCCGGCGAAGGATCCACACCCAACGCCGCAGCCACGGCGGCCGTGTCACATCCCGTAAAACAAGGGCTCATACAGACACTCGGCGTCTATACCGACACGCTGATCATCTGCTCGGCCACGGCATTCATAATCCTCTGCAGCGGACTGTTTATCGACGGACACGACGGCATCGTACTCACGCAGAAAGCCATCGACTCGCAACTCGGAGGCGGCCACCGCTACGGATCGGTATTCGTCAGCATCGCCATTCTGTTTTTCGCCTTCACAAGCATCATCGCCAACTACTATTACGGCGAGACCAACCTCCGGTTTATCCGCGACAACGCCCTGCTCATACGCGCATATCGCCTGGCCGTAGGCACAATGGTATATCTCGGAGCGGTCATGTCGCTCGACCTCGTATGGGGATTCGCCGACATCACCATGGCCCTCATGACACTATGCAATCTGGCGGCCATAGCTCTGCTCGGACGTCAGGCCATAACGCTGCTCCACGACTACCGCCGACAGTTGCGGCAGGGTCACGACCCTGTCTACCGCTCTTCGACCATCCCGGAGATTGCCGACCGCACGGAATGCTGGCCTTGACACTCACCTTCACGACACTTCAACCTACAATGATCCACAACGATATACATCAGGCGCTCCGGGAGAGAGTGCTGACACTCGACGGAGCCATGGGCACCATGCTCCAGAAAGCCCGAGCCGAAGCAGGATGCATCGATCTGCTCTGCCTGTCGTCGCCCGACACCATTGAGGACATCCACCTGCAGTATCTGCAGGCGGGAGCCGACATCATCACCACCGACACGTTCAATGCCAACGCCCTGTCGCTCTCACGCTACGGAGCGTCGCATCTCGTCAAGGATATATGCCGCGAGGCGGTGGCTGCCGCCCGTCGGGCCATCCGACGCATCGGCCGACAGGCATGGATAGCGGGCGACGTCGGCCCCACAGGCAAGTCGCTCTCGATGACCTCCGATGACACCGATGTCGACTTCGACACCCTGCGCGCGGCCTATCTCGAACAGATCGACGCGATCGCCCGAGCCGGAGCCGACCTGATACTGCTCGAAACCATATTCGACACCCTCAACGCCAAAGCCGCCATATCGGCGCTGCTCGAAGTCAGGGAGTCAACCGGACTGGAACTGCCGCTCATGGTATCGGCCACGCTCACCGAGAGCGGACGTCTGCTGTCGGGACAGACCCTTGAGGCGTTTATCGTCAGCATTTCCCACGCGCGGCCGCTGTCGGTCGGACTCAACTGCGGATTCGGAGCCGAGCAGGCCATCGAATTCCTGCCGCAGCTGCAACACGCGACATGCGCCGTCAGCCTTCACCCCAACGCCGGACTGCCCGACGCCATGGGATGCTACACCTCCACACCCTCCGACATGACAGCGGCACTACGCCGGCCGCTGGCCGACGGGATGCTCAACATCGTCGGAGGATGCTGCGGCACCACCCCGGCCCACATCCGTGCCATAGCCGCCGAGGCTGCGGCCGCCCGTCCGAGGAATATTCCTGACTGTGACCCCGCTGCTCCGCTCCAGCTCGCCGGACTCGAGGCGCTCACAGTCGCCCCCGACCGTCTGACCCCCGTCGGCGAACGCTGCAACGTGGCCGGAAGCCGCAAATTCCTGCGCCTGATCAAGGAGGGAAATCTCAACGAGGCCATAGCGATAGCCGCCGCGCAGACCGACGCCGGAGCGCGTATCATCGACATCAACATGGACGACGCGCTGCTCGACGCCGCGCGCGAGATGCAACGGTTCGTGCGACTTGCCTCGGCCGAACCCGACGTGGCGCGGGTGCCATTTATGATCGACTCGTCGCAATGGGAAGTAGTGGAGAGCACTCTTAAACTTGTACAGGGCAAACCGGTGGTCAACTCCATCAGCCTCAAGGAGGGCGAAGAGGAGATGATACGCCGCGCGCGCCACATCAGTTCGATGGGAGCCGCCATGGTGGTCATGGCCTTCGACGAACGCGGACAGGCCGACACCTTCGAGCGCAAGACCGAAGTGTGCGCTCGCGCCTACCGCCTGCTGACAGATGCCGGCATCGCACCCTCCGACATCATCTTCGATCCCAACATACTCGCCGTGGCCACCGGCATAGAACATCATGCGCGCTACGGACTCGACTTCATACGCGCCGCACGCTGGATACGCCAGAATCTGCCCGGAGCGGGCGTCAGCGGAGGCCTGAGCAACCTATCCTTCTCCTTCCGGGGCAACAATTTCGTCAGAGAAGCCATCCACGCCATATTTCTCGCCAACGCCGCAGGAAGCTCCGGCATGAACATGGCCATCGTCAATCCGTCGACACTTATCGACACGGCCACCATTCCAGAGCCGCTCGCCGAAGCTATAACCGACACACTGCTCTGCCGACGAGCCGATGCCGACGAGCGGCTGATTGCGGTCGCTGCCTTCACCGATGCGCCGGGACGCAAGGCTTCGCCGGCGACACAGCCCGAAGCTCCCGACACAGTTTCGACACCATGCAGCCGGCTGGCCGATGCAGTGGTCAAGGGACGCGCCGACGCGCTGCCCACGCTTCTTCAGGAAGCGCAGGCCGAGGCCGGATCGGCATTCGCGCTCGTCGAAGGGCCGCTCATGCAGGGCATGGACCGCGTCGGACACCTGTTCGGCGAAGGACGCATGTTCCTGCCGCAGGTAGTCAAGAGCGCCCGGCTGATGCAGCAGGCCGTGGAGCTGCTCACTCCGGCCATCGAGGCTGAGAAGGCTGCGGCGCCCGGCAATGCCGGACGCCGCAATCCGCGCATGGTCATAGCCACCGTCCGCGGCGACGTCCACGACATCGGCAAAAACATAGTGGCGGTAGTGATGCGATGCAACGGCTTCGATATAACCGACCTCGGAGTGATGGTCGAGGGCGAGCGCATAGTCAGCGAGGCGCAGCGGCTTGAAGCCGACCTCGTAGGACTTAGCGGACTCATCACCCCCTCTCTGGCCGAAATGGCCGAAGTGGCCCGGCTGATGCAACAGGCCGGCATGAGCACGCCGCTGCTCGTGGGCGGAGCCGCCGCGTCGGTGCTCCACACGGCTCTGCGCATTGCACCCTGCTATTCCGGACCGACATTCTACACCCACGACGCCGCGTCGCTCCCCACACTGGCAGCAAAGCTCATCGACCCGCGCCATGCAGATGAAACCATAAGCCGCAATGCCGCCGACCAGGCCCGGCGACGCGAGGAATATACCGCCCCTCAACATCCTGCGACAGAAACAGTGCCCGACGCCCCCGCTGCGCCCGCAACCCCTGCGCCCACACCCGCACGGGAAGGACTCCACACTCTGCATCCATCGGTCGAAGAGCTCCGCCCGCTCATCAACTGGAGGGCGTTTCTGGCCGCATGGCGCACATCGGCCTGCACCGACGAGGCGCGCGACGTCACCGACGACGCCAACCGAGTGATCGATCTCCTGCAACAGCGCGAAGCCACACTCACGGCCCGTATCCTCCTATGCCACGCCCGATCGCAGGGACTCGACATCAACGTGACGTCGGCCGACGGAAGCATCACCATCCCCACACTGCGCAAAGCCGAACCGAGCGAGATCGACGGACTCCGGCCTGCCATAGCCGACTTCATAGCTCCCGAAGGCGACTGGATCGGACTCTTTGCCGTCACCACCGCAGGAGATATCGCCGCCTACACCGACGAAATGAGGCTACAGGGCGACCCCTACGCAGCCATCACGGCACAGCTCGTGGCCGACCGGCTCGCCGAAGCCGCAGCCGAATGGCTTCACCGACTGACAGCTACCGAGATCTGGGGATTCTCCACCGACACCTCGGCCATAGGCATACGCCCCGCCGTAGGCTACCCCTCGCTCCCCGACCAAAGCATCATACATCTGCTCGACCGGCTGATACACTACGACGAGATCGGCGTCACAGTCACAGAAAACGGAGCAATGTCACCCTCGGCCACCGTCAGCGGACTGATCATTGCGGCACCCGGCGCAAGATACTTCACCATCGGACATCTCACCGACGAAGCGCGCGCCGACTACGCACGGCGTCGCGGACTGACGCCCCACGCCCTCGCCCGCTTCCTCCCCCGCTGACAACGCCGCTCACACACCCCCTTTCTCTCTCCTCTCCTCGTATTCTCTCTCCTCTCCTCTCATTTCCTCTCCTCTAAGGGCGGGGAAGATCTATGCGGAAAGTAGTGGAATGGCCGGGCACAGAGCCCTTCACGTATATACGTCCCCCGTGGTAGTCGTCGACTATGCGGCGCGCAAGCGTCAGGCCAAGGCCCCACCCCCGCTCCTTTGTGGTGAATCCCGGACGGAACACCGTGCGGAATCTCTTGCGCGGCAACCCGTGACCCGAATCGGTCACCTCTATCGACGTACCGCCGTCCGAGCGCGGAACGACACTCACGCTCAACCGCCCACGACCCTCCATGGCGTCGACAGCGTTTTTGATCAGACACTCCATGACCCATTCGAGCAGAGGCGGACATATCAGAGCCACAGCACCACCCGACCGGTCGTCGAAACTCCACTCCACACCGCGCGACACACGTCCCCGCATATAATCCACCGCATGACCCGCACATGCACCCACCGTGGCCGGCTGAAGCTTCGGCTTGGAACCTATCTTTGAAAACCGCGCCGCGATATCGGCCAGACGCCTCACGTCGGCATCGATCTGCTCCACAGCCTCCGGCATATCGCCCCGGTCGCGCAGTATCTCGTTCCACGCCATGAGCGACGAAATCGGAGTGCCGAGCTGATGGGCCGTCTCCTTCGACAGACCCACCCACACCTTGTTCTGCTCCGACCGCTTGGTCGTGGCTACGGCAAAATACACCATCCCCACAAACGTCACCGTCAGTAATATCTGAAGATAAGGATAGTAATTGAGCCTCCGCAGCAGCCGCGAATCCTCATAATATAGATACTGCTGCTCGCCAGGAGCCACAGCCACCGGTATGACCCTCCCCCCGCGGCGCATATCCTCCAGCCGCTCCTCAAGAAAAGCCCTGTTGGCCTCGCCATAGCCCAGACTGTCCGCACGGTCGGGCAGATCGAAATTACGGTGGAGAAGCATTGTCCCGGCTGAGTCGACGAGCATCACCGGTATCGAACGGTTGGCCTCTATCACCGACAGCATGAAATCCACACCGTCGTCGGCACCCTGACTGTCGGCCGCAAGCCGGCGGGTGGCCTCGGCCCACAACTCCATGCGCTGACGCTCCTGCTCCTCCAGATCATTCACCAGACCCGACGAAAAGAGCACGAAAAATCCCATCACGGCCACAGCCGCCGCCACGAGCGCCACCACACCCTGACGATGTAAAGAATACGTTTCCACAATCATCTAACGCCGGATTCGCCCGATTATTTCCCACACCACTGACACCTTTGCGACATTTCAACATAAAATCCCTTTCCCGCAGTAAAAAATCACTAAAACTGAATCAACACAGAACAATACTACCGGATTAATGATTATCTTTGCAGACACGACAACTGACATAACCAAACAAATAATAGAGTAAAGAATTATGAAAAAGAAATTTATCTGCACAGTATGCGGCTACGTCCACGAAGGCGACGAAGCACCCGAAAAGTGCCCCCTCTGCGGCGCTCCCAAAAGCAAATTCAAGGAACTCACACCCGATGAGGCCCTCAAGTTTGTCACCGAGCACCAGATCGGAGTGGCCAAGGACACCGACGCCGAGATGATAGCCGACCTAAACGCACACTTTAACGGCGAATGCACCGAAGTAGGCATGTATCTGGCCATGTCGCGCCAGGCCGACCGCGAAGGCTACCCCGAAATCGCCGACGCATTCAAGCGCTACGCATTCGAGGAAGCCGAGCACGCCGCCAAGTTTGCCGAACTCCTCGGCGAGCATGTATGGGACACCAAGACCAACCTTGAAAAGCGTATGGCCGCAGAGGCCGGCGCCAACGAGGACAAGATGCGCATCGCAGCACGCGCCAAGCAGCTCAACCTCGACGCCATCCACGACACCGTACACGAAATGGCCAAGGACGAAGCCCGTCACGGCCAAGGCTTCCAGGGTCTCTACAACCGCTTCTTCAAGAAGTAATCCACCGACCACCAATCCCACCTATAACCCCACAGGGCGCTGTACCATACCCCGGCACAGCGCCCTGCCTGTCTCCCCCCGGATTGACAACCACCCTCCCCTCCGATCCCCCGGTTACTCCGACCCCTC
Organism: Paramuribaculum intestinale; assembly: GCF_030759015.1. Lineage (GTDB taxonomy): Bacteria > Bacteroidota > Bacteroidia > Bacteroidales > Muribaculaceae > Paramuribaculum > Paramuribaculum intestinale. The sequence continues at coordinate 3,032,465 of NZ_CP098825.1, read as the reverse complement.
CGACTATCTCCTCCCGCCGGATGAGATAACACCATCGGAGCCGCGGAGCGTGCGGGCAGACAGAATCCCCGGTTCGGAGCGGGCGACACCCCGCGTCAGCGGAGGTGGCGACCTGCGTAGACCGGGGGGCAGAGCGTTCACCCCATTCGGCCGAGCCGCTGAGCGTGCGAGATCAGCCGCACCGCGCCAGCCCAGGCCACCTATCAGACGCACGTCGGCCCCGCGGCGGATGCCACGGAGCCGACACTATATGACTTACACCTGTCTTTTCAGCTGTCGATCTGCGAAGCCAGCTCGCGGAGCGCACGGAGCGAATCGTCAGAGAGACGACTGCGTATAGTGACCGGCTCGCCCACGACTGTCATGTCATTCATCGCCGACAGCATGGCCGACATCTTGCGTGCCGCCACCGGAGCCCACGAACCGTTCTCCACCAGACCCACACGCCGCCCGCGCAGACCCTTGCTCTGGAGATGATGCAGGAAACGGTGCATCGCCGGGAACATGTTGGCGTCGAGAGTCACCGAACACAACACCATCGAATCATATTTGAACGCCAGGCTGACAGCCTCCGACACATCTGTTGCCGCCAGATCCACCGCCACCACCTCGCAACCCGAAGCCCGAAGCATCCCTGCGAGCGCCAGAGCCGCATCGGCTGTGCCGCCATAGACCGAAGCGTAGGCCACGAGCACGCCGCGGCGCTCAGCCTCATAGCGGCTCCACTTCTCGTACAGACCGAGATAGTGTCCGAGATCCGATTTCAGCACCGGCCCGTGAAGCGGAGCTATCACGTCGACAGTCAGCTGCGAGAGCTTGCGCAGAAGCGCCTGCACCTGATTGCCGTACTTGCCCACGATATTGGCATAATAGCGGCGCGCCTCGTCGTCCCAGCCGCCGCCGAGACCGACAGCGCCGAAACGTCCGAAAGCGTCGGCCGAGAACAGCACACTCTCCGACTCCTCGAACGCCACCATCACCTCAGGCCAGTGGACCATCGGTGCAGCGTAAAACCGCAGTCTGTGGTCGCCCAGATCTATCACATCACCCTCCTTCACCTCCATTAGGCGCCCGGCGAAGTCCACACCGGAGAAAAACTGCGGCAACATCTGCAGAGCCGCTTTCCCGGCCACGATCTTCATTCCCGGCCAGCGCACGAGCGCCCTGACGATATTCGACGAGTGATCAGGCTCGGCATGGAGCATCACCAGATAGTCGGGCTGACGACCCTCGAGAGCGGCGGTCAGATTGTCGAGCCATTCGTCGCCATATTCGGCGTCGACACTGTCGAGTATCGCCGAGTGGGTCGATCCGGACACGACATAACTGTTGTAGGACATCCCCGACGGAAGCGGATACTGGCTCTCAAACATCTTGCGGCCCGTGTCGTCGACCCCCGCATATCTTATGGCATCGCTTATATCGTACATGTTTTTACCTGTCTGTTGAAACGTTATCTTTCCGATCCTCACGCGAGACTCCACTCCCAGCCGTCGCGGGTATCCTTTACATTGAATCCGATCTCCTTCAGGCGGTCGCGTATCAGATCGCTCGTTGCCCAGTCCTTCTTTGCCTTCGCCTCGGCGCGTATCTGCAGCAGAAGCTCCACCGCGTCCTCAAACGGCTTGAGACGGGCGCCGCTTCCGGCCGAAGCAGCTCCAAGCTCGTCGGTCACGCCGAGTATATCGCCCAGGAAGGTGTCAAACAGACGGCGGAGAGCGTCGATATCGGCCTGCGTGGCCTTGTCATGGCCGTCGTTGATACGGTTGATCATGCCGCAGGCATCAAACAGAGCCGCAATCACCACCGGAGTGTTGAGATCATCGTCGAGAGCTTCGTAGCAGCGTGATTCGACTGCGGCCACGTCGACCGTCGACTCGTCCGACGCCTTGAGCTGTTCCAGACGTCGACGACCCTCGAGCATACGCTGCAGAGCCTTCTCCGACGCCTGCAGAGCCTCGTTGCTGAAATCGACAGTGCCGCGGTAGTGGGCCTGAAGTATGAAGAAGCGTATGGTCATCGGCGAATAGGCCTGCGTAAGCAGCGGATGCGAGCCGCTGAAAAATTCGTCAAGAGTGATGAAATTACCCAACGACTTGCCCATCTTCTGGCCGTTGATGGTGATCATATTGTTGTGCATCCAGTAGCGCACGGCGTCGTGACCGTTGTGGGCCACCGACTGCGCTATCTCGCACTCGTGATGGGGAAATTTCAGATCCATGCCGCCGCCATGTATGTCGAACGGCTCGCCGAGATACTTCTCGCTCATCACCGAGCACTCCAGATGCCATCCCGGGAATCCCTCGCTCCAGGGCGAAGGCCAGTGCATGATATGCTCCGGAGCTGCCTTCTTCCACAGAGCGAAATCGGCCGGATTGCGCTTCTCCTGCTGCCCGTCGAGTTCGCGGGTCGTGGCGAGAAGCTCGTCGATATTGCGGCCGGAAAGCTTGCCGTAGGCATGATCGCGGTTATACTTCGGGACGTCGAAGTAGACCGATCCCTCGCTCTCATATGCATATCCGCTCTCAAGTATCTTCTTGATGTAGTCGATCTGCTCTATTATATGACCCGAGGCATGAGGCTCTATCGAGGGAGGAAGCACATTGAGCCGCGCCATGGCATCGTGGTAGCGGTTGAGATAGTGCTGCACCACCTCCATCGGCTCAAGCTGCTCCAGACGGGCCTTCTTGGCCACCTTGTCCTCGCCAGAGTCGGCATCGTGTTCCAGATGACCCACATCGGTGATGTTGCGCACATAGCGCACCTTGTAGCCCAGATGCGTGAGATAACGGTAGAGAACATCGAAAGTGATCGCCGGGCGAGCATGGCCGAGATGGCCGTCGCCATATACCGTCGGACCACACACATACATGCCCACCTTGCCGGGGTGTATCGGGACAAACAGCTGCTTGGAGCGCGTCAGAGAGTTGTAGAGAGCCAGATTGTTTTGCTTCATGATGATGTCGTGGAGGGGAGGTGTTACTACGGGATGTAAAAAAAAGAGAGAGGGGGGCATGGTCAAGCCATGCCTCCCGGAATGAATGGATTCGGTATGCCGCCGTCAGTCGGAGCGCTGCCGCCGTTCTTGCCCTTGGGCGTCTTGTGGCGGATCTCGCCGAACGTCGCCTCATACTTGCGCACAGCGTCGTTGAGGGCGAAGAGCAGCCCTTTGGCATGTTCGGGAGCCATTATGATACGGCTCTGAACCCGCGCCTGAGGCACATTGGGCGATACCGATATGAAATCTATGAAGAACTCGCTGGGAGCATGGCTCACTATCGCCAGATTGGCATAGCGGCCGTCGGCCACCTCAGGCGGGAAATCAATCTTAAGTTCCTGCGGCCCCGTCGGATTGTCGTTGTTGCCGCTCATTGCTTCTTGATGGTGAATAGTTTGCCGTCGGCGCTTATCTCGCAGCCCTGCGAAGAGCCGCCGTTGACGCTGCTGTTGGTGTTGTTGATATGTATCTTCAGACCAAGGCAGGTCGAAAGATTCCAAACCTCTGATATGTCGTAGGTGGCTATCAGGGTAGCGCTGTTTACAGAGCCTGTCGAGGCACCGGTGCCGAGATTCTCGAAATACATGTAGGCCTCGGGATAGTCATTGTTGACGGTAGCCGGATCGATCACAAACTTGGGATTGATACGGGCCTCAAGGTTGTAGGGAACCAGAGCGGCCATATTGATCCACTTTCCGCTACGGAACATCGTCTGCAGATAGATCGAGCTTATATCCTGCCAGTTGGAAGGCACGGGATCGGTCAGCGATGCTTTCACATTCGGAATGGAAGCGCACTGGGTCAGGCTGACTACCATACCCTCGGTCAGTCCCGTCGACGGAGTGGTGAACGACACATACACGCGCTGGCCTATGAGCACATCGGCAGGCATAGAGCCCTGGGCACGGAATGTGATCGGCTGAGAGTCGTTCATCTCCTGGAAAGAGAAAGTGATCATACCGCCGGCGCTACCCTCGTAGGTCACCACGTTGGAGTAGTACATCTTGTTGTCGTCATCTCCGCCTGAATTGCAGGCTGTCAGTCCGAGCGACATCGCTATCAGAGCGACGATCGCCATGAGCTTGAAGTTTTTCATACGTTTCTTTTCTGTGTTTTTATTGTTTATTATCTGTGTTTTTATTTGGTTTCTATGGATGTTATCATACCGTCCGCCATCATGATGCGCCGGTCGGTGTCGGCGGCAAGGTTCTCGTCGTGGGTGACGATCACAAACGTCTGCCCGAAGTCGCGCCGCAGATCGAAGAAGAGCCGGTGAAGCTCGGCGCGGTTGCGCGAGTCAAGACTCCCCGACGGCTCGTCGGCGAGCACGGCCATGGGATCGTTGACCAGAGCGCGGGCCACCGCCGCCCGCTGGCGTTCGCCCCCCGACAATTCCGAAGGACGATGATCCATGCGCTGCGACAAGCCGAGATAGTCCACCAGACGCCGAGCCGCTGCGAAAGCATCGGAGCGCTTGCGACCGCCGATCAGAGCCGGCATGGCCACATTCTCCAGCAACGTGAATTCAGGCAGCAGCTGATGGAACTGAAACACGAAGCCCACGTTGCGGTTGCGGAACCGCGCCAGACGCGAGGCATTCATCGACAGAGGATCCTCGCCGTCGAAACTCACCCGCCCGCTGTCCGGACGGTCGAGAGTGCCCATGATCTGAAGCAGCGTTGTCTTGCCGGCGCCGCTCGGCCCGACTATCGACACGATCTCTCCGGCATCGACCCGCAGGTCTACGCCTTTGAGCACCTGAAGCCCTTCGAAACTCTTGGTGATACCTTGCACTTCTATCATGGCAATCGCAAAATTACTATAAAATCCATAGTCCCCTCAGGTAATTTGTCGTTTTTAACTCAAATAAGGGAATCTTTACGTCGCCGGCATCCCGCCAGAAGCGTCGCGCCGGCGTATCTCCACACGCCGGATCTTGCCGGAGATGGTCTTGGGCAGCTCGTCGACAAATTCTATCACACGCGGATACTTGTAGGGAGCCGTGGCCTGCTTGACATGATGCTGAAGCTCCTTGACAAGCTCCTCGCCCGCACGGCGCTTCCAGTCAGGCGCCAGCACCACGGTAGCCTTCACCACCTGGCCACGTATCTCGTCGGGCACGCCGGTTATGGCACACTCCACCACCGCCGGATGGGTCATCAGGGCACTCTCCACCTCAAACGGGCCGATGCGGTAGCCGGAGCTTTTGATCACATCGTCCACACGACCCACATACCACAGATAGCCGTCCTCGTCGCGCCACGCCAGATCGCCCGTATGGTAATACCCTCCCCGGGTGGCATAGGCCGTCAGCTCCGGATCGCGGTAATACTCCTTGAAGAGTCCGGCCGGACGGCTTCCGTCCTCCGGCAGTTTCACCACGATCTCGCCCTGCTCGCCATCCTCGGCCGGAGTGCCGTCGGGAAGCAGAAGTCTCACGTCATAGCACGGATTGGGCACACCCATCGCTCCGGGCCTCGGCTCAAGCCACGGCATAGTGGCTATCGTAAGGGTGGTTTCGGTCTGGCCGAATCCCTCCATAAGCCTGATGCCTGTCTGTTTCAGAAAGGCATCGAACACCGCCGGATTGAGCGCCTCGCCCGCTATGGTGCAGTGGCGCAGCGACGACAGGTCGTAGTCGGACATATTCTCGCGAATGAGGAAGCGGAATATCGTCGGAGGGGCGCAGAGGGTGGTGATGCGGTGGCGCTCTATCATGCGGAGCATGTCGGCCGGAGTGAATTTCTCATGTTCGTAGACAAACACCGTCGCTCCGGCTATCCACTGTCCGTAGAGCTTTCCCCACACGGCCTTGCCCCAGCCCGTATCGGCTATCGTCAGATGCAGGTCGTCCGGACCGAGATCGTGCCACAGCGAACCCGTGGCTATATGCCCGAGCGGATAAGTGAAGTCGTGAGCCACCATCTTCGGTTCTCCGGTAGTGCCGGAGGTGAAATACATCAGCATCGTGTCGCTGTTGTCGTTCTTCGGTTCGGGTCGCTTCCACTCCCCTGCCGAGGCTATGCCGTCGGCAAAACTGTGGAATCCCTCCGGCACCTCAGGCCCCACGCTTATCAGAGTGTCGACCGACGGAGAGTCGGGCATGGCGGCCTCCACATGAGGGAGCACATTGCTGTCGCCCACACACACTATCGCCTTTATAGTGGCGGCGTTGCAGCGATACACTATGTCGCCGGCCGTCAGCAGATGAGTGGCCGGAATCGCGACGGCGCCGATCTTGTGGAGAGCTATGATCGACAGCCAGAACTCCACACGCCGGCGGAGTATGAGCATCACCATGTCGCCGCGCCCTATGCCGAGACTGCTGAAAAACGAAGCGGTGCGGTCGGTCAGATCCTTTATCTCGGCAAACGTGTACGACCGTTCATGCCCCTTGTCGTTGGTCCAGAGCAGAGCGCGCTTGTCGGGCTGCTCGGCGGCCCATGCGTCGACCACATCGTAAGCGAAATTGAAGTGGTCGGGTATGTCGATACTGAAATTATCGATAAAATCCTGCTGCGACGTGAAGCGGCTACGTTTTGTGAAACGTTCTATCATGATGATGTGAGATTTTGCGTCAGAATATTATTGCGAGAAATTTCACTGGCTTGCCTCCGGTGGCCACCACGCGGTGACCCAGTTCGGCGTTGAAATATATGCTGTCGCCGGTGGCGAGCTCGGCTATTCGGCCGCCGATATGAAGCTCCATCGAGCCCTCGAGCACAATATTGAACTCCTGTCCGGCATGGGTGGTCTCAGCCGGAAGCGGCGCGCCTGCGGCAAGAGGATGCACAGTGACGATAAACGGATCAGCCCTCCGGCCGGCAAAGCCGGCGGCAAGCGATCGGTAGCTGTAGGCGCTCGACCGCTCCACAAGCGCGCCCTGTCCGCGGCGGGTGATGAAATAGCTGCTCATGCGAGGCTCGTCGCCGAAGAGAAGCGCCGGAAGCTCCACGCCACACTTCGTGGCTATGCGCTGCAGCGTGCTCATGGCTATATCATGCTCGCCGCGCTCCATCATGGCGTAGGTGGCGGTGTCCACCTCACACATCTCGGCCATGGCCTCGACGGTTACGTCCATTGCCTCGCGCAGACCTTTGAGCCGCTGCGCTATCTGTTGAAGATGATCCATAAACAATAGTTTGATCGTGATAATAATCCTGCATCCGCCCTCAACGAGGCTGTACGCCCTTTTGAGTATCGCGTGATAGGCTATAGGATGAATGTCTGTGGTATGAACCTGCTATAAAAACGACCGGGCGGGGTAGGTTGTTCCGCAAAAAACACTATATTCTCCACTCCGTACCGCATCCGGCTACATGGAATGATCCGGTTCACCGGTCGCGCTCTATGATGTAGCGGAATATGTCGGCAAGAGCCTCGGCTGCTTTGCCCGACGGCGATGCCACCCGCTCAAGCTCGGCGATACCCTCCGATGCCAGCTCCTCCATCCGTGCGTAGGCGTAGTCTATGCCTCCGCCACGGCGGGCGAAGTCGATAAGCACGGCTATCTCGTCGTCAGAAAGTTCATCCTTGCCCACAAGTTCACGCATCGACGCCGCTTCGGCGAGATCCGTGCGGTTGAGCGCCGACAGCAACGGCAGCGTCACCTTGCCTTCGCGCAGATCATTGCCCACAGGCTTACCTATGGTCGCAGCGTCGTCCGAATAGTCAAATATATCATCCCTGATCTGAAAACAGAGACCGAGAAGCTCGGCATAGCGACGCATCGGCGCAAGCTGCTCTTCGCTCGCCCCGACGGCATAGCCTCCGATCTCCACACACGACACAAACAGCGAGGCCGTCTTGCGGCGGATCACTTCAAGATAGGCCGACTCGTCAAGACAATGATAGCGTGCGTTGTATATCTGGTCGATCTCTCCGAGCGAAAGCAGACGGCCAAGACTCGCTATAGAGCTGACCACGCGGATATCCTCGGTCGACAAGGCCTGCTGCAGCGAGGAGCTGACGAAAAAATCACCAACCAGCACCGCTATGTGATTGTCCCACCGACTGTTGACGGTTGGCCGACCGCGGCGCATCTTCGACTCGTCGATCACATCGTCGTGGAGCAGCGATGCGTTGTGGAGCAGCTCCACGGCGGCAGCGCCGGCCATCACACGGTCGTTGACCTCCCCGAGCATCTTCGCGGTCAGTATCACCAGTATCGGACGTATCATCTTGCCCTTCGACTTCAAATAGCCCTCCACAACACTGTTCATCAGCTGATTGCCCGAGCCGAGCGCACTGTCGATACGCCGGGCGAGCGCTTCAAGTTCGGGAGCTATGGTGTTTCTTATCTCTTCGAGGGTCATCATCTGTCAAGGGTGAAAAATGAGTTGCAAAATTACAAAATATCATGCGAATTCCCCATATTTTACCACCGAAGATTATTGCCGCCTTGACAAATATCGACATTTTTACTAACTCTCCACGGCGCTGACGCCGCCGGACCTCGCGAAATCCGACCGCACTCACACCCGCGCAACCGAAATCGGTCACATCAGCGCAACAAGACCGGCCTCCCGCCACACCAAGAACCGCCCTCTAAGAAACTGTTTAAATTTAATTGTGAGGTTCATTGAGAGGATTTTATGAGGTGTTTTTACGAGTCGAAGAGGGAGCATAGCGAGCTATGTGACCGATGAGACTCGGTGAAAACATCCATAAAAGACCTCAAGGAAGCCACAAGATTCACTATATAAAAAATTTCGAATTAATTTTAAACAGTTTCTAATATGCGGAATTCGGCAGATCGAGCTCTTTTTTTATGCGGACCACTTCCTCATCCGAGGGCATATTGGAAAAGCCATATCCGTCACTTTGTGGATTCAGTATATAATACGCCCTCACGAGTCTGTGCGGATCGTTGGTTATATAATCCGGCAACGTTCCGGAAATCTTGTTGTTGCTCATCTCAATACAATTTTCAATCCCCCAATGACATCTGTACAGCCCTATCTGATGATAGTCAACACTTGTATATCCATTACCTTTTATTTGGATACAGTACCGCTGCTTGTTCTGCATATTTATCGACGGGACTTGGCCGGAAAGATTTTCATTATTGGTTATAACCACGTTAAACTCTTGGCGATAATCCAGATCACGACCCAAAGTCGACAAATCGGGGAGTGTGGTCAACAATGGATTGTCTTGTATGAAAAACTGCCACATTTCCGCTAAATTCATATTGCAATCTACTGAGGTCAACAAGGTTTCCTTCAACCCTAATCCGGTTACATTTTGTCCGAAATTCTCAGGCAGCTGACCTTCCCAGCCCGGACCCATGATGACGACAGTCTCAAGATACTCAAGATCGGCAAACGCCTCGGAAACATGCCCCGGCAACCTGTAGTCATAAGCGCAGACCACCATTCCCACAATATGATTTTTCCCATCTTCACACATCCGCCAGTACACCTTCCAGTCAGGTGGAAGAGAATTGATTTTTTTGGATCCCATTTATGCTGATACTCATAATACACCGGCCCGGCAGCCATGATCTTGCACAACGCTATAGAATCAACCTCGCTATTGATACGATCGACAACCGGACCATCATCATTACACCCTGTCGCAACCATGGCCAGACACGTTGCGGCTATCGCCACCACGATCACATGTAAAAGATATTGCATTTTTTTCATGGCTATATTTGTTAAATAGTTACATCGGTTAAACAGCAAAGTGTACTGCCATCAATATCCATAAGACATCATAATGTTTTGCCTTATAGCCGGCATAATACAATTCTCTCCCTAAGGAATATTACACCTATGGATGCCCAAAGATAAAGATTCGCATCTATCAAACCAAAATAATTTGGTTAACAAGTGCAAATCAAGGTAAAGATATCAGATGTCAGAGAAGATTGTCAGGAAAACGCATCTGTATATAGTGGCGCACGAGAGCCACTATGTCGTCGGCAGAAAGAAGCGATGTGTCAAAAGTCAGATCATAACTCGATGCGGCTCCCCAGGTCTTGTCGGTATAGAAATTGTAGTAATTGGCTCTGAGGCGATTGATCTTTTCAGCGCGTGCACGCGCCTTTTCGCGGCTCAGCGACGGATCGCGTGCCACTATGCGGTCGATACACCGCTCCATCGGGGCATGCACAAAAAGGTTGACCGTGCGGGGATGATCGCGGAGCACATAGTCCGACGAACGGCCTACTATCACACACGAACCGGTGTCGGCGAGCGAATGGATAAAATCGGACTGTGCGCGATAGAGCGAATCGTCGCTTATAGAGGTGGAACCGGCATATATATTGCTCGGCGACATACCGAATGCAAACGAAAAAATACCGTTGAGAAACGACGGAAAGCGCTCATCGTTCTTTTCAAAAAACTCAGTGCTCACGCCGGCGCGCTGCGCGGCTTCGTGGAGCAGTTCCTTGTCATAATACCTGAATCCGAACGCATCGGCCAGTCTGCGCCCTATCTCACGGCCGCCGCTGCCGAACTGGCGTCCGACGGTGATCGTCACATGTCTGTTGTCGGCTGAATTGGTCTTGTCAGAGTCTTTCATGGGAATACATCCGTTTTTATTCGTTCAACTTATACAAAAGAGCAACACGAGCAACTGAGCCACGACCACACGCGAAAACATGGCGAGCGGATAGGCTGTGGCATAGCCCACCGACGGAGCGTCACACTCCATCGTGGAGTTGGAATAGTCGAGAGCCATAGGATTGGCCATGGCTCCGCACAGCATTCCGCACGCCGTAGGAAAATCAACCTTGGCCCACCTTACCGCCACGTATGCCATGAGAAGCGTAGGCAAGAAAGTGATCGCCAGACCGGCGGAGATCCATATCAGTCCATCGGAGCGCATTATAGTGTCGAGAAAATGCGCGCCGGCATCCAGTCCCAGACAGGCCAGATAGAGCGACAGACCTATGCCGCGCAGCATCAGGTTGGCCGACCGGGTGGTATATGTCACGAGGCCGAAGCGGGGTCCGAACCGGCTTATGATTATACCCACTACTATCGGGCCGCCGGCCAGGCCGAGCTTTACCGGCGTTGACACTCCCGGAATGGCGATAGGCACCGATCCGAGCAGCAGCCCGAGGGTCAGACCGATAAAGATGGCCGCCATGTTGGGATCGCGCAGCGCAGTGGCGGTGTTGCCGAGCACTTTCTCGACATTTTCCACAGCCTTGGCCTCGCCGACAACCGTCAGACGGTCGCCGATCTGCAGCACGAGTTCAGGCGTGGCGAGCAGCGTCACACCCGAACGCAACACACGCGATATATTGATTCCATAACTGTTGCGCAGCCGTAGCGATCCGAGCTTCTTGCCGTTGATCTCCGGCCGTGTCACTATGATATGCTTGGATATTAGCGACGAATCGATGGCATCCCAGTCGATATCGTCGGCGTTCCAGTCGGTTTTCTCCTGCGCACCGAAGAGGATGGTCAGCGCCGGAGCATCGTGTTCCGTGGTGATCACCAGCAGCCGGTCCCCCTCCATCAGTTCGGTGTCGGAGGTCGGAATGCTGACATGACCCGAACGCCACAGACGCGAGATGACAAAATGATGGTTGATAAGCTCGGCCGCCTCCCTCACCGTCTTGCCGTACACGGCAGGATTATGCACCTGGAAGGCGGCGATATAAGTCTGATTTGTTTCTTCGCTGACCGCACGCTTCATATCCGACGGCCTCACGAACAGCCTGCGGGCCACGATTATGGCAAGGATCACCCCCACCACACCCAGAGGATAGGTGACCGCACACGACAGTGCGGCACCGTTAGCCGACAGTCCTATCTGCTGCAGAGCCTGCTGCGCGGCGCCGAGCGAGGGAGTATTGGTGGTGGCCCCGGCTATTATGCCCACCATATCGGCCATGGGGATGCTGAAACCCAACGTCATGGCCACAGCCAGCAGCGTGCCGAGCATCACAAGCGTCAGACCGAGCACATTGAGTTTCACTCCGCCGGTGCGGAAAGAGCTGAAAAATCCCGGACCCACCTTCAGGCCAAGCTCATAGACAAACAGCACCAGTCCGAAACTCTCGGCATAAAGAAGCATCTGATGATCGATCGACAGCCCCACATGCCCGGCCAGAATGCCAGCGAAAAACACCCAGGTGACGCCCAGAGTGATGCCGCAAATCTTTATCTTCCCCAGACCGAGCCCCACCGCCACAATGAGCGAGAGCACTATCACGGCCTGCAGAGCCGAATGCTGCAATATCGCGCTTTCAAGCCATTCCATGATGCAGTGTCATTAGCCGCGAAAAGGGCGTTATCTGTCGGCGAATCCGGCCAGACGGGCCAGATATTTGCCTATGATGTCAAACTCGATATTCACGCGGCTTCCCACCCCGATCTCGCAGAAGTTGGTGTGATCCATGGTATAGGGGATGATTGCCACACGAAACGACCGGGCCTCGGAGTCACACACCGTCAGGCTCACGCCGTTGACCGTCACCGACCCTTTTTCGACCGTCATGTAGCCCCTTGCTGCCATGGCCGGATCGATGTCATACTCAAACTTGAAATAGCGGCTGCCGTCGGCATCCTCTATGCCGGTGCACACCGCCGTGGTGTCAACATGTCCCTGCACGATATGGCCGTCAAGACGTCCGTTGACAGGCATACTGCGCTCCAGATTGACGAGCGAGCCCTCGCGGAGATCGCCGAGATTGGAGCGGCGCAGCGTCTCGCTGATGGCTGTGACCGTATAGGTGCCGTCGCCCGGAAGGGCGACCACCGTAAGGCACACGCCGTTATGGGCAAGCGACTGATCGATACGCAGTTCGTCGGCCAGATCCCACTGTAGGGTGAGATGCACGTTACCCTCGTCGGCCACGACCGACACCACACGGGCGGTTCCTTCTACTATTCCTGAAAACATGTCTTTTTTCGGCATTGGGTTATACAGAGTGTCAAGCCCGCCCGACTGCAAAACTGCGGGACGGCCTAACACGCTACGAAAGTACTCATTTTTTTTTACTTCCCAAAACAATAATGCCGCGCCACGCGACTCACCTGGCAACACACCCCTCGACTCCCACGCAATCATCCCCTCCGCGGTTTCCACAATCATCCCTCCGCAAACGTAAGGGTGCTGCGCCGGAACATAACTTCCTGGCACAGCACCTTTGATTTCACTACTCAAGCGGGAGGCGTCGTCAGAGTGTTTCAGACAGCAGAAGCCGCGCTGACACGTCCGTCCCTGCGAACTTCGACGCCACGCGGGCGCGGATTATCACTCAAGATCGCGGGGTATGGCCACGATACGGAGCTTGCAGTCGTTGATGAAGCGCATGATATTGTCGCGCACCTCCGAGGGAGCCACGTCGGCTTCGATACGCTTCATGGCGTTGAACACCGATGTGCCGGTCTGGTACACATGACGGTAGGCCTTGGCCACATCATCGACCTGATCGTCGGTGAAGCCATGCTTGCGCATCACCACAGCGTTGACACCGAAGTAGCTCGTCGGGTTGTGGGCCATGATCACGTAGGGAGGCACATTGCCGGTAATGCGGCAGCCGCCCTTGATAAGCACCCAGTCGCCCACGCGCGAATTCTCGTGGAGCATCACACCCGACGAGAGGATGGAGCACTCGCCCACCTCGGCGTCGCCGGCTATGGTCACGCCGTTGCCTATCACGCAGCGGCCCTTGATGACCGTATCGTGCCCTATATGGGTGTCGGCCATGATGAATGTGTCGTCGCCCACACGGGTGCCACCCTCGGTGCCTATGCCGCGGTTGATTATCACATGCTCGCGTATCACGTTGTTGTCGCCCACGTAGCAGTAGGTCTTCTCGCCCTTCCAGCGGAAATCCTGCGGGTCGGCGCCGATGATAGTGCCCTGATACACCCTGTTGTTGCGACCCATGCGGGAGCCGCGTATTATGGACGTGTACGACATTATCTCGCAGCCGTCGCCTATCTCCACGTCAGCGTCGATAAACGCGAAAGGATGGATGGTGACATTGTCGCCGAGTTTGGCCGTCGGATCGACATGGGCCAGTGGACTGATGTTGCTTGCCATGATGGAAATGATTAAGGTTGATACTCGATGGATAATTACCGGCCGCCGCCGAGCGACTGATAGAGGTTGATCACAGCCTGGGCGGTGGTGAGGTTGCACGACAGCTCCGACATCTGGGCCGACAGCAGCTGCTGCTGGGCCGTCAGCACCTCAAGATATGTGGTCGACATGCCGCCGAGCTTAAGCAGCTCCTCGGTGATCTCGACCGAAGTGGCGAGCTTGCCCACCTGCTCCTGAAGCAGAACGGCCTTCTCGGTGCTCTTCTGATAGAGCATCATGGCGTTCGACACCTCGGCCGATGCCGACATGAGCGCATATTCGAAGTTGTTCATCGCCTGCTCCTGCTGGGCTTTTGCAGCCTTCAGGCGGGCTATGTTCTGTCCGCGTGCGAAGAGCGGAGCCGTCAGCTGTCCGGCGAGCTGTATGAACCACTTGCCGGGGTTCATCACCATGCCTCCGACGAGATTGGTGAAGCCTCCGTTGGCAGTGATGTTGAGCGACGGATAGAAGGCCGAGCGGGCGCCTGCCGTAGTGTAGTAGGCAGCGGCCAGACTCTCTTCGGCGGCGCGTATGTCAGGACGGGCGGCGAGTTCGCGCATCGGTATCTCCTCGCGAAGCATTTCCGGAGCGGTCAGAGTGGCGTCGGGCGATGTCACCCATTCCATAGGCATGGTGTTCATCAGCAGCGACATGGTGTTGTTGGCCTGATGAAGATTGTCCTCCAGGTCCTTGATCGAGCCGAGTATGCTCAGATACTGGGCCTCGCTCTGCACCACGGCGGCCTCGGTGACGCGGCCGGCCTCCTTGAGGTCCTTCATCGTGGTGACGTTCTCGGCCCACAGTTCGGCCGTGCGGCGGCTCAGATCGAGTTGCTGCTGAAGCATGGCTATGGTATAGTAGCAGTTGGCCACGCCGCCGATTATCTGCGAGCGCACAGCCTGACGGTAAGCCTCCGTCTGGCGGTAGGCGGCCTCAGCTCCGCGCTTGGAGTTGAGCAGACGTCCGAAGATGTCCACCTCCCAGCTTGCGGCGGCGGGTATCTGATAGGTCCAGCTCATGTCGGTGACGTCAAAATACTTGGCGCCGGCGCCGTTGGGCGCGAGCGACAGCGAGGGGAGATAGGCCAGACGCGCGCCCAGACGGTTGGCTGCGGCAATGTCGACGTTGAGCTTGGCGTTGCGCAGATCCTTGTTATTGTCGAGCGCCTGATAAATTAGATCGGTGAGCACCGGATCGGTAAACACCTCCTGCCAGCGCAGATTGCCGAAGGCGGCGCTGTCCACCGGAGCTTCCTTGGCCTCGGCGTAGGCTTTTCCGAGCTGGGAGTCGTCAGGCATCTTGAATTTGCCGTACATGTTGCAGCCGGCCAGGCCCGTGAGGGCCATGGCTGCTGCCGTAGATATTATGATGCGATTGATTTTCATTTGATGATATATGTGAATTGTCCCTCTTTGAGATCGTCTAAATTTATATTATACGGATTTTGAGAAGGATTGTCAGATGGATTTTTGTTTGTGATGAGGGAGTGTAGCCGTAGCTACATGACCGAAGAGCAAACAAAAAGACGCTGAAAAGACTCTCAAAAGCAAAGTGATATGAATTTTAGACGATCTCTTAACGCGAATACTGCTCGATCTCGTTCTCGATGCCTTCGTTGTCGGTATCCTCCCACTTTATCGGAGTGATCTTCTCCTGGATCTTCTGGAAGATCACGAAGAGGGCGGGCACGATGAATATCTGCAGGAACATACCGATAAGCATGCCGCCTATAGATCCGGTGCCGAGGGCACGATTGCCGTTGGCGCCGGCGCCGGAGGCGAACATCATCGGGAGCAGACCGATGATCATGGCCAGAGAGGTCATGAGGATCGGGCGCAGACGGGCCGACGCACCCTGGATGGCGGCATTGACCACCGACATGCCAGTGCGGCGGCGCTCGATGGCAAACTCCACGATAAGGATGGCGTTCTTGGCCAGCAGACCGATAAGCATGATCAGGGCGATCTGCAGATAGATATTGTTGGATACTCCGAAGATCTGGGCGAAGATGAAGGTACCCATCAGACCGAACGGTATCGACAGGATGACCGACATCGGCAGGATGTAGCTCTCATACTGGGCCGAGAGCAGCAGATATACGAAGAGCAGACAGAGACCGAAGATCACGGCTGTGGTCGATCCGGCGCCGCTCGAAGCCTCCTCGCGGGTCATGCCGGAATACTCGTAGCCGTAGCCCGGCGGGAGAGTCTCCTGCGCCACGCGGGTAATGGCCGCCAGACAGTCGCCCGACGTATAGCCCGGTGCGGGGTTACCGTTGACCGAGATCGACTGGAACATGTTGAATCGGTTGAGCAGGTCGGGGCCATACACCTTCTGCATGGTCACGAAGTTGGAGAGCGATGCCATCTCGCCGCCGTTGCGCACCTTGATCGACGCAAGGGTCTCGGGGCTTACGCGCGCCTCGGGCGAGGCCTGCATCATCACGCGGTAGATCTTGCCGAAACGGTTGAAGTTGCTGACATACATACCGCCGTAGTAACCCTGCAGCGTGGTCAGAATGTCGCGGGGCGACAGGCCGGCCTGCTTGGCCTTGGCGGCGTCGATATCCACCAGATACTGCGGGAAGGTGGGGTTGAACGTGGTCATGGCCACCTGCACCTCAGGCTGCTGGTTGAGCTGTGCGAGGAAACCCTGCACCACAGCGAAGAAGTCTTCGACACTGCCGCCGGTCTTGTCCTGCATCTTGATCTCGAAACCGTTGGTCAGCGAGTAACCCGATATCATCGGGGGCGCGAACATCACCACGCGGCCGTCCTTGATCACGGATGTCATGGCGTAGAGCTTGCCCAGGATGGCGTCCGACGACTGATCCTTGCGCTTGCGCTCCTCCCAGTTCTTGAGCTTGATGATGACTGTGCCGTAGGTAGCGCCCTGGCCGGCCATGAAGCTGTAGCCTGAAATTTTCTGGCGATACTCGATCTCCGGCACCGTGGCCAGAATCTGGTCGAGCTGTTCAAGCACGGCGTCGGTGCGTTCCTGCGATGTGCCCGGGGGCATGTCGACCATGCAGAACAACGTTCCGGTATCCTCGTTGGGCACAAGAGTGGAGGTGGTGATGCTCATGAGCCACACCAGCGCGGCCACTGCCACTGCCACCAGCGAGAATGCGGTGATCTTGTGGTTGATAAACCAGCCGGTGACCTTGTTGTAATATTTCATGATACGGCCGAAACCGATCTCGAAGCCTTTGTGGAAGCGCTTGCCGAAGATGCCGAGCACTGCCACCACGGCACATACCGAGGCGATGGCCAGCTTCACCGGATGAGCCACGTTATACCAGCCGAGCACCATGAAGGTGATCGTGGCGGCCAGGAATGCGAAGGTGATCAGCGGGGGAAGATCGAGTGTGAAGCGACGCTTGGCCTGACCTACGACAGCCTCGGCGGCCGCTCCGTAGGCTTTGCCCATGCGCTCCTTGAGCGACGAGTCGTCGCCGTGGGCTTTCAGGAACACGGCGCAGAGAGCCGGCGACAGCGTCAGGGCGTTGAGCGCAGAGATACCGATGGAGATAGCCATCGTCAGACCGAACTGACGGTAGAACACGCCCGTGGTGCCGGTCATGAACGACACGGGGATAAACACGAGCATCATCACCAGAGTGATCGATATGATGGCGCCGCCTATCTCGCCCATGGCGTCGATGGCTGCGCGGCGAGAGCTCTTGTAGCCGACATCGAGCTTGGCGTGGACAGCCTCCACCACCACTATCGCGTCGTCGACCACAATCGCGATCGCAAGCACGAGAGCCGACAGAGTGATGAGGTTGATCGAGAAGCCGATGAGGTTCATGAAGAAGAACGTACCCACAAGAGCCACCGGGATCGCGATGGCCGGGATGATCGTGGAGCGGATATCCTGCAGGAACACATACACCACGAAGAACACCAGGATGAACGCCTCGATGAGGGTCTTGATCACCTCATGGATCGAGGCATCGAGGAAGTCGTTGTTGTTCATCGGTATCGCTATCTTCAGACCCGAGGGAAGCTCGCCCTCCATCTTCTTGATCTCGGCCAGACAGTCGTTGATGATCTGTGTGGCGTTGGAGCCGGCGGTCTGGAAGACGATACACGACGTGGCTACCTTGCCGTTGAGCGAGTTGGAGAATCCGTAGGTCAGACGTCCCAGCTCCACTTCGGCCACATCACCCAGACGGAGTATCTCGCCGGTGGGCTTGGCGGCCACCACTATATCCTCGAACTGCTCGGGAGTGGTCAGACGGCCTTTATACTTCATCGTGTACTGGAAGCTCTGGTCGCCCTGTTCGCCGAACGTACCCGGAGCGGCCTCGATATTCTGCTCCGAAAGAGCGTAGGTGACATCCGAAGGCATCAGGCCATACTGGGCCATCACCTCGGGCTTGAGCCATATACGCATCGAGTAGTCGGCACCGAACGACATGACGTCGCCCACGCCCGACACACGCTGCAGCTGGGGAATGATATTGATCTTGGCATAGTTGTCGATAAACTCCATCGAGTAGTTGCCCGAAGCGTCGTAGAGCGACACCATCAGAAGCATCGACGACTGACGCTTGGCTGTCTGCACACCCACCTGAGTCACCTCGGCGGGAAGCAGGTTGAGAGCCTTCGACACACGGTTCTGCACGTCGACGGCAGCCATGTCGGGATTAAAGCCCTGCTCGAAATACACTGTGATGTCGGCCGAGCCGGAGTTGGTGGCGGTCGACTCCATGTGGGTCATGCCCTGGGCGCCGTTGATCGACTCCTCAAGAGGAGCTATCACGGAGTTAAGCACAGCCTGGGCGTTGGCGCCCTGATATGTGGTCGACACGCGTATCGTAGGCGGCGCTATGTCGGGAAATTGGGTCACCGGCAGCGAGAAGAGGCCGATCAGACCCAGCAGCACGATGAATATCGAGATTACCGTCGACAGCACCGGGCGGTTAATGAACGTATCTAATTTCATCTGTCAAATACTAACTTTATTCTGAATATTTGTGTGTATGAGAGAGAGTGGCTCACTCGGCTGCCACACCCTCGGCGCTCTGCTGCGCGGCTGCCGCCTGCGCGGCCTGATCCACCGGAGTGATGGCCATGCCGTCCTGCAGACGCGTGCCCACGCCCTCTACTGCTATACGCTGGCCGGCTTTGAGACCCGAAGTGACGATGAAGGTCTTGCCGTCGTTGGAAGCCTCGATGGTGATCGGAGTCGACACCACCTTGTTGGAGTCGTTGACCACATACACAAAGCGCTTGTCCTGAAGCTCGAAGGTGGCCTTCTGCGGGATGATGATCACATTGTCCTGCACATTGGGGATGATCACCTGGCCCGTACCGCCGCTGCGGAGCAGTCCGTCGGGATTATTGAACAGCGCGCGCACGCTCGAAGAGCCGGTCGAGTTGTCGATCACACCGCTGACTGTGGCCACAGTGCCCTCCAGAGGATAGATCTGGCCGTCGGCCATGCGCAGCTTCACCTTGGGCATCGCCGCGATAGCCTCCTTGAGCGAGCGCTTGCCGCCGTCGGAGAGCGAGAGCAGATCGCGCTCGGTCAGCGAGAAGTAGGCATACACCTCGTTGTTGTCGCTCACCGTGGTCAGCGGCTCCACCGACGAGGGCGACGCCAGCGAGCCTTCGCGGTTGGGTATCGTGCCCACCACGCCGTTAGAAGGCGAAGTCACCACCGTATATGCCAGATTCTTGCGGGCGTTGATCAGCTGAGCCTGAGCCTGCGAGAGCTGTGCCTTGGCGCTCTGGAGCTGATTGTCGGCCACCTGATATTCATATTGGCTTATGATGTTCTTGTCGTAAAGCTTCTTCTTGGTGTCGGCGGTCATCTGGGCGGTCGACACTGCGGTCTGGGCTGCGTTGACAGCCGCCACGGCCTGATCCACGGCAGCCTGAAACTGCACCTGGTCGAGAATGAAGAGTGTCTGACCCTTGCTCACCTGCTGGCCTTCGTCGACACACACTTTAGTGATGAAACCTGTCACCTGCGGACGTATCGCTACGTCGCTCTTGCCCTTGATCAGAGCCGGGAAACTGCTCTCGAGATCCGACGTGCCCTCCGCGAGGGTGATCGTGGCTATGCTCGGAGCCATCTGCTGCATCTGCTGCTGATCGCCGCCACTGCATCCGACGGCTACTGTTGCCACTGCGCCGGCCAGCATCAGGCCGGCCAGATTCAACATGGTTAAATTCATACGCTTATTATTTATCGTGTAACTTACTATTTTCCGATTTATGCTAACATCTCAGTGATTGGTTCCAGATGCGAAACACTCCCTCCGAAAAATACGCGTGCAAAGGTACTCAACTATTTGCACCTGCGGAAACGCCGCCCACAAATATTTCACACAACTTTAAGCATCATTAACACCATTCGACTTTTCTTCCAATTTTCACACCCTATCGACCACTCACCTGCCCGACATCGCCACACCATTTACCCGATCAGTCCGATTACATTTCCAAGGCCGCCACAGGCCGCCCTAATACAATCGAACCTGATATACTATTTTTATTCCTATTAAATACACTATTCTCACAAATTCCCATTTCGCAACTCACGCGCACGTTTGTGCGCTTTAGTAAACAGTATTGTACCCCCCCCCTGACACACTTTTACAATCTTGTTAAACTTTTCTCCCAAAATATTCGCACTATTATCCAATTTTTAACTTCACAACCGATTTTTTCGACCGATCAGACGGCCATGCTAATTCTGCATATTCATAAATTTTATACTATCCAGTTTTAATCATTTTTCTAATCAAACAACAGGACAAAGATTATGAAACAACTTCTACTCACCCTTCTCGGGGTGGCAGCTCTCTGTGGCCTATCGCCACACCACGCCGCCGCCCAGGAGCATTCACCAGTCACTAAAACCTACACTGTCACCAAATCCAACTTCACCAACGGCCTGGTCAGCATGGGCAAAAGAGTCAAAGGAGCGCTTGAAGGCGCCACCAATACCGCCGACTACACCCTGTCTGACTCAGAGTCCATAACACCAACAGACATTCCCACCGGACAAGACGCTCACGGCTACGGGCAATATCTGATCAAATCGGCTGCCGACGACGATGACCCGCTGACTATCGATTTTGACTTCTCCAACTGCTCGACAACGCCGAAAAACGAAAATCCTGCCTGGTATCAGAACACATCGTATATCAACACCAATATCTATACATATACCGGAGCAAAACTCAAAATCTCGTTGAGCGACAAGAAGCGCATCAAATCAATTCAGATACAGACAAACATGTATGGCAACAACCTGAACAAGGCGTTGCAAGCATACAAACAAAACATCAAGTGCATCAAAGACTTCAGCTCCGACGTTGAAGACGACCGATTCACACTGAGCGCAGTCAACCTGGACAACGACGGCATAACCGTCAAATACGAAAGTTCCCGAATATATGGCGACGAGCCGAACCTGACTTTGGACTTTGTCAATCCTGATGGATATTACTATCTGCAGATACGCAAGATCATAGTGCAATACTACGACAACTCCGACGGATGGATGCCTAAGTATGACAACACTATGAAATATGGCAAGAACTATGCCGACGTCATCTACTACAAGGACGACGACGCCACAGACTGGACAGAAGCCACCGGCTCAGAACGGATAAAACTCAACGGCGCCACTGTCAAGACACGCATCGGCAACGCAATGACCACATTCACACGCCCGGCATCACCCAAACCCAACCAGCCGACAGTCATCATCGACCCCGTCAGGAAGATCATCGGCGCAACGATCGGCGTGACCTTCTACACCACCCTTGATCCCGACTATTCGGCCTCCGACGACATCAACGAGGCATATTCTGTGGAATATCAGCTCAACAACTATGCCGCAACCGGAACAAGCGCGACATACGCCAACTCCAACGTAACAGCCCCCACCGGAGCAATAGGAGGCACTGCCCCAGTCATAAGCGCCATCACCAACGTCGCAGGACTCGACGCAAGCAACTCCACATACACTGTCAAAGCATCGATTTCATACGATCCTTTCAACACAGGTACTTATGCCGCCACCACCGACCAGAAAAACGGCCTTGACATGGCCTTCGGGTTCGATGGTCTGAAAATCAGATACACATCCAAAATCGCACCTCCGGTTCAGCTCCCGATGGTGCCCGAGGTGACAATCTCAAGCGGAGCCGTTCAGAGCAATGCCACCGGCATCTACAATCTCTTCAAAGACCTGAAAGTAACCGCAGCCCACAATGCCGCCTGCATATATCCTGAAGCGAAGATCTATTACATCTTCGGCGACACACAGCTCGACGACAAGACGTTTGACAAGTCAAAAGCCACACTCGTCGGCGAGGATCCTATCGCAGTGACCGGCGACGGATATCTGTCAATCCGCAGCTATGCCACAGTCGACGGCAACGAGATATGCTCGGGAGTCGCCACCTATCAGTTCAAAAAAATCGAGAGCATAAGGTTCAGCAATGCCGGTCAGCTCCTTGACAAAGCCAACAACGGTAAGCTCGTATATCTCGACTTCCCGATACAGACTCTCGCATCAGGCACATACACAGCCGATCCAAATACCTACATAGTCTACGCCCGAGACACCACAGGCACTCCCCTCAAATTCGTTTCTCGAATGAATGCAAAGGTTACCACAGCCTCAAAAGCATGGCCCGGAGCAGCCTTCCAGGCCACCGCCGGACGTGTGTTCAACCAGATACCGTTCATTCCCGCCGGAGGAGCTGTCGGACAACTTTCGTTCGACGATCAGGGACACCCCTACATATTACTCAAAGACGAAGCCAACGACATCGACTATTTCGACTATTGCTACGCCGGCGCATATAAGCGTTACACTGACATTTTCAAAGACAACATCGCCAAAGGCTTGAAATTCGTCACCGACACTTATATATGCAATCCTATAGAAAAGTTCAGCGCCGACGACTATGGGAAAATCGTCTACATAAAAGCCAAATATACAAAGACAGGCAATCTTTTCCATTATGCCGACGACACACAGATCGACGTAAGACTTACCACCGCTACAGGATTCATATCACAGATTCCGAACAACACGTATGCCATCCCGTCTACCACTGCACTTACTGACGGCGCTGATGTTGTAATCACAGGTATTGTCGAATACGATACCGAAGGCAACGGAGGCTACTACATCATACCCAGAGGCATAAACATCGCCCCCAAAATGCCTACCGTCAACATTGGAAATATCAGCAACGGAACGACACTGGTTGAAGACTCATACAAACTCAACGAGGAAGGTAATGCTGCCGAAGCTACCATCAAAATGGTTAGCGGAAGAATGCTTTTGCAATTCAGCGGCGCTGCCGGAACCACCAAAAACTATTTCTACTCCTATTACAATCCCACGTCAAATTCTGACATAACCGGTTCGAAAACAACTACATCAGCCACACTCACATCACTCGTATTTGATGACAACCGGCAGATCAGGGTCAGCGTCAATACACAGGATTGCGCTTACTCTCAAGCACCATTTGCTGTCAGCGAACCATTCACCCTTACAGTGACCGATATCATAAGCACCGCTCCGGGTTACAACTCCATAGCCGAGGTAAAGAAGGAACTGAATGGAAAAACAGCCGAACAGCTCAAGGACAAGTACTATCGGGTTGACGGCAAGATGGTGGTACTCGGATTCGACCCCACATACCAATACATGTATCTTCGCGACGCCGAAGCCGACGGATATATCATCGCCTACACAAAAAACAAATGGAACAACGCCAAGTTCACGTTTGTACACGGCAACTACTATACGTGGACATCTTTCAGCACATGGAGTCTGCCACGAATCGGTGATCAGATCACAACCATCACATTCACACCAGCCGAGATGAGCGGAGTCATGGTTGCGGATCTGACAGGTCTCGAAGGCAGCAAATACGACAGCGGCATTAATCAGCGCTACAACTGGGCTTATATCAAGGGGCACTCATATAGCGATTATGATGAGCAGAACGACCCTGACAAAACAATCTGGGGCGAACTCGGAAAAGGAAATCCGATGTACAAGAACCACATGGATCGCCTCGGAGCGCCGATCAGGAAGGATCTCTGCTACGATGCCTCAAACGAGGCCGACGCGGCCAAGCTGACCTTCGATGACTCGAACATAGCCGACTATGTGGCCATCAACAATGTGAAGCTGACCGCCAACGAAGACACCGACCCGGTATTCTCCACCACAGGACTCGGCACCAACCTCGAGATCGACTGGTCGCTGCTGCCCGCCGCAGAGTCGACTGCCGCACTCGCCGAGGACGGCGACGAGACCGAAGAGCCTGCCGTGAAGGATGTAAAGGCCGAGATCATAAAGGCCTACAACGACGCCAAGACCGAAGGCAAGGATATCTACTTCAATATCCAGGGTCACATCTTCAAGAACGCCACAGCCACAGGCTATGCGCTCAAGATCAAGGACTACTCCATCACCGAGGCCGCACCGCTGCCCACAGTCAAAGTGACAGCCGAAGGCAATGAGATCGTGGCCACTCCCGACGCCGACGACGCATCGAAGCTCGCAGCATCGTTCATCAAGACCGTGAGCGTAAGCAGCCCCGACGCTGAACTGGAGGATGCCGACTTCGAAATACTCATGAGCATCAACGGAGGCGAATACGAGGCCTACGACGCCGCAAAACTCGCCGGATTTGACACCCACAACACCACCGTGGCATTCAAGTGCCCGCTCCGTCCGGGATATCTCGCCGGCGACCGCATCACCACGCTGACCCTCAGCAAGGATGCTTCCGACGTCAACACGCTCGCCGAGATGGCTGGAGGCGACAACGCCAACAATCTCTACCACTTTCGCAAGCATCTGAAAGTGGTGGCTGCTGCCGAGGGAACGGTGATGGCCGCCGACAAAGAGGGTAATCTCGCCGTGGTGGCTGCCGCTCCGGCCGAGGCCGAAGAGGGCAAGTATCTCGCCGACATCGTGCTCGTCAGAAACAGCAAGAACACCGCTTCGATCCATGAGATCGACGCCGACGCCGAGCTGCTCGACGAGGACGAAAGCTTCGCTATCAGCACCCCCGCGCCCGCCACACTCTTTGGAGTCACCGTGGCCGAAGGCAACGCCACCGACGCCGAGGGCAACACATACGCCATCGATCCGACATTCGCCGCCATCCCCGAGGGTGACGCCGAGGCATGGAAGCTCACAGGCTACGTGCTCGCCGACGACAATGACAAGCCGGTGATCTACCTCACCGCATCGCAGGCCATCGACCGTGTGGCACTCCCCGTGATCAATCCCGCCGAGGCTGCGTTCCTCGACAAGACCACCGTCAGCATCACCTGTGCCACAGAGGGTGCAGCCATCGAGTATTCGCTCGACGGAGGCAAGACATGGAACCCCTACACCGGAGCCTTCGACGCCACGGCATCGGGCGAGATACTCGCACGCGCCACAGCCGACGACATGCTCCCCTCGCATGAGGCCAAAGCGTCGGTAGTGAGAGAATACCTCTCGGGCGACGTCACCATCACCGTCGACGAGCAGGAGGCACTGACCGTCATCACCATCACCGGACCCGCAGGAGCGGCAATCTACTACTCGCTCGACGGAACCGCCGAGAAGCTCTACAACGGACCGCTGACGCTCACCAACGACACGCAGGCCGTCATCAACGGACAGATCAAGGCCTACGCCCTCGAGAGCGGCAAGCGCCCAGGAGCGGAGTCTGTCAAGGACTACCAGATCAAGTTCAAGCCCGAAGTGACCGGCATTGACGGCGTGGGGGCCGATCAGGAGGCCGGAAGCGTGCGCGTGGAGGGCAACTCGATCATCGTGCCCGAGGGCGCGCAGACCTTCGACATCGCCGGACGCCGTGTGAATCCACAGGGACTCCCCCGCGGCATCTACATCGTGCGCCTCGCCTCGGGCAAGGCCGTCAAGGCGGTGGTGAAGTAAACCGGCACGACCATCCATCCAGTCTTTTTG
Organism: Paramuribaculum intestinale; assembly: GCF_030759015.1. GTDB lineage: Bacteria > Bacteroidota > Bacteroidia > Bacteroidales > Muribaculaceae > Paramuribaculum > Paramuribaculum intestinale. The sequence continues at coordinate 3,006,430 of NZ_CP098825.1, read as the reverse complement.
ACTGTTTTTTAAGTTAGTATATGCGGCGCGTCTCCGATGTGAATCGGGGGCGCGTTTGTTTTTTGAGGGGCATTGCTATGAGCTGACTGTCCCTGCGGCTCATCTACGAAGATCCGCTTAGCGGGCGATCAGACAACCCCACCAAGCCGCCCTGCGGGCGTCATGGCGGGGTTTACAGAGGTAGGTGGTCTACGACCACCCCAAGCGGGCGGAGGAGAGGGTCGCCGGGCGTCAGCACAGGGAGGAGGGAGTGGAGATAGAGGGCAGGGACGCTATGTGGCGGTGGGTGGCCTGAGCTTGCGCGGGCGGCTGATCTCGCAGGCTCCGCAGCTCGGCCGAACGGGGTGCGCTCTCCTCTCCCCCGGTCTACGCGGCGCGCTCCCCCGCCCCGCTGACGCGTGGCAGGTGGGCGGCGCTCCGCTCCGAACTGGGGATTCCGTCTGCCCGCACGCTCCGCGGCTCCGAGGGCGCCAGCCCATCCGACAGAGAGGGATAGAGAGCGGGGCACAGAGAGGAGGCTACCGAGGTGGTCGGAGGCAGAGGCGGCAGCCCATCCGGTAGGAGGAGAGGGGGGCGGCGACGGCACAGAGAGGAGGCGAGGGGTAGGCGGGGAGAGCGGAGCCGCGGAGCGTGCGGGCAGACAGTAACCGGGGTTCGGAGCGAGGCGTGGGCGACGCGAGGCGATAGCGGAGCGGTGACCGCGCGAGGCGGAGACCCCGGAGCACGGCGGGGGCACGACGCAGCGCGGCGAGTCCCGGAGGGTACGAGGCCGCGCCGCGCGTCAGCACAGGGAGGAGGGGGGGGCGGGGATAGAGGGCGGGGGCGCGTTTGTTTTTAGAATGGATTCGGAATTATCCGGAAGATCACAGCACAGGCTACTCCTATATGATAGACTTATAGAACTTATGATAGACTTATAGGACTCGGTTAGTCTTATAAGCCTTATTAGTCACAAAAAAAGCCTCAGAGAGCGAGGGAGTAGGTGTCGTAGCAGACGGCGCGGGCGCCGAAGCCCTCTTTCTGAAATATCAGGCCGCCGTTGAGCAGATGTCCCATCTGCTCGGTGCTGCCGCCGAAGTCGAAGTAGGGCATGCGACTGTAAGTGTCGCTGACAAGGGTGTGGATAAGCAGGTCGATCGCTCCGAGGCTCTTACCGATAGGCGATGCGGAGATATATTGCGTGTGAACCACTCGGTCGGTCACATAGACCACCGCCGCCCCGAGCATACGCCCCTGCAGCATGGCGGCGTGGAGCGCGATCCTGTCGGGCCACATACGTGCCAGAGCGGTGATCTCCTCCAGCGAATGGACCGGCACAGCACCGTGGCGCGTCAGCAGATTTTCCGACAGTATCTTCCAGAACGCAGCATAATCGGCCGAGCGCACTATCTCCACCCCCGCCCGCAACGCCTTGCGTATCCCCGACCGGCGCGCCTCCGACATAGGCAGAGGCGAACCGAGATCTATGGCCGACGATATGCTGCGCCCCACTATGGAGGCGCCGCCCCCGATGGCAAACAGCGCATAAAGATCCTCCTGAGCCGGCATACGGTGATAGATATACGGCACCGGCTTATAGATCATCCGCCGCACTCCCCGGGCACGCAGATCCTCGGCGAGCATACGCATCATCGCCACGACCGCCTCGGCCGTAGCCCGGCTGTCGGTCACCAGTCCGCCGTAGGTGAGTCCGGCGTGGGAGTGGAACAGATCCCCCTCGATATTGCCCGGCATGACTGCCGCGAGGCGGCCTGCGCAACGGAATATGACCGACGCGTCGGCAAACCGTCCGGCATGATAGTCCATATAGCGGCGGTCGAACAGAAAAGTGCCGTTTTTTGACCGCGCCACAAAATCGTTCCACTCCGCAGCCATATCGGGAGCATAGCGATGCATCGTTATCCGCGCGGCATTCATATCTCCAGATCATTGATGATACGGGCTATCGCGGCAGCGTCGGCCACGGTCAGAGCACCGGCTATCGGCAGGCTCACGGCCTGACGGCAGATGCTTTCGGCCACCGGCAGCGGCGTGCGCGCCAGCTGACGCCGGGCATAGCATGGCTGCAGATGGGGCGGCACCGGATAATGGACATCGGTTGCCACTCCGGCTTCGAGCAGGCGCCGGCGGAACAGGTCGCGCGACGGGCCGGTGAAGCGCACCACATACTGGTGCCACACACAGTCGGTGACCGAATCCGACATCAGCGGCCTGACAAGGTCGGCACGGCATATGGTGCGCTCGTAGGCCATGGCGCGGGCAAAACGCGCCGCATTCTCCTCGGCCACACACGAGAGCTTCACGCGCAGCATGGCAGCCTGTATCGGATCGAGCCGGCTGTTGACTCCGGCATATATGTTGTGATAGCGGCGGTCAGAGCCATAATTGGCAAGCGCCCTGACCGTGGCTGCAAGCTCACGGTCGGAAGTCAGCACGGCTCCGGCATCGCCCAGCGCGCCGACGTTTTTAGTGGGATAGAAACTTATGGCCGACGCATGACCCAGCGCACCCGCACGGCAGCTGCCGGAAAGTCCGGCCACAGCAGAGCGCGCCCCTATGGCCTGGGCGCAGTCCTCCACCACAAGCATCCCTCGCGAAGCGGCCAGAGAAGCAAGAGTATCGTCCCAGCACACACGACCGTAGAGATGCACAGGCATTATGGCGCGGGTGCGGGACGTCAGAGCCGCCTCGACGAGCGAAGTGTCGAGATTCATCGTCAGCGGATCGGCATCGACCGGCACGGGCACGAGCGAGGCGTCGCTCACGGCGAGAACGGAGGCTATGAACGTGTGGGCCGGAACGATCACCTCGTCGCCCGGCTGCAGACGTCCCATCTCCACCCACGCGCGCAGAATCAGGCGCAGGGCGTCGTAGCCGTTGCCCGTGCCCACCGCACAATCCGTGCCGGCAAGCGCGGCAAGCTCCCCTTCGAAAGCTTCCACCTCCTCGCCGCCGATATAGCGCCCGCTCTCTATCACCCGGCAGGCCGCCTCGGCAAGCCGCCCGGCACAGGGAGCGTTGACAGCCGCGAGATCAAGAAACGGATAGCGGGGCGACTGCTCCTCGCTGCACTTCGATGAATTGCTCATAGTCATATAGATAATCCGTCGGATCATAAGGTGTGGAAGCCACCGCCAGCACAACGGCATCGGCGCTGCAACGCTCTATGACGCGCCACTGCGACGCATCAACGGCCACAGCTCCCGACGACACATCGAGCCGTCGGGTCAGCCGGCTGCCGGAGCCGTCGTCGGTGGTCAGATCGAAACTGCCCGAGGCCGCCATAAGCAGAGAGCGCTGGCGCAGGTGGGCATGATCGCCACGCGAACGGCCCGACGGAACATTCCAGATATAATAGACACGCTTCATGGCAAACGGCACACCGATGCCCCCCGAAACGTCGGCGCCCACCACAAGAGCCACACCGCCTGACGACACCACTATGTCGCAGCCGTCCGAAAAAAGCACACCCTCCGACGGATCGCCGATGGTCAGGCTGCCGCCCACAGTGACAGAGCCGTGCAGAGCCACTACCGCCCCGCAGCCGTCGAAACGCGACGGCACGGAGGCAAGCCATACCGACGACGGCACAAACGGCACCGCCCCCCCCTGCTCGATGAAAGCAAGAGAGCCGCGGCTGTCGCTGACTACAGGTATATGGATCCGGTTCAGGCTCATCATAGTCATAACGGCCTTCGCGACGATTTATTTCACACTCGGCAAAACACTTTCGGGCCGGCCGACGTTGTAATGACAGAAAACGATCTCGTTTTATCCATGCTCTAATATATTTTCAACTGTTTGTTTATTTATGAAAGGGATAATCCGATTGCCGCTGGCGGCGGCTGCCACAGCTATCGCATTCGCTTCAGCGTCAGCCGACAATCCTACTCCCCCGGACAACGCAGTCCGGGGGATTGAACGCATTCTCACGGCTCTGCGCTCCGCGCAGTGCTACAACGATACGGTGAGATTCACCGTCGGGATGCCGCAGCTCTCCGACGATGTGGTCTACGAAGTGGCTCTCCGGCAGATCCCCGCTCCCGACGACAAGCTGCTCCCATGCTCCTACGTCATCGACTGGCAGCTGACCGGACGCGACGAACCCTCGCGCGGCTTCTCGGCCTACTTCTCAGGCAACCACTACCGATACTCATCCCGTCGGCTTCAGGAATACCACTACGAAGCCGACTCGATGGCTTTCCGTCCACGCGAGATCGGAGGACTGAAAGGCGACGGAGTGCAGCGCACGGCACAGTTCGCCTCCCTGCTACCGACACTTCTTGCCGACGAGATAGAAAACCTGGCGAAGGATCCGTCATGCACCATGACACTGAACGCCGACACTATCATAGGGGGCATAAGCCGCACAGCCCTGAGGGCGGTGAGGCATCTCGAAGGCCAGGAGCGCACGGCCTCCGAAGCCGAGATGATATTCGACTGCTCTACCTTGCTTCCGGTCAGGCTTCACTATGAGAACTCCCCCGGCACCGTCAGCGAGCAGACTGTCGACGCCGACTACCTCACGGCTACCGTCGGAGATCCAGCCGGATGCCCCGCCCTGACCGAAGAGCAGCTTATCGCAACCTATCCCGACGTATTCGCCAACTATCGCCGCAGCAATTTCCGCGTGGAGAGCCTGCCGGGCAACCCGATGCCGGAATTCGCCCTGCCGACGCTCACCGGCGAACGCTATTCGCGTCTTGCCACCGACCGCTTCGCCTCCCCGACGCTGATAGTGGTGCTTGATCCCGAAGGGGGCTTCACCGGGCAGTTTATCGACGCCGTGCGCCAGGGGGTGGCACAGCTTCCCTTTGCAGCCGACATAATATGGGCGTTCACCGGCAACCACGCCGACACCATAGAGTCGCTGACCGGGCCGGCACGACTCGGCGAAACCACACTCATAAGCGCCCGAGGCCTCGCCCGCGACTGCGGCGCGGCCACTCTGCCCGCAGCACTCATCTGCCGCAAGGACGGCCGCGTGGCCGACATCATAGTCGGATTCAACAATAACCTTGCCGCCGACGTTATACAGAAAACGACGGTAGCCGGCCAATAACCGGCCGGCCACCATGCCATATAATGACTACACAAAAACTATGCAGACTATCTATTTCAAAGGACAACCCTGCCACACTTACGGCGAACCGCCCGCTGTCGGGCAGGCCGCGCCGGCATTCCACCTGACAGCACCCGATCTATCGGACTGCTCGCTCGACACCTTTGCAGGCAAACGCATCGTGCTCAACATCTTCCCGAGCCTCGACACCGAGGTGTGCGCCCGGTCAGTGCGCCGCTTCAACGAAGAGGCCGCCAAGCTCGAAGATACGGCTGTGGTGTGCGTGTCGATGGATCTACCCTTCGCCATGGGTCGATTCTGCACACTCGAGGGGATCAACGGCGTGACATTCGCCTCCGCTTTCCGTTCGCCGCTGTTCGGCCAGAACTACGGAGTGATGATGACCGACGGCCCGCTTGCCGGATTGCTTGCGCGCGCAGTCATGATAATCGATAAAAACCGAAAAATAGAATACGTGGAGCTCGTAGGGGAGATAACCCACGAACCCGACTACAAAGCCGCCCTCTCGACGCTCAGATAATATACCGTTTCTCTCAAGGCTTCACCTTACGTCCGGAACTTATTCATTTCGCAGCCGCCGGACGCAGGGTGAAGCCTGCCGTTATACCCTCATACGAAGAGAGTATCTTCGACATGGCCTGCGCCGAGGAGCTGCCGCTTATGGCCGCTACCTTATCGACGATCCATATAAGTTTCGACACGTCGAAAGTCAGATCGATACTATTCTTGCCGTTGCGCTTTATGCAAGCGTCCATGCTTCCGATCGGCACTTTGCCGCCAAGTCGGAAGCTGAGAGTCATCGTGGCGTCGGAATCTTTCGGAGCCGGCTCCACTATGCCGCCGAGACTTACCCGTCCGAGCTTCATGGTGAAAGTGGAGTCGGGCGAGAATGTCACCTCCGCCTTGTCGAATCCGGCCGTTTTGTAATATGGCTCAAGCTTCTTTTCGACAGCCGTCGCTGCCGCCGCTCCACCCGCCTTCTTCAGCAGATTGTCGGACTTGAAAGTCACTGCCGGAGAGTCGTATCTCCATGTTCCGGCCACCGACTCCAGAGTGATGGCCGTTTTGGTCCCGAGAATACCTCCGATCAGGCTGCGGAGATCAGTCTGCGCGCTCAGATCGGCCACACCGCATATAGACATGGCCAGCAGGAGCACTGCAACAATACGTTTTGTCATAAGTCAAGTATCTAAGTAACTCTCAAAATAATGAAAGTGCAAATTTAACCATATTTAAGCGCGCGCCACAAATTCGGTTAACCTATATTTGTTAACTTTACAGACTTTTGATAAAACCCTCACGCGCATTGACACACCATCATACTCTTACACACCTCATCCTCACCACGTTTTTTGCCATCACGCTGACGATACTCGGCAGCTGTGCGTCCGACTCGTCATCGCCAGTCAACGACAGCGGCATGATACACCCCATAGTCACCATTGATCCGACCGTTATCGATGACGACAACGCCGGCCCGTCGCAGCCCACAGTAGGCACAGCGCCTCTGCCCGAAGAGATGAGCAGCACACTCGCCACCGCCGACGGTTCGCTGTCGCATTCATGGGCGTCACTGGCCGATTTTCCGGTCGACCAGCCGTTTCTCGCCGGAAAATACAACCTCGATGTCTACTCCGGATCAGACATGACCGAGGGGTTTGACTGCCCATATTTCACAGGCTCGGCCGAATTCACACTCAACGGCGGCGAGGAGGCGCAGCCCGAAGTGGTGTGCACGCTCGCCAACACCATGCTCGACGTCGACTTCACAAGCGGATTCAGCGAATACTTCGCCGACTGTTCGGTGACATTCCACAGCCACGGAGGCCGATATGTGGATTTCTCACACGATGAAACCCGCTACGTATTCCTTCGTCCGGGCGACATCGATGTGAGTCTGAACCTGACGCTTGCCGACGGACGAAGCTGCTCCGTATATATGACCTGCATCAAGAACGCACTGCCGCGCCACTGCTACACGGCCACTCTCACACTTTCGACCGACAACCCGGATGTGCCGGCTGTAACGCTCTCGCTTGACGAACGGATATCGACCGACAACGTCACCATACGCCTGACGCCGGCGCTTCTTGCCGCCAAAGCGCCTGAAATCCACTGCGAGGGATTTGCCGACGGATCGCCGCTGCACATAACCGAAGGATCAGTGCCCGACCACAGCATAGCCGCCACAGTCGACGCTGCCTCACTGTTGAGCGGGCTTTTCCTGAGCACCAACTCACCCACGCTGCTCGCCGGAGGATGGCCGGCTGAAATAAACCTTATGGAGGCATCCGAAAGCGATATGGCGGCAATGCGCTCGTTCGGTCTGGCATTAGTCAGTTCGGCCGACGGAAGTCTTACAGTCGATTTCACCAAGGTGGTGCCGAATCTTCGGCTGGCAGAGGGCATAACACAGCACCGGCTGCAGCTACAGGCACGCACACGCACCAATATAGAATCCCGACCGGCCATACTCGCCGTAGAACTTGGCGGTGTCGATGTGACTCTGATCGAAGTGAGCGAGGCCGTCATGGGGATCGACAGCTGCACCATGCGCATATCGCTTCCTGCCGAAGCCTCGCTTGACGACGTGGCGGTAGAGATTCTCGGCGATGACGGACAGTGGACCGCACCTGCCGAAACGATCCGGACACCCGGAGCCGGAGGCCACAGCGCGACGATAACGTTCGACGTTCCGGCCGGACAGTCCGACATCGGATCACGGATAATGTATTGCGGTGCGGTCAAGGCCACAGCCTCCATACGCCGGCGAGCGCCGGAATTCAATATCAGCGTCGACGCATTCTCCCACAGTGCTGTGGTAATGATCGAGTCATCTGATCCAGGACTGACATCGTACATCACCCGCAACGCCTCGATCTACGCCAACGGCGTGCCTACAATCGAACTGGCACGAATGGAAGACAACGGCGTGATTACCGTCACCGGACTTAAAGCCGACACCCGCTACACACTGCGTGCTACAGTATTGACCCAGCCGCGCGGCAATGCCGACTTCACCGCACCGGTCGATATCACCACCGAAAAAGCCCAGCAACTCCCCAACGCCGACTTCGAGGAACGCAGAAAATCGGTTGAGTACCGCAATCTGCCGAGCGGTGGCCGGTATTCGCAGACCATCGTCGGCATCTTCAACAGGCAAAACCACGCAAACATCAAACAGGAAGCCCCCCAGAGCTGGGCCAACGTCAACGCAAAGACATTCTGCATGGATGCAGCCCGGCACAACACCTGGTATATGCAGCCCTCCACAGAGTCGGTACTCGACGCTTATCTCAATTCCTACGGGGTTCGCATACAAAGCGTAGGATGGGATATCGACGGACCTGAGATTCCCGATTACCGGCAGCCCGATCCCCCCTACACAGACTATAGCCGCAATATTCCACGGCCTGCACACAGATCGGCCGGACGTCTGTTTCTCGGATCATACCGGTTTGACCCGGCCACAATGACCGAAACCTACGACGAGGGAATAGAATTCGCCTCACGACCTATGGCACTGAACGGATTCTACAAATATCTGCCGGGATCCACCGCCACCGCTGAGCGCGGATTTGTCAGAGTGGAAGTGACCGGCATATCGTCCGACGGCGCAGAAATCACCATAGCCAAAGCCGAGACAGCGCTGCCTGCCGCCACAGGCTACACGGCATTTACCGTGCCGCTGAGCTACACAGTGCCCGGAGTCAAGGCCACAAAAATCAAAGTACTTCTCGCTTCATCTACAGCAGTGGGCACCATCGATGAAGAGACAGCATCGGTAATAACCATAGCCGATCCTGTCACAGCCACTTACAGAGGAAGCACACTGTGGGTCGACGCGCTATCGCTGTCATATTAATCAGTCTCTCCGGTTATCTGACCCCGGACGGACACTCCGACACAGCCTTCTATCCAAGCGGGCTGCGATAGTCAGGTTCAAGCTCAAGCAGAGGCTCCATCACAAAGCGCCGTCCGGCAGCATGGGGATGAGGCAGCGTGAGCCGGCGGCTGACATACACCATACGTCCGTAGTCGATCAGATCTATATCGAGCAGGCGGTCGGCATATCCGCCCGATGCGTCGCGGTGTGACGCGCCGCCACCGACACCACGCTCTATCTCGAGCAGCACCGAGAGCAGACTTTCCGGATGCAGGTCGCAGTCTATCATCATGCCGACATTCACAAAAGCGTTGTCGCTTTCGAATCCCCACGGCTCCGACTCCACCGCCCGGCTCACCCTTGCCCCGGGAAAACGGCTGCAAACGGCAGCGACCGCCCGCCCTATGAGAGCATGACGGTCGCCGATATTCGATCCGATGTTGATATGTGCTATCAAAGCGTCTTCTTCACTTCCACCTCCTCGAAGGCCTCTATCATGTCGCCCTCCTGAAGGTCGTTGTAGTTGTGGAGATTCAGACCGCAGTCGTAACCCGACAGCACCTCTTTCACATCGTCCTTGAAACGCTTTAGCGAATCAAGCTCGCCTGTGTGGCGCACAATGCCGCCACGTATCACGCGCACCTTGCACGAACGCTTGAGTTTGCCCTCGCGCACGATACATCCGGCCACGGTGCCCACCTTGGAAATCTTGTAGGTCTGAAGCACCTCGGCCGTACCGATCACCTCCTCCTTGATTTCAGGCGCAAGCATTCCCTCCATGGCGTCTTTCACCTCCTCTATAGCCTGATATATGACCGAATAGAGGCGTATCTGCACTCCCTCGCGCTCGGCCTCGCGGCGGGCGGCCTGCGACGGACGCACCTGGAAACCGATGATGATGGCATCGGAAGCGGCGGCGAGAGTCACATCGCTCTCGGATATCTCGCCCACAGCCTTGTGGAGCACATTGACCTGTATCTCCTCAGTGGAGAGCTTGATAAGCGAATCGCTCAGAGCCTCGATCGAACCGTCGACGTCGCCCTTGACGATGATATTCAGTTCCTGGAAATTGCCTATGGCGCGGCGGCGGCCGATATCCTCCAGAGTGAGGATCTTCTTGGTACGCGCACCCTGCTCGCGCTGGAGCTGCTCGCGCTTGTTGGCGATCTCGCGGGCCTCCGATTCGGCTTCCATCACATTGAATGTGTCGCCTGCTGTCGGAGCGCCGTTCAGACCCAGTATCAGGGCCGGCTCCGAGGGTCCGGCCTCCTTGATGCGCTGGTTGCGCTCGTTGAACATAGCCTTGATACGGCCGAAGTGGGTTCCGGCCAGGATCACGTCGCCAACACGGAGAGTGCCGTTCTGCACGAGCACCGTAGCCACATATCCGCGGCCCTTGTCGAGCGACGACTCGATGATGGAACCTGTGGCACGACGGTCGGGGTTGGCCTTCAGATCAAGCATCTCAGCCTCGAGAAGCACTTTTTCCATGAGTTCCTCGACTCCGATACCCTTCTTGGCCGATATATCCTGCGACTGGTATTTGCCACCCCATTCCTCCACGAGGTAGTTCATGTTGGCCAGCTCCTCCTTCACCTTGTCGGGATTGGCGGCGGGCTTGTCGATCTTGTTTATGGCAAACACGATAGGCACTCCGGCAGCCGAAGCATGATTGATAGCCTCGATGGTCTGCGGCATGACGTTGTCGTCGGCGGCCACAATGATGATACAGATGTCCGTGACCTTCGCGCCTCGGGCACGCATGGCGGTGAATGCCTCATGACCCGGGGTATCGAGGAAAGTGATATGACGTCCGTCGGCAAGCTTCACGTTGTAGGCGCCTATATGCTGCGTGATGCCTCCGGCCTCGCCGGCGATTACATTGGCCTTGCGGATATAGTCGAGAAGCGATGTCTTGCCGTGGTCCACGTGACCCATGACGGTGACTATCGGCGGACGGCTGACAAGCTGATCTTCCGAATCCTCCTCCTGATTGATGGCCTCGACCACCTCGGCCGAGACATACTCGGTTTCGAATCCGAACTCCTCGGCTACGATATTGATCGTTTCGGCGTCAAGACGCTGGTTGATGCTCACCATCACTCCGAGGCTCATACATGTGCCTATGACCTTATTGACCGGCACATCCATGAGCGAGGCAAGATCGTTGGCGGTAACGAACTCTGTCAGCTTCAGCACGCGGCTTTCGGCGGCCTCCAGTTCGTGGGCCTCACGTTCGCGCTCGGCATTGATCTCTTTCTTCTCCTTGCGCCATTTGGCCGATTTCTTCAGACCCTTGTCCTTGTTGGTCAGGCGGGCGAGAGTCTCCTTGACCTGCCTCTGAACATCCTCCTCGGTCACTTCCGAATGCGACTGCGAGCCATGACGCTGACGGTCGCGCCCGCGCTGGCGGTCGCGGTCGCCCTTCTGCTGGTTCTGGCGCTGTCCGCCTCCGTTCTGAGCCGACTGCTGGGCGGTCTTCTCTATATCGATTTTTTCTTTTCCTCCGATACGCTTGCGCTTCTTGCGGTCGCCTGCGGCTGCCGTTCCTCCTGCGGCAGCACCCTGGCCCTGACGACCGGCGGCGATACGGTCGTTGCGCTTCTCTTCTTTGCTCTTACGGCGAGGACGTGTCGACTGGTTGATAGCCGACAGGTCGATCTTGCCGACCACATTGATATTAAGTGTCGGACGGGCGTTGGGGCTGAACACTCCATCGGTTTCTGACGCTGCAGCCTCTTTGCCGGGCTCTTCCGCCGGCGATGCTGCTTCACCCTTGGCTTCAGGCTTCGTCTCAGCCTTGTCGGCCTCCTCTGCGGCCACTTTCGCAGTGGCCACAGGCTCCGGCTTGGCCGGCTCCTCAGGCTTTGTCTCAGGCTCGACCTTGGCCGGCTCTGCCTCGGGCTTCTTTTCGGTCATGGAAGCTACCGGCTCGGCGCTCTTATTTTCGGCCGCCGGTTCGGCCACAGCGTTGCTCTGCTCGACCGGAGCGCTCTTGACAGGCTCTTCGGCCACCTCTGCCGACGGCGATGTCACCACCGGCTTGCGCGAGTCGAGATCGATGTGTCCCACGACCTTGGGTCCCTGCTGCACCGGGGCCTCGATTTTTATCTCCGGAGCCTGACGCTGTTCGGGCTGACGCTCCTTGGTCTTGCCGTGACGGTCGCCCGAGAGATTGTCGCTCTTGGTTTTCTGAACCCTGTCGGTCTGGTACTCCTTGACGATAATATCGAGCACGCTGTCGTCGACACGTGCGTTGGGGTTATCCTCGATGGTGATGCCTTTCTTGCGCAGGAAGTCGATCAGTGTGGGGAGGGCCACATTGAAGTCCCTTGCTATTTTACTTATTTTCGTTCTCGCCATATAATGTTTTGACAGTTTTTGTTGTTGGTTTGAGGAGAGTTGTCAGTCGCGCCGCCGATCAGGCTTCGGGCGCAGCCTCGTCGCCGCCTTCGGGCAGATCCTCGAATTCGGCGCGGAGCACCTGGAGAAGCTGGTCGACGGTCGACTCTTCGAGATCGGCCTTGTCGATAATCTCCTGACGCGACAGTGCAAGCACGTTTTTGGCGGTGACAAGTCCCATATTCTTGAGGGTCTCGATCACCCAGGGATCGATTTCGTCCTTGAATTCGTCGAGATAGATATCCTCTTCCTGCACCTCGTCGCTCTCACGGTAGACGTCGATCACATATCCGGTAAGCATCGATGCGAGCTTGATATTCAGACCCTGCTTGCCGATGGCCAGCGACACCTCTTCGGGACGGAGGAACACCTCGGCCTTCTTCTCTTCCTCGTCGATACGGATTGTCGACACCCGCGCGGGGCTGAGCGCACGCTGTATGAACAGCGAGGGGTTGGATGTGTAGTTGATCACATCGATATTCTCGTTGCGAAGCTCGCGGACGATACCGTGTATGCGCGATCCCTTGACACCGACACAGGCTCCGACGGGATCTATGCGCTCGTCGTAGCTCTCCACGGCAATCTTGGCGCGCTCACCCGGGATGCGTGCCACCGCACGTATGCTGATGAGTCCGTCGTGGATCTCGGGCACCTCCAGCTCAAACAGGCGGCGAAGGAAATTCTCGCTCGTGCGGCTGACGGTGATCTTGGGATTGTTGTTCTTGTTGTCGACATTCGACACCACGGCACGCACTGTCTCACCCTTGCGGAAGAAGTCGCCGGGGATCGACTCGCTCTTGGGGAGTAGCAGCTCGTTTTTGTCGTCGTCGAGCAGCAGGGTCTCGCGCGACCATGTCTGATAAACCTCGCCGGTGACCAGTTCGCCCTCAAGCTCCTTGAATTTGTCGTAGATAGCCTCTTTCTGCAGATCGAGTATCTTAGACTGGAGCGTCTGGCGAAGGGTGAGTATGGCGCGGCGGCCGAAGTCGGCGAAGAATATCTCGCGGGTGTGCTCGTCGCCTATCTCGGCGTCGGGATCCTGATCGGCCTTTGCGTCGGTCAGTCCGATCTGCAGGTTGGGATCGGTCACAGTGCCGTCCTCCACCACTTCGAGATTCTGGAAGATCTGCACGTCGCCCTTGTCGGGGTTGAGGATCACATCGAGATTGACATCGGTGCCGAACATTTTTGCCAGCACATTGCGGAACGATTCCTCAAGCACGTTGATCATCGTGATCTTGTCGATATTCTTGAGCTCCTTGAATTCGGCGAAACATGCCACCAGATTGGGAGTTTCCTCTTTTTTTGCCATAACCGGTTTATATCTTGTGTGGTTTTATTTTATTGTAAATAAGTCGTCTATAATATTGATTCCGAACCCGCGGCTCACTTGAAGTCGATCACCGGAGTGACACGGTTGGTGTCGGCGAGCTTTACGGTGACGGTTTCCTCCACCATCACGGGTTTCTTCTTGCCCTCGGGACGCACCTTGCGGGTTGTCAGCAGAGAGATCTCCGAAAGATCGTCGCTCACCGACTGCAGCACACCGCAGAGCTTCTTGCCCCCCTCGCGCAACATCACCTCCACTTCGTGGCCTATATTCTTGTCATACTGTCCCTTGACCTTCAGAGGAGAGGTCAGCCCGGCCGACCCCACTTCCAGCTCATAATCCTCGGCCTCGCGGTCAAACGCCGCCTCGATTTTGCGCGACAACGCCACACAGGTGTCGATATCCACACCTTCCGGACTGTCGATCTCCACCGTTATACGGTTGTCGGGCGTGACGCTTACATCCACCAGAAACAGATCCGTGTCACGGAGTGCCTCTTCGACCGTAAGCGTCAGTTGATTCTTGTCTATCATATTGTCGATTGGGTTCGTTGACTGATATTCATCCGCAGCCGTAAACAAAAGGAGGAAGCTCTCTGGCCTCCTCCGCGACTGCTTTGTGATGCAAAGTTACAACATATTTTCCATACAATAGCTCTATTTCGCCTCTTTTTATGCATCCGGGAGGGATCGCGATTCAATATTAACTATTAATTAACTTAATTTAATTATATTTATAACACATTCTTAACAAGCAGCTCTGCTATCGTCCATTCCACACCCAACCATCGCGCAACAATAAACAGAGGCCTCACAACGTTATCAAGTCATGAGCCGACCGGAAATATCTGTCATAATACCGTATTACAATGCCGTGCGTCATATCGAACGCGCAGCACGCTCCCTGTTTGGCCAGTCGCTCGGCCGGAGGCTGGAAACGGTGTGGGTCGACGATGGCTCAACCGACGGATCCGCAGCGCTGCTCCACAGCATTTTGTCCGAGAAAAGAGCCGACGCGCCATCGGCCATAACACTGACCCACAGCAACAACCGAGGCTCGGCAGCAGCACGCCTTACAGGACTCTCAGCCGCCTCAGGCCGATACATCATATTCTGTGATGCCGACGACTATGTAGACAACGACGCCTACGAAACGATGCTCCACACGGCCTGCACGACCGGAGCCGACATGGTGGTGTGCGACTATATCGTGGAACGAGGCGACAGCAGAGTGCGACACACCGGAATGCGCGACAGCCGTTCGCTCACATCCGACATGCTCCGCGGAAAAGTCCACGCCGGCCTGTGGAACAAGCTCATCGCACGCCATCTCTTCGACAGCATCGGACCGCTTTGGATCGAGGGGATCGACATGTGGGAGGACGCGTGGATAACTACCCGTGCGGCTTACCACGCGAAAAAGACCGCCTACCTGCCACGACCGCTCTACCACTACGTCAGCAATCCGCAGTCATACACCGGCCGTTTTAGCGACAAATCAATATCCGACATGCTTGCTGTGACCGAAATGCTCGACGAACATTTCGCCGCAACCCCATGCCGCGACATGACAGCCGCGCTGAAGCGCCGCGCAAGAGCACTGGCTCTATACTACGGATCGGAGGAACGCCGACGGAAGGCCCGCGCACTCTGGCCAGACATACCATACCGGTGGCTCGACATCACCGACGGACTGCCGCCACATCAGCGCGCAATGGCTTTCTGTGCCGCCCACCGAAGCCTTGCACCGGCCGTCAAGACGCTCGAACTCATCAGACGACTCGCCGGAGGCAGATGAACACCACACGACAGCCATACAGCACAGCACCCTCCCGGTCGCGCACTCGCAACAGTGTGCGCAACAGCGCCGTAGCCATGACATACTTCCTCGTCATGCTCGGTCTCGAATTTTTCTCGCGCAAAGTGTTTCTGACACACCTCGGCGAAGACATTCTCGGACTGAACTCCACGGCCGCCAACCTGCTGCAGACCCTCAATCTCGCCGAACTCGGCATAGGGGCCGCCATAGGATTCTCACTCTACAGGCCGCTTGCCGACGGCGACTACCGGCAAATTTCCGCCATCATGTCGCTCCAGGGCCGGATATACCGACGCATAGCCCTTGCCGTAGGGTGCGGAGCGATTGTGCTCATGGGATTCTTTCCGGTGATATTCTCCGACATCACACTTCCGCTATGGTATGCCTACGCATCGTTCGGAGTGATGCTCTGGAGCGCGCTGCTAAGTTATTTCGTCAACTACCGCCAGGTGCTGCTTACCGCCGACCAGAAAGATTACCGCATATGCCTGAGCTATCGCAGCGCCATGATAGCCAAGACAATCACGCAGATGTGGGCCGTCAGCCGCCTCACCGACGGATACATCTGGTGGCTGATACTCGAAGGGGTGTTTGCGGCTGTCGGAGCATGGGCCGTCGATCTTGCAGTGCGCCGCACATTCCCCCACGTCAAGCCATCCTCCGAAAGTTTCAGCACACTGCGGCAACGGTTTCCGGAGATCGAACAGAAAGTCAAACAGGTGTTTTTCCACAAAATAGCCGGATTCGCACTCGAGCACGGCACACCGCTTGTCATCTATGCCTTCGGATCGCTTGCCGCAGTGACAGCTTATATCAACTACTACATAATCATCCGTGGAGGCGAGCGGATGATGGCCGCGCTCTTCGACCCAGTGACGCCGGGCATAGGCAACCTTGTCACCGAGGGCGACCGGTCAAAGATACGCAGCGTATACGCCGAACTGTTTTCAGCACGGTTCTACATCTCCGCTACGCTCGTGACTGCAATTTATTTTCTTGCCCACCCGTTTGTGAGCCTGTGGATCGGCCCGGCCTACCTGCTGCCACAGACTACTCTGGCGCTGATGTGCGCCATCATGTTCATCGGTCTCACGAGATTCGCCACCGATTCATTCCGCTACGCCTTCGGACTATTCGCCGACACAGGCGCCCCGGTGGCCGAAACCGTCGCAAGTCTTACGCTGTCGGCCCTGCTCGGCTCACACTATGGACTCGACGGCATCCTTACCGGCATAGTCATCACCCAGACGGCCGTCATAGTCATCTGGAAACCATACTACCTCATCAGCCGCCGCATGCCCGGATTCGGAGCCACCTACGTCAGACTCTACCTGTCGCATCTTGCCGCAGGCGCCATAACGGCCGCCGCCGTAGGCACAGCCCTCACCCACACATCCGCCGGGCTACGACTGACAGAAATCGCTTCACTCTCGGCAGCTGGGTTTGCCATGGCCGCCGCTGCAACAGCCGCAGCCACAGCCATCATTCTCGCCGCCATAATGACAGCCTGCTTCAAGCCATTCCGAAGATTCGCCGCCAGAATAAAACACCACTACCGGCCATGACTCCTATAATAAGCGTCATCATACCGGTCTACAACACCGGAATATACCTGCGGCGGTGTGTCGACAGCATTCTGCCGCAACTACCCGACGAATCGGAAATAATCATCGTCGACGACGGCTCTACCGACAGTTCGCCGGCAATATGCGACGACATCGCGGCATCCGACCGACGCATCACCGCCATACATACACACAACGGGGGAGCCTCGCACGCCCGCAATACAGGCATAGAGGCCTCACGCGGCAGATACACGATGATGGTCGACTCCGACGACACGCTCGAACCCGACCGCATCATTCCGCTCATAAACCGCATGGAGGCCGAACGACTCGACCTGCTGACATTCGGCATCTACGACATCATTGACGGCAAACGCCGGCTCAGCAACATCAGCGGAAAGCCCCACAGCGCAGTGAGCGGCGCGGAATATGCCCTGCGCCACACCATCGAGCATTCACCATGTACGTTTATCGTGCTTCGGAAAACCATCGGCGACCTTCGCTTTCAGGAAGGGGTGATCATGGAGGATTACGGCTTCTGCCTCGAACTCTACGAGCGTTGCCGGCTCATAGCCCACTCGCCCGACGGAGTCTACAACTATATAATCCGCAAGGGATCGGTCAGCCGCAGCAGAGGTGTCGACGCCGACCGACACAGAATGCACTGCTGGAAGAAGATATTGGAACGCATGGCCTCACGGCCGTGGACGGAGACCTATCGCCCGGCCGCACAGCGGTGGATAGCCCACTACGAACTCGAAGCCATGAAGCAGCTCGGCCATTGCCGACTGTCGATATCCGAACGGCTGCGGATCCGTCGCACACTGCGCCATGCCGGCATCGACAGCCCCGGACGTCCGGCACTGCCGTCCCTGCGGGCGAACGTCATGCGCATGATGCTCGAAACCACACCATCGGCCATCGCACTGTGGCTCATCTGCGACCTCCGGCGCATCATCAGAGGAGCGCTGTCATGACGGCTCGTCCGGCCCATTAATACTAACCTCGCTTTTACCACACAGCATAAAATAACGCCGTGTCAAAGAATGAAATTTTGACACAGCGCCTTTGATTTCTTTTACGCGATTCTGTCAGACAGCCTCAAGCGCCTGCGCCAGATCCTCGATCAGATCGTCGACATGTTCCGTGCCCACACTGAGGCGAACCGTCGACGGATAGATCTTCTGTTGAGCCTGCTCATCCTCCGAAAGCTGCGAATGCGTCGTCGACGAGGGGTGTATCACCAGACTCTTCACATCGGCCACATTGGCCAGAAGCGAGAATATCTTCAGGTTGTCGATAAAACGCCATGCCTCGTCCCGGCCGCCGCACAGTTCGATCGTGAATATCGAGCCTGCACCATCGGGATACATGCGCTCATACAGCTCATGATCGGGATGATCGGGGAGTGAGGGATGATTCACACGTTTCACTTTGGGATGCTCCGAAAGCCAGCGCGCCAGCTTGACAGCGTTCTCCACATGACGCTCCACGCGCAGCGACAGCGTCTCCACACCCTGAAGGATAATAAAAGCATTGAACGGTGAGAGCACCGCGCCGGTATCGCGGAGTATCACAGCACGTATTCGGGTGACGAACGCAGCCGCGCCGGCCACATCGGCAAACACAGCGCCATGATACGACAGATCGGGCTTTGCCAGCGTGGGGAACTTGTCGGCGTCGGCCTTCCAGTCAAAGCGTCCGGCATCGACGATCACACCGCCAAGCGAAGTGCCGTGTCCGCCGAGAAACTTCGTCGCCGAATGAATCACCACATCAGCACCGTGCTCTATCGGCCGTATTATATAAGGCGTGCCGAACGTATTGTCTATCAGCAGCGGCAAACCGTGGGCATGAGCCATATCGGCTATTGCCCGTATGTCGACCGGCGACGAGTTGGGATTGCCCAGCGTCTCGATAAACACAGCCTTAGTATTGGGTCGTATTGCCTGCTCGACATTCTCAGGATCGGACGGATCCACAAATGTCGTGGAGATACCGTATGACGTCAGTGTGTTATGCAGCAGATTGTAGGTGCCGCCATAAATATTGTTGGCCGCCACGATATGATCGCCGGCCGTCGCTATGTTGAGAAAAGCATACGTGACCGCAGCCGCGCCTGAAGCCACAGCGAGCGCTGCCACCCCGCCTTCGAGCGCTGCCACGCGCTGCTCCAGCACGTCGGTAGTAGGATTGGTCAGACGACTGTAGATATTGCCCGGCTCCGAGAGATCAAAACGGCCTGCAGCCTGACGGCAGTCATCGAACACATAGCTTGTAGTCTGATAGATAGGCACCGCTCTGGCACCGGTTGAGGCATCGGGAGCTTCTTGTCCCGCATGCAGCTGGATTGTTTCGAATCGCATGACTATTGTTGGGTTTTAAGATTCACACCGCAAAGTTAGCAAACCAAAGATATTTCATCCAATAAAATTTCAAACTATAGATTATATCACTAAATTTGCCACAAAGACAGAATTTCTGACCGTTTCAACCAATCTTTTACACGCTCCTATGGATAAAATATCTGTTGACCGGCTCGACGCCACCGACATCAGCATACTTCGCATACTCCAGACCGACGGACGACTCACCACCAAGGAACTTGCGGCCAGAGTAGCTCGATCGGCCACACCGGTCTACGAACGCGTGCGCCGACTCGAACAGGAAGGCTACATAAAAGGCTATGTGGCGATACTCAACCCCGACCGGCTTCGACGCGGATTTGTCGTGATATGCAATGTGAAGCTGCGCGAACTGTGCCGTGAGAAAGCCGACACCTTTGTCAGCCGCATCATGGACATAGCCGAAGTGACGGAATGCTATAATGTGTCGGGCAAATTTGACTATCTGCTCAAAATTATGGCACCCGATATGGACTACTACCGCGACTTCGTGCTCAACATACTCGGCACCATCGACAACATATCGGCCATCGAGAGCACCTTCGTAATGGAAACCCTCAAGAGCGGCACAGCAATACCGCTCTGACACGACACAGCGACGCAATTCCAACCAAGCACATTGAATATCAAACAGTTGAAACGCCGTACACTATACAGCAGACACTACACCCCAATACATTTCACCGCCACGACTATGTGAAAATTTGTGAAAAACACTCGACTACTATTGCACATCAAATAAAAAGGGCTTAACTTTGCAGCGCTTTTAATAAAAGCACCGGGGTGTAGCTCAGCCAGGTTAGAGTACGCGTCTGGGGGGCGTGTGGTCGGAAGTTCGAATCTTCTCACCCCGACAAGAAGCTGTCAGCAATGTGCCGACGGCTTCTTTTCTTTTTCACCCCTCCCCGCATCCGACATACATAAGATCGTATTCCTTAAAATTCAGGGTCAGCGGATTCAAAATTCACCGCCTACGCCGAATTCTAAAAAGAACACACTCTCTAAATTTTGTGAAACTATAAGTTTTTCCTGATTTCTGTATTTTATTCAGTATTTTTATTTAACTTTGCACCGTCAAAGGATTCTATCTGACCGAACACAACATATCAACTAATGGATATAAACGACATTACGGTGGCATTTGCGACTTCCGACCACACCATCCACTCGGAACGCATCTGCACTCTCATCTATGAATCAGCCCTGCAGCGAGGCACAGGCATCGCTCGCCGGTCGCCAGAGTACATCTCGGCCAAAATCACCGGAGGAAAAGCCGTCGTAGCGCTCGACGGCGACAAGCTCGTGGGCTTCAGCTACATCGAATGCTGGGGACACGGCGACTTCGTGGCCACCTCCGGACTGATCGTCGACCCCGACTACCGCCACCTCGGACTGGCAAAACGCATCAAAGAGAAGACATTCGAACTCGCACGACAGAGATTCCCCTACGCCAAGATTTTCAGCATCACCACATCGCTTCCGGTCATGAAACTCAACTCCCGCATGGGATACATGCCCGTGACATTTTCCGAACTCACCGACGACGCCGAATTCTGGGAAGGATGCAAAGGATGTGTGAACTACGATGTGCTCCAGCGCAACGACCGCAAACGCTGCCTCTGCACCGGAATGCTTTTCGACCCTGCACAGCCCATGGCCGAACAACCGTCGAAAGCCACCCCCTACATGATGCTGCTGCGCAACAAGATCGGCAAGATACTGCATCTGAAGTAAAGCAGCGCTGCCGACAACTCTACAAAATCCCAACCGATCGGCCCATTGCAACGCAAGAAACCGGCGACCGCATAAATATCATCGTTTAATTTTTGACACCTAACCAGCTATGAGCAAGAAAAAAGTGGTGCTGGCTTTCTCGGGAGGCCTCGACACATCATTCGCAGTCAAATACCTTACCGAAGACCTCGGTTATGAAGTACACACCGCCATCGCCAACACCGGCGGATTCACCGACGAAGAGCTCGAGGTGATCGCCGACAAGGCAAAACGCCTCGGAGCGGCATCGCACGCCTCGCTCGACATCACCAAGGACTACTACGACCGCAGCATACGCTACATGGTGGCCGGCAACGTGCTCCGCAACGGCACATACCCCATCTCTGTCAGCTCCGAACGCATATTCCAGGCCATCGCCATAATCGAATACGCCAAGAAGATCGGAGCCGACGCCGTGGCGCACGGATCGACCGGAGCCGGAAACGACCAGGTGCGCTTCGACCTCACGTTCCAGATACTCGCACCCGAGATCGAGATCATCACTCCCACACGCGACATGACCCTCACCCGCGAATATGAGATCAACTATCTGCGCGATCACGGATATGTAGCCGACTTCACCAAGATGGAATACTCCATCAACAAAGGACTCTGGGGCACAAGCATCGGCGGAAAGGAAACTCTCCACTCCGAACAGACCCTCCCCGAAAACGCCTACCCCTCGCAGCTTGAGGCCAGCGGCGAAGAGGACATAACCATATCATTCGAGCAGGGCGAGATCTCGGCCGTCAACGGCAAGCCTTTCGCCGACAAGGTCGAAGCCATACGCGAAGTGGAGCGCCTCGGAGCCCGCTACGCCATCGGACGCGACATGCATATCGGCGACACGATCATAGGCATCAAGGGCCGCGTAGGTTTCGAAGCCGCCGGACCGATGCTGATCATCGCCGCCCACAAGATGCTTGAGAAGCATACACTGACCAAATGGCAGCAATACTGGAAGGATCAGGTGGGCACATGGTACGGAATGTTCCTCCACGAAGCCCAGTATCTCGAACCCGTGATGCGCGACATCGAGGCCATGCTTCTCTCGTCGCAGCGCAATGTCAGCGGCACCGTAACGATACGTCTGCGCCCCTACGGCTATACGCTTGTAGGCGTCGACTCGCCGTTTGACCTGATGAAGACCGACTTCGGCGAATACGGAGAGGTCAACAAGGCATGGAGCGCCGACGACGTCAAGGGATTCACCAAGATACTCGGCAACCAGATGAAGATATACCACAACGTGCAGCGCCGCAACGGCAAGGACGAATGAAAGCAGGAATCATAGGCGGAGCCGGATACACGGCAGGAGAGCTCACACGCCTGCTCATCAACCACCCGGAGGTGGAGATCGGATTTATCCACTCCACCAGCCATGCCGGACAGCCGGTCAGCGCCGTCCACGAGGGACTGCTCGGCGACACCGACCTGTGTTTTGCGGCCGATTTCGACCTCAACGCCGTCGACGTGCTCTTTCTCTGTCAGGGACACGGCAAAAGCACACAGTTCTGGGCCGAGCACCCTCTGCCCGACACACTGCGCGTCATCGACCTCGCACAGGATTTCCGCGACGAATCGGCCGGATATGTCTACGGACTGCCCGAACTGCAGCGCCAACGCATAAGCGGGGCACGCCTTGTGGCCAATCCGGGATGCTTCGCCACAGCCCTGCAGCTGTCGATGCTCCCGCTCGCAGCAGCAGGAATGCTCCCCGACCGGATCAGCGTCAGCGGCGTGACCGGGTCAACCGGTGCAGGAGTCAAGCCCGGCTCCACCACCCATTTCAGCTGGCGCAGCGACAATCTGTCGGTCTACAAGCCCTTCAACCACCAACACCTCGCCGAGATATGCCGGTCGCTCAAAGGACTTCAGAACGGTTGGGACGGCGTGATCGACTTCGTGCCTGTCAGAGGCAACTTCGCCCGCGGCATCTATGCCATGACATGGATCCACACCGACATGACCGAAGAGGCCGCGCGCCGACTCTACACCGACTTCTACGCCACGGCGCCGTTCACCATCGTCGCACCCGGAGAGGTCGACCTCAAACAGGCCGTCAACACCAACAAAGCCGTCATCGGCATCACGGCCACAGAGGGACGCCTGCTCGTCACCTGCGCGATCGACAACCTGCTCAAAGGAGCATCCGGACAGGCCGTGCAGAACATGAACATCATGGCCGGATTTGACGAAACCGCCGGACTCCGGCTCAAACCATCAGCCTTCTGATCCATTACAAGCATGAAACTTTTCGACGTATATTCACTCTACGACATAGAGCCTGTCAGAGGACAAGGCTCACACGTCTACACAGCCGACGGCACGGAGTATCTCGATCTCTACGGAGGCCACGCCGTCATATCCATAGGCCACGCCCATCCGCGCTACATTGAGGCCATCGCCTCGCAGGCTGTAAGGCTCGGATTCTACTCCAACTCTGTAGGCAACTCGCTACAGACACGCCTCGCCGAACGGCTTGGCGAAGTGTCGGGCTACGACGACTACTCGCTGTTTCTCTGCAACTCCGGAGCCGAGGCCAACGAAAACGCCATAAAGCTCGCATCGTTCCACACCGGACGCCGACGTCTGCTGGCCTTCTCGCAGGCATTCCACGGACGCACCTCGGGCGCAGTTGCAGCCACCGACAATCCCAAGATCGTATCGCCGTTCAACGCCACCCCCAACGTCACTTTCGTGCCGCTGGGCGACATCGAGGCTGTGCGACGCGAACTCGCCACCGGAGAGTATGCCGCAGCGATCATTGAGGGCATACAGGGTGTGTCGGGCATTCACGAACCGTCGCCCGAATTCCTGCGACAGCTCCGCGAAGCCACAGAGGCGACAGGCACGATGCTCATACTCGACGAGATACAGAGCGGCTACGGACGCACCGGATCATTCTTCGCCCACCAGCCCTCGGGCATACGGCCCGACCTGATAACGGCGGCCAAAGGCATCGCCAACGGCTTCCCGATGGGCGCAGTGCTCATCTCGCCCCGTTTCGAGGCACGCAAAGGGATGCTCGGCACCACCTTCGGAGGCAATCATCTGGCCTGCGCAGCAGCTTTGGCCGTGCTCGACGTCATAGAGGAAGAAAATCTCATCGACAACGCCGCCAAGGTCGGCGACTATCTGCTCGGCGAACTCCGCGCCATGCCCGGACTGAAGGATGTGCGCGGACGCGGACTGATGATCGGCGTGGAGATCGAGGGCGACGCCGCCCGACTGCGCCGCCGACTGCTTTTCGACCGCCATATCTTCACAGGCGGAGCCGGCGCCCACACCGTGCGTCTGCTCCCGGCGCTGTCGCTCCCCATCGACGAGGCGCGACGCTTCATTGACGAATTCAAATCACTCATCGCCGACAGCGGCGAGTAACCGACCAATACACCTGACAATATCTATGAAAACGTTTACATCCGTAGCCGACATAGGCTCGCTCACCGAAGCCATCGCCGAGGCCCGAGCCATCAAGGCCGACCGCTTCGCCGATGCATCGCTCGGCCGCAACCGCACCCTCATGATGGTGTTTTTCAATTCGAGCCTCCGCACCCGCCTGTCGACACAGAAGGCGGCGCTCAATCTTGGCATGAACGTCATAGTGCTCGACATCAACCAGGGCGCATGGAAGCTTGAAACCGAACGTGGAGTGATAATGGACGGCGACAAGCCCGAGCACCTGCTTGAAGCCATACCCGTCATGGGCTGCTACGCCGACATCATCGGAGTGCGCGCCTTCGCCTCGCTCACCGACAAGAAAGCCGACTATGAGGAGCAGGTGATCAACCAGTTCATCCGCTATTCAGGCCGTCCGGTGTTCAGCATGGAAGCCGCCACAGGCCATCCGCTGCAGGCGTTTGCCGACGTCATCACCATCGAAGAGCACAAGACCAAGCCGCGCCCCAAAGTGGTGCTCACATGGGCGCCGCATCCCAGAGCGCTCCCGCAGGCCGTGCCCAACTCCTTCGCGCAGTGGACCGTCGCCGCCGGCTACGATGTAGTCATAACGCATCCCCGCGGCTATGAACTCGCACCCGAATTCACAGCCGGCGCCACAATCGAATACGACCGCGAGAAAGCCTTCAGCGGAGCCGACTTCATCTATGCCAAAAACTGGTCGGCATACGCCGATCCCGACTACGGCAAGATACTCTCCACCGACCGCTCCTGGACTGTCGACACACGCTCGATGGCACTCACCGACAATGCCTTTTTCATGCACTGTCTGCCGGTGCGCCGCAACATGATCGTCACCGACGACGTCATAGAGTCAGAACGCTCCCTCGTCATACCCGAGGCCGCCAACCGTGAGATATCCGCACAGACCGTATTAAAACGCATGCTTCAATCGCTGTGACACTAAAAAATATAACCATAGTAAAGATCGGAGGCAACGTTGTCGACGATCCCGAGGCACTCCGGAGGTTTGCCGCCGGATTCGCCCAGATGCCCGGACGCCGCATACTCGTGCACGGAGGCGGCAAGGAAGCCACACGCATGAGTCAGGCGCTCGGCCTGACGACCACCATGATCGACGGACGACGCGTCACCGACGCATCCACGCTCGACATCGTCACGATGGTCTACTCCGGACTTGTCAACAAACGCATCGTGGCTCTGCTGCAGAGCCTCGACTGCAATGCAGCCGGATTATGCGGCGCCGACGCCGGACTGGTCAAGGCTACCCGACGTCCGCCGCGCGACGGAGTCGATTTCGGCTTCGTGGGCGATCTCGATCCCAACGGAGTCGACATACTGACTCTCTCGTGGCTGCTCGAATCGGGCATAACCCCGGTGTTCAGCGCCATAATGTCGGACGGCAAAGGACAGCTGCTCAACTGCAACGCCGACTCAGTGGCTTCATGTCTGGCCAAAGCCTGCGCACGTGTGGCCGAAACCCACCTCGTCTACTGCTTCGAGATGCCCGGGGTGATGCGCGACATCGACGACCCTAAATCAGTCATCAGCTCCATCACGCCCGAAAGCTATGCGCGGCTGCGCGCGGAAGGGGTTGTCAGCAAAGGGATGATACCCAAGATCGACGGCTCCATAGCGGCTGTCGAGGCCGGAGTGCGCACCGTCACCATAAAGCACGCATCCGACCTGCTGAAACCGTCGGGAACCATAATAACCCTATGAGCCGACCCGACGAAGAGGCCATAGCCCTGCTCAAGAAACTTATCGCCACTCCATCCACGAGCCGCGACGAGAGCGCCACTGCCGGAATCATCCGGCAGTGGCTCGCCGACAACGGACACACCCAGGCCAGAATCGACAACAATATCTATGCTCTGGCCGCACCGCTGCGTCCGGAGCTTCCTACAGTGATGCTCAACTCGCACCACGACACCGTCAAGCCATCGCCGGCCTATACGCGCGACCCCTACATGCCCGAAGAGGCCGACGGACGCATCTACGGACTTGGAAGCAACGACGCCGGCGCATCGGTGGTGAGCCTGCTCGCCGCATTCCATCTGGCCGATCCCTCATCTCTGCCGTTCAACCTTCTCATGGCCGTCACAGCCGAGGAGGAGGTCGGGGGTGAACACGGCATGCGCTCACTGCTGCCGCATCTGGCCGAAAAAGGGCTGATCCCGTCGATGGTGATAGTAGGCGAACCCACTGGGCTTCAGGCCGCAGTGGCCGAACGAGGCCTCGTGGTGCTCGACTGCATAGCCCACGGAGTCAGCGGCCATGCAGCCCGCAACGAGGGCGTCAACGCCATCTACCGGGCCATGACCGACATCGAACGGCTGCGCACATACAGTTTTCCACGCGTATCGGATGTGCTCGGGCCGATCAAGATCTCTGTGACACAGATCGAGGCCGGCCGACAGCACAATGTCATTCCCGACGAATGCCGGTTTGTGGTCGACGTTCGCACTACCGACGCCTACTCCAACGAAGAAACCGCCCGAATGCTCGCCGACCTTATCGACAGCGAGTGCGCCCCACGGTCTACGCGCGTACAGGCATCTGTCATATCGCCCGGCCACCCGCTGGTGGCCGCAGCCACAGACCTTGGCGCCGCCACATTCGTATCGCCCACCACAAGCGACATGTCGCTTCTCCACGGCATACCGTCGCTGAAGATCGGCCCCGGACGCTCCGAGCGAAGCCACACGGCCGACGAATACGTCATGCGCCACGAAATCACCGACGCAATTGACTTCTACTCCTCGCTTATTTCCAACCTCAAAAACCATCTACAAGAATGAAACTCTGGAGCAAGGGCTTCGAGCCCGACGAAATGATAGAACAGTTCACCGTTGGCCGCGACCGCGAACTCGATCTGCGCCTGGCGCGCTTCGACGTAGAGGGATCCATGGCACACATCCGTATGCTCCAGAGCATCGGACTGCTCAGCGCCGGCGAACTCGACACCCTGCTTGAAGCGCTCACCGACATACTCGCCGTGATCGACCGGGGCGAATTCGTCATCGAGCCGGGAGTGGAGGATGTCCACTCGCAGGTGGAGTTCATGCTCACGTCGCGACTCGGCGATACCGGCAAAAAGATACATTCCGGACGCTCGCGCAACGACCAGGTGCTCGTAGACCTGAAACTTTTCATGCGGAGCGAGCTTAAACTGACAGCCGAAAGCGTCAGGCATCTCTTCGACCGCCTGCAGGAGCTGTCGGAACTCCACAAGGACAAGCTCATGCCCGGCTACACACATCTTCAGGTCGCTATGCCCTCATCGTTCGGACTATGGTTCGGAGCCTATGCCGAAAGCCTCGTCGACGACATGCAGATGCTCGTGGCCGCCTACAACGTAGCCAACCAGAACCCGCTCGGATCAGCCGCCGGCTACGGCTCATCATTCCCACTCGACAGAGAGATGACCACGCGGCTTCTCGGGTTCGAAACCATGCACTACAACGTGGTGGCCGCACAGATGTCGCGCGGCAAGACCGAACGCGCCGCAGCCATGGCCATAGCCTCGATAGCCTCCACGCTCGGACATCTGGCAATGGACGTATGCATGTGGATGTGCCAGAATTTCGGCTTTATTTCATTTCCCGACGAGCTGACCACCGGATCATCCATCATGCCCCACAAGAAGAACCCCGACGTGTTCGAGATCATGCGCGGAAAATGCAACCGTCTGCAGGCCATACCCAACGAAATCGCCCTGCTGACCGCCAATCTGCCGCTCGGCTACAACCGCGACCTCCAGCTGCTCAAAGACATCATATTCCCCGCCACCACCGAACTCCGCTCATGCCTTGAGATGGCCGACTTCATGCTGCAGCACATACGCGTGCGCGCCGACATACTCGACGATCCGCGCTACGACTATCTGTTCACGGTAGAGGACGTCAACCGTCTCACCCTTTCGGGAACGCCGTTCCGCGAAGCATACCGCACGATCGGACACCAGGTGCAGGAAGACACATACCGTCCCACGCGCGAGATACACCACACCCACGCCGGATCGATCGGCAACCTCTGCAACGCCGAGATCGCGCTCAAAATGCAGCGGGTACTCGACCGCCTCGCCTGATTTCAGGCCAGGACACTTCCGCACAACACCGATGCGCCGGCATTCGTGAAATTGAAATCACGCGATGTTGGCGCATCGGTGTTTTTTTTATAATTTTGCCGCGTGTAATATCACTACTACACTATCATAACCAATCATTACAGGGAAATAACCGACATCAGATGTACAGGAAAATGTTTATTGCCGCAGTAGCGGCACTTGCCGTCACGCCCGTGCTCACATCATGCGGCGATGACAAGGAGACAGTCGAAGAAGAAATAACAGAGGCACAGATCGTGCCTATGAGAGTGTTCACTTCAGGCGTACCAGTCAAAGTGGGCGATCTCAACATCACGGTCGACCAAACCGCCCGCGTCTGCAGCATGTCGGACAACAGCAACGAAATCACATTCACATATCTTTCAGGCAACGCATCGGGCCACGGCCACTACGACCTGTCGATGACCGTCAAAAGCCATAGCGGAGCCACCACGCAGTGCTATTTCACCATCAACGAGGATCTGATTGTCTCGCACTGCACCGAAGTAGGCCCGTCGGGCACCAAGGAGTGGGACTTTGTCTACAACAACCAGGATCGCCTCGAACAGATCAAGGTAAGCGGACATGCCGACTGGAACGTGGCCAACTTCACCTACTACATGCAGAGCATCGGCAAGGTGGCCTACGGCAACGAAGGCGACGAAACGCCCAACACCATCACCATCTCCAACGCGCTCAGCAAAACCAACAAAGGCTGCATAATGCTCTTTGCCGACAACTACGGCCTCGACATCGGCAACATGCACTACGCCTACTATGCCGGACTGCTCGGACGGGCATCGGTCAATCTGCCGGCCAAGAGGGTGTTTCTCTCCGCCGACAAATCAACAACCGACACCCACGAATACGAGTGGGAGCTGAAAGGCGACAAAATGCCCGCGCGATGCACCGTCACCGACTATAATCAGGACGGCACTACACGCGGGCAGCGTACGATCGAAATCGGCTGGTGACCGGGTCTTCACTCCACGCTGAAGCCTGCAAGCTCCACCGCGCGTGCAAGAGCGGCATCGTCGACATTGCCTCTGACGTGAGCCACACCCTTGGCCATATCGACCGAAACCTCCTCCACGCCCTCAAGGCCGCGGATTGTGCGCTCCACCGTGGCGGAGCAATGAGGGCAGTCCATGCCCTTGATACGATAATCCTTATTCATTTCCTTGACTATTTTATGGTTATGGCGGCGCTTTATCAGGCGCTGCACTACAAGTGAATATATCAGCAACATTATCAGCAACGCTCCGCAAGCCATCGTAAACCAGCCAGCAGACTCAGCCTGATGACAGGCACCGGAAGCCGACACGGGCAGCACAAACCACGAATCCGGCAGCAGACAGTCGATCAGCAGGCCGAAGCCTATGGCGGTGACCACCACCGAAGCGATATAGATCATGGTGGCACGGCGTCCGTTGGTGCGCGACAATATCATCACCGAAGCGAAATTCGCCGCCGGCCCGGCCATCAGCATCACAAAAGCTATGCCCGGGCTGAGCCCTTTCATCATCAGCGACATGGCGATAGGTATGGATCCGGTGGCGCACACATACATCGGCACAGCCACCGCCACCACCGCCAGCATGGCCAGCAGACGGTTGTCGCTCAAAGCGGCAAAGAAACTGTCGGGCACGGTCACAGTGATCAGAGCAGCCACTATCAGGCCCACTACAAGCCATCCGCCCACGCTTCCCACCATATCGACAAAGCCGTATGACACTGCTCGGAGCAGACGCCGCGGAAGCGACAACGGCTGCGAGGTCTCATCGCCGCAAAGGTCGGCACCGCATTCCGCGGCATCGTCGGACGCACGCTCCTTGCCGCCGAAACGGTCGACGGCCCAACCTCCCGCCACAGCCCCGACAAGAGCCGCTATCGGGCGTATCAGCGCAAACGGCAATCCAAGCAGCGAATAAGTGGCGGCAATAGAGTCGACACCGGTCTGGGGAGTGGCGATAAGAAACGAAGTGGAAGCCGCACGGCTCGCGCCGCGTCGGCGCAGCGACACTGCCGTCGGGAGCACACCGCACGAACATAGCGGCAGTGGCACGCCCAATGCGGCAGCCTTGACCACCGGAAGCAGTCCGCGCCCCGACAGATGACGCGCCATAGTGCGCGGCTTCACAAACTCATTGAGAAGCCCGGCAAAAAGAAAACCGAGCAGAATGTATGGCGCCATCTCAAACACTATAGCGCCAAGCGACTGAAATATATGCGTGATGTTCATGATGCAAAAATTATATTTACATGATTTTCATGGTGCAAAATTACATCACACCGCCCCCTCCCGCGTTGCATCATTCTGCAAAAATGTTGTCGGATTCCTGTCCTCTCCCCCCAGCCCTATCCCCGGCAATGTATTGTATATGGCTATGCGCGGGAGAAAGATCACTCCTAAATGTCAGATATGGGGAGGCGCGAAGCTTTGCCGGCGGCAAGCGCGTCGGCATACTGCGACGGAGTCATACCCGTCACCTCCTTGAACTGTCTCGACAGATGAGCCGTGGTCGAATACCCTGTCAGATAAGCGATCTCACTCACCGTGCGGTCGCCATAGCTCAGCAGTTCCTTCACCCGCTCCACTTTCTGGGCTATATGGTATTTCTCTATCGTGCGCCCTTCGCTCTGGCTGAACATACGGCTTGCGACAGCATACGGCTCACCGGTCTGACGCTCCACACATGCCGACAGGTTGAGCCGGCAGTCGGGCTCTTCGCGCACATGATGCATCACGGCAAGTTTCACACGCTCCACCACCTCTGCGGCGTGGTCGGTCACGATCCTGAACCCCGAGGCCTCCAGAGCCTCCACAAGCCGACGGCGTGCGTCGGGCGATAACTCCGTCTCGGCCACACGCGCCCTTCCAAGCTCCACCTCCTCCACCGTCAGTCCCTGAGCGCGGAGCACACGTTCCACCTCGGCCACACAATGGCGGCACACCATTCCGGCTATGGTAAGTTCCATATATTCCGAGCTATCCACCAGACTATTATCACTACAAACACGATCCATATCATCGTCCGGCCATTGAGCGCATTGTAGACTCGCGGCATACTCCGCCTCATGCCCTGCGCCACAAGCATCAGAGCCACAAGCGGCATCGATGCCACCAGCAGAGCATTGGACTTGAAAGCTCCGGCAAAGTCGGCATGGAGCATGGCGTGGACGGCCCGTTGCGACCCACAGCCCGGACACTGCAGCCCGGTTAGAGTAAGAAACGGACATCGCGGAAAATGCGATTCGGCAGGATCAAAGACAGCATAGACCGCCACAAGAGCGGCAAGGATCACTGCCCCGGCTATCCACCAAAGCAGCCTGCGGCTCATAGCATAGACAGCACCACCTGGAACGGTATAGCTATCAGGCCGCACACTATCGTCACAGCCAGCCATATCGCCGTGTTTTCCGAAGCCTTGCGGGCACCCTCATAGTCGCCGGCATAATATCGGCTCGACACCTTGGTGGAATAGATCAGCGCCACAATGCCGGTGACCACACAACACACCAGCATAGCCACGATGCTCCATGCCAGATAGGTAGGCGGCATAGGAGGCTGCTGATTGTCAGCCGACTGATAGTTATAGGGCATCCGCTGCGGAGCCGGCGCCGTGTAGCTCGACGCCGCTGCCGGAGGCGCAGGGCAGAGCGGCGCAGGCGGAGCGAAAAATTCCCGCAGCTCCTCCACTTCGCCGGCTGCCGTCCAGTCGGCAAGTCCCTGACGCCATATCGGAGTTTCGGGACGCGGACGGAGCGACACCAGCCGTTCGAGAGTCATCGGGCCAAGACGCTCGCCGGTAGTAGCGATCGCCCAGTATTGTACGTTATCCATGTAGGGCAAAATCAGAAAAATTTGGTTTCCGTTCCAAGTATCTCAGTGAGAAGATTGTTGGCCAGACGGCTGGCACCGATACGGAAATACTCGCTGCTGAGCCATTTCTCGCCAAGCACCTCCTTTACTATCGTGTAGTAGGCCACGGCCTCGTCGGCGGTAGTGACGCCTCCGGCCACTTTCAGTCCCACCATGCGTCCGGTCTTCTCGGCATACTCCTTTATTGCAAGCGCCATCACATAGGCCGCCTCAAGCGAAGCACCCGGGTATTCCTTTCCGGTAGAAGTCTTGATAAAATCGGCGCCCGAATACATGGCTATGACAGATGCATCGCGGATATTGCGCGCAGTCTTCAGCGCACCGGTTTCGAGGATCACTTTCAGCGAACGCTCACGGCAGGAATGCTTGATCTCGTCGAGATCATCAGCCACCTGCTCCCAGTCGCCATCGAGAAAATCGCCGAGATTGATCACCACGTCGATCTCGTCGGCACCGCCCTCCACGGCCAACGCCGTCTCGGCCACCTTCACTTCGGGGAAAGTCTGCGACGAAGGGAAACCGCCGGCCACACAGGCCACATTGACCCCGCTCACCTCAAGCACCGTGCGCACCACTTGCGCGAAATTGGGATATACGCAGATGGCGGCCACATTGGGCAGATCGCCATGCTCGTTCTCAAAATCATTTACCCGCTCTGTGAACGCCGCCACCGACTGCTGCGAATCGGTGGCCTTTAACGTCGTGAGGTCGATACAGCCGAAGAGCATCCGCATCACCTCCGGAGTCATATTCTCAGCCTTGTGTTCGGCTATGATTTTGGCCACTGCTTCGGCCACCTGTGAATCGTCGGTTGTCACGGCGCTTGCCGCCACCGTATCGTGATACTTGTCTGCCATATTGTCATTCTTTAAGTTTTGAATCTATTATTATCGTGACCGGGCCGTCATTGACCAGCTCCACCTGCATGTCGGCGCCGAACACTCCGGTCGCCGCAGTCTTTCCTGTCAGGCGCGTCACTTCGGAGCAATACGCCTCATACAGCGCCGTGGCCACGTCGTGACCCGCCGCACGGATATAGCTCGGGCGGTTGCCCTTGCGGGTCGACGCCGTAAGCGTGAACTGACTGACCGCCAGAACATCGCCTCCGACATCCGTCACCGAGCGGTTCATCACCCCGGCCTCATCGGCAAAGATACGCAGCGTCGTGGTCTTTGCCGCCAGCCATGCGGCATCGGCCGGTTCGTCGCCATGCTCGACACCGACGAGCACCATCAGCCCACGGCCGATTGAGCTGTGGAGCTCACCGCCTATGCTGACCGAAGCCCTTGTCACGCGCTGTATCACAATCCTCATGGCCTGCCGATCAGTAAAGATTGAATATCCGGTCCATCCGACGCCACTTTTCCGAAGAGGTGGCCTCGGCCGAAGCTTCCTGCACCTCGGCCATATAAGCTTCCCACTCCGCCTGACGCGGCAGAGTGGCCAGTCGCTCCATGGCTTCATCCCAATCGAAACCCTCCGGAGCCTCCACTATCATCACGAGCTGACGCCCGCAACGGTATATCTCCATTTCGAGTATTCCCACCGCACGGATGCCTTCGAGCACCTCGGGCCACACGTTGCCCCGGGCGTGGCGTCGCTCATATTCGCTGAAAAACTCGGGAGTGTCGCCCCGCAGCTCCATAGTGCGCACATAGCGCTTCGTGGAGCCGTCGAATCTCTTCACTTCGTATCCTTCGGTATTCATGTCGGAGAAAGTTGATCGATATTGTGGTGTCTATATATGTGAGTGCACACTGGTTATTAACGCTTCGGACGTGGCGATTTGTTTGGTCGAGCGTCGCGATACCTCGAAAGAGTATCGTACAGCCGAGGCAGATTGATCTCCCCGCCCTTGACCGACTTGCGCAGCTCACGCTCGTTGGAGCGCTGAGTCGGAGTGCGATAGGCGTCCCACAGCATGTCGACCACACGGATCGCATCCCTGTTGGTGGCCACACCATCCACCGCAAAATAATCGGCCTCGGCGATATCCTTTATGTTGCCGGCAGCAAACAGATCGAACAGCACTTTGTAACGGTCGCTCTTCAGGCTGCTCCGCCGCCATGTAGAATGCTCATTGAGATATTTCAGATCGGCTGCCTCATCCGTAGCCAGAGAGCCTTCGACCGGCTCTGCCACCAATGCCTGCGGGGCTGCGGCGGAGTCGGGAACTGCCACTGTCGAGGTGTCGGAGATTCCGACCACGGCCGCAGTATCGGGTTCGGCGGTCACCAATGCCGAATCCGACAGCAAATGCATCGGCACTCCGTCGTCGTGAGGCGTCACGCCACTCACATCGGTGCTCTCCATCGAGGCTATCGGATCAGTATCAGGAATAAGTCCCGGCAGATAGCGCACCGCCGCGAATCCTACGCCGAGAGCCACCAGCAC
This sequence comes from Paramuribaculum intestinale, assembly GCF_030759015.1. Classification (GTDB taxonomy): domain Bacteria; phylum Bacteroidota; class Bacteroidia; order Bacteroidales; family Muribaculaceae; genus Paramuribaculum; species Paramuribaculum intestinale. The sequence continues at coordinate 2,971,360 of NZ_CP098825.1, read as the reverse complement.
GAGCAGTGCGAACACCCATCCGCTGCGGCGGCGATGTCGGCGCGACACCGCCGGTCCATGACCTGACGGCATATCGCCATCGGTTGCGCCGCTGTCGACGGCATCCGAGTCCTCAAGCCATCCGCGCAGATTGCGGCGGTCGGGCACAGCTGCCCTCGGAGGAACTGTGACGGTAAAATCGGGGAGCGGAGTGACCACCGGTGTGTCGCGCTGGAGCGTCTCACCCTTGCGGGTGGCCACCACAGTCGCCTCCACTATTGTTTCAGGCTCTGCAAGGCCGTCGCTCGACAGAAAATCGTCGATAAACCTGCCGACGTCGGCGTGCGACATATATCGGCGCGTGGTGCGCGGCGAAAGCGGCAGCGGCTTTTCAGGAGCCGACGGAGTCACCTCTGAAGAATGCAAAGCCTCCAGCAGGCTCTCTCCGGCCATATTCATGCCGGAGCTCACTGTCATGCGCTTCTCCACACCTCCCTGGATCAGACTCACCAAAGTGCCTCCATCGGCATTACGGTCGAGCAAATATATACATTCGGCATTGAGAAACAGACTATTGAAGGCGTCATCGCCGGTTCCCGGCTCAAGCCGCCATGATTTCGGTCGTATGCTTGACTGATTCATGTTGCAAAGTTAGCCAAAAATTTGTGTAACTTTACGAGCAAATTTTGAAAAGATGAAACGACTTGTATTCGGTGCCATCACGGCGCTCATTATCATCACATCGTCGGCTGCCCGGGCCGACAAGCCCTCCGGGGGCACAGTCTACGGCGTAGCGTTCTACAATCTCGAAAACCTGTTCGACACCATCAACAACAACGGTAAATTCGATCTTGAGTTCTCGCCGCAGGGTGCCCGCCAGTGGGATTCGGCGAAATACCGCCTCAAAATCAACAATCTCGCCAACGCGATAGCCAACCTCGTCACCGAATCGACGCCCGGCGGCCCGGCCATCGTAGGCATAGCCGAGGTCGAGAACGAGTCGGTGGTCCGCGATCTTGTCGAGGCAGAACCACTGCGCAGCCGGCGGCTCGGCTACGTCCATCACGACTCACCCGATCTACGCGGCATCGACGTGGCGCTGCTCTATGACTCCACACTGTTCACTCTCATATCCTACGAACCACATTTCCTTTATATACCCGACAACCCCGAATTCCGCACACGCGACCAGCTGTGCGTCACCGGCCTGCTTGGCCGCGACACACTCAGCGTCATCGTCAACCACTGGCCATCGCGCCTCGGCGGACAGGAGCTGTCGGAGCCGATGCGCATAGCTGCAGCAGAACTCACCCGGCACATCGCCGACTCTCTCTGGGCGTGCGATCCCGAACGCGCCATAATCGTGATGGGCGATCTCAACGACGATCCGGCCGACGCATCATGCACCAGAGTGCTCGGCGGACGCGAGGATCCCTACGACGTGGCTCCGCACGCATTTCTCAACCCATGGATAAAGATCCACGCTTCGGGACGCGGCACACTCACCTACCGCGGACAGTGGAATCTCTTTGACCAGATACTCGTGGGCGGCACACTGCTGCCCGACAACGGAGCCTCATCGCTCATCTATACCGGCGCGCGCATCATGGATCTCGACTTCATAAAGCAGCATGGCGGACGCTACGACGGAATGCCCTGGCGCACATACGCCGGCGGCCGCTTCCTCGAAGGATATTCCGACCATTTCCCCACCGAAATATTCCTCTTCGCCCCCGCGGTCAGTGTCAGCCGGCCCTGAACAATTCCCATAAGTAACTCGCAAAAATTAGCTGCGAGTGATTTTTTGAGTTTTGTTCGAGTGATTTTTGTTTGAAGACGAATAAAACAAAAAAAACAGCTATATTTGCAAAACCGTCAAAATCAACAGCATTTATGAAAAAACCATTTACAGCCTTCCTGATAACGCTGGCAGTATTCACCGCCGGCACTGCCAAGGGGACTGCACTTCCCGTAGACTCCATACATGCCGACTTCCGCGAATTTATCCGATATCTTGAAGAAACGCATCCCGACCCCTATACACCCTACGGGGGACGTCCTTATTTTTATGCCACGGCACGCAACTTCACCGAAAGCATATGGACTGACTCTGTAACCGACAGCAATGAGCTTGCCCGACGGATTACACAGTTTCTTCTGCCGCTCGGCGACGGACACACCGGCATCAGCCAGATGAAGCCGAAAGGCAAGAACCGCTACGCTCCCATATATCTGAAACAGCTCTCCGACGGACTTGCCGTAGCCCTTATCCCCGATTCGCTCAAAGAGTGCCTCGGCTATACAATCACGGCTGTCAACAACATCCCACTCGACACGCTCATAATACGCACCGGCAGTGTGGCCATCACGGAAAACCGGTCGGGAATCATGAAGCATCTCTGCTGGAACATAGGCAGCGAGAATTTCCTGAGTCAGACAATCGAGGGATTTGAAGGCGATTCCGTCGACTTCACGCTCAAAGACAAGTCGGGACACGAGCACGGCATACGGCTTCCGCTCATCCCCTCTACCGACCGGTTCAGCTATAAGAGTTATGCCAGAATCAAGTCGAAATACAAGCTACCTAAAGGCAACATGGAATACTGCTTCATCGACGACAAGGGCAAGAGCGCATATTTCAGATTCAACACCACATATTCACGCGACTGCTTCGACTACATGAAAAGCAACGGCTGGGATTACGAATCGCAGCTCTGGAACTACCTTTCCAGCACAGGCCAAAAGCGTCCCGCCACCATAGAAGAAGCTTTCCGACAGATACCGGTGCTTGCCGAGGAATTCGGCAAACTGCTCAAAGAGATGAAAAAGCGTAAATCCGACAAGCTGTTCATCGACCTTCGGAATAACGGCGGCGGATGGACTCCTATAGTCTACGCGATGCTCTATCAGCTCTATGGCAGCAAAGTGGCCACCCAGGACTACAGCCAGCAGTTCTACCGGAAGCTCTCGCCACTCTACTTCAAGAAAATCAACAGCTCCCTCGAAGATTTCAACAAACAATACAACTGCGACTTCACATACAACGATTATACCATCTGGGGGAAGAACAGCGAACCTAAGAAAGAGCTCAGCCCGGAGGAACTCGAAAAATACCTCTCCGGACTTATGACATCGCGCACCGATATGCTTGTCAGGCAGAAAGGAGAGCCGCTTTACCGCCCCGCCGAAGTCTATGTCATCACCGACGGAGTGACATTCAGCGCCGCCTATCACACGGCCCACTATCTGCGTCAGCTTGGCGCAAAAGTAATCGGAGTAGCCAGTTCGCAGGCTCCGAACACCTTCATGGAAACAACGCCGTTCAGACTGACACATACCGGTCTGACAGGCTCTATCTCCAACTCCATCCAGAACATGCTTCCCGCCGATCATCCTGAAGCACGTCAGATGAAGCCCGACGTGGAACTCACCACAGCGACATTCCACCGTTACGGCGATGATGACAACGCCGAGATACGCATGATTCTCGAGCCTTGACAGCCCTGCATTGAGAATATACAGCCGCGTCATCCCTGACTCTTAACAATTGGATCTTGGATGATTGGGCGAAGTTGAGTAATTTTGCAGCGGCCATAATGAATGGCTGCAAGAACCGTATTTTATAACCAAACAAACTGACATGTTCAAGAATCTGTCAATCAAAGCAATCTCTCTCATTATCATGATCGCGGCAGCTATGCCCGCTTCAGCACAGTTCAATCTCAAGAAAGCTGTCGGAGCCGCCAGCAAAGCCGCCCAGGCAGTGACACTCACCGACGAGCAGATGGCCGCCTACGTCAAGGAATCTGTCGACTGGATGGACAAGAACAACCCCGTGCCCGACGAAAACAACGAGTACACCAAGCGCCTGCGCCGCCTCACCGAAGGGCTCAAGGACGCCGACGGCATACCCCTGAACTTCAAGGTCTACGATGTGATCGACGTAAACGCCTTCGCATGTCCCGACGGCAGCGTGCGCGTATTCTCGTCGCTGATGGACATAATGAGCGACGACGAGCTTCTCGGCATTATCGGCCACGAAATCGGCCACGTCACACGCCGCCACTCCAAGAACGCCTTCAAGACACAGCTTCTCACCGGAGCCGCAAAGGACGCCGTAGGATCCACTTCGTCGAAAGCCGCCGCACTGACCGACTCGCAGCTCGGATCGCTCGGCGAAGGACTCATCAACGCAAAATACTCGCAGAAACAGGAGAACGAAGCCGACGACGCAGGTTATGAATTCCTTGTGGCCAACGGCAAGAACCCCTGGGGCATGGTGATGGCATTCGAAAAATTCCAGAAAATGGAAGGAGAGGCCGGAAGCAAGAGCAACTACGTGCAGAAGATGTTCAGCTCCCACCCCGAAACAGCCAAGCGCATCAAACGCATGAGCGAGCGCGCCACCAAGGACGGCTTCGAGCGTCCGGCAGCTGAAGCCGCCGAACAGAAGTAAGCGACAGCAACGGATATATGGAGCTTCGGTCGCTCACACTCACCAACTTCAAGAACATAGGCGAGGCGTCGCTCGACTTCTCGCCTAAAATCAACTGTTTCCTCGGCGACAACGGCATGGGCAAGAGCAATCTGCTCGACGCCATACATTATCTGAGCTTCTGCCGGAGTTTTACCGGCGTGGCCGACACGATGGTGATACGTCGCGGAGAGGACTTCGCCATGGCCAGAGGCATATACCGGCGTCGGGGCGCCGACGAGGAACTGCAGCTGGGCATGCAGCGCGGACGCCGCAAGAGTCTCAAGCGCGCAGGCAAGGAATACACCCGCCTGGCCGACCATATCGGGTCGTTTCCGATAGTGATGACCGCGCCCTCCGACACCGATCTGGCGCGCGGAGCCGCTGAAGAACGACGCCGGTGGATGGATATGGTCATATCGCAGGAAAACCACCGCTACCTCGACGCGCTGATGCGATATGCCACCGCACTCACGCAGCGCAACCGCATGCTGCGCGACGCATCGTCCGACAGCGCCCTCTACGAAGCCGTCGAGCTGCAGATGGAGATGGCCGCCGGAGTCATCACCGGCGCACGCAAAGAGTGGATCGACAAACTCCGCACACGATTCGGCGCCTTCTACGCCGCCATAGCCGGCGAAGAGGAGAAGGTCGACCTCGCCTACGACGACAGCACGGCATCGCCCGACGGCATAGCCGCCGGGCTTGCCGACGCGCTGGCGAGAGCACGGCGGCGCGACGAGGCCATGCGCCACACCACCGTCGGGCCCCACCGCGACGACATAGTGATGACACTCGCCGACATGCCCCTGCGCCGCACCGCATCGCAGGGACAGACCAAGACCTTCACCACCGCCCTGCGTCTGGCACAATACGAATTCCTGCGCGAAGCCACAGGGATGCGCCCGCTGCTGCTGCTCGACGACATATTCGACAAACTCGACTCACGTCGGGTGGAGCGCATCATACAGCTCGTGGCGCGCCGCGACTTCGGACAGATATTCATCACCGACACCAACCGCAAGCATCTCGACGAAATCGTCAGCCACATGGCCGGCGACTTCAGGATGTGGACGGTGAGCGACGGCATATTCACTCCCGAACGATGAAACGCACCGACCCGCAGCTCTTTTCCCAGATATTCAGCAAGCTCGTGGAGCAGAGCGGCCACGCCGACACCTATGCCGAGCAGCGGGCATGCTTCGTATGGCCCGAGGTGGTGGGACAGGGCGTGAACCGCTATACCACCCACCGCTACGTGGATCACGGCGTCATGCATGTCTATATCACTTCGGCGTCGCTTAAAAACGAACTCGGATTCCACAAGACCACACTCGTGGAGCAGATCAACCGACGGGTGGGCCGAAACGTTATAACTTCAATAATAATTCATTGAAAATGCAAGAAGGCACACTGCTGCAGTCCGACAACCCTAAGGTGCCGGAGGCACAATTCCCGTTCCACCACGTGCTGCCCGTGCAGATGCGGTTTACCGACATCGACATGCTCGGACACCTCAACAACAACGTCTACCTCAGCTTCATGGACCTGGCCAAGGTCAACTACTTCTCCACCGTAGGCATGGACTGGCGCAGTCTCAAGGCCGTGGTGGTGCACATAGGCTGCGACTTCTACTCACCGAGCTACTTCAACGAATCGCTCGAGGTGTGGACACAGGTCACATCCGTAAGCACCCACAGCTTCAAGATGGAGCAACGCATCGTGAACGGCGTCACCGGACAGACCAAATGCGTCGGACACACCGTCATGGCCGGATTCGACCCAGCCACAGCCAAAGGACAGGCGCTCGACCGCGAATGGGTCAAGGCCGTAGAACAATACGAGCAGAGGAAACTCTGATCCGACACTCGACCCGACGACCGATCGTCGGCCGGTCACGCACCGCCATATTTGATTTGCAGATTACGGCGCTTTGCATTAATTTTGCAGAAAACAACCCCATCATGACCGATAACGCAATCGACATAAAGGCCATCATGGCCGACATCCTCGAAGCCGAAAGCAAAGCCGTGGCCTCGATACCCTACACCTCCGACTTCGACAAGGCCGTCAGTCTGATCGTAGACCATGTGAAGCAGCGTGGAGGCAAGCTCGTCACATCAGGCATGGGCAAAGCCGGACAGATCGCCATGAATATAGCCACTACATTCTGCTCCACCGGCATTCCGGCGGTCAATCTCCATCCAAGCGAAGCCCAGCACGGTGATCTCGGCGTGCTGCAGCCCGACGACGTGATGCTCCTCGTGAGCAATTCGGGGCGCACCCGCGAGATAGTAGAGCTCCTCAGCCTGGCCGACGAACTTTATCCCGGCATACCGTCGATAGTGATCACCGGCAATGCCCAGAGCGAACTGGCATCGCGCGCCGACGCCACACTCTTCACCGGCGGCGCCCCCGAAGTGTGCCCGCTCGGACTGACCCCGACTACCTCCACCACACTCATGACCGTCATCGGCGACATACTGGTGGTCAACGTCATGAAAGCCACCGGATTCACCAAAGCCGAATATGCCAAACGCCACCACGGAGGCTATCTCGGCCACAAGAGCCGCCAGTGACGCCTACAGGCTGATCACCTTCCTTTAACTCCTAATCCACGCTTTACTTTGAGAAAGATCATAGTGGCAGGCGAATGCTCACTCGACATAGTTTTCCCTGCCGACACCGCATCCGACACATTCAGCCTCACAGCCCATCCGGGCGGACGGCTGCTCAACGCCGCCGCCATACTCGGCGACTGCGGCCACACGGTGGAATTCGCCGGAGAAGCCTCGCGCGACCTCACCGGCGACATCATCACCGGATTTCTCGCCCGACATAACGTATCGACACGCTCCATCGACCGCTACACAGCCGGAGTCACACCGGCCTACTTCCTTTTCGAGAACCGCGACGAGGCCACTGTGGCCATGCGCAGCCACGCCGCCGAAGGTTTTGACTTCATCTGGCCGCGCGTCGACGCCGACGATATCGTAATCTTCGGGTCTTACTTCGCGCTCGACAAGCGCATACGCCCGAATCTGACCGACTTCCTGACAAACGCCGCCGAACGCAAAGCCACAATCATCTACCTCCCCGGATTCCTGAGCAAACTGGAGCCGAGCATCACCAAAGTGATGCCTTTCATACTCGAAAACCTGCAATTTGCCGACATGGTGGTGACACGCAGCGGCGACTTCGCCAACATATTCGGCGCCGACGCCACCCCCGAATCGAGCTACCGCGATCATATCAGTTTCTACACACGCCTGATGGCCAACGTCGACGACAACAACGGAACGATAAGCATCTATCACGGCAAAGACACTGTCACGACCCCTTTCACATCCGACAAAGAGCCTCTTCAGGTCAACGCCATTGCGCTTGCCGCACTGACCGACGCACTGATCCAGCTGGGCATAACCCACGACAATGCCGACAGCCTGCCGTCGGGACTGCTCCGTATGCTCGCATCGCAAGCAGCCGACTTCATATCATCCCGCAAGTGAAAAACGACAACACATCACTCTCACCCGGATTTCTGCCCGGCGACTCCACCGATGCCGGACGCCGGATAGTGGAAGCCGCTACCGTGGAGGAAGCCGCCGAACATCTGCGCGACGCCCGTTTTGACACCGCCCACGACGAGATGAGGCGCTATGCCTCCGACGCCATCATCGCCGGCAATGCACCACATGCCACCGACGCGCTGACTGCCATTGATGCCGTCATGGCCATCGCGCCCGACGCCGACAACCCCGACATAGCCGACAAACGCACGGCCATAAAGCAGGTACTCACAGCGCTCCACTTGTCGCAGAACCGTCATGCAGAGGCGATGCAGACCGCTGCCGACGCCCTCAATATGCTCGCCGCCAATCCGAAGCGGCGCGACGAGGCTTTCCTGAGCATGCTGGCCGCGCTGCTCCACGACGTGGCACTGCTCCACTCCGCACGCGGAGAGTACAGGCAGGCCGAACGCGAAGTGGAGAAATCGATGAAAATACTCGAACGTCTGGCACGCACCGAACCCGACCGCTACGCATCGGCTCTGGTCATGGCACAGGCTTCGGTCACACAAGTGATGCACTCACGCCTCAAACAGGCCAATCTGCTGGCTCACACACAGGCCGCAGTGGAAACATACATGGCTCTGGTAGCAGCCAAAGCGCCCGACGCCACCGACCGGCTCGTCGACTCGCTCGCCGAGGAGGGCCGCACTCTCGCACGCATGGACAAACACCGCCAGGCTGTGCAATATTACACCCGGGCTCTAAAATATCTTGTGGGCATTGAGCCGGAGATGACACTGCGCCAGCTCACACTGTCGATCGACCTTGGCGAAAGCCTTCTGTACATCAAGGGGCAGCGCGAGAAAGGAGTGCATCTGCTCAACACCATGCTCCACAAGGCCACACGCCTCGGCGCCGATGAAGAGCACCGGCGCATAGTGGAAGTGCTGCTCAACGCCAACACCCGCCGCCTTGACATACTCGGACTGTGGCACAAACTGTTCCCCCGCTGAGATCCGACCGGCATCCGTCAATAACAACACTGCAACAAAAAACAACGAAACATGTCGACATATTCACCCCAGACCGACGCTGCCGCCACAACCGACGCACGAGTGGCCATAGTCACAGCCGAATGGAACACCCACATAACATCGCGCCTGCGCGACGAAGCCGTGGCCACACTGCTGTCACACGGACTCACCGATGACCGCATCGGACTCTTCGACGTGCCCGGAGCAGTGGAGCTGACATATGCCGCCGCCCGGCTTGCCGGCTGCGGCTACGACGCCGTCATAGTGTTTGGCTGCGTGCTTCGCGGCGACACCCCCCACTTCGACTACGTGTGCCAGTCGGTCACACAAGGCGTCACCGACATAAACCTGCAGGGCAAAACACCTGTGATATTCGGTGTGCTCACCGTCGACACCGAGCAGCAGGCCATCGACCGCATAGGCGGCCCGGCCGGGAACAAGGGCGCAGAAGCGGCTCTGACAGCATTGAAAATGATCGCTTTCGACCGATCGACAAAGCATGCCGCCGAAAAACAACCGGAAACAAACATACATCCCTGATGAAACGCATAAACCATATCATTGCAGCCATAGCACTGTCGGCGGCTACTTACATCACCGCCGGCGCCGCCGACAACAACACCGCCGAAGGAAAAGAACGCGGCTATATGACCATCAACCGCCAAACAGCCGAAGCACACATAGGCTTTCTGGCATCCGACGAACTTCAGGGACGCGAAGCCGGATACCCCTCGGGACGCATCGCCGCCAACTACGCAGAAGCCTGCCTGCGCGCCACAGGCCTTGAACCGTGGGACGGCAAGACCTACCGCCAGCCGTTTGCCGCCTACCGTCGCGAACGGCAGAAAAAAGGACGCTACACCGTCCATCCCGACTCGATAGCACGCCTGGAGCAGGAGGTGCATCAGAAACTTCCGCTCACCAACATCATGGGACGCATCACAGGCAAGAATCCCGACGAATACGTGATCATCGGCGCCCACTTCGACCACCTCGGGACAGACCCGCTGCTCGACGGCGACCAGATCTACAACGGCGCCGACGACAACGCATCGGGAGTGGCAGCCGTGCTGCAGATCGCACGCGCATTCGTCGAAAGCGGAGTGCAGCCCGAGCGCACAGTGATCTTCGCCCTATGGGACGGAGAGGAGAAGGGTCTGCTCGGCTCCGAACACTTCATGCTGCAGTGGCCCGAACCGTCAAAGATCAAAGGCTATCTCAACTTCGACATGATAGGCCGCAACAACGACGAATCCAACCCCGAGCATGTGGTCTATTTCTACACCGAGGCACATCCGGCATTCGAACAGTGGCTCCGCAACGACATAACTGAGCGCGGACTCCGGCTGAAGCCCAACTACCGCCCGTGGGACCGCCCCATAGGCGGTGGCGACAACGGATCGTTTGCCAAGCGCGACGTGCCTGTAATATGGTACCACACCGACGGACATCCCGACTACCACATGCCATCGGACCACACCGAACGGATCAACTGGGACAAGACTGTCGACATCACACGCGCCGCCTATCTCAATCTGTGGAACCTCGCCAACATGCCCGCCTACTGATGCCGATACGTATCCGAATCGCCGCCGCCATGCTATGGCCGCTGCTCCTGTGGAGCTGCAGCAGCCCCGACCATTTCACAGTCGAGGGCCGGCTTCCCGACGGCGCGACAGCCAACATTGAGCTGACATATTATGCCGACGGCGGCATACGGCGCACATCGGCTGTAGCCAAAGATGGCCGGTTCACGATCAAAGGCTCGTCGACACGTCCCACCCTCGCCCTGCTCACCATATCTGGAGGAGCGCCCGCAGCCTCGCTCATCGTTGACAACGGCGACAAGATCAAGCTCACCGTCGACAGCGCCATGACCGGACTCGAAAGCCTTTCGGGCAACAGTCAGAGCGAGAAACTGTGGCGGTTCGTGACCGGAAACCGACAGGCTCTCACATCGGGCAGCGACGCCGAGGTCAACCGTCTTGTGACCGAATTCGTCGGAAGCAACTCCACAGAACTCTGCGCCGCAGCCATCATGGTCACCGCCTTCCGCACTCCCGGCCATGAGGCCGAAGCCGATTCGCTCATAGCACGCATCGATCCCGAAGCACGCCCGCAGGAGGTCATGCACAACTTCAGCGAAGTGCTCGCCACCCAGATATCGAGCGAAGCGCGCGGCAAAGTGCCCAACATGACCCTCTACGACCGCCGCGACACCACCGTCTATTATGCGCCCTACAACCAGTCGGCAAGCATCATCGCCTTCACCTCGGCAATGCCCCGCCAACGCGACTCCGTCACTGCGGCCCTGCGTCAGCTCGCCGACAGCCTGCCGCGCCGCCGTTTCAAAGCCGTCGAGGTGACACTCGCGCCCGACTCGGCCGAATGGAAACGACTGACCGCCCGCGACTCCGCATCGTGGATTCAGGCCTGGGCTCCGGCCGCGATAGCATCGCCGTCGATGCGTCGGCTTGCAGTGCCGAGAGTGCCGTTCTTCATCGTAGCCGACTCCACCGGCACACAGATCTATCGCGGAAGCAGCGCCACAGCCGCCATCACAGCCGCCGACCGCATACTCCGCCATAAATAGCCCCTTCCCAATCCCACTCCCTCCCCACCACACTATTTATTTCTCCTCCACGATATGCTTGTCAAGACCTACGGAGCCGCCGTGCAAGGCATCGACGCCATAGTCGTCACCATCGAAACAGTCGTTGAACAAGGATTCTCCTTCTGCATGGTCGGCCTGCCCGACACAGCCGTCAAAGAGAGCTATCAGCGCGTGCAGGCCGCCATGACTCAGAGCGGCACAGGGTGGCCGCGACGCAAAGTGACCATCAATCTCAGTCCGGCCGACGTGCGCAAAGAGGGGGCCGCCTACGATCTGCCCATAGCCATCGGCGCCCTTGCCGCTGACGGCAAGATCCCGCCGGAGAGCCTCGAAGGGATGATGATCATGGGCGAACTGTCGCTCGACGGATCGCTGCTCCCCATCAAAGGTGTGCTGCCCATGGCCATAAAAGCCCGCTCGCTCGGATTCAGAGGCATGATCGTGCCGCACGACAATGCCACGGAAGCCGCCGTGGTCAACAATCTCGACGTCTACGGCGCCGACAGCCTGCGGCAGGTGATCGACCTGCTTTGCGGCACGGTTCCCCTCGCTCCGACACAGGTAGACACCCGCGCCGAATTTGCCGCCGAATCGTCGGTGTTCGACTATGATTTCGCCGAAGTCAAAGGCCAGGAACAGGTGAAGCGCGCCTTCGAGGTAGCGTGCGCCGGAGGCCACAACATACTTCTCGTAGGCCCTCCCGGATCGGGCAAATCCATGATGGCAAAGCGACTGCCATCCATTCTGCCTCCGCTGACGCTACAGGAAGCCCTCGAAACCACCAAGATCCACTCAGTGGCCGGCAAACTGAAATCGGGCTCACGCCTGCTCACCACACGTCCGTTCCGCTCGCCCCACCACACCATATCGCCCGTGGCGCTCGTCGGCGGGGGAGCCAATCCAATGCCCGGCGAAATATCCCTGGCCCACAACGGCGTATTGTTTCTCGACGAATTTCCCGAATTCTCGCGCTCGGTGCTCGAAGTGATGCGCCAACCCCTTGAAGACCGCACCATCAGCATTTCGCGCGCCCGCTATTCCATCGAATACCCCGCCGGATTCATGCTCGTGGCGAGCATGAACCCCTGTCCCTGCGGCTACTACAACCATCCAACCCGCCAGTGTCTGTGCCAGCCCGGAGCCGTCGACCGCTACCTCAACCGCATCTCAGGCCCGCTGCTCGACCGCATCGACATACAGGTGGAGATACTTCCGGTGGACTTCGACGAGATGCAGAGCGGCCGTCCGGGAGAATCGAGCGAGACCATACGCCAGCGCGTGGTCAGCGCGCGCAAGGTGCAGGAAGAGAGATTCAGCGACTGCAAGGGAGTGCACTGCAACGCACAGATGACCTCACGCCTGCTGTCGACACATGTGCGCCCCACGCCCGAAGCGATGAAAATATTGCGCGACACCATGATACGCCTCAACATGTCGGCGCGCGCCTACGACCGCATACTGAAAGTGTCGCGCACCATAGCCGACCTTGCCGGATCGCCCGACATACTCCCCGAGCACATGCGCGAAGCCGTCAGCTACCGCGCCCTCGACCGCTCCGGCTGGGGCAAATATTAGAGATTGTCCAAAATTTATATCACTTTGCTTTTGAGAGTCGTTCCAGCGTCTTTTTGTTTGCTCCCCGGTAATGTAGCTACGGCTACACTCCCTCATCACAAACAAAAATCCATCTGACAATCCTTCTCAAAATCCGTATTATATAAATTTTGACAATCTCTTAGCTCCTTATTGGTTCTATCAGATTTTTTGGAAGATTATTTTGGAGATTAAAAGAATCTTCTTACCTTTGCGGTGTTGTAGATGCGTACAACAGTAAATCATTACACCACCGACGATGAAAAAGACTCTCATTCTCACTGCTTTGGTAGTATTCGCCGCAGGCATAGCGCTTGCGGCCACACACAGCTTCACACACTCCTCCACCACCGACATCGCCGAAACCGCCAATGAAATAATCACCTCGGCCACACGCAATGCCGAGCATGACACCACCCCCGACGCTACATTTACCGACGCATACCTGGCCGGAGATCTCCGCGGCATAGCGGCGTCGATAATACCCGGAGCAGCCGCCGAAGGCAGCCCGGCTGCCGACACCGCGCTCAGCTGGATAGAGCTGCTGCTCGGAGCGGTTCCGGCAGCCTGCATGATCACCGTTTCAACCGGGCTGATACCGCGCCGCAACTGACCGACTTCCAAGAAAACCCCCACACATATCATAGCATCATGATCACGTTCAACAACCTCTGCTACCGCTATCCGAAAGGCCCGGAAGCCCTGTCGGACATCACGGCGGCCATCTCGCCCGGCATACACCTGCTTCTGGGCGAAAACGGAACCGGAAAGACCACGCTGCTCCATATCATAGCCGGACTTCTATACCCCACGGCCGGAAGCGTAGAAATCGACGGCATGTCGCCGCGCCTGAGGCAACCCGCACTGCTCGAAAAGATATTCTTTCTCGGCGACGACATGACACTGCCCGGCGGAACAGCCCTCGCATTCGCGCACACGGCTGCCAAAGCCTACGCCGGATTTGACGCCGGACTCCTTGCCGACTACCTCGCATGCTTCGGCCTCACCGGCCGCGAACGCCTCGACCGTCTGTCGCTCGGCAACCGACGCAAATCCCTTATCGCCGTCGCACTCGCACTCCGCACACAGGTGCTGCTGCTCGACGAACCGGCCAACGGACTCGACATAGGATCGAAAGAGACACTCGGCCGGATGCTCGCCGAGGCCGCCGGCGACGACCGCACCATCATCGTGTCGACCCACGTCACCCACGACTTCCACAACATTTTCGACGGTGTCATAGCCCTGCGCCGCAACCGTCTGCAGCTCGCCGCGACTCTGACCGACATACTCTCGGCAGTGGCGTTCACCGCCGGCATGATACCTCCCGTCGAAGCGATATTCGCCCATCAGTCGGCCGGACTGTTCCGCTCCATCACCGCAGCCGGCGCCGACACCGAGACCGACATCGACTACAACCTCCTCTACATGGCGCTCCAGAGTGACCGCGCCGACATCATAACCTCACTTATCAACAGCCACAGACAACAGCAGCTATGAACCAGACACCTGACAACACCTTCAGCATAGGCCGCGCCATAGCCTACAGCCGCATGTTTCCGGCCATAAAGCAGCATCTGGCCATCTACACCGCAGGAGCATTCGTCATCTTCGCCGCCGCCATGATCATATCCACCACGGCCGCCGGAATTTTCTTCGGATCGATATTCATATCGATAATCTCCATGGCCATGTATCTCGGTCCGCTCGTGTTCGCGATCGGATCCAGCCCTATGGCCGAAGTGATGTTTCCCGCCACGAAAAACGAGAAAGCGGCCATGATGACACTCTACACCTTCGTAGTCCTCCCCGCAGCGATACTTGCGGCGGCTCTCCTCGCCACGCTCTTCGCACGTATTTTCGTAGACGGAGCCAGCCTGTGCAACCTGAACCCTACGCGACAGCTGCTCACGCCACCCATTTCCATCCTGCAGTATGCGAGCGCGCTTCTCCCCACGGCTGTCTGCCTGCTGTCGGTGGTCAGCTACCGCCGCCACCGGGTGCTCATGCCCATCGTATGGACAGTAGTCAGTCTGATAGCCAGCTCTCTGACCGCAGGCATCATGGCCATAGTGACAGTGCTCGGCTTCAAGCATGAGTTCATAAGCAGAATCGACCACGCCGTGCCCCAACAGGAGGAGATAACACGCCTCATGTTCGACATCATCATGCCTGTCATGTGGTGGTATGTAGCCATGACCATCATCGTCACGGCCGTGTTGATAATACTCGCCGTAAGAAAAATACGCGACCGGCAGCTATGAGAGATTGTCTAAAATTCATATCACTTTGCTTTTGAGAGTCTTTCCAGCGTCTTTTTGTTTGTTCCTCGGTCATGTAGCTACGGCTACACTCCCTCATCACAGACAAAAATCCATCTGACAATCCTTCTCAAAATCCGTATTATATAAATTTAGACAATCTCTGAATCAACCCCCTCTCCACCACACAGGCACACAGAAGTCACACCCAACCAGTCTATAATGGAATTCAAGACCGAACGACCCATATACCGGCAGATAGCCGACTACTGCTTCGCGCGCATCCTCGCCGGCGAATGGCCTCCGGGCAGCCGCATTCCCTCGGTGCGCGAGCTTGCGGTGATGATGACCGTCAACACCCACACCGTGCTCAAAGCCTTCGAGTTTCTGCAGTCGCACGGCATCATCGCCCCGCGGCGCGGCATGGGATTCTATCTCACCGACGACGCCCCGCAACGCATAGCCGCCACACGCCGCGAAGACTTCTTCTCGTCGACCGTGCCCGCTCTGGCCGAAGAGATGCGTCTGCTCGGCATCACGCCCGACCAGCTTCTCGAAGCCCTTGCCGCCACGACAGCCACAGTCCATAACTGATTGATTACTATAACCGACCGATCCGCCCCGGAGCCGTACACGCGCTCCGGGACGGATCAGCCATTATATGCCACTCAACGACAACCGCTCATTGACTTTTGCTTTTTTATGCCTAACTTTGCATAGGCAATAACAACAAATTTCACATCAACCCAACCATGAAAAGATCAGCAGCAGGAATGATGGCGCTCATAATGGCCGTCATCGCCACTTTCCCTACGGAAGCAGCGGTCAACTATGTCAAGAAGCTTCGTGGCGCCAAAGCCATAGAGGTCACCTATGAGTCGTCGTACAAAGGACGCACATATCCCGGGGCCACCATCGTCAGCATCAGCGGCGAGCAGGTCAGGATCTCGACTGCCGACAACGGCCGCGGACGTCGCGGCGACGCACCCGTGCAGAATACCTACATCGACTACGCCACCAGGCAGTGGTATAAAGTGGCCCAGCTCCCGGGAGGCCGTGAGATTTCGTCGGCGAGAGATTTCGCATCCGACAGCGCCATGCGTGTGATAGGCCGCGAAAAAGTGCTCGGCCTCGACTGCACCGTGGCCCGCACAAGCATCAATTCCAACACCATCGACATCTGCTACACCGACGCCCTCCCCTTTGAAGGCACACCGCAGCCCGGCGTAGGCGTTCCCTCCGGACTCGTCCTGAAAGTGACCCGCAACGGCGAATCGGTGCAGGAAGCCGTCGACATCAAGGCATTCCGCCCCGACGGCAGCCTCTTTCCCGCCCAGTGGGGCGAACGGCTCTCCGATCCGGAATATCTCTATGCCATCAACCAGAGCGGCGTGATCACCGTGCCCGTCTTCGACCACGCCCGCATCAACTTCTCCGGCGCGGCCATCCCCGACGCACTCAACGACGGCGAGGTCTACAACGTCGGAGGAGGCACGATAGTCATCAGGAAAGTCACCCTTCCCGACTCAGCCGCCGCAGCCGACCGCTCGATATTCGCCGAAGTGGTGCAATATTCCGAGGGCGACGCCTACGACCGCACCGGATCAATATTCGTGATTCCGACCGGCAAGAAACAGTCGTTTGTCGACGCCATCCGCAACCTCAAGTCGGTGCCGGCTTTCGTCAGCGACAGCACAGCCTACCACGGACTCGTTTCGACCGACGGCTACGACGCTCCTCTCGAACTGATGAGATTTTTCACCGGATTCGGCGTCAGAGCCTTCAACAAAAACGTCGTACCCGGCCAGGAATGGGTCGACTCCGTACTCTACAAGACTGAAATCTCCGATCTGGCATCGCATCTCAGCGGCGAACAGTGGATCGGAGCCTACATCGGCAACTGGGACGGCCGCGGCCACATACTATCGCTCGATCTGAAATATTACCCCGGCGGCGGTGACCGCAAATTCACGGCCATGCCCCTGTTCAACACCGTCAACTATCTCGAACAGGCCGGACAGCCCTACCCTATATTCATGCTCAACGACTCGCTGCAGACGGAATTCACCCTCGACCATCCGGTGGAGAACGCCATGCTCTGCTACACCACCACCGGCCACGGCGGCTGGGGAGGCGGCGACGAGTTCAACAAGAAGACCAACACCATCATACTCGACGGACGCGAAGTGATCACATTCATACCCTGGCGCGACGACTGCGGCACTTACCGAAACAACAATCCCTGCTCGGGCAACTTCGCCAACGGCCTCAGCTCCTCCGACCTCAGCCGCTCCAACTGGTGTCCGGGCACGGTGACCAACCCCGAGTACATCTATCTGGGCAACCTTGCCGCCGGCAAGCATAAGCTCACCGTAAAAATACCGCAGGGCAAACCGGCCGGATCAAGCAACAGCTACTGGTGCATCTCAGGCACACTTCTTTACTAAAACAACTACACCGACATACATGACACATAACACCATCCTGAAAGCCGCTCTCGCCCTGACACTCATGGCCGGCGTGGCAACCGGCGCCACAGCGCAGCAGACATCCATCTCCCCCACGCCGCAGCGCATCGCATGGGGACAGAAAGCCTTCGACCGCCCCTCAGCGATCGACATCAAAGGGATCGACAAGGCCGACCGCGACGCCGTCGACGCCCTTCTGTCGCAGTTTGCCAAAGGCAAAGGCGTGAAGGTGACCATAGGTCAGCGAGGCGACAAGGCTGTCCGTGCCGTGGCCGACAGCATCCCCGGTCAGCCGCAGGGCTATTTTCTTCGCGTGCGTCCCGACGAAGTGATCATCGCCGGCAACGATCCGACAGGCACCTACTATGGTGTGCAGACATTCCTGCAGGTGGCCTCGCAGCCCGAAGTGATGAGCGTCGACATATCCGACTGGCCTTCGACACCCTCCCGAGGCGTGGTCGAAGGGTTCTACGGCAACGCATGGAGCTTCGACGACCGCATTGACCAATTTGCATTCTACGGACGCAACAAGCTCGACACCTATATCTACGGTCCCAAGGACGACCCCTACCACCGCGCGAAATGGCGCGAGCTGTATCCGGCCGAAGAGGCAGCGCGCATGAAAGCCCTCAACGACGAGGCCCGGCGCCACAAAGTGCGCTTCGTGTGGGGCATACATCCTGCCGGCGACCATCAGTGGAACGACGCCGACAACGAAGCCACGGTGCGCAAGTTCGAGCAGATGTATGACCTCGGTTTCCGCAATTTCTCGATATTCTTCGACGATGTGTTCGGCAAACAGGCCGACGGCAAGCTCCACGCACAGTATATGGACTACGTGAAGCGCAACTTCATCGACCGTCACCCTGACATAGAACTGTTCATTATGTGTCCGTCGCTCTACAACAAGGCGTGGAAAGGATCGTTCCAGCCCTCCTATCTCGCCGACATCTCGGTGATGGATCCGTCGATAGAAGTGATGTGGACAGGCAATTCTGTGGTAGACATGATCGACGTGGCCGACATGGAGTGGATCAACCCGCAGATAGGCCGCAAGGCATTCATCTGGCTCAACTATCCGGTCACCGACTACTGCATCAACCACCTGCTGATGGGTCCGTTCACCGGCAACGAGCCTGAGGCCACAGCCATGGTCAGCGGCTTTACGGCCAACCCCATGGAATACGCCCACGCCTCGAAACTCAGCCTGTTCAGCAATGCCGATTTTCTGTGGAATCCGTCGGCCTACGACCCTCAGCAGTCATGGCTGCTGGCCACCGAACGACTACAGCCCGGCCGCGAGGAGGCGTTCCGCAAGTTCTGCCTCTACAACGTCGACCTGGGGCAGAACACCCATCGCCTGCGCCGCTTCAACGAGTCGCCCGAACTCAAGACACTTATCGACACCTACGAGCAGCCCATGAGCCGCGCTTATATGCCCGAAGCCGCCGAAGCCTTTGCCGCTGAGTTCGGATCACTGCGCGACGCAACTGCCACCCTTCTCGAAGCCTCTCCGGCCGACTCTATGCTCTCGGAGATACGCCCGTGGATCGAAGCGGCCCGGATGCTCGGCAGCCGCGGAGTTCTCGCCACCGAGATGTACACGGCTCTGTTCAAGGCCGACAGCGTGGCATTCGTCGACCGCTATCTCGACTATGCCGCGCTGACCGACAGCGCATCGAAGATCGCCTCGCGCGACTTCCCCGGATCGGTCAAGGTGGCCTATCCCATGGTGGGATCGCTCTATGCCGAGCCGCTGCTGCGCCGAGGCGTCAGCATCATGGTCGACGAATACCGTCACCGGTTCGGCCACCGCAGCGACGTGTTCCCGCAGCTCGCGCTCGAGAACGGCAGCTATCGTCTGCGCTGCAACGGACAGTGGCTCGGCAATCCCGAAGCAGGCTCCACCGGAGGACGGCCGATATGGCAGACGGCCGAGGATGATGTCAACCCCGACCGTCAGATATGGCGCGTCACCTACGATCCCGCCACCGGACGCTACTCTATAGTCAATGCCAAGGACGGCCGCTACGTCAACGAGCGCGGCGCATTCACAGTCAGCGACAGCTCCAATCCGTTCGACGCCGAATGGCACACCTTCGTGATCGAGCGCACCGACAACGGATTCACCCTCCGTCAGGGCGGCAATGCCGGCAAGAATTATCTCGTGCCCGACTCCACCGGTCTGGCTCCTGCCGAAACCCCTGCGACAATCGAATTCATACAGGTGAAATAACACCCTATAGCCGTCATTCAGGCTTCTTCAGCCCCATGGCTTCGAGAAGCCGCCCTTTTATGGCCGGGTCGTCGAGCAGCTTTCGCAGCTGACCGATGATCCGGTCATAATCGCTTTTGTCCTGCGCGTTCTCGTAGATGCTCTTAAGCTCTATCATGGCCAGCCCCACTGCGCCCAGAGTGGAGAACACCGGCAACGGCGGGAGCGACGGACCGTCGGCCGCGGCGACAAACAGCAGCGCGCCGCACACCATGGCGTCGATCAGCGTCATAGCGAACAGCATCACGTAGTAGCGTCCGGCCTTCTCGACCGACCGGCGCAGCCCCTTCGAAGTACGTTTCACCCCCTGGCGCCGCGCCTTAAGGATGCCGCTCCGCAGATCGGCCAGCACGGCCAGAAGCACGCACACGTAATCGATCGCTACAAGCGCGGCGATCAATCCCATTCTTGTTGTCAGCATATCCGTCATAGTCTGTTCCATAGCTTTCATCGGTTTTTCTGCAAAATTACTGCCCCGACACCCCGGCCGCACCCGGCATTTGTCGCATAGCACCGCCCGTTTCCGTCAAAAAACACTACCGTGACACTAATGCATGACATTCTTCACCGGCCACGGCCACGGCTCTTAACAAATATTTTGTAACGCAGTATCGGTTTTTTTTCTATATTTGCCGTCAGGGCGCATACAGCCGACAACCATCCCGGCCACGGAGCGCAAAGCCGATGATCATCGAAAGAGTCTACGATTCAAGCATCAACACCAAAGTCATCGAACGGGCGGCGTCGCTGCTCGACGAGGGACGCCTCATCGCATATCCCACCGACGTAAACTACGCCATAGGCTGTCACGCGCTCCGGCAGGCATCGATCGACGAACTGTGCCGGCTCAAAGGGATCGACCCGCGGCGGCAGACACTCTCGGTAATATGCAACGACATGTCGCAGGCGGCCGCATACGCCCGCATCGACAACACCGCCTTCCGCATACTCCGTGCCAACCTGCCCGGCCCATTCACCTTCATACTTCCGGCATCGACCGAGCTTCCGAAAGTGTTCAAGGGACGCCGTTCGGTAGGCATACGCATACCCGCTTCGCCGGTGGCCAGAGCCATCGCCGAGGCTATCGACGCGCCGCTGCTCTCCATGACCGCCACAGACACCGACGGCACACCGCTCGGCGAGCCCGATGAAGTGGCCGTGAGCTATGGCGACCGCTCGCCGATAGCGATGCTCATCGACGCCGGATCGCGACGCGGCGATCTCACCACCGTCGTCGACCTCACCGATCCGCATTCACCCGAAATAATCCGTCAGGGGGCGGGTCAGCTGATATGAACACCGACGCCCACACTACCGACGCCGACGCCGCCATGATCACGCTGCCGCCAAGGCGCGAGGGCGATCCGCTGCGCATACCCGCCTCCACCCGCCAGCTCGTCATCATAGGCGCCAACGGAGCCGGGAAGTCGCGCTTCACAGCCCGACTGGCCGAAGATCTCGGCGAGCGCACATTCACCATGTCGGCGCTTACCGCCCTGTTCGGACACCCCGACACGCCAACCGGCATCGACCGCCTTTTCGAAGCCGCCTACGGCCCCGCCTCACTGCGGCCTGCGGCCGACACGGAGCTTGACCGCCTGCTCGCGCTGCTGATGCACGACGAGATGCTCAATCTCATATCCTACAAGATCACACGCGCTTCAGACGCCGACGCATCACTCCCCCCCACACGCATCGACCGCCTGATAAAAGCCTGGTCGGAAATATTTCCCGACAACAACATACTCATCGAGTCGGGACGTTTCCTCTTCAGCCGGCCCGATTCGGAAAACGCCGACGGCTACTCGGCTCTGAAACTCAGCAACGGCGAGAAAGCTGCAATATACTATCTCGGAGCAGTGCTCTACGCTCCGAAAGGAGCGGCGGTGTTTGTCGACTCACCCGAAATGTTCCTCCATCCGTCGGTCATGCAGGCACTGTGGAACATCGTGGAGGCCATGCGCCCCGACTGCATGTTTGTCTACACCACTCACGATCTGGAGTTCGCCTCGTCGCGCACCGACGCCACGGTAGTGTGGGTGCGCGACTACAACCCAGTCAGCACCACCTGGGACTACGACCTGCTGACATCGCGCCAGGGCATCTCCGACGAGATCTACATGGCCATCATCGGAGCGCGCAAACCGGTGCTCTTCATCGAAGGCGACGGCGTGCACTCCATCGACGCCAAACTCTATCCGCTGATATTCAAATCCTACACAGTCAAGTCGCTCGGCAGCTGCAACAAGGTGATCGAGGCCACCCGCTCGTTCAACGACCTGACGACATTCCACCACATGGATTCCCACGGCATAGTCGACCGCGACCGGCGCGACGACAAGGAGGTGGACTATCTGCGGCGGCGCAAGATCATGGTGCCCGACGTGGCCGAGATCGAGAACATACTGATGCTTGAGGAGGTGATCCGCACAGTGGCCGCAAGCCGTGGCAAGGACGAGAACCGCGTGTTCGACAAGGTGCGCCACGCGGTGTTCTCGATGTTCCGCACCGACCTGCGCCAGCAGGCGCTGCTCCACACCCGCCACCGGGTGAAACGCACTGTCGAATACCGCATCGACGGCCGCTTCACCAACATCAACATGTTCGAGCAGCATATCAACTCGCTCCTCGACGAGCTGAATCCGCGCGGCCTCTACGAAAAATTCTGCCGCGAGTTCAGACGATACCTCGAAACGTCCGACTACCGGTCGGTGCTGAAAGTCTACAACCAGAAATCGATGGTGCCCGGATCAAACGTGGCCGGGCTATGCGGACTATCCAACAAAGACGAATACATCCGTGCAATAATCAAGCTGCTGCGCCACGACGGAGCACCGGCCCGACGCATACGCCGCGCCGTCATGAAATGCTTCGGCATCGACGACAACGACAGCGTCCAACCCCACAAAGCATCAGACAGCGACAAATGAATACACTAAAGCCCTGGATCGAGGCCATGCGCCTGCGCACGCTCCCGGTCTCGACGGCCGGCGTCATCACAGGCACAGCCTACGCCGTCCATGCCGGATCATTCGCATGGATCCCATTCACGCTATGCCTGCTGTTCGCACTGCTGGCACAGATAGCGTCGAACTTCGCCAACGAATACTTCGACTTCGCGGCCGGACTCGACCGGCCCGGCCGCGAAGGGCCGCGACGCGGAGTGACCGAAGGCGACATATCGCCACGGTCAATGCTCGGAGCCACAGTCGGCACCCTCGCGCTGGCCTGCCTCGTCGGCCTCGCGCTCGTGCCCATCGGAGGACTGTGGCTTCTGCCGCTCGGCATAGTCATCGCAGCGGCGGCAATAGCCTACAGCACCGGTCCGTGGCCGCTGTCGCGCCACGGACTCGGCGAAGTGGCCGTCATAATCTTCTTCGGCATCATACCCGTATGGCTCACCTCGTGGCTGCAGACGAGGCAATGCTCCGCCGAGGTGATACTCGGCGGTATTGCCGTCGGGCTGCTTGCAGCCAACGTGCTTATCGTCAACAATTACCGTGACGCTTCCGATGACCGCGCCGTGGGCAAGCACACTCTGGCCGTCATTCTCGGCCCGGCCACAATGCCCTGGCTCTACCTCCTGGACGGTCTGCTGGCCATGGCGCTGGTATATCCGCAGTGGTCGGCCGCCGGCCTGCCGCTCGTCCCGCCTGCCATCGCGGCGGTCGCGGCGGCGATAGCATGGCTAATGACCCGCCGGAGCGGCTCGCGCCTCACCCCCCTGCTCGGACTGACAGCCATGCTGCTGCTGCTCTACTCGCTCCTGTTCCTGCTGCTGCCGCAACCGGTGGCCTGACGGCAGGGCGCGTCAGCACTCCTCCCTGACAATCCGCCGCCCCGACGAGGTGTTGATGATAAGCGGCACGGTTTCGGCCGTCACCACACTCGTGTCAAGCCCGTAGGCCGAGGTGTCGGAAACACCGATATGCCGCAGTATGTCGTGAAGCCGCATAAGCAATGCCGTAGTAGCTCCACATATACTTGTCGGCGAGAATATGCGGTGGAGGATTATAAACCTGAAGTCGCCCGGAATTCCCTCGCGCCGCAGCGAAGGATAGCCGCTGCGCAGATCCAGATCGCCCGACACCACCAGATCTTCCACGATCTGCCGGAGATAGACGCTGATACGCGGCGCCACCCTGAAACCGAGATGCATCGTCACCACATAGATCGTCTCAGGCACCACCACACTGACCGAATAGCTCAGCTCGTCGGGGCTGTCGACATGATCGATATGCACGAACCAGTAATGGTCGGCACGCTTGGGCTGCTTGTTGACGATCGAGTACAGCAGCTTGCTCTCCACCAGCGACGGATCGCCCGAACGGCTCAGATACACCAGGTTGGAGGCATACTTCGGTATCTCCTTGTCGGCCTTGACAGCCGATATCGTAGCGGCGCTGTCGGCCATGCGCCTGTACTCGATAAACGAGGCGCGGCGCCGGGTGGAATTGCGCCACACTATCATGATGCTTCCCACCACGGCCGCGAT
The DNA here is from genome assembly GCF_030759015.1 of Paramuribaculum intestinale. Classification (GTDB taxonomy): domain Bacteria; phylum Bacteroidota; class Bacteroidia; order Bacteroidales; family Muribaculaceae; genus Paramuribaculum; species Paramuribaculum intestinale. Next base: position 2,946,655 of record NZ_CP098825.1, on the reverse strand, counting down.
CATGAGGCTGAACCATCCGCCATGGACAAACTTCGACATATTGGCGACGAAGAATATACCCTCCACAGTCATGAAAAACGCGAAAAACGCTCCGACCACGATCATATTCACCCCTCGCAAGCGCAGCCAGAAGGCAAGCAGCAGAGTGGTGGTGAGCATGGCTATCGTCACGGCCAGTCCGTAGGCCGCCTCTATATGGCTTGAATCGCGGAATATCACCACAGTCAACAGGCATCCGGCGAGCAGACACCAGTTGACCGACGACACATAGAGCTGCCCCTTCTCGGTCGAAGGATAGTCGATCTTAAGGCGTGGCCAGAAACCGAGATTGACCGCTTCGGAGAAGATGGTGAACGACCCGCTGAGCAGCGCCTGGCTCGCTATGATGGCTGCGCCGGTCGACATGGCCACGCCCGCCAGAGTCATCCACTGCGGCATAACGGCATAAAACGGATTGATCCCCCCGGCGGCTTCCCGGGCATGAGTGAGAAGCCATGCGCCCTGACCGAGATAGTTGAGTATGAGCATCACTTTGACAAACATCCAGCTTGCGGTGATATTGCGGCGTCCGCAGTGACCCAGATCGGAATAGAGAGCCTCGGCACCGGTCGTACACAGAAACACCGCACCCATGATCATGAACCACGACGGACTCGACACAAGGAGCTTCACCGCATACCACGGATTGAAAGCCTTCAGCACCTCCGGACATGCCGGCAGATTGACTGCCCCGAGCACTCCGAGCATCAGAAACCATGCGAGCATGAACGGGCCGAAACAGCGCCCGATGCGTCCGGTGCCGACACGCTGCATCATGAATATCAGCAATATCACCCCGATCACGATAGGGAGCACCGGAGTTGCGGGTGCCACGATCCTCAATCCTTCGACAGCGGTTGTCACCGTGATGGCCGGCGTGATCACCCCGTCGGCTACAAGCATCGCCGCCCCGACCGCCGCGACAATATAGAGCCATCCCCGGGGCTGACGCCTCAGCAGAGCGAACAGAGCCAGAATGCCCCCCTCCCCCTTATTGTCGGCCCGCAGGGCTATCAGCACGTACTTCACCGTGGTCTGCAGCGTCAGAGTCCATATCACACACGATATCGCCCCGATTATATAGTCAGCGTCATAACCGGGATTCACCCCTACTATGGCCTTCATCACATAGAGCGGCGAAGTGCCGATATCGCCGAAGACGATACCTACCGTCACGAGCATTCCGGCCAGAGTGATGCGCCGGAGCGACGATCCGTCATATTTTCTTTCATTCGCTTTCACATATTTCAAAACGCCGTCGCCGCCGCGACGGTTCGCAGCCCACCGACTCCACACCATTTTTCATTGCACCGCCCGACACTCTTTAGTAACTTTGCACACGTATGATCGAAAACATCTCCGAAGACATCTGGACGCTTCTCGAAGAGGAAGCGCGCCGCATCAACTCGCCGGCGTTCATCGACGCCGACCCCGTACAGTTCCCCAGGCGCTTTTCATCGCAGCCCGACGCCGAGATAGCGTCGCTGCTCTCGGCCACCATCGCATGGGGCAACCGCCGCATGATATGCCGCGACTGCGACCGTATGCTCGCCCTGATGGGACACGACCCGCACGCCTACGTGATGGAACGCGCCTACGAGGATCTGCCCGACGGCAACATTCACCGAACGTTTTTCAACCGCAACCTGCGCCACTTCCTGCGCGGACTCCACAGGATATATTCGCGCCACGCCACCCTCGAGGATTTCGCCGCAGCTTGCGGAGCCACCGCCGCCGAGGCGCCGGCATGGCATCTGGTGGAGGCAATCAACATGGAGCTGCGTCAGGCCAACGACGGCAAGGACGACTCACGCTGTCTGCCGCTGAATCTCAAGGCCACGGCGCTGAAACGCGTCAACATGGCTCTGCGCTGGCTCGTAAGAGACGACGGCATCGTCGACCTCGGACTCTGGCGCGCACTCCGTCCAGCGCAGCTCTTCATACCGCTCGACGTGCATGTGGGCAACACCGCCCGTCAGCTCGGACTCATCGACCGCAAGGCCAACGACCGCCGCACCACAGAGGAGCTGACCGCCCTGCTGCGCACCCGGCGGCCCGACGATCCGGTATGGTTCGACTTCGCCCTGTTCGGCATCGGTGTCGGAGCCGTCAGGACTGACGAAACCGACGAAATCGGCCTGTGACCGCCGAAATTCCACACCGACCGCTGTCAGTCAGCAAAATTATGACTAACTTTGGACGTCAGCCCGACACTATCCCTCCCGGGAGTCGGACCGCGACGACCCACCCCGACATCACAACCATAAAAACCAATCGATATGAAACGACTTCTGACAGCGCTTGCAGCCTTAGCCTACGTCATCGCTGCCCAGGCCGACACAGGTGTGAAGAGCGCCTCGCTGCTCAATCCCACCACAGCCGAACTCGTAATGACCGACGGCACCCGCATGGCGGTAGATTTCTACGGACCCACCGTGTTCCGCCTGTTCTATGATCCTCAGGGCGGCATAATCCGCAATCCGCAGGCCAATCCGCCTGCCGAGATCCTCACCGTCAATCCGCGCCGGCAACCCGGCAATGTCACCGTGACCGACAATCCAGCGACAATCACCATAGCCACGCCTGCCGTAAGCCTTGACTTCGGCAAGGCCGACGGACTCATGACCGTCACCGACCTGCGTCGCGGCGCAGTGGTCGCCAGCCAGACCGCACCGTTGCAGTTCGACAAGGGCGCCGCCACTCTCACACTCGCCGAACGCAAAGGAGAATACTTCTATGGCGGAGGCGTACAGAACGGCCGCTTCTCCCACAAGGGACGGCGCATAGCCATCGAAAACCAGAACTCCTGGACCGACGGCGGAGTGGCATCGCCGACCCCCTTCTACTGGAGCACCGGAGGCTACGGAGTGCTCTGGCACACATTCGCCAAAGGATCATACGACTTCGGAGCGAAGCAACCCGGCAGTGTCAGCCTCACTCACCAGACCCCCTGGCTCGACATATTCGTCATGGTCGACGAAACACCGGCACAGCTTCTCGCCGACTTCTATCAGCTCACCGGCAACCCGGTGCTGCTACCTAAATTCGGCTTCTACGAAGGACATCTCAACGCCTACAACCGCGACTACTGGACTCCAGACACCACCGGCAAAGGCATAATGTTTGAGGACGGAGTGCGCTACCGCGAAAGCCAGCGCGACAACGGAGGCATACGCGAAAGCCTCAACGGCGAGAACGACAACTACCAGTTCTCGGCACGCGCCGTCATTGACCGATACGCCGCCCACGACATGCCGCTCGGATGGCTGCTGCCCAACGACGGCTACGGAGCCGGATACGGCCAGACCGACTCGCTCACCGGCAACATCGACAACCTGCGCCGTTTCGGCGACTACGCCCGCTCCAAAGGAGTAGAGATAGGACTGTGGACACAGAGCGACCTCCATCCCAAAGAGGGGGTGCCCGCACTGCTTCAGCGCGACATTGTCAGAGAGGTGCGCGACGCCGGAGTGCGCGTGCTCAAGACCGACGTGGCCTGGGTCGGAGCCGGCTATTCGTTCGGACTCAACGGCGTCAGCGACGTCGGACAGATCATGCCCTACTACGGAGCCAACGCCCGCCCCTTCATCATATCGCTCGACGGCTGGGCCGGCACACAGCGCTACGCCGGCATCTGGAGCGGCGACCAGGTGGGAGGAGAATGGGAGTATATCCGCTTCCACATACCCACCTACATCGGATCGGGACTATCCGGACAGCCCAACATATCATCGGATATGGACGGAATCTTCGGCGGACGCAACCCGCAGGTCAACATACGCGACTTCCAGTGGAAGACATTCTCGCCGATGCAGCTCAACATGGACGGATGGGGCTCAAACGAAAAATATCCCCATGCGCTCGGCGAACCCGCCACATCCATCAACCGCAACTATCTTAAGCTCAAATCGCAGCTCCTTCCCTACGCCTACACCTACGCACGCGAAGCCGTCGACGGCAAACCGCTCATAAGAGCCATGATGCTCGAATATCCCGACCGTCACACACTGTCGGCCGCCACACGCTACCAGTATCTTTACGGACCCGACTTCCTCGTGGCGCCGGTCTACCGGCCGACAGCCCCCGACTCGCTCGGCAACGACATACGCCACGGCATATTCCTGCCGCGCGGACGCTGGATCGACTATTTCACCGGACAGAGCTACGAAGGCGGACGAGTGCTCAACTCCTTTGACGCGCCGATATGGAAACTTCCCGTATTTGTCCGCGCCGGAGCCATCATACCGATGGCCAACCCCTCGAACAACCCCTCGGAAATCGACCGCACACGACGCATCTACGAGATATACCCCGACGGACGGTCAGAAATGACCGAATATGACGACGACGGCGTCACCGAACTTTACCGCCAGGGACAGGCCGTCACCACCCGCATAGTGTCGGATCTGGGCAAGTCGGGACGGCTCACCGTCACAGTCGACCCCTCCAGAGGCAGCTTTGACGGCTACGACCCGATGAAATCGACCGAACTGCTGATCAACGCCACCGGCCGCCCGTCGAAAGTGACCGCCACGGTCGGGGGACGTAAAGTGCGGCTCACCGAAGCCACCACCGAAGAGGCATTCGATGCCGCTGCCGACGCCTGGCGCTATGTGGAAGCACCGCAGCTCAACCGGTTCTCCACACCCGGCACCCCCGCCGCAGCACACTCCGTCGTCAAGAATCCCCAGATCGAAGTGAAGATAGCCCCCACCGACGTCAGCCGCAACACCGTTGCCGTGACAGTCGACGGCTTCATCTTCGAGCACCGCAACAACCTTCTGTCGGCCCACGGAAATCTCACCGCGCCCGTCGCATCGATCCCGGCCGACTCTGTAGGCGCCTACAGTCTCTCGCCTGTATGGCAACCCGTCGACGGAGCCGACTCCTACGAGATCATGTTTGACTCGCTGCTCTACGCCAACATCCGCCAGCTGTCGCTCCCGTTCGCCGATCTTAAAGCCGACACACCCTACTCCATGAAACTGCGCGCGGTCAACGCCGACGGTCCCGGCCCATGGACCGAACTGAACGCCATCACCCGCACCGACCCGCTCGAATTCGCCCTCCACGGACTGCGCGGCGAAGCCGACAAGGAGCTGCAGCCCGGATTCGAGATGAGCCGGCTCTTCGACTTCGCCGAAAGCGGCGACATGATGCACTCCCGCTACCGCGCCGACGCCCTGCCGATGAACATAGTGATCGACCTCATGGGAGTCAACACCCTCGACCGGCTACGCTACCTGCCGCGCACCGACGGCGGAAACGGCACCATCCTTTCAGGCAACATTGCCGTGAGCCTCGACAAGCAGCACTGGACTCCTGTCGACTCATTCCGCTGGGAACGCAACGGGCTCGACAAAGAATTCGTGTTCGCCGAGCAGCCACAGGCACGCTACATACGTCTCCACGTCGACGAAGGAGTGGGACGTTACGTCAGCGGACGCGAACTCTACGTATTCAAAGTGCCTGGCACCGAAACATATCTCCCCGGCGACATCAACGCCGACGGCAAAGTGGATGAGGCCGACCTCACTTCCTACACCAACTACACCGGTCTGCGCCGTGGCGACTCCGACTTCGAAGGCTACATCAGCGTCGGCGACATCAACCGCAACGACCTCATAGACGCCTTCGACATCTCCAACGTGGCCACCCGGCTTGATGGAGGAGTCGAGCCTGATGACTACGCCGAGCCACTGAAAGGCACCATCAGCCACAAGGCGAGCCGCTCTACCGACACCGACGGCACGGAACTGATAGCAATAGAGTTTACAGCCGACACCGTCAGCTCGCTCAACGCCATCAGCGTGGCCATACCCTACGACCACACCCGCTGGGAATTCGCCGGCATCGACACCGAAGCCCTCAAGGGGATGGAAAACCTCACCTACGACCGGCTGCATACCGATGGACACCGTGAGCTTTACCCGACATTCGTCAACATCGGCGAGCGCCCGACTGTGGACGGCAGCGGAGTGAATCTCTTCACCGTCCGCTTCAAGGCCCGACGCAAAGGCTCACGGTTCGACACATCCGCCGTGCGCGACGGCCTCATTGTCGACAAGAAGCTCAACACACTCCCATTCTGACCCATACCCTCCCCCACACCAATGGCGCTGTGTCAAAATCCCGCTTTTTGACACAGCGCCTCTTATTATCCTTATGCTCATATTCTTATGACACCGCCCTGCTTTTTTGCCCTGTCTATTCCTTAAGTAACTCTTAAAAATTAGTTGATATTATGAAACTCGTCAGTAACCCATGGTTTGCTGCGGTACTTTTTGATTTTGTCCGGCGTTTTTTGCTTTCATCCTCAGTTGTGTAGCTCGCTACACGCCCTCGTCTTCAAGCAAAAACCACTCGAACAAATCTCAAAAATCACTCGCAGCTAATTTTTGCGAGTTACTTATCGCATAGCGGTTTATGGCGTCGAGATAAAGAACTTTGCAACGGCAATAAAGCATCATCAGGAATTCCCGAAAAAAGCGCGGCCCAGAACGAGTGACGCATTGTAAAAGTCACTAATTTTGCGTCATAATCAAAAAAAAATTATTGCTGTCCGGTAAAACTTTGACATGATAGGAAATGGACTATTTTTATCTCATACAGCATGAAACAGACTCGTATAGATGTCTTTTAAGGGCTTTTTGATGCTTAATGCTACCAATTTCACATCGCCTCAAATGACAAGCCCTTTTTCGTAAAACAGGTGTAACTTATTATATTTGTAGAGAATATATGATTTTGTCTTTTTTTACCGGACAGCAATAAAAAAAAATAAAATCATGGACACATATTTACAGCTTACTGGAATGGATCTTAATGAAAATGGCGAATGGGTCGATGTGCCTTTAGAGAATGTAGTACCCAAATGGCTCTATGAAAGTCTTATGGAGGACGAGGATGAGGACGAGTACGAGGATATAGGCGATGACTACTGTGTGCCGATCCCATATATTCAAGACGATTTCAAGGCATGGCTGATGAACAAGCGCGGCATTTCGGCAAAAAGCGCTGACGATTATATACGCGCCTACTGTTCTGGTTATGAATCGGCGTTTGAAGAGGTTGGAATAGATCTATATAATCTGCTGAAATACATCTTTGAAGGAAAATTGGATTTTGAAGGAACATTGGATGAAACAGAGTCTGATCTGACAGAGGAAGATGCGCCCAAACTTGTTGAAATATACGTAGAGACAATGCTCGAAGATGAGGATGCCTATACGAAGGCTGAACTGCGCGCGATGAAACACTACCATGCCTTCATAGTAGAGGTGGCAGAAACCTTAGACAAGACTTATATCAACAAAAAAAGTCGTTCGCTGCCAAATGAAGATGAGTTCCGTTCATGGCTCGAAAACGAATATAAGATGAACTATGACAATGCAACAAAGATAGTCTCATCAGTAAAACGAATGGATCTGGAGCTTCCTTCATTGGTGTCTGAACCTATGACATTTCTGGATGTGCTCCGCGCTCTTCCTGCAGCCCACATGCGACCGAAATATCTCAATTTAGTACGAACAAAGCAGCAAGCTATTTATCATAGGATCAATTGCTCAGACAAGACCCTCCAAAATGGTTTTTCAAACATCAATTACTACATTAATTTCCTGAACAGCAAAAACATTGGCAGGTGAAAGAAAAAGAATTCTTTGACTGGCTCACAAAATCAGGACCACAAGAGAACTGCGCTTGCCCAATACATTGAGTTTAGACGCACAAGCCTGGCAGACACACCGTACACGAGCGATTCAGGTGACTGCGAAAAGCACTGAATCTAACGATGCCTCCACAGCATCGGATCAAATCTACAAATCGCCCGAAAAGACCTTTGAGGGGATGGAAAGAAGTCCATATATATTTCTTCGTGTTAAATTCAAACACTCTCTTAGAGAGTGTTTGAGCTTAACTTCTATTCACTCAAAGAGGATTTTCGGAGAGATTTGCGTGAGTTGATGAGGGAGCGATGCGGGCATCGTGACCGATGAAACTTGACGGAAATCGCCCGAAAAGACCTTTGAGAGGATAGAAAGAAGTCCATCTATATTTCTTCGTGTTAAATTCAAACACTCTCTTAACAACAAAAAAAAAAGAAAATTCCATGGGAAGAGACATCAATGGACGCGTTGCCCGTACGATAACGTCAGAGGCCGGGCTAAAAACTTATTACGAGCATCTCAATCACTGGAGAGTATGCTATGGCAATACGAATCCATTGGTAGTCCCTACACAGGCAGAAGCATTGGAATATCTAAAGCTGCAAGAAGAGAAAAACACATTCTTTTTTTGTAATGATCAAGATTCGCGCAGGAAGCAACGCCAGTTAGCAGCCTATGACACTAAATATGACTGGCGGCCTCGAAAGTCGGGTCAAGAAACTTCCGTCGGTATTATTTCACCTGCAGGCGAGCAGTTGTTGCCCAGTTCTTTTGCCGAGGTCTTTACTCAGTTTGATTCCATCAACGATAAGCCGGAATTTATCCCTGTATCAGATGGCCAAGCGTGGGGATTGGTTTCGTCAACAACTCCCCCGGTTCTGATGACGGATTTCAAATACAATGCGATAATTCCGGAAAGATGGGAGCGAAAACTGTTTTTCATTCAGGACAAAGCTACCCGGCAGTGGGGCGCACTTGAAATCTCACATCCGTTTTGCCATACGACACATTGTAGTGGCTCTTTGCCATTGCTGCAACCTCTGATGCCTCCCATCGCCGATGAAATATATGAAGACGAGCTAATGACGGATGATGAGCCGCTCATATTCTTTGTGACCCGACGAGGGGATAAAATCGGGATTATGACACGATTCGGCTATTCTGATATCGTATTTGACTCATACGACGCAAACGACACCGACTGCACCTTCAGGCTTATCCGAAACGACCGCAAGAGAGCACGTCGCGCCGACTATTGGCATCCCGACCCTACGACATATGCGATCCATCGCCGTAACGTCAGCGCCGCCAGGAGATAACATCGTGAAGTACAAACCGGCTCATATGCGGAACGATAGTGGGATACGATATTAAGATCCGGTATTAAGCTCCGGTGGGCGGGACGGGTGGAATTTGTGTGCGTATTTGAGATGAGATTTCGAAGAAATGATTAATTTTGCCTTTCGACAATCATTATACGCATTACACTACTACAAACACTGAACAGAAATGTCAGAATCCAAGAAATTCCTCCTGCAGGAATGCGATATACCGACCGCATGGTACAACGTGATCCCCGCCATGCCTGTAAAGCCGCGCCCGATGCTCAATCCGGCCACAAAGCAGCCGCTCACGGCCGAAGATCTCTTCCCGCTCTTCTCTGAAGAAGCAGCCCGACAGGAGATGAACTTCACCGACTCATGGATCGAAATTCCCGAAGAGGTCCGCGACCTCTACAAAATATGGCGTCCGACACCTCTGGTGCGTGCCCGTGGCCTTGAAAAAGCGCTCGACACACCTGCCCGCATCTATTTCAAGAACGAGAGCGTAAGCCCCGTCGGATCCCACAAGCTCAACTCGGCCATACCGCAGGCCTACTACTGCAAGCAGCAGGGAGTGACCAACATCACCACCGAGACCGGCGCCGGACAGTGGGGAGCCGCCCTTTCGCTCGCTTCGCGGATGTTCGGCCTCGAGCTGGCCGTCTACATGGTCAAGATCTCCTACAGCCAGAAGCCCTATCGCCGCTCCATCATGCAGACCTACGGAGCGGAGGTCATCGCATCGCCGAGCATGTCGACCAAAGCCGGACGAAAGATCATCACCGAGCACCCCAACTATCAGGGATCGCTCGGCACAGCCATCAGCGAGGCCGTGGAGCTCGCCATGTCGACCCCAAACTGCAAATACGCCCTCGGATCGGTGCTCAACCATGTGGCGCTCCACCAGACCGTCATCGGTCTTGAAGCCGAGAAACAGATGGAGATGGCCGGCGACTACCCCGACATTGTGATCGGATGCTTCGGCGGAGGCAGCAACTTCGCCGGCATAGCGTTCCCGTTCATGCGCCACAACTTCGCCGGAGAGCGCGACACCACATTCATTGCCGCCGAACCGGCAAGCTGTCCGAAACTCACACGCGGAGTGATGCAGTATGACTTCGGCGACGAAGCCGGCTACACCCCTCTGATACCGATGCTCACGCTCGGACACAACTTCTCGCCGGCCAACATCCATGCCGGAGGACTCCGCTATCACGGAGCCGGAGCGGTCGTCAGCCAGCTCAAGAACGACGGACTGATGGATGCCGTCGACATACCGCAGCTCGAATCGTTCGCCGCCGCCACAGCCTTTGCCAAAGCCGAGGGAATAATCCCCGCCCCCGAGAGCGCCCACGCCATCGCCGCCACCATACGCGAGGCGCTCAAGGCCAAGGAGGAGGGACGTGAAAAGGTGATACTCTTCAACCTTTCAGGGCACGGACTGATCGACATGACAGCCTACGACAGATATATCGCCGGCGACCTCTCCAACCATGAGGTGACCGACGAGGAGGTGGCTGCCAACATAGCCGGACTCGAAAAAATCATCTGACAAGGCGCTCCGCCTTCGAACCATACCGCCCCCGCGTCAGTTATAACATCACAAGGCGCGGGGCTTAAGGCTTCGGCCGATCTCATGTTTCTCTATCATCAGCAAGGAATGACACGACCACTTATTTCATCCATAACGCTTCTGGCTGCGGCCTTCGCCATGCCTACGGCGGCCTATGCCACGGCCGGCGACTCATCGCGACAGAGCGCCGAAGCGACGTCAATGACAGTGAGCCTCGATTCGTGCCGTAACATGGCGCTACAAAGCAACAAACAGCTTCTCATCCGCAATGAAGCCGTCAACGCCGCCCATTTCGACAACCGGGCGGCCTTCGCGGCCTATCTGCCATCGATCGACTTTGCCGGAGGCTACACCTACAATCAGAAGAAAATATCGATCTTTGACTCCGATCAGCTTCTGCCGACAAAGACATTCAACCCCGCCACACAGAAATATGAGTTCAACCTCGCGAAAAACCCGCTGACCGGCGAGCCGCTAAAGCAGCCCGACGGGCAATATGTGCCCGAAACCGTGGCTCTGATACCAAAAGAGGCCATGACCTACGACATACACAACGTGTTTTTCGGAGCCGTGACCCTTACGCAGCCTGTGTACATGGGAGGCAAGATAGTGGCGCTCAACCGGCTGACGCACTTCGCCGAGGAGCTGGCACTCGAGATGAAGAGCAACGAGGCGCAGAACATCGTCTATGCCGTCGACGCCGCCTACTGGCAGGTGGTGTCGCTCAAAGCCAAGCAGCGGCTCACCCTGAGCTATGTGGCTCTGCTCGACACACTGCGCCATAATGTCAAGGCCATGGTCGACGCCGGAGTGGCCACTCGCTCCGACCTGCTGACCGTGGAGGTGAAGCTCAACCAGGCACAGGTCGACCAGACCAAGGTCGACAACGGACTGGTACTCTCGAGAATGGCGCTCGCCCAGCTCTGCGGACTCCCCGTCGACACCCGGCTCACCCTCGCCGACGAAGACGCCGACCTGACCCACGCGGCATCGTCGGCAACGATGGCCGCCTCATCCTACGACATGGACGAGGTGTATCAGCGACGCGCCGACCTGCGCGCCCTCGGCTATGGAGTGAAGATGCTCGAACAGGGCGAGAAAGTGGCCCTGTCGGCCATGCTTCCCAATCTGGCCATAGTAGGAGCCTACTCCTTCAGCAACCCCAACATGTTCGACGGATTCAAAAAACGCTTCTCGGGAGCATTCTCCGTCGGAGCCATGCTCACAGTGCCGATATGGCACTGGGGCGGCAACTACAACAAGCTGCAGGCCACACGCTCCCGCACAGCCATGGCACGCCTTGAGCTTGCCGACGCCCGCGAGATGGTGAGCCTGCAGGTGAGCCAGAGCGCATTCCGCGCCCAGGAAGCCCAGAAAACATTCCTCATGACCACCGCCAATCTGGCCAAGGCCGACGAAAACCTGCGCCAGGCCGACATCGGCTTCCGCGAAGGAGTCATGACCACCGACAACGTCATGGAAGCGCAGACGGCATGGCTCAAAGCCAACTCCGAAAACATCGACGCAATGATCGACGTGCGCCTCTGCGACGTCTACCTCTCCAAAGTGCTCGGCAACCTGCGATACTGACCATCCCGGCATGCCGCTATCGGGGGCTACCGCCCCACAAACCGACAAATACGCATAATAAAACCAACAACTACTGATTATATGGACGCTGAAAAGACCGAAAACCGATCGCTGATGTTCGGACTGATCGCCATCGTGGTCGTCACACTTCTGCTCGCCATCATAGGCTTTGTATTCATGCGCGAACCCGACGAGATCATCGAGGGACAGGCCGACGCCACTTCCGTGCGCATCTCAGGCAAACTGCCCGGACGCGTGGTCGAACTCATGGTGTCGGAAGGCGATATGGTGAAAGCCGGCGACACGCTCGTGCATATCCATTCGTCGCTCGCCGAAGCCAAACTGATGCAGGCCGAGGCCATGGAAAATGTAGCCGCCGCGCAAAACCAGAAGGTCGACGCCGGCACCCGCTCCCAGATCATACAGGCCGCCGCAGAGCTTGTGGCGCAGGCCAAGGCCGGAGCCACCATCACCCGCAAGACCTACGACCGGATGCAGCGCCTCTTCGAGCAGGGAGTCATATCGGAGCAGAAACGCGATGAAGCCAAGGCAGCCTACGACGCCGCCGTGGCCGCGCAGCAGGCTGCCGAAAGCCAGCTGAGTCTCGCCCGCTCCGGCGCGCAGAAAGAGGACAAGGAGAGCGCCGCAGCCCTCGTCACCGCCGCCCGCGGAGGAGTGGCCGAGGTTGAGAGCCTGCTCGAAGACCAGTACCTGACCGCACCCTGCGACGGCCAGATCGACCAGATCTACCCACAGCCCGGAGAGCTCGTCAGCCTCGGAGCGCCGATCATGAGCCTGCTGAAGATCGACGACAAATGGGTGACCTTCAACGTGCGCGAGGAACTTCTCAGCCAGATGAAGCTCGGCGACTCCATCACCGTGGAGATACCGGCTCTCGACCGCATGTCGGCCAAGGCACGCATCTACTACGTGCGCGACATGGGCAGCTACGCCACCTGGAGAGCCACCAAAGCCACCGGCGACTGGGACAGCCGCACCTTCGAGGTCAAAGCCCGCACCACCGACCAGATACCCGACCTGCGCCCGGGCATGACAGTGCTTTACCGCAAGAAATAACCTCCAAAGCCACATCACTTTCAAAACCCACACCCCGACAGCGATGCTCACCCCACTGCTTCAATCACTCGCCTACGGCTGGCGCAAGCTCTGTTCGCGCAAGCTCTGTTCGCGCAAGCTCTACATAGCCGCGATGGTCGTGGTGCCGGTAGCCTTTGCCATCTTCTTCGTGGATCTGATGAAGGAGGGACTGCCGCTGAAAGTGCCCGTATCGGTGGTTGACCTCGACCAGTCGCAGCTGTCACGCCGCATCACGCGCAATCTCAACGCCACCGAGCTGATCGACATCACCCACCGCGACCTCAGCTACAGCGAGGCGCTCGACCGCGTGCGCCGTGGAGAGACGTTCGGATTCTTCCTCATACCCCGCGACTTCCAGCGCGACGCCATATACGGCGGCGACGCCACGCTGACATTTTACAGCGACATGACAGTGTTCGTGCCCGGCACTCTCGCTTTCAAGGGCTTCAAGACCCAGGCCGTCACAACCGCCGGAGGCCTCGCAGCCACAAAGCTCACCAGCCTCGGCATAGGCGACGACGCCGCCCGCGCCCTCATACAGCCCGTGGTGATCAATTCCAATCCCATCGGCAACCCATGGCTCAACTATCTGATATATCTGGCCAACTCGTTCATCCCCTCGGTACTCTCCCTCATGGCGCTGCTGCTCACCGCCTACACCATCTGCGACGAGATCAAGCGCCAGACATCACCGCAGTGGCTGCACACCGCCGGAGGATCCATGACGATAGCCCTCGCCGGCAAGCTCATTCCGCAATGGGCCATAATGACCATAGTGGGATTTTTCTGCCAGTCGGTCATCTACGGTTACTGCAACTGCCCGCTCAACTGTCCGCTCTGGCACATGCTGCTCGCCATGGCTCTGATGGTCATGGGCTCGCAGGCATTCGCCGTGACAATATGCTGCGCCGTGCCCAACCTGCGGCTCTCGCTGAGCATCTGCTCGCTGACCGGCATCCTCACCTTCTCCATAGCGGCCTACTCATTCCCGGTGTCGAGCATGTACCCCGCCGTAGGCATCTTCAGCTACATACTGCCGATGCGCTACTACTTCCTCATCTATGCCGACCAGGCTCTCAACGGCATACCGCTCTATTATTCGAGATGGTACTATGCCGCGCTGCTCATGTTCCCGATAGTGGCCCTGCTCCCCCTGCGCCGGCTCAAGAAACATTGTCTTAACCCCGTTTATGTACCCTGACGCATCATGAGCCACACACGCGACAACTGGCTGACATCGCTCTTCAGAGTCTGGCGGAGAGAATTCTATCTGGTGTTTCACGACCTCGGAGTGATGCTCTTCTTCTTCGCCCTGCCGCTCTTCTATCCGATAGTCTACACGCTGATCTACAACCCTGAGCTGATCCGCGACATGCCTATCGCCGTGGTCGACCACAGCCGCACGGCTCCCAGCCGCGAGCTTGCCCGCATGGTCGACGCCACCGACGGCCTGAAAGTCTACCAGTATGCCCCCGACATGGAGGCCGCACGCCGCATGATGAACCGCAAGGAAGTGTACGGCATACTCGAGATCCCCGCCGGCTACGCCAGGCAGCTCGGCCGCGGCGAACAGGCCAACGTCACATACTACGCCGACGTCAGCCTGCTTCTGCGCTACCGTCAGGCATTGTTCAACCTCACCGACCTGCAGATGGCCATAGCCACCCGCCACCAGCAGGAGAAGATCGCCTCCGGCGGACTGCTGCTCCAGGACATCGGCGGCTCGCCGATCGACACCCAGTCGGTAATGATGGGCGACCCCACCCAGGGCTTCGCCTCGTTCATCATGCCCGGAGTGCTCGTGCTCATACTTCATCAGAGCCTGATACTCGGCGTGGCTATGCTCGCCGGCGGTTCTGCCGAACGCCGCCGGCGCAACGGCGGCCTCGATCCTATGTCGGTCGACGCTCCGGCCTCCGCCACGCTTATCGGCAAGACCCTCTGCTACACCACGATCTACACACCCATGGCGCTCTATGCCCTCCATTTCGTGCCATGGATGTTCACCCTGCCCCACCTCGATTCGATGCTCGACAGCCTTGTCTATATCCTGCCGATGACCGTAGCCGCCTCGATGCTCGGCTTCTGCGTGGCCTCGTTCGTCACCGAGCGCGAAGCCTCGCTGATGGTAGTGGTGTTCACATCCGTAGTGTTTCTATTCCTCTCCGGACTCACATGGCCGCGCTACGCCATGGGGGCGTTCTGGCAGCTTGTCGGCGGCTTCATCCCCGCCACATGGGGCATAGAGGGATTCATCCGCCTCAACTCAAACGGAGCCACATTCGCCCAGCAGAGCCATCCCGCCATGATGCTATGGGGACTGGCGGCGCTCTACTTCGCCGTGGCATGGATACTGACGCGCCGCTTCGGGCTGTTCGCAGGCGCCAGGCGCACCTCGCCCCGCACCGTCTGATCCACCCACACCGGCAGCACAACACATAGCCACTGACAGCTAAAACGCCTAAAAACGCCGGACTGCGACAACTCCGGCGTTTTTAGGCCGCACAGAGGCTGTTATTAGGAAAATAATGGCTAAATTTGCAAAAAATTGCATCAAAGCATTCATACCAAGCACCCACATACAAGCTTATGACCAATATTCTTGAACTGAGCGAACAGGAAATAGTGCGCCGCGGAAGCCTCGAAGAGATGAGACGACTCGGCATTGAACCATATCCGGCTGCCGAATACAAGGTGACAGCCTACACCGACGAAATCAAACGCGACTTCAGCGACGACGCTCCCGCACGCGATGTCACCGTGGCCGGACGCGTCATGAGCCGCCGTGTCATGGGCAAGGCGTCATTCATCGAACTTCAGGACTCACGCGGCCGCATACAGATCTATGTGAGCCGCGACGACCTCTGTCCGGGCGAAGACAAGGAGTTATACAACACCGTAGTGAAGAAACTTCTCGACATCGGCGACTTCATCGGAGTGGAGGGATTCGTGTTCCGCACCCAGATGGGCGAGATCACAGTCCATGCCCGCAGCATCACCGTGCTCGGCAAGTCGCTGCGCCCGCTTCCGATCGTCAAAGTGAAAGACGGTGTGACCTACGACGCGTTCGACGACCCCGAGCTCCGCTACCGCCGCCGCTACGTCGACCTCGTGGTCAACGACGGCGTCAAGGAGATCTTCATCAAGCGCACCAAGGTCTACAACTCCATGCGCGAATACTTCAACACAGCCGGCTACATGGAGGTCGAGACCCCCATACTGCAGTCGATACCCGGCGGAGCATCGGCACGTCCGTTTGTGACCCATCACAACGCGCTCGACATACCGCTCTATCTGCGCATAGCCGACGAGCTTTATCTCAAGCGTCTGATCGTGGGCGGATTTGAAGGCGTCTACGAATTCTCCAAGAACTTCCGCAACGAAGGCATGGACCGCACCCACAATCCGGAATTCACATGCATGGAGATCTATGTGGCCTACAAGGACTACAACTGGATGATGGACTTCACCGAGAAGATGCTCGAAAAGATATGCCTCGACGTCAACGGCACCACCGAAGTGAAAGTGGGCGACAACGTCATATCGTTCAAGGCACCGTTCAAGCGCGTCACCATGATCGACTCGATAAAGGAATTCACCGGCATCGACATCACCGGCATGAACGAAGAACAGCTGCGTCAGGTGTGCGCGCAGCTCGACATCGAAGTCGACCCCTCTATGGGCAAAGGCAAGCTGATCGACGAGATATTCGGCGAGAAGTGCGAAGGTCGCTACATACAGCCCACATTCATCATCGACTACCCCATCGAGATGTCGCCGCTGACCAAGCGCCACCGCAACAACCCCGAGCTGACCGAACGCTTCGAACTGATGGTCAACGGCAAAGAGCTGGCCAACGCCTACTCCGAGCTCAACGATCCCATCGACCAGTATGAGCGCTTCGTAGAGCAGATGAAGCTCAGCGAGAAAGGCGACGACGAAGCCATGATCATCGACAAGGACTTCATCCGCGCCCTCGAATACGGCATGCCGCCTACATCAGGCATGGGCATCGGCATGGATCGCCTGGTGATGCTCATGACCGGCCAGACCACCATACAGGAAGTGCTCTTCTTCCCACAGATGCGTCCCGAAAAGACCGCCCGGCGCGACACTCCCGCACAGTTTGCCGCCGCAGGAGTGGCCGAAGAATGGGTGCCCGCACTCCACAAACTCGGAGTGCTGACCCTGCAGCAACTCGCCGCGACAGCGTCGGCGGGCAAACTGCAGCAGGATCTATGCGGACTCAACAAGAAGTTCAAGCTCGGACTGACCAATCCCTCGGCCGATGACGTAAAGCAGTGGATCGCCACCGCAGCATCGGCATCGACCGAAGAATGACATCCGCCACCACAGCGGAGAGCCGCCGGCCGACACCTGCCGACGGCGGCTCCCCTGCCGGAGCGGGACAACTGATCATCAACCATACCATGAAGTGTTTCAACGACCGACCGACGGCAACAGCATTCAGACCGAACGCTGCCGGACGCCTGTCAAAACCGATTACCCACCTATGAACTTTCCAGGTACAATAGCCGTCATGGGCGGAGGAAGCTGGGCCACGGCTCTGGCTAAGCTCCTGCTCGAAAACTGCGAATCGATCATCTGGTATATGCGGCGCGACGACCGCATAGCCGACTTCAAGCGCCTGCGGCGCAATCCGGCCTACCTGAGCGACGTCATTTTCGACATAGAGCGTATCGAATTCTCGTCGGACATCAACGAAGCGTGCCGCAATGCCGACACGCTGCTGCTGGTCATGCCGTCGCCATATTTCAAAGCCCACGTCGACAAGATCACCATCGATATATCCGACAAATATGTAGCATCGGCCGTCAAAGGGATCGTACCCGACGGCAACCAGCTCATATCCACATACATGCAGCGACGGTTCGGAGTACTTCCCGAACGCACCCTCGTAGTCAGCGGACCATGCCATGCCGAAGAGGTGGCACTCGGCCGCCAGAGCTATCTGACCGTCGGAGGCCACGACCTGTTCATGGCCGAGAAATTCGCCTCATGCCTTAGCGGCAAGACCCTCAAGACCATCACCTCAAGCGACGTCGACGGCATTGAATACGCCGCCGTGCTCAAAAACGTCTACTCCATAGCCGCCGGCATAGTCCACGGACTAAAGAACGGCGACAACTTCCTGGCAATGCTCGTCAGCAACGCCATCAGGGAGATGGAACGCTTCATCTACACCGTCTATCCGCGTCCGCGCCAGATATGCGACTCCGTGTATCTCGGCGACCTGCTCGTCACCTCCTACTCACGCTTCAGCCGCAACCATAATTTCGGCTCGATGATAGGCCGCGGCTATTCCGTCAAGGCAGCCAGGATGGAGATGGAGCAGACCGCCGAAGGATATTACGGCACCAAATGCATCCACGAGATCAACGAGCGCTACGACGTGCCTATGCCGATACTCGACGGAGTGTTCGACATACTCTACCGTGGCATCAACCCCTCGAAGGCCATCGCCAAGATGAGCGACACGTTCATCTGATCCATCCGGTGAACACTACTCCCCGTTCGACCGTTATACACCGAAGGAGCATCCGCCGCCTGACGGCAGTGCATATTACAGAAACTTATCACTTTATCAAATGGATACCATCAAAGTAAACATCAGCAACGCTTTCGGCTCCATAACCGAAAGCACCGTAAGCGCCATGCTGCCTGAAGCATCCGAAGCGCTCGCCAAAGTCGACAACGGCAGCGGAGCCGGCAACGACTTCCTCGGATGGGTGAAACTCCCCTCGGAAACCACAGCCGACCTCGTCGACGACATCATAGCCACAGCCGAGCGTCTGCGCAAGGAGTGCGAATATGTGGTGTGTGTAGGCATCGGGGGCTCATACCTCGGCGCCAAGGCAGTCATCGAGGCCCTGAGCGACTCGTTTGCAGCCTACCGCTGCGACAACGGCGCTACGAAAGTGGTGTTTGCCGGACAGAACATCGGAGAGGACTACATGCATGAGCTGCTGCAGCTCCTCGACGGCAAGAGATTCGGCATAGTGGTGATCTCCAAGTCGGGCACCACCACAGAGCCGGCAATAGCCTTCCGTCTGCTCAAAGAGAAGCTCGAGCAGCAGGCCGGCAAGCAGAAAGCCGCCGAACTGACCGTAGCCATCACTGACGCCAAGCGCGGCGCCCTGCGCCAGCTCGCCACCGAAGAGGGCTACAAGACATTTGTCATCGCCGACAACGTGGGCGGACGCTTCTCGGTGCTCACCCCCGTAGGTCTGCTCCCGATCGCAGTGGCCGGCTACGACATCCGCGCACTCCTTAACGGAGCCGCCGAGATGGAGGCCGCCACAACCGCAGCATCGCTCGACAACCAGTCGCTGCTCTACGCCGCCACCCGCAACGCGCTCTACCGCGCAGGCAAAAAGACCGAGATACTGGCCAACTTCAACCCCAAGCTCCATTATTTCGGCGAATGGTGGAAGCAGCTCTACGGCGAGAGCGAGGGCAAGGACGGCAAAGGCATATTCCCCGCTGCGGTCGACCTCACCACCGACCTCCACTCCATGGGCCAGTGGATACAGGAGGGTGAGCGCACCATATTCGAGACCGTCATCTCCGTAGCCGCGTCCGACCATGAACTGCGCGTCCCCGCCGACAGCGACAACCTCGACGGACTCAACTACATCGCAGGCAAGCGTATCGACGAGGTCAACAAAATGGCCGAGCTCGGCACACGCATAGCCCATGTCGACGGCGGAGTGCCCAACATCCAGATCACACTTCCGGCGCTTCAGGAGAAATGGCTCGGACAGCTCATCTATTTCTTCGAGAAGGCCTGCGGCATAAGCGGCTACCTGCTCGGAGTCAACCCCTTCAACCAGCCCGGCGTAGAGGCCTACAAACGCAACATGTTCGCGCTGCTCGAAAAGCCCGGCTACGAAAACGAGACGGCCGCCATACGCGCCAAGATGTAAACCGACACAGACTCTGACGCGACCTCACTGCAGACGTCAGACTCACGCTACGACACAAAAACCGTCCCCTGCAAGCCATATCGGCCGGCAGGGGACGGTTTCGTATATCGGCCGGAGCCGAACGGCTCCGGCCTATTGTCAGGATCAGCGTATATAGTTGCTCACTTTCAGATCGCTCACCTTGCTCTCAAACTGTCCAGCCTTGGCCAGAGGCAGCACGAGAGTCTGCAGGCGATACATCTTGTTCTTGCCCTCATTGTACCACTCGGTAGTGTTGTCGAGGCTGCAGAAGAGCTTGCCGTCGACATACAGGCGGGTGGCCTTGTTGGTGCCGGTGATGCGGATATCCACCTTCTCGCCAGGATAGGGACGGAAACCGAAGTCATAAAGATAGCCGTCGCGCATGAAGCCCAACATACCCTTCACGGGGTCAGCGAGATACAGCTTAGAGTCGAGCGATTCAAACAGCACTGTTCCGGGCTTTTCGAGCGTTGCATCGAGAGTAAACTCCAGAGTCCAGTCATATCCTACGTCGGAAATGCCGGTCGACTGTCCGGGGCGCAGCTGTGCCGTATCGTAGACCACCGAATGCGGATCGCCGACGCGGGCCAGCCTGTTGACGCCGGGAGCCTCGGCCAACTGCTGCGAGGCAGCTCTGAAATCGTCATAGGGAAGTGTCACCGACGGTCCGTCCCACAGCTTGGCAGCCATCACGGGAAGAGCGTCCATCACGCGGTGGTGCACATCCTGCACCGACACGCCGTTGCCCACATGGTCGTTCCACACGGCGAAATAGCCGCCGACGAGAGCCGTGTCGCGCTCCTCGAACTGCACCGGACCCACACGCGCCGGAGTCCACTCCTTGTAGAGCCACTCGGTGTTGAGATAATCGTGGTAGTAACCGGCATTGGGCACTATATACACCATGCCGTCGGGGATTGAGTTGATCTTGAATCCGAGGCGGGCCATCTCCTTGGGATCGGCATAACCGTTATACCATGCGTCGAGCATCACACCCTGCGTCTTGACGGGAGTCTCGCCCGGAGCTGTCGACAGCGACCCCCATACCCACGGAGTCTTGCCGTAGCCCTCTACAAGGCGGATGTAATGGTCCATGAACGAACGGAATCGCTCGGCCGTCTCCTTCTGTTTGTCAAATCCGGGATAATCCTTGCCGAACTCGTCGGTGCCGATATGCATGTAGCGGCCTGTGAATACCGGATCCGGACCGCCAAGATATTCATGGAAAAGCGAGTCGAGAAACGGCATTGTGGCCGGATTGAACAGATCGAGATGATCCTCGCCGAACTCCTTGCTGCCTATGCCGCGGTAGCGTGCGAATGCCAGAGCATGAGCCGGAATGTCTATCTCCGGAACGATCTCCACCATATCGCCTGCCGACGTGCGCTGCAGGTCGCGCATCTGCTGCTTCGTGTAGTAGCCGTCGCGCGAAGTCAATCCGGGGAAAGTGTCGCTCTCCATGCGGAATGCGGCATAGGTCTTGTCCCAGTCATTGGCAAAATAATACGGGAAGCCGTTGTCGTTGAGATGCAGACGCAACGAATTGATCTTATAGTACGACAGCACCTTTACCAGATCGTCGACATAATCGAGCGGGAAAAACTTACGCCCTACGTCGAGCGACAGGCCGCGCACCGGATAGTCGGGCCAGTCGGTGATCTTGCCTTTCGGGACAGCCTGTCCGGGAGTCTGCTGCGCGATCTGCAATAGCGTGCGCGTACCCCAGTAGACACCTGTAGGGGTAGGCGACGATATGGTCAGACGGCTGTCGGCGGTCATCGTGTATCCTTCGTCGCCAAGACGGCGGTCAGCCTTGATTTTCAGCTCCACATCGGAGGCCGCAGCCTTGCCCGACACCACTTCGAGCGCAGTGCCGAACATGCGCTGCCAGTCGGCGGCGAGAGAGTCGGCCACAGCCCGCAGAGCCGGATCAGCCACGACTATGCGCGACGACGTGGTGATGTTCAGCACTCCCTTCGAGCCTTGCCACTGGCGCACCTCAGGCACCACGAAAGGCTTTGGATTCGTACCGCCCGGAGCGGCCGACGCCGACACCAACGCGCAGACAAGCGCGAGCGCGGCGAGAATGGTTTTCTTCATGATAAATCTGTATATTGAAAATTATAAACGAAATCCATTGATTTTTCACAAAATTAGCAAATATTTCCACAACTATGCCATCATCAGGTGAAATGATGTACCACAGACGCTAACTGTTTTGTTATTGGGAATAAATATAGTAACTTTGCACCCTCAAAACCAAATCATTTCTCCTTAATGAGGCATATACGACTGTTAACCGCGCTTCTCACTACGGCTGCGTCGGCTCTGTGCGCTCCGGCCATAGAGCTGCCCGACAGCACATTCAGATATTCGGCCGAGGTCAACGCCACCGTCAGCTCCGGAGCCAACACCCCCTTCTGGCTCGTCAACAACCGCTTCGGCCTGTCGTCGATCGAGAAAAACAACGGCTACGTGCGCGCGTCGCTGTTCAAGGACGCCCGCAAAGAGGGCCGACGCCTTACGTGGGGCGCCGGAGTGGATCTGGCTGTACCCTGGAACTTCACCTCGTCGTTTGTGGTGCAGCAGCTCTACGCCGACCTGCGCTACCGCAATGCCGAGCTGTCGGTGGGATCCAAGGAGTGGACCGGAGGATTCAACAACCTGCGCCTGTCGAGCGGCGACCTGCTTTTCTCCAACAACTCCCGCCCCATACCGCAGGCGCGGCTGTCGCTGCCCGACTACGTCAAAGTGCCGTTTACCAACGGATGGATCGGCATCAAGGGCTATCTGGCCTACGGAGCCTTCACCGACGACAGCTGGCAGCGCCACGCCGCCAAGAACGGAGCGCGCCACACCAAGCACGTGCTGTTCCACTCCAAAGGCGGCACGCTCATGGTGGGCGACACACAGCGCTTCCCGCTCACTTTCGAAGCCGGACTTCAGATGGGCGCCCAGTTTGGCGGACAGTCTATGTTCCAAGGTCAAGTCATCGACATGCCCAACGGCTTCAAGGACTGGATCAAGGTATTCTGGCCATCGGCCGGAGGAGGCGACACCCCCTCGTCGGAACAGCTCAACGTCTATGGCAACCACACCGGCGAATGGGATTTCCGCCTCAAATGGGCACCGGCGGAGTCGGACTGGTCGGCGGCACTCTACTACGAGCACTTCTTCGAGGACCACTCGATGATGTTTTTCGACTACACATGGCGCGACATGCTTCTGGGCGTGGAGGTCAACCTGCCCAAAAACCCGATAGTCAGCGCCTTAGTTTATGAATATCTCTACACCAAAGACCAGGCCGGCCCGGTCTACTGGGATCACACTCCGGAGATACCCGAACAGGTGAGCGGACGCGACCAATACTATAACCACGGCATCTACGCCGGATGGCAGCACTGGGGCATGGGCATAGGCAATCCGTTGCTCATATCGCCGGTCTACAACCGCGACGGCTCCCTGTCGTTCAGACACAACCGTATCAAGGGCCATCATCTCGGCGTCGAGGGCAACCCCGTGCCGTGGCTCACCTGGCGCATGCTCCTGAGCTATTCGCGCAGCTGGGGCACCTACGACGCCCCGACACCGAGAGTGCTTGGCAACGTCAACACACTATTCGAAGCCACCATCCGTCCGCCAAAGCTCAAAGGATGGTCGGGAACCATATCATTTGCCACCGACGGAGGATCCCTGCTCGGACCGAGCCGTGGCGCCATGCTATCAATCAAAAAGACCGGATGGCTATGAACAGACCGCACACAACCAACTGCGCCGCAGCCATATTGGCCGCCATACTGATCATTATCTCCGCCACCTCATGCCGCAAAGGCGGCATCAACGGCGATCTCGACGGACAGTGGCGCGTGATCACAGTTGAAAACCTCGACGACAACACCGTCAGCGAGCCATACACCCTCTTCTATTGCCTCTATCTCCACACGGCCAACCTCACCAACCCGGGAGTGAAGGCCACCGCCAACATGACCTACGACAAAACCGACAGACGGCTGACGCTCGAATTTCCCTACGGCACCGATCAGCTCGCACCGTGGGGCATCTACGCCTCGCCGACCATTTTCAAGATAGAGCATCTCAACCACCAGACACTCGTCGTCACATCCGACAAGGCAAGGATCACGATGAAGAAATTCTGACCGAATCATTTGCCGAAGCCACACTAATTTAGTAATTTTGCAAACCGCGTCCGCTATCGGCGCTCTGCTGGGATGCCTTAACACTAACCTTAAAAGCAAGATGACAGTGACTCTCCATTCTGCTCACACTTTTATTCAGACCGATATATGACCACCTGGATTATCTGCTGCTTCCTGTCGACGCTGCTGAGCGTCCTCTTTGCGGGAATACTGATTCCGCAGATTCTTCTGGTGTCGTACCGTCGCAAACTGTTCGACATGCCCGACGAGCGCAAGATCCACCGCGGCACCGTGCCCCGCCTTGGCGGCATAGCCTTCACGCCGGTGATCCTGTTCAGCGTGTCGCTGCTTCTCGGCATGTCGATACTCATGGGCAACACCGACATGGAAAACATGATGCGCATCAACGCCCAGGCCATATCGTTCGGACTGTGCGCGCTGCTGCTCATGTACCTCACCGGAATGTCCGACGACCTGATCGGAGTGCGCTACCGCGCCAAGTTTGTCGTGCAGATATTCTGCGCCGTGCTGCTCATCGGAGCCGGAATGTATGTCAACGACCTCCACGGCATCATCGGCCTGGGTCATATCTCGCCATGGTTCGGCATTCCGCTGACGATACTTATCGTGGTATATGTGGTCAACGCCATCAACCTCATCGACGGCATCGACGGCCTCGCATCCGGGCTTTCGAGCGCGGCGTTCATCATCTACGGCACAGCGTTCCTGATGATCGGCAAGCCGATCTTCGCCATGCTGTCGTTCGCCTGCCTCGGAGTGCTGATACAGTTTTTCTACTACAACGTATTCGGAAGCGCCGAACGCAAAAAGAAAATATTCATGGGCGACACCGGCAGCCTGACCATCGGACTGCTCCTTGCCTTTCTGGGACTCGCGCTGCTGCAATGGTCGCCCGACAAATTCCCCACATTCCGCACCAACCCGATGATTCTGGCCGTCTCGCCGCTGATCATCCCGTGCTTTGACGTAGTGAGGGTGTTTCTCCACCGCGTGCGCCGCCACGGCAACCCGTTCCTCCCCGACAAGACCCACATCCACCACAAGATGCTGGCCATCGGACTCAACCAGCGCCTTGCCATGGTGCTCATCGTGGTGGCATCCATAACCTTCAGCATAGCCAACATACTGCTGTCGCGCTATATAGAAGTCAACCTGCTGCTCATACTCGACATCCTGCTCTGGACGCTGGCCAACCTGTGGCTCACCCGACACATACGCAGCCGCGAACGCCGCCTCGGCGTGAAGCTCATGGATCACGAAAATCCGACCAAAGAAAAAGATTCCGACAACCAACCGCACAACAACAACGACTGATGACGTCAAAGAGATTTTTCAGTTTCGGCCTCATTATAGCCGCCATGCTCACGGCTCTGACCGCATGGGCCAAAATGACCGACCAACAGGTAATCGACTACATCAAGCGCCAGAGCGCTGTCGGCAAAACCGAACAGCAGATAGGCAAGGAACTGCTCGCAAAAGGCGTCACACCCGAACAGATAGAGCGGCTGCGTGAAAAATACGAAGGCATCGAATCCGACACCAAGACCAAGAAAAGCAAGGACGGCTCCACCACTGCCTTAGGCAAACTCGAAGGCACTCGCGACAGCCGTCTGCGCAAAGCCCTCGAACCCGACGACAAGACCATCTCGACCATGACCGAGGTGTTTGACGTCATGACACCCGACTCGCTCGCACTGCTTCAGGACACCGTGGCCAAGCGCAAGATATTCGGTCATGATCTATTCAACAACAAGGCGCTCACATTCGAGCCGAACGAAAACATGGCAACCCCGTCGGACTACCGCCTCGGACCGGGCGACGAAGTGGTCATCGACATATGGGGAGCCAGCGAGGATGAGATACGCGACGTCATATCGCCCGAAGGACGCATCATGATCGAACAGATCGGACCGGTCTATCTCAACGGCCTGACCGTGGCCGAAGCCAACGACAGACTGCGCAAGGCATTCGCCACCAAATATGCGGGAGTAGCCGAGGATGAGACCGACGTAAGCCTCACCCTCGGACAGATACGCTCGATACTCGTCAACGTGATGGGCGAGGTCAACATACCCGGATCCTACAGGCTGTCGCCGTTCTCCACAGTGTTCAACGCCATCTACCGCGCAGGAGGCATCAACGACATAGGCACGCTCCGCAACATCCACGTGATACGCAACGGAAGCCGTCTTCTCGACGTTGACATCTACGACTATCTCTTCGGCGGACACGCCAACTCGGCCTCCGTCAGACTGCAGGAGGGCGACGTGATCATAGTGCCCCCCTACGAAAATCTTGTCAGCGTGGAGGGAGGCGTCAAACGCCCGATGTTCTATGAGATCCGCGAGGGCGAGTCGCTCCAGAAGCTGCTCGGATATTCGGGAGGCCTCGCCGGCGACGCATTCAGCGAACTGGTGACCGTCAGCCGTCCGACCGGCCGGCAGAACGAGATCTACAACGTGGAGAAGGCCGACTTCAACACCTATCAGCTTCGCGACGGCGATGTGGTGAAGGTAGGCACGGTCGTTGACCGGTTTACCAACCGCGTGGAGCTGCGCGGCTCCGTGATGCGTCCGGGCATGTATGCCATCGGCGACGACACGATGACACTCCGCTCGCTGCTGAAGCAGGCACAGGGACTGGCCGACGACGCATTCACCACACGCGCAATACTCTACCGCGAAGGCGAGGGCGAGACGCTCAAGGCAATGGGTGTGGCTCTCGGCGAGATTCTTGCCGGACGGGCGTCCGATGTAAAGCTACTGCCCAACGACATACTCGTGGTGGCGAGCGTGCATGAAATCGTCGACCACGGCGAACTGACCATCAACGGTCAGGTGACCAGCCCCGGCGACTACCCCTACGCCGAAGGCACCACCGTCGAAGACCTCATAGTCATGGCCGGAGGTCTGCTGCAGGGCGCATCGACCGCACGCGTCGAAGTTTCGCGCCGCATCATCGACCCGCAGAGTCTCAAACCCACCGAAAACACAGCCGAGATATTCACCTTCGCCCTCAAGGACGGCCTCGTGCTCGGCGGCGATCCCGAATTCAAGCTCAAACCCTACGACATCGTGGAAGTGCGCCGCTCTCCCGGCTACCAGACACAGAAGCTCATCGAGGTCGACGGCGAAGTGCTGTTCGACGGACAATATGCCCTGCAGCGCAAGAACGAACGCATCAGCGACATAGTGCGACGCGCCGGAGGCGTCACCGACGGAGCCTATCTCAAGGGCGCCCGACTGATGCGCAAAATGACCGACGACGAGAAGGCCGCACGCGACGAGTCGCTCAAACTCGCCATGTCGCAGTCGGAGGACTCGATCAACATAGAGCAGCTCTCGCTCAGCGACGTATATTCCGTAGGCATAGAGCTGGAGAAAGCGCTCTCGCAGCCCGGAAGCTACTATGACCTGGTGCTGAAGGACGGCGACAAGCTTATCATACCCGAAGAGATCAGCACCGTCAAGATATCAGGCGACGTGATGTTCCCCAACGTGGTGGGCTACGTGCCCGGCAAGAAGGTGGACTACTACATCAACCAGGCCGGCGGATATGGCGAACGCGCACGCAAGAACAAGGTGTTCATCGTCTACATGAACGGCACAGTGGCACGCGCCAAGGGAGGTTCGGTTCTGGAACCGGGATGCCAGATCATCGTGCCGTCCAAACCCAAGACCGGCGGCACCAACTGGGCGCAGGTGATCAGCTACGTAAGCTCGTTCGCATCGCTCGGCACCATGGCCGCCACCATCTACTCAATATTCAAGAAGTGATGACCAACGACAAAAGCGACAAACTGACCGACGGCAGCCACATGGCGCCCGACGACGATCAGCAGGAGATAGATCTGCTCGAACTCGCACGCAAGCTCTGGAACGGACGCCGCACACTGCTCCGCTGGGCCATCTACGGCGCGGTGGCCGGAATCGTGATAGCATTCTCGATCCCGAAAGAATACACCACCACCATCAAGCTCGCGCCGGAAGCCACCAACAATCAGGGCATGAGCGGAAACCTCGGAGCGCTTGCCGCCATGGCCGGCATATCGGCCGGATCAAGCACCGGAGCCGACGCTATTGGCACGCAGCTCTACCCCGACATTGTCAGCTCGGTGCCTTTCGCCATCGGACTGTTCGACGTCAAGGTGACCGACAGAGAAGGCAACGACACCATCACCGTACGCCGCTATCTCACCGAAGAGATCTCAGCGCCATGGTGGAGCTACATCACCTCGCTGCCCGCACGCGCCATAGGCGGAATCAGAAGCCTCTTCAGCGGCAGCGACGACGCCGACGACCTCCGCAAGCCCGATGCATTCCGACTCACCCCCGACGAAAGCGGCATAGCCGCCGCCCTGGCATCGAGAGTCAGCGTCGAATCGGCGGCCAAGACATCGGTCATCAGCATCAGCGTGACAATGCAGGATCCCATGGTATCGGCCATGCTGGCCGACACTGTGGCCGAACGCCTTAAGGAATATGTGATCGGCTACCGCACCAACAAGGCACGCAAGGATATGGAATATGCCCAGAAAATCAACGACGAGGCACGACAGGCCTACTACGAGGCCCAGCAGCGCTACGCCAGCTACGTCGACAACAACCAGGGCATAATACTCCGCTCCAAACGCAACGAGGAGGAGCGCCTGCAGAACGAGCAGGCTCTCGCCTTCAACCTCTACAACACCACCGCCCAGCAGCTTCAGGTGGCCAAGGCCAAGGTGCAGGAGATCACCCCGGTGTTCACCGTCGTGCAGCCATCCACCGTGCCGCTCGCGCCCTCCAAGCCATCGAAAATGCTGATACTCGTCGGATGCGTATTCCTCGCTGTAGTCGGCGCCTCGGCCTGGGTATTGTTTGGCAGCGACGTTCTCGACACATTGCGCAAGGCTCGCCAGAAGGAGGGATAAGGTCATGAAGTGGACACGGCTGATAGCACTGTTCGTCGCAGCCACGATGCTGGCCGGCTCCGGAGTCTACGCCGAGCCGCGCCGAAAGAAACCTCGCATCGCCAAGCCGCTCCGCAAGATACACACCGACACCATCGCAATTCCCGACGACATAGTGTTTGACTCGTTCGACACCCCTGCCGAGGAATCCGCCGAATCACCCTCCTTCGCCGTAAATTTCTTCTCCGGCGACGAAGCGATCATGGGTCCCACGCAGATCGATCCCGAAACGATGTGGCTGTTTGTCAGCCAGCGCAATCCCGACTTCCCTATCGAGATAGCGCAGGCGTTCTACGACGTAGGTCAGATCTACGGCATACGCGGCGACGTGGCGCTGTGCCAGTCGATACTCGAGACCGGATGGTTTCTCTACACCGGCGGCACAGCCGTCAGACCCGAGCAACACAACTACTGCGGACTCGGAGTGACGCGCAAAGGGATACGCGGACACGCCTTCAAAGATCCCCGCGAAGGGGTGACCGCCCAGATACAGCATCTATACGCCTACGCCAGCACCGGACGCCTGCCTAAAGGCGAGGGACTGGTCGACCCGCGGTTCAGCCTCGTCAGTCGCGGAGTGGCATCGACATGGCACGACCTCAACGGACGATGGGCCGCCAACAACCACTACGGCACACAGATAATGAAACTCTATGCCGACCTCTGCGCCTTCAGCGCATCGCGGCAATAAACAACCCCACACATACAATCCAACCATCACCCACATGGATCAGAACCGACACGACGACAACCTTTCGCTGCTCGGACAGTCGAAAGCCACCCAATATCCCACCGACTACGCGCCCCAACTGCTCGAATCGTTTGTCAACCGGCATCCCGACAGAGAGTATCTCGTGACACTCCGATGCCCCGAATTCACATCGCTCTGCCCCATCACCGGACAGCCCGACTTCGCGCAGATAATCATCAACTACATACCGCGCCAGCGCATGGTGGAGAGCAAATCGCTCAAACTCTACCTGTTCAGCTTCCGCAACCACGGCGACTTCCACGAGGACTGCGTAAACATCATACTCAACGACCTCGTGCGGCTCATGGATCCGCGCTATATAGAGGTCAAAGGCATATTCACCCCACGCGGAGGCATTGCCATACACCCGTTCGCATCATACGCCGACGACGAGCATCAGGAACTGGCCCGGCAGCGCATGCTCGCAGCCATGGCCGACAAATGACCGACCTCTACAACAACGACACCATACGATCATGGAAAAAGACACATTGCTGATATACAGCGGCGGACTTGACTCCACCACACTGCTGTGGGAATACGCCCCGCGCATAGCCCTCGCCGTCAACTTCTCCTACGGAGCCAACCAGAACGAACGCGAGGCCGAATGCGCCCGCTGGCAGTGCCGCAAGGCCGGCATCGAACTCATAGAGATACCGCTCGCGTTCATGAAACAATACTTCAAAAGCTCCCTGCTCGAAGGTCCCGACGCTGTGCCCGACGGACAATATGCCGGCGACAACATGTCATCGACCGTCGTACCCTTCCGCAACGGCATCATGCTCTCCATAGCCGCCGGAATAGCCGAAAGCCGCGGACTGCACCACGTGATGATGGCCAACCATTCGGGCGACCACGAGGTATATCCCGACTGCCGCCCGCAGTTTGTCGAAGCCATCAACGCCGCCATCTCAGCAGGCACCTACGCCGGAATCACACTCACCGCTCCCTACACCGGACTGACAAAAAACGAGATAGCACTGCGCGGAATGCGTCTGGGAGTCGACTACGACCACACCTACTCCTGCTATCGCGGCACGCCGCAGCACTGCGGCAGCTGCGCTACCTGCCGCGAACGCCAGCAGGCGCTGCGCTACGCCCGCGAAGCCCTCGAAGACTGACCTGCGGCCTCGCCCTGGATCACCCGGAGCCACGCCACTCCCACAATGAGCCATCTCCATCAGCCGTCCTCAATGAGGCTTCTACGAAACAAAGATCACATGAAAGTTTCTATGACGGATTCCTCGGCATTTCCATGAAATCCGCCTGTAAACTTTTTCTGACGCAAAACGTTTGCCAAAAGAAAAAGAATCACTACTTTTGCGCTCCCCGCACGCAAAGCGGATCGCAAAAAGGACAATAACGAACAATCAAAACAATCATAGCCATGTACTGGACACTCGAACTTGCATCAAAACTCGAAGACGCTCCCTGGCCCGCGACCAAAGACGAGCTCATCGACTATGCCATGCGCTCAGGCGCCCCGCTTGAAGTGATCGAAAACCTTCAGGAAATAGAAGACGAAGGCGAAACCTACGAATCCATCGAAGAAATCTGGCCCGACTACCCCTCCAAAGAAGACTTCCTCTTCAACGAGGAGGAATATTAAGCCAAAATTGGTTGATTTTATCAACTTAAATATTTGAAATACAAACGATTGACAAGTGATAAATAAACTTGTCAATCGTTTTTTATTGTCTTTCATCGCAAAATAAACTTGTCTATTTTCAAGTAGTTAGCTTGCCAAAAATTTGTTAACTTGCCTATTTATAGCTATATTTGCACCATATTCCGAACTTGGTGAGTATTTAAATAGTTATCTTCTCATCTTGGTGAGTACTTAACCTTTCAGAAATAAGAATATGGGCAGACAAAAGAAACCTTTCCCTCTCGGACATTTCCAGCTTCGGTATCCGAAGAATTACGTCAAGTCGAAAGTTTATCCTGTGGAAATAGAATATATCTTTGGTGGCAGACCAATCCGGCGCAGCATGAATATATCTGTTGCTGTGGCCGACTGGAACCCTAATGGCAACAACGGGCGTGGCGAGATTCGTGCGTCTGTTCCAGACAGCGCACGTTTCAACAAACTTCTGCTGACAAAGGTCAATAAGGTTGATGCCGGATTGAATGAATACAATCAGAAGTTTCCCGGTCAGATCAATGAGGATATAATCGCAGCTTTTCTCGATGATAAACCTATTACCCGCAGGGATAAGGGCGAAGACTTCGCTGCCTACGTTGAAAAGCGGCTCGCCATAGACTATAACCTGAATAAGATTGGTTACAGCCGTTATCAGAATGGGAAAAGCGCAATGAATATCTTTCGCCAATTTCTGCTGACGACAGGTAAAGGCACATATAAACCTGATGCAATCTATATAGGAGAAATATCAGTTGAGCTCATCGACAAATACATCAAGTGGCGGCGTGAGTTCAAGAATAACTCCGACCAGACCATCAACCACGCGCTTACCCCAATCCTAAAAGCATGTGACAGCGCATGTACCGCCGGATATATCGACCGAGAAGTTAACGCCGAGTTGCAGGATATGCGCATCCAAGAGAAAGCATCTCTCGAAGTAGAGGGTGAGAAGGAATTCGACGGCAACTATCTGACCAAAGACCAACTCCAAAAGTTAGTGGAGTTCTATGAGAAAGATACCGAACCGCGCCGTAAGGAATACATAGAGATGTTCCTGTTCGCTTTCCATGCCTGTGGACTACGTATTGTTGATGTCATGACCCTGCAATGGGGACATATCAACTTCGAGAAACGAGAACTGAGCAAAGTCCTCATCAAGACCAACCATCGCCATAAAATCCCATTGACAGATCCGGCTATCCGGATACTCCACAAATGGCAAGCGATGGGTCGTAGGAAGAAATACGTGTTCGACCTCGTAAAAGATGAACTGAGCCTCAACAATGCCGAAGCCCTCTATAAGGCCCGTAACACCGCCACCAAGTGCGTCAATCAAGCCCTGAACGTAGTTGGGCAAAAGCTGGAGATACCCTTCAGCCTCTCCTTCCACTCCTCGCGCCACACCTTCGCCGTACTTGCCCTCAACGATGGATTGAGCATGACAGTCATCAGTCGTCTCCTCGGCCACGGCAGCACCGACGTCACAGAAAAAGTCTACGCCAAATTCCTCCCTCAGACCCTCACCGCCGAAGTCGAACGCCTAGGCTACGCCTACTTGCCAGAAGAATTATGATAAAACTAAAAAGAGTCGGCAGAACACCATAGCTTGCGGCAAGCATTGCAACGGGGAACACGACTTTGGAGTGTTCCCAGCCGCCCACGGCAAGGATTTTTTGTGGTAACGGTCGAGTTACCCAAAATCCGAATAGTTGCTATTCGGACACCTTGCTGTGCTCCGTTGAGCACCAACGATGCCATGAGAACTTATGAGAAAAGAATCATGTTGGGGACTTGAAAATTTGGTGATACCTCGCCTATATTGGGAGATACATGTACAACCTCAAGCTATATCAGGCAGAAAATATTTGGAATTATAGGGTTTTGATAGCTTACTTTGCACCGTCAATGACAATGAAGAACCTCCATGTATGAATCTCCCCATTGTCATTTGACACGAGAATTCTCATCTTATTTGTGGATTTTTTAGTAGCTGCTTGATTAGTCAATCACTCAATCAGCTGCCATTCCGTCAATCCACTATTGATTTTCAGCGCAATAAGTATCGGCTTATGCGTGGATGGCAAATGTTGCCGCAAACGGACCACTGATTGATTGTTTGGCAAGACAACCATGCAGTCAATCAAACTCTCAATAAATTGATTGGACGCCTACTTAATCGCCTGATTGATCAACCAATCAGGCGAAAGGTCAACCATGCACTTGCTTATTCTGTCATACATCCGTCTAATTGCCATAATGAGCAGTTGACTGATTGGTTGATTAGTCAGAACTTCAACCAAACATTTAATCAACCGCATAGTTGACTGAATACACGGTTGAGCATCCAATCAGTCAATTGAGAGACCTGTCATCCGATTAAGCAACTGAAGTTTCACCGTTTACCCCCTGACAGATGAACAGCATCGAAACCCTCCTCCACAGGATCCTCCAACTTGTGGAGGCTAAACACGCTCATCTCCTCACCACCGATAAAGAGCGTATCTACGACAACAAATCGTTGATGGCACTCCTCGGCATCAAAGACCGCTACCTGAAACGCCTACGCGACAACGGCCTACTCGGCTACTCCCGCCACGGCGATAAATACTGGTACACCCAATCCGACATCGACCGCTTCCTCACCAGCTGTCACTACACTCCTTTCGCAGAAAACCGTGATTAAAGTTTCACCAAGGGTACTGCATAACCTTGGAAACATGTAGGAAACCTGTTTTTCGCATATTTTAACAAAAATCAGCCTGTGGCAAGCCGTCTAATTCAGGATTTTTTTTCGTATCTTTGCGTCTTGATAGACGCATCTGACGATGATAAGACCAACAGAAAAATAGCAACATATTAATTTATAGCAGCAAGGCTTTCGTGAAGTTCATGGGCTTGGTCGCCTATCAAGACTATACGAAAGCCTTTTGTTATATCCGACATACTTGAATTATGCGAAAGAAAGTAAAGACATACGATATACCTGAGGAGGTCGTTTCTGCAATTGCAGCGGAACGCAGATCTTCTTATGGCCTACGTACCTATGTCAGCTTGTTCAGTAGCGCAGGTATCGGATGTTATGGGTTTAAGGAAGCTGGGTTCAATTGTATCGCAACAGTTGAACTACTTGAGCGTCGTCTGAAAATTCAAAAACACAACGATAAGTGTATGTTGTCTTCCGGATATATATGCGGAGATATGACGCTTGATGAAACAAAGGATAAAGTATTCCGTGAATTGGCGGTATGGAAAGACTGCTTTGGTGTAAACGATCTTGATGTGTTGATTGCGACACCACCATGTCAAGGGATGTCTGTGGCGAACCATAAGAAAGGAGATGAGCTAAAACGCAATTCGCTTGTAGTAGAGTCTATCAAGATTACTAAAGAAGTCCGGCCAAAATTCTTTATATTTGAGAATGTAAGGGCTTTCTTGACTTCTGTTTGCACTGATATTGATGGTACAGACAAATCAATCAAAGAAGCAATTTCCTTAAATCTTGGGGGACAATACAATATTCTGTATAAGATTGTCAACTTTAAAGATTATGGTTGTCCGTCAAGTCGAACCCGAACTCTTGTTATTGGAGTTAGAAAAGACATTCAAGACATAACTCCTTTCGATGTATTTCCCTCGCGTTCATCCGAGAAGACTTTACGCGAAACAATTGGTCATCTACCTGCTCTTACTACTATGGGAGAGATTTCGGAAGATGACATATATCATAATTTCAGAAAATATGCTCCACACATGGAAGCGTGGATTTCTGAAATAAAAGAAGGCCAATCTGCGTTTGATAACGAAGATATAACTCGAATTCCACATACAGTCCGGGATGGAGTTGTTGTGTACAATGCGCAAAAGAATGGTGACAAATATACGCGCCAATATTGGGACAAAGTAGCTCCGTGCATACATACACGTAACGATATTATGGCAAGTCAGAATACTGTTCATCCGACTGATAATAGGGTGTTCAGTATTCGGGAAATCATGTTGATGATGTCTGTGCCTTATTCTTTTAAATGGACTGATATTCCTTTTGATGAACTTAATAAGTTGCCATTAAAGGAGAAAGAGGCATTCCTCAAAAAAGAGGAAATGAATATTCGACAAAATCTGGGTGAGGCCGTTCCGACAATTATATTCAGACAGATTGCCAATAAAATTAGAAAGTGTCTGGATGTGCCTGTATTCTCCAATGCCGATGCCCTATCTCTCGTTAAAGAATTTACTCTGAATACACAAGAACGCATTTTGCGATATGTTATGCAGAGCAAACAGCCGTTTTCAAAACTGTCGCGCATAGTTGAAATGGCAAATTCAGAACGAGACAATACCGCGGCGTACTATACCCGACAGGATATTTGTTTCGGGATTGTAAATAATCTTCCCGAAGCCAAGAATTTTGACCATATTTCGATTCTGGAGCCTTCAATAGGCGTAGGGAATTTCCTCCCATGCTTGATTGAAAGATATTCGTCTGTTCCATTTGTTAGTATTGATGTAGTTGATATTAATCCTGCTTCCATCGAATTGCTAAAAGAGATGGTTGCCAAAATGAATGTGCCTAACAACTTCACTATAAATTATATTGTCGGGGATTTTCTTTTATATAATTTCACGGACAAATACGATATCGTGATAGGGAATCCTCCGTATATGAAGTTGACTAAGGATAAGAAGTTGGCGGCTATATACAAGGCTTCAGCAGCAAACAAGGATACAAACAACATATTTGCTTTTTTCATTGAAAAGGCATTGACGCTGGGTGACTATGTTTCATTAATCGTTCCCAAAAGCTTGATAAATGCTCCTGAGTTCAATGAGACGAGAAAACTCATGAACGAATATTCACTGACTCATGTGATTGATTTCGGCGAAAAAGCATTTAAGGGCGTAAAGATAGAGACTATTTCATTCACAATCAATACAAAAAATAGTTCGAAAAATACTACAATATATTCGTATATCAATAATTCTGTATGGAATGTTGACCAGTCGTATATAACAGATTCTCAATTCCCTTATTGGCTATTGTATCGAAATTCGGACTTTGATGAGATTGCTTCCTCTATGGAGTTTGGCATATTCAAAGCATATCGTGACCGAGTTATAACAAAATCGGTCACCAAATCGAATGGTAAATTTCGTGTTCTCAAATCACGCAATATTGGGAACAATGAGATTATAGACATTCCAGACTATGATTGTTATATTGACGATGTAGAATCTTTCGATGTGTCTAAATATCTCAATCATACAGAATGTGTATTGTTGCCAAATCTTACGTACAATCCACGAGCATGTTTTATGCCAGAGAACAGTATCGCAGATGGGTCTGTTGCTATTTTAACGCTCTGCGATGAGGAAAATACTGTATCACCAGAAGATTTAGAGTTCTATTCAACTGAGAGTTTCTCGAAATTCTATGCCATTGCAAGGAATTTAGGCACACGCTCATTGAACATTGACAACAACTCGGTTTTCTTCTTCGGCAAACTTATAAATGCAGAATCATGAGAGATCAAATCAATTCATATCTAAGCCATTTTGACTTTGACATACGCAAATCGCATGATGCGCGGTATGTTGACCAGAAGTGCACCCCTGACATCGTGTGCTTCTTGGCTGATTGTATTTTGAATATTGCATCGTCACATCCGACATTTACAGCTAATGACATATGGCAGAGCCAATACTTCAAGCATAACTGTCGAGTGGTGTTCAATAAACCATACGCAGATGATGAAAGGGCGAAAAATGAATACAATAAATGGTTCTCTCAGCCACTGAAATTATTTCATACCGCTGGGATATTAAATGCAGATTTGACTACTCGGCCCGCAACTTATTCAATCAAGAATGAGGAACTTTTGGATTATATTTCACGAAGAGACCGAAACGCCTATAACTTCTTGTATTGTTTCTTTTCAAAGGTTCTCAAAGATAGTGGATTTTGGCGATTCTTTGAGGAATATTTGGAGAATGTCAGAAGCGAAAGAGACAGAGCTAAAACGGAATTGTATGACCGTTATTATCGCCTTATAAGTGGTAATACACCATCTCAATCAAGATTGGATATTAACAGAATGTTCCATAAGGTTTTGAATGTATTAGCAGCTGAACATAATGTTCCCGGAAGTAGTGGGAAAGAAGCCCGTATGTTCTCTGACCTTATGTACAATAAGAAAAACTGGAGAGATCTCAACAAGGAGAAATCAATCACCCGACAAGAAGCAGCAGAAGCCCAACAACACGACGAACAGCAAGAAGCATATAACGCATACTATGTGCAGAAAGCTATTGCTCTCATAAGAAAGATACAATCGGAAAGCGAAGTGCATGATGCTTGGTCAAACGGTCTGGCAACACAGGTTCACCATATCTTCCCGAAATCTCAATTTCCAGAGATCGCACACTATGTGGAGAATTTGATTCTTCTCACCGCTACTCAACATAATACAAAAGCGCATCCAAAAAACAACACGCAGATTGTCGACAAAGATTATCAGCTTGTGTGTCTTTTGGCAAAATCCGACACCATTGAGCAATCTCTGCGTCAAGTCGGAGAACGCTACTATCGGAAAGAATCGTTCTTGTATGTTATCAATACGGGACTTGACTGCGAACTAAGTATGCAGCTATCTTTCTCGGAGATTAAACATAATCTTATTAAATTGTATAATCGAGCATAAAGCCATAAAAAATGGAACTTATAGATTATCAGATTCTCTGCATCTACAACAATGTTGGAAATGCCAGTATTGCCGATTTTCAGGAAACAGAAAATATTGAGCAATATACTAAGGATTTGTTAACGCGAGCAATGAATCAACAAGATCGCAGATACAAATTCAATGAGAATAAGCGTACTACTAGAGAGCGTGTTCTTAGTATAGCCACAAAGAAGTCAATAGACAAATTCGGTCTTGAGTTGGGAAATGATCTTGCTTATTCAGAAAAATGTAAGAATGACGAGATAAAACATCTAAAAACCCAGATACCA
The DNA here is from genome assembly GCF_030759015.1 of Paramuribaculum intestinale. Classification (GTDB taxonomy): domain Bacteria; phylum Bacteroidota; class Bacteroidia; order Bacteroidales; family Muribaculaceae; genus Paramuribaculum; species Paramuribaculum intestinale. Next base: position 2,907,864 of record NZ_CP098825.1, on the reverse strand, counting down.
GTTGGTGTTTTGATTGTCGCATATGGAATGTACGACAATCGTGAGTTTGTTTTATTATTAAAATCAGACTATGATAAATTCATCTCAGAAGCTACTGGGAAAATACAATCTGGACTATCTCTTAAAAATCAAATTTATAAAACCTGTCAATTCACCATAAAAAGAAGCGCACAAGAAATAGAAGTTTCTGACATCACGACTTCAGATTCAACTAAGCGCCAAAGTGAATATTGGCATAAGGATTTCTTAGAACTTAATCCTGTGTATTCTGATACAGAGAATACAGACAAGGCCTATTCAGCCATAAAAAAGAACATACTTAATCCTCTTCAAAAAGAATCGCCAAGCGATCATAGGACGCTTAAACAACTTACTGTAGGATATTTCCGACAATCAGGGACTTTTGATATTGACTATTATAGAGATGAAGTTCTTGGTAAATATCAACCTCAAGAGCCGGAGCGTGTAAATATAGATAAATTAAAATCAAAAGTCGATAAAATAAAGGCATCAAAATCGTTTGATCCAGTATTCAATAAAGATACATCTGTAGTCAAGGATCGAATTAAAGGATCATACAAACTTACAGATGAAATGGATTTGAAAGTTAAAACTGATTTCCCGAATCCACAAAATATAATCTTACCCTTTGAAGGAAATGGAAGAAAGGGTATTACGATTATATCTGAGCGAGGCTATATCTTTGCCCAGGATATAAAAACAAATAAATTATTATAAGAGATATGGACAGTGTATTTGAAATTATCAATGTATTCTCAGAACGCTATAATCAGATTCATGAAAAGTGTACTGAAGATTTCTATACACTCTCTTTATTATATCAAATTGACAGTCTTAAAACTCTGATTCCTCAAAATGGTATAGATGGAGAAATCCATTCTAGGGATATTTTGTCTGTAAACATCTACGATTCGGCAGATGTAGAGGATGACATTGCTCTCAAATATTGCTCTTCACATAACAACTGGGATGAATTCATCGTTGAATATAATCGTTTAGATAAGACAATAAAACGAACTCTAAAGATTGAGATTTCTAAAGACGTAGCAACGCAAGAGCACTCAATTTATAGTTTTGATTTGTTCAGTAGCTATTTGAAATCCTGTAACGTCTTTTCTATATTGGGACAGTTATGCGAATTCTTAAATTCAGACGTATGTGTGTTTGAATTTCAAGAAGACCATATCCCTCATTTTTCAACATCAAAGTTCCATTTTCACGGGAAAGGTAAAAAGATTATAAAAACAGCGTTACCGAAATCAAAGGAGGAAAGAAACAGATGTATAAGTAAAGCTGGATTTTTATGTTCATCTACAGAATTCAAGGGAAAACTTATTCCTGATGATATATTCCCTATTTCATCTGATAATGCATTCTTAAAGACATTATTTGACAAACTATCTACAATCTATGCGTTGTGTTTTTTATTGGATTACACCTTTGAAGAGCAGAACTATTTAAGTTATAAATTGAATGGTTTCAAATCCATTGCAGGGAAATGGGCGCTTGTACAAGATATAAATGAAAATACAGCGAATGTAATAAATAGAATTTATACGTGGGGATATAATGGCGGAGATATTGATGACAAAATATTGATTATCCGTAATATTCTTTCATTAAATGTTGACCCGGCGTCATTAGTTCTGCATTCAAATACCTTTGATGCAATTCTTTCTAATTATAAGATTTATCAGAAAGAAAATGTGCGTCAATATTTAGACTTAAGAAATAACGTAGTAAAAAATATTCAGAGATATCAAGATTCTATTCTGGAAGCAATTGATGATTTCGAGAATACATTTAAAAAGTTGTCAATTTCATTGTTGTCTTTCTTCTTTATCTCAGTTGTTCTTTCAATACTATCATTCGCACTATCTTCTAACAGGCACATTCCAGATGCTGTCATATTGTGCTGTATGGCATTATGCGTTATATCTTTGTTGTATTATAAAAAAGAACGCAAGTGGCTAGATAATAGGATTAAGTATTTGGAGGGTAGATTTAAAAGTGGCAAGAAATATTTTGAAGATTTGCTTGGTAAAGAAGAATTAAAAAATTTCTTTGAAGAGGGGAATGATTTAGACAATAAAGATGAACAGTTTAGGAACCATAAAATTGATGAATTTTCAAATCTTTGGAAATGGTCAACCGGGATTATACTTGCAGTACTACTGCTGGTTTTAATCCTTAATCATATTCATCCTTTGATTCAAATTACTCAGATGCTCGGACAATTAATAGATGCGCTTCGTAATTTGTCGTCTTCTATTGCCAAATAAACTTGCCTATTCCTGAAAATTCAAGACTAAATTACTGATATGACGATATAAATAATTTTTTCAACGAGGATGAATACTAAGCAATAAGCAACAACCCGATAATCAATGGCTGAGAAACAACTGATTTTCTTGACCATTGCTATTTTATCCCGTTTTACCCTATGATCTTCTTTGCCATAGACAGACCACCAAGGCGATGACCAGGATAAATCATGTTTTCTTGGCCAAGAATATTTGTTTTCTTGGCTAAATTCAGATACTCCTCCGAGGTTTGTGTGCGCCAGAAGTCACACACAAGACAACCAATAATAGTTGATTTTACAAAAACAACCAAAATTGGTTGCGAACATTACAATTTATTTATGGATTGTTTGGCGACACCAAAATAACCATTTAGGGCTGACTCCTGCAATAGGTATCAGCCCTAATTTTTCAATCGCTCAAAAAAAGTTTAGCGGACAGTAATAATTATTTTTAATTTTCAGATTTTATAAAATTGCCTTTCTTAGATATTTGGATGGAAGTCGGTGTCGAAATATATACTTTAGACCTGTTGGGGTCAATCTACTATAAGTAAATTCGAGCATAACGCCAGGTTCCTCCCAAACAGTGCCATCTTCAATAAAGTGTAAACATCCTGTATTTCCAAGAAACTGTAGTAATGGAGATGACAACCTCCAAGGATTACCCATAAAATAAATATCTTTGGAAAGACTATTTATTTCTACCTTACAGTTTCTTACGATAGTAGCATACAATTTATTAAATAAAAAATCACTGCATTTTGCCGGTTTATTGGGAAGTAACCCTTCAAGGTAATAAAATAGCAAAATTATTTCTTGAAACGTTGATAATTTAGGCTCAACAACATTCTTAGTAGGATTGACCCAATTTACAAGTTCTATCCAATTATCTTCAATATTGGATAGAGGCTCAATTTCTTGATTTAAAAGTTCGTTCATATTTAGTATTCTTTAGGCCAGCAGAAATCGGATTTTCCGTCTGACCAGATTATGTCGCGAATTTTTGTAATATATTCCCAAGAGGGCTGAGAGAGACACTGCGTATGTAAAAGAGTGCGGTGCCCTTTGGTATCACGATTAACCCAAAGCATCGGCTCTTTTTCGTCGGCATTATAGGCTTTCTCAACCTCGTTGGTTGGGAAGCCGAGAACTTTAGCGCACCATTCGAGAGGTACAGATTGACCGACGTCTTTACCTATCCCCAATATTACAATAGGGAATTGCCTGAAGAATGGATGCGAGAACAATTCGCGACTTCTTTCTTTAACCGATGCCTCCTTGGCTTCTTTGTTGGTAGTTGCCAAGTTTTTTGCGGCAGCAGCACTAATATCGGTGTGAAAGCAGAAGTCGTGAAAGTCAAGTGGACGAAGAGAATACGGACGATCATACTCTCTACCCCAAATTAGGTCGACTAATTTTTGGTACCATACCCATGTCGTCGCGGTGCCATCGTTGTTTCCGTCAGCACGTAAGCATTTCTGATTCGGGAAAGGTCTACGTGGATTACAACGGCCTTCAATTTGTTTGTTCTCAAACAAGTTCTTCCAGTTTGAGCGGTTGAGTTCCTGGTCTTGATGAAAAGCATCGCGACCTATGTCCGTGTTTAGGTCGTGAGCCGGTTCACGACCAATAATAAGGATACGAGCATTGGGATTACCCATACCGATGTAATTCTGCTGATTTTCGGTAGAATATATAAGGTCTATAAATTCTTTAGGTGCGTTCATAAGCATTCCATTTAGTTATGATGCAAAATTACAACAACTACTCTCCACGAAACCGTGTTTTTTGTACCAAACTTCAAATAAACTTAAAAACATTTTGTAAAGTGTTATATTTCAATATCGTTGAAAACCTCGCCTTGTATGTCGGAAATGGCATCAACGGGATTTCGGTGTTGTCGGTAAGGGTATAAAGGTGTCGGTAAAGACAAACCGCAGGAGCGTCGCCTGTGTATCCCCGGATATGTCGCAGCACTCTGTACCGACGGTGTAGGTCGTATCGTCACAGGTATGCACGATGCCTACCCCCATAAGGTTATCGGCACAAAACAGTGTCTAAACAGTATCGGGCAGCTTGAGAGCAACACATATCGGGATATGGGCATACGTCCCGGCATCTACGAATTGTATGAGGACAAGGAAACAAAATCCGGGCGAGTGCTTGTATCGGAGTTCCTCCGCATCCGATTGGCAAGGTATTCAAATTTATTGCTGTCTGATAAAACTTTTTGAGTCAGGATAAAAATAAGGCTTGTACCTATTGCAGAAGTCAGCCTTTTTCGGTTATTTTGGTTTCGCAAAAAAACAAATACAACCGATGAGTAAAAGTAGTCATTTTAGCGGACAGCAATAATTATTTTAAGAGTATGTTTGAATTTCACTTCTATTCACTCGAAGAGGACTTTCGGAGAGATTTGCGTCAGTTGAGGAGGGAGCGATGCGTGCATCGTGACCGATGAGACTTGACGGTAATCGCCCGAAAAGACCCTTGAGGGGATAGAAAGGAATGCGGAGAGCGCGGCCTCGGTGTGGACCGGAGCCGTCTTCTGTCGTGCGTCTCCTGTTTATCAACCGCCGGAGGCTGGCGGCGTCACGACGGTTTGCCGGTGAGTATCGCCTTGATATCGTGGAGTTTCGTCAGAGCGGCAAACGGGGTGAGATTGTTGATGTCGGTGGCCAGTATCTCGTCGCGTATCTGAGTCAGCACGGGGTCGTCGAGCTGGAAAAACGACAGCTGCACGCCGCCATCGCCGCCGCGTGAGGCCGCGCCCTCGGCGAGCGAGCCTTTGATGCGCTCTTTGTTCTCGCCCGTATTGGCCTGCTCCAGTCGCCGCAGCACCTCGTCGGCCCGCTTCACTATGGCGCGGGGCATGCCGGCAAGCTTGGCCACATGGATGCCGAACGAATGCTCCGATCCCCCTTTTTCGAGCTTGCGCAGAAACACCACCTTGCCCTGGATCTCCTTGACCGACACGTTGTAATTGACCACGCGCGGAAAATTGCGCTCCATCTCGTTGAGCTCGTGGTAGTGGGTGGCGAATAGTGTCTTCGGCCGCAGGCCGCCGTACTCGTGGATATACTCCACGATCGACCATGCGATGGATATGCCGTCGTAAGTCGAGGTGCCTCGTCCGAGCTCGTCGAACAGTATCAGCGACCGCTGGCTCATGTTGTTGAGTATCGACGCCGCCTCGGTCATCTCCACCATGAAGGTCGACTCGCCGAGCGAGATGTTGTCGGAGGCTCCCACGCGGGTGAATATCTTGTCGACCACCCCTATGCGGGCACTGTCGGCGGCCACGAAGCAGCCTGTCTGGGCCAGCAGCACGTTGATGGCGGTCTGGCGCAGCAGCGCCGATTTGCCCGACATGTTGGGGCCGGTGATGATCATGACCTGCGTAGAGTCGTTCGAGAGGCTCACCGAGTTGGCTATATACTTCTCGCCCGGGGGGAGCTGACGCTCTATGACCGGATGACGTCCGCCGGTGATCTCGATGTCGAGCGAATCGTCCACCACCGGACGGTTGTAATGGTTCTCGATCGCCAGACGGGTGAACGCCGTCAGCACGTCGAGCCGTGCCAGCTGTGTGGCATCGAGCTGTATGGCGTGGATATACTGCGCCACCTGCCCCACGAGCTCCGCATATATGCGAGCCTCTATGACGGCTATCTTCTCCTGGGCGCCGAGTATCTTCTCTTCATACACCTTCAGCTCTTCGGTGATATAGCGCTCGGCATTGACGAGCGTCTGCTTTCTGATCCACTCCTGCGGCACCTTGTCGCGGTGGGTGTTGGTCACCTCCATGTAGTAGCCGAACACATTGTTGTAGCCTATCTTGAGGCTCGGTATGCCGGTGGCCGCGCTTTCGCGGGCCTGTATCTCCATCAGGTAGTCCTTGCCCGAATAGGCTATGTGGCGCAGCTCGTCGAGCTCGGCGTCGACGCCGTCCTTCACCACCGTTCCGCGGCTGAGAGCTACCGGAGCGTCATCGCGGAGCGTGCGGGCTATCGCATCGCGGGCGCCCTCGCACGGATTGAGCTGCTCGCCGATGGCATGCACCCCCTGGTCGTCGGCCTCCAGGCATATGCGTCTCACCGGCTCGAGCGCCACAAGAGCGTTCTTGAGCTGCACAAGCTCGCGGGGCGACACGCGCCCTACGCCCACCTTGGAGATCAGACGCTCTATGTCGCCTATCTGTTCGAGACAGGTCTTCAGCTCCTCGCGGCTGTCGCGCCGCCGCATGAAATACTCCACCACGTCGAGACGGGCGCGTATGGCCTGCACATCCTTTAGCGGAAAGAGCAGCCACCGGCGCAACAGCCGCGCGCCCATCGGGGTGACAGTGCGGTCTATGACGCTTATCAGGCTCTTGCCCTCGTCGCCGAGACCTTCGAGCAGTTCGAGATTGCGCACAGTGAAGCGGTCGAGCCTCACGAAGCGGTCCTCCTCAATGCGTGCCACCGACGATATGTGCGACGTGTTGGTATGCTTCGTTATGTCGAGGTAGTGGAGTATCGCGCCCGATGCCACTATGGCGGCAGGCATGTTCTGTATGCCGAAACCCTTGAGCGATCCGGTCTCGAACTGCTTCAGCAGCCGGTCGGTGGCCGCCTCACGGGTAAACACCCAGTCGTCGAGATCAAACGTCAGATAGCGCCCCGTCAGCACCTCGTCGAGCCGCCGGCGTTTGTCGCGCTCCACCAAAAGCTCCTTCGGGGCGAAATTCGACAGCAGCTTGTCGATATAGTCGGCCTCGCCTTCGGCGGTCAGAAACTCGCCGGTTGAGATGTCCAGAAAAGCCACGCCCAGAGTACGCCCTTCGCCGAAGTGTATGGCTGCGAGGAAGTTGTTCTGCCTGTGGTCGAGCACATTGTCGTTGAGCGACACACCCGGCGTCACAAGCTCCGTAATGCCGCGCTTCACAAGCTTCTTGGTCAGCTTCGGATCTTCGAGCTGCTCGCATATGGCCACACGCTTGCCGGCCCTGACGAGCTTGGGAAGATAAGTGTCGAGCGCGTGATGGGGAAATCCGGCAAGCTCCACCTCCGAGGCATAGCCGTTGGCACGCTTGGTGAGCGTGATGCCCAGTATCTCCGACGCCGTTATGGCATCCTCCGAGAACGTCTCGTAAAAATCGCCGACATGAAACAGCAGCACCGCGTCGGGATGCTTCTGCTTCATCTCCATATATTGCTTCATCAGAGGCGTTTCAGTCACCTTTTTGGCTATCGGACGTGCCATAGATATAGTCTGCTTTCTTGCTTTGATTCTCTAACATGGCTCATCCCCGAGGGTTGTCCGCCCGACGCATTCACTCATAGTTCGATAATCCGGCCGGCAAAAGTCGGGACAAGCACAGCTTTTCTTTACGGCAAAATTACTGAAAAAACGCGATTTTTGTCGTAACTTTGTTGCAAGAAGTTACGACAAAGGTCTAATTTGCTGAATTTGCTGAAGTCATTTGCTATGGGTAAGGCTGTCACATATTAGTCTTCTTTTGATTGTTCGTTTATAAAGTTTGAAACGAGGTCTTTGATTGTTTGTTCGGCATTTTTGACACCAACGAGACTTATCAACTGTTCATAATCGTCAATTTCGTTGTCTGTAAAAGTTACAACAATCTTTCGCTCATCTTTACCTGCAATATGAGTGTAATTCTCAGGATGAGACCAGAAGCAATTTTCACAGACTTCTACATCTTTTGATGTCCAGTTGGGACAATGTTCACACGTCCACGATTTTGCTCGGTTTGCAGAGGGGCTTAACAACATGTAACAGTCAATGTTATTTTCGTCTTGTTCACCGTCTATTTCATAAGGTATGCGATGATCCACTTGCAGCAATCTTTCTTCCATAGGTTGAAGATATATGAAACATACCGAGCCATACTTGTCAATTAGGGCCTTTTTTAAGGCTTCTGAGAGTGCGGTCCTACCTACTACCTTAGACAACTTATTGTCCGCAAATACGGGGTCGCCAAACTTGTATGCTCCAATACTCTTTCCTTCGCTGCTCTTTACAGTGTAAGTAACAAGATTTACACCACGTTCCCTAACGTCTCTAGCCGCTCTTGGGGCATGTTTATATCCGTAATTCTTCTCAAGCTCTTCGGTAGTAATGAAGCTGTGTTTTAGAATATGTTGAATTACAGTAGCTGGACGTTTGTCTGTAATTGCGTTGAGTTTATCAAGTATGTCTTTTGGATATTTCATAATGCGAATACTAATTGTTCTTGTACTTTTGGTTGTGCCACATTCTGGAGATTTGGACTTAGATACAAAGCCTCATAAGTAACTTCTTTTTTCCCTAATAACAGGGCTTGACTGGAAAGACCAGCGTTAAGCATTACCTTTCTAAGCCCGAGTTCATTCGGCAAATCATTACCATATTGCTTATCTCCACAACTTCCATCATAACTGATGATATAATCTATGCCTCTTCTGTTGAGATCTTCTAAGCTTTCTACGAATTCATCGAAGTTTATGCCTGAAAAATATCGGCTATCTCTGGTAGCACAAACACCTTGGTACGGGGGATCCATATAAACAATATCACCAGGATTAGTCATTTGTAACACTTCTCTATAATCTATTGAAGAAAATTCAGTTCTATTCTTTAAATAATTCGAAATACGAAAGATATTCCTCGCAAGATTAGTAGGTGACGTTCCTTTTCTTCTTTTGTCAGGAGATTGGTTAAATTGTCCATTGTTACCATATCGAACAGAGCCTTTTACACATCGTGCCAATAAGTATAACATGTTGGCTGCGCATTGGTTGCCATTATTAAAATCATCACGAACTTTATAATAGTGTGCAACACCACCTTCCTCATAAGTCAATTGCTCACTCCAAACCCGTGTATAATCATCAAGTAAGCGTTGGGGGTTGTTTATAGCTTCCTCCAACACACTTACAAGAGGTGTATTGAGATCGTTGAGACGATATGATTGGGCCTTATTCAGTCTAGATACGGCAATTGTTATAGCCGCCATTCCAGCGAAAGGCTCAATCAAGCGGTTAAACCGTTGCGGGAAATATGGCAAGATTTGTGGTGCAAGATTTCTCTTCGAACCTTGATATTGAACTATATGTGGAACACTACCATTCATTGTTTTTATTTGTATGAAAAAGTTCATTTATTTGAAGACTAAGATCTTCCAAAGAAAAAGTCATAACTTACTCTTGATTGGAAGGTGTCAATAAATCACGCCTGTCAACCTCAAGTAGAGTTGCTATTTTGTCAAGAGTATTCAAATCAGGCTGAACAATGTTATTACATCATTTACTAACAGTACAAGCAGACTTGCCTACTTGTTCTGCTAACCACTTGCTGGTTTTGTCCCGCTCTGCAAGAACTGCTTTTAAACGATTTAATTTAACCATGTTATTCAACAAATATAAAGTTTGGCGCAAAGATATTAGAATTATATGACATAGACGAATCTAATCTTCAAAAAGTTACAGACTTGCTTCTGATTTCTATGAAGCGCAGGTTCAACCAAGACTCCTGTAAATCAATTCTATCACTATATCTTTCCGTGTTTCACTCTTTTGTCGTAACTTTGTTGCAAAATCATCACTAAGTAACTCGCAAAAATTAGCTGCTGGTAATTTTTGATTTTGTTCGAGTGATTTTCGCTTGAAGACGATGGCGTGTAGCGAGCTACACGACTGAGGATGAAAGCAAAAAGCACCGGACAAAATCAAAAAGTACCGCAGCAAACCATGGGTTACTGACGAGTTCCATAATATCAACTAATTTTTAAGAGTTACTTATGTTATCATTACGTCACACTCTCATAGCTCTGGCCGCCACGGCTCTCACAGCCTCGGCCGACGACTTCGACCGCCATTTCTGCGACTCCACACTGCGCCTTGACTACATTTTCGCCGGCGACGCCTCCCGCCAGGGGGTCTACCTCGCATCGTCGTCGAAATCAGCCGGATGGGCCGGACGGCGCACACGGCTCGACCGAATGCCTCTCTCAGGCAACGGATCGGTCACCGTCACCGATCCCGCCACCGGCGACACGCTCTACACCACCACCTTCTCGTCGCTCTTCCACGAATGGCTCTCCACGCCCGAAGCTCTCACCACGCCAAAGGCCATGTCCAACGTATTTCTCGTGCCGCTACCAAAAGACTCGGCACGCATCACCATCAGCCTCCTCGACTCGCGCCACAGGCCCATGGCATCGATGAGCCATATCTACCGACCCGACGACGAGCTCGTCGGACGACCCGACGCCACGCCGCAGCCCCACCGCTACATCCACCGCGGAGGCGACACTGACAAAGCCATCGACGTGGCAATTCTCGCCGAAGGCTACACCGCCGAACAGACCGACTCATTCTACACCCATGCCGCGCAGGCCGTTGAGGCAATCCTCGCCCACGAACCGTTCCGCTCCATGCCCGAACGATTCAACTTCGTGGCCGTAGCCTCGCCCTCGGCCGACGAGGGAGTCAGCGTGCCACGGCTCTCCGACTGGCGCTCGACAGCCTTCTCATCGCATTTCTCCACATTCTATTCCGACCGCTACCTGACCACATCGGCTCTTCCGGCAGTTCACGACGCTCTCCGCGGCATACCCTACGAACATATCATCATCCTCGCCAACACGCCCGAATACGGCGGAGGAGGCATCTACAACTCCTACACGCTCACCGCAGCGCGCCACCCGCTCATGCGTCCGGTCGTAGTGCATGAGTTCGGCCACAGCTTCGGCGGACTCGCCGACGAATACTTCTACGAGCAGGATGTCATGTCCGACACCTATCCGCTCGACGTAGAGCCGTGGGAGCCCAACATCACCACCCTCGTCGACTTCCCCTCAAAGTGGCAGGCGCTGATCCCCGACAGCGTGCCGCAGCCAACACCCGTGGCCGACGCCAACCGCTACCCCATAGGCCTGTACGAGGGCGGAGGCTACTCTTTCAAGGGGGTGTATCGTCCGGCCGACCAATGCCGAATGCGCACCAACGCCCACCCCTCGTTCTGCCCCGCATGCACCGACGCCATGCGCCGCCTCATCCTATTCTACACCGAGCCCTGACCGCCCGCCGGCTGTGTCACAATCACACATTCCGTACTCTGCCCTCTATCCGGCATCGGGCGCTGTCAGAGCGCTTCAGCGACCCCAAAATATTCTTTGACGGCCGCCATAACCCGCGCCTGCGCCGCCACCCCGATATGGCTGCAGATCGGAAGCGACAGCACGCTTGCAGGCAACCGCCGCGCCCCGCGCATATCCCCGTCGCAGCGGCTGATGTCGCGGTATGCTTCCTGATCGTTAAGCAAAGAAGGATAATAGACCATCGACTCTATGCCCCTGTCGGCCAGAAACGCCCTCAGACCGTCGCGCAAAGAGGGGTCGACCCGGAGCGTGTACTGGTGATAGACATGAGCCACTCCACCGGCTCTCACAGGGCACTCCACGCCGGCCACGCCCTTCAGAGCCGCATCGTAACGCTCCGCAGCGGCTATCCTCGCCTCGATCCAATCATGAAGATGACGGAGCTTCACGCGCAGCACAGCCGCCTGCAGAGTGTCAAGACGTGAATTAATCCCCACCGTAAGGTAATTGTACTTCGGACTCTGGCCGTGATTGGCAATCATCCTTATGCGTTGCGCCAGCTCACCGTCGTCGGTCATCACCGCACCGCCGTCGCCATAGCAGCCAAGCACCTTTGTCGGGAAAAACGATGTGCACCCGATCAGCCCCACACTGCCGGCACGGGCCATTGCTCCCGACTCTGACCTGCAGCGGGCGCCAAGCGACTGGGCGTTGTCCTCCACCACCACAAAACCGTGACGACGCGCAAGCTCAAACAAAGGCGGCATATCGCATGGCTGCCCGAACATATGCACCGCCACGACGGCACGCGTTCGCCCAGAGATCAGACGCTCGACGCTCGACGAGTCGATATTGAATGTCAGCGGATCCACATCGGCAAACACCGGAGTGGCGCCACGCATGGCCACGGTCTCGGCCACTGCCCCGAACGTAAACGCCGGCACAATCACCTCGTCGCCACTTCCCACGCCGATGGCCGTCATGGCCAGCAGCAGAGCGTCGGTGCCGCTGCCGCACGTCACGCAATGACCTACGCCCGTCCACGCCGCAAGCTCCTCCTCCAGCAGCGCCGTCTGCGGACCGCGCACAAAGGAGCAATCCCTCATCACCTCGCCCATGGCAGCATCAATCTCATCCTTCACCGAAAGATACTGCCCGTAAAGATCCACCATCCGTATCATACCGCAGGATATATGTCAGACTTACGGCTCTCCATAAGATGCCTCAGCATCGGATGATACTCACCGACAAGAGGCGACACCGCCAGCGAGCGCGCCGCCTCCACCGTGGCCACGGCCTCAAGGGTGTCATCAAGCGAAAAACCCCTGCCGGCCATGATTTCACCATAGCTGCGGTCGTGAAGATCGGCAAAACCGGTCGAAAAGTCAAACAGATCGCCATCAACCGACAGCCTGCGGCACGCTCCCGAATGACCGGCCGGCAGATGCGACGGATTGACACTCAGAAAAAAACACACCCGGGCACGCTCAAGCTCCATAACGCCCGATATGCAGTCGGCCTCCGACCGATGGAGCCTCATCCCCGTCCGGCGGCCGAACATCCAGTGCAGCAGATCTATAAAATGTATGCCGATATTGGTAAGCACACCGCCGCTTTTGCCTGCATCGCCCTTCCACGAAGCCGCATACCACCTGCCACGCGGAGCTACATACACCAGCTCCACATCATGACACGCACCCGGCGTGCCGCTCGCCGTCTTTTCCCTGATTCTCACCGCCTCCGGATGAAGACGCATCTGGAGTATCGGGCTGACACTGCGCCCACATGCCCGGGCCGCTTCCGAAAGCCGCCGGTGCTCCGCCACGCCGGTCACCACCGGCTTCTCGCATATCACATCCATGCCGGCCTCAAGCCCGGCCACCGAATGCCCGCAATGCAGATAATTGGGAGTGCACACCGTCAGATAATCAGCCCGGCCACCCTTCAGGCCGTCAAAAAAGACATTGCTGTCGGTTGTAAACTCCGCATCCGGAAAATATGAGTCGATGATCCCCACGCTGTCCGACACGTCGCACGCCGACACAACCCTGCCGCCCACACTACTGACCGCAGCCAGATGACGCGGCGCGATATACCCGCCCACGCCTATGATCGCAAACCGTTTCTGATTCTTCTCCATCACTTTTCATTTACATTATACTATTCTGATGATGCTTCATCACCCTACCGCTCCGCTTACGCTTCATAAACTCTCTCAGCCTGTGGCACAATCCCACCGACACCGTCCGCCAGCAGAGATAAGCCTTTATAAGCAATATCTGATGCGGTATCGACAGCGGCTTTATGATTCCGTACCGACACACACGCTTGTCCGCCACATGCTTGAAAATATCTCTCCATTTGATATACTCGCCCGCGAAAACCGCTATAAACTCTTTGTCGGGACTGACCGACTGTGCCGACAGACACACCGTATGGATCGCGTCGCGCAGCAAATGACGCGAATACTCCTTTTCGCTGAAATTTTCGAGCATCCATATATGTATCAGGCGTCTTTGTTCTATATATTCGGATTTTACGGCATTCGTATAGCTCGTTTCGCCTATGCGTTGTCTGTAATGGTAAAGCGCCACAGGTACAGTAATCCACATCGGATCAGCCTTTACCATCTTGTAGTTCATCAGCAGATCCTCGCCCATGTCGATTCCGGGTTCGTAATGCAAGCCGTTGTCATAGAACAGACTCCTTCGTACCAGTTTGTTCCACATCATACCCACATGTTCACGCATGAAGCCTTCACGGTCGCGCCGCGCACGGTTGCCCTTGCCGAATACCACTTTCATGCTTGCTCCACTCCGATAATTCCGCCAGAAGCCGCAGATGGCTATATCCACTCCGGAGCTGGATGCAGCCTCATAGAGGGTCTCATACATCTCCGGCTCTACCCAGTCGTCGCCGTCGCATACTATCACATACTCCCCACGCGCCATGTCCAGACCCGCCTGACGCGCTGCCGCTACCCCCGCATTAGGCTGATGCAGCACCTTGAAATGCGGATTACGGGCCGCATATTCGTCGCATATCTCTCCGCTTCCGTCAGTCGATCCGTCATCCACAATCACGCACTCCATATCCCGGAATGTCTGAGCCTCGATCGAGTCAAGACACTGCCGCAGATATGCCGACGTATTATACACCGCTACTATTACCGACACCTTGACACTCATACACCCACACATTTATTGCCACACTGTCCGCTTCCGTCCGTCATATTGCCGGCAAGATAATCAAGAAGCTTGCCAACCTGACGGCTGCGGCGGAACTCTTTTATCCTGTCCCAGTCACGCGGCATGGTCCGCCTGTTGAGCCACAGATCATAACACTTCATCACAGCACTCTTTATCGCCGGAATATCATCCTCGTCCACGGCATACCCGGCGCCTGTGTCACGCATAAGATCGCCCACCACATCGCCGGGATCACTGATCGCCAGGATCGGCTTGTTGGTAGCAAGATAGTCAAGAAGCTTGCCCGAATACACCCCCTTGCGCCCGGCGCGGCGGCTATAGATCATCAGCAACGCGTCGCATTCCTCTATCGACATGCGTACCGCCTCGTCATGATCCACAATCGGCAGTTCCACCACATTCGATCTTAAGGCATCAGGAATATCTATCTTCAACGGATTGCCTACGATCTTTATCACACAGTCGGCCGGCAGACGTCCCTCATCGATCAGCTCGACATATGCGCCAAACAGATTGTCGGGATGAATGCCCGGATAGAATCTGCCAAGATACATCATCGTAAACCGATCTTGAAAGCAGCAGTCGTACACTTCCGGATAATCATATCCGTTGCATATCTCAAGCACGCGTCCATGCGACGAGGCGCGCCTCAGATCATCAACTATCGGCTTTGACACCGACAATATCAGATCCGACATATCCAACGTCATTTTCATCGCTTTTTTCAATCGACGCAACGACAACCGATGCAATAACGGAATAGCGTATTTGAGTCTTGGCACCCGTAACTCATCGCGCATATCGGCAATCCAGTACACCTCCGGAAACTCCCGCTTTAACTTCAAGGCACACCTGTGCGACACCATGTCGTGACCACTCGTCGAAAGAACGGCATCAATCCTCCCGCCGGCCATGACCCGACGCGACGCAGCTATAGCCTTCCTGCACCATAGCGAAGAATTCAAGGTCAGCCTGTATTCCAAAGCTTTCACCGCACGCCGCATGCTCCATCGCCCATCATAAATGCGGCTGGACAGATAGCTGTAATTCCTGACAATCGGATCACTCACATATCGTACATCACACCCCTCCCATGACTCGTTCACATCCTCCGCCCCCTCTGCAATGACAGTCACATCGTGCCCGGCCCGGCTGAAATACCGGGCGAAAGCATTCATTCTGAACGCACCGATCATATTGGACGGATGAAACACATTTGTAATTATCAGTATCCTCATCAAGCAACTCGTAAAAATTAGCTGTTTATCACACTATTTTATTATCCGGAACCTCACCGCCACGTAACGGCCGAAATTCGAGTCCGAGCCAACGCCCGACGACCATATACATCATCACCGCCACTGCCAATGCAGCCACGAGCGCCGTCGGAGCGTCAGTGATACCAGTTATCGCTATCAGCCCCTTGCCCGCTACGCACGAAGTACCCGACGCCACAAGCAAGCGCGCCAGATCCCGTAGCGGAAGCCGGCGCCACAGAGCCGCCTCCGTATGGCGGCTCACAGAGCGGAACAGCAGCAAAATACCTCCCAGACGCGTCGTCACCGCTATCGCTGCTATCATCGTCAACGAAGGGAAAAAACTCACGGCCAAACAATCCAACGCCACAAGCAGAATGGCCGTCATCAAATGCACTTTGGCAAAATTGCGCGATAATCCGAGGGCTGTCATAAGCGGAAAGAAAGGGACTATCCACACCAGACATATCAGCGACGCCAGGCGAAACAATACCGAGCCGCAACGATAGCCCTCGCCAAAAAGAGTCACCATGATCTCCGGCGCATAAACTATGCAGAACACCGCGACAGGCCACACCACCGACGCCGACTTATATACCGACCGGCACCACACACCGATACACTCATCTCTATCAGTCAGCGCAAGCCTCGACAACTCCGGCAACAGCACCGAACCGACTGCCGACGTGACGATCACCGCCAGCGGCATCTCACGAAATCCATTGGAAAACACTGCGAAATCGCCTGCACCGAAATAGCGGCTGACAAAAAACTGGCTCGACGAAGAGATTATGAAGCTATAGATCCCGGCATAGAACACCGGCATAGCAAACCGCATAACCTCGCCGTATGACAATCCGCCGGCTACAGCCGTCACCCCTCTGAAAGGGCTGTAGGACAGCCACAGGCCGACGGCGCCTGACACCACCGACGCTGCCACAAAAGCCACCGTCACGCAGCCCGTATCGCCCCCCGACGCCCACGCCGTCACTACCACGCACAGCAGCGTCGCCAGACGGCTCAGGCACACATAGCACGCCAGCTGACGGCTCCGCCGGCAAGTCACCATAATACCCTCAACACCCACTGCCGGCATCATGGCCAACGGCACCACCGAAAACACCCGGAGACCCGGCCCCAAAGCGGCATTGCCGAGCAACGAGGCGAGCTGATCGGACAGCAGAAACAGCGACAGGGCAAACACCCCTCCCATTCCCACACACAGCCGCGTCAGCTTCGTCACCACCCCACGCCCCTCGCCGGCCGACTTCACCCTCGCCAAAAAATAAGAATAACAGCCGGGCAGACCCAGCGAGAACACAACCAGCAGAGTGCCGTAGACATACAATAGCTGAAGATACGTCCCGTAGTCATCAGGAGTCATCAGTCGGCTGAGGGCCATGGCAATGAAAAGCGACAGACACATCGACACACCCTTCGACACGCCCACCCACGCGGCTTCACCCGCACGACCTCCGCGCAATCCGCCGAAATATGTCGACAGCCGGCTCCGCATCAGAGAGTCCAGTATCTGAGATTGGAAATACGTCCCTTGTAGGTGCCGCCAAGATCAGCGAGCAGAGCCTCCGGTCCGGTCGTGACGCGGGCGAACCACTCATCCTCCAGACCCCTATAGCATTCATGCGCCACAGCGATCACAACCGCATCATACACCCCCGACGGACAGCTCGATAGCTCAAAGCCATACATCCGCTTCACAGACTCGCCGTCGACCATCTCGTCGACCACATCACACTCCGCTCCGCGCTCCGACAGACACTCCCTAAGCGCCGCCGCACCGCTGCTGCGTATATCGTCGGAATCCGGCTTATAAGCCACACCAAGCACCAGCACACGAGGCCGTCGCCCCTCCCTCCCGACAGAGCCGGAGATCCGACGCAACACCTCATCGGCCACATATCCGGCCATGCTTTCGTTGACAGAGCAGCCGAGCCTGGTCAGAGGCATATCAATTCCCCGGCGGGCTGCCTCCGAAATCATATAGTAAGGATCTACCGGTATGCAGTGGCCGCCTACCAGTCCGGGACTGTAGGCTGTAAAATTCCACTTCGACGAAGCAAGCCTCACCACCTCCGACACGTCGATCCCCATACGTCCGAGCGTCATCGACATCTCGTTGATCAGTGCGATATTGACACACCGTTGTATGTTTTCCAGAAGCTTCGCCGATTCGGCCGCCCGTATGTCCGACGCCCAGCTAAGGGGCGCACTGACCACACGGCCATACACACGGGCTATCTCCTCAGCAGCCTCCTCATCGCACCCCGATATGATTTTAGGAGTATTTGTCAGATCATGCGCCAGATCGCCCGGATTGATCCGCTCCGGCGAATAACCCACTTTGAAATCCAGGCCACACTCAAGACCTGAGATCCTTTCGAGAAGCGGCACACACTCCCGCTCGGTGCATCCGGGAAATACCGTCGATTCATACACCACATAATCGCCACGCTTCAGAATGCCGCCCACCGACTCCGTGGCCGCCAGCAACTGGCTGATATCAGGCGTGTGGCTGTCATTGACCGGCGTGCCTACAGCCACTATATAGAACGACGCATCTGCAAGATCGTCGATACAGCCCGCTATTACAGGCCTGCCGCCATACTGCGCCCCGCTTCCGTCATTGTTCAATGGGGGGGGGTAATCCGTTGAACTACAATTGCATACCTTTTTTACCAAATCAAAACCCACTACATTGAAGTGCTTGGCCATCTCCAATGCAAGCGGCATGCCCACATATCCCAGACCAACTACTCCTACAGAGGTCTGACGCGAGCAAAGTCGGTCATATATCCCCATTGCCATCCGATTCCTCATAAACAGTTCCGTTTTCATTACGATATATGATCCCCGATTCTGGGCAGACAGCCATGCCCGTGGAATCAAACTCAAGCAACGCGCCATATCGGCTCATCCAGCCGGAATGCCGCGCCGGAACGCCGGTCACCACGGCATAGTCGGGAACATCGGCAGTAACTACACTGCCTGCCCCCACAAAGCCATACCGCCCGATCGTCACACCACACCTTATCGTGGCGTTCCCCCCTATCGTGGCGCCCTCTCTCACTAAAGTCCGCTCATACTGGCCGCGGCGGCATATCTCGCTCCGCGGATTGCGCACGTTGGTAAACACGCACGACGGCCCGAGAAACACATTATCTTCCACCGTCACGCCCGAGTACACCGACACATTGTTCTGCACCTTCACATTGCGTCCCAGGCTGACGCCGTCGGCTATCATGACATTCTGCCCAAGAGTGCAGCCGTCGCCGATTGTCGCGCCGCCCATCACATGGCAGAAATGCCAGATACGGCAACCGTGTCCTATCACGGCGCCGTCATCTACTATCGAGGTGCTGTCTATGTACGTTTCAGAAGTCTGTCCTGGCATGTCTGACATTTGTTAGGCGATTGCTTATTACCGGAGTCCTTGTCTCCGCTCAAGAATTCAAAACGCACAAAAGTAACAATAATTCTCCAATACCCAAAGCCACGGCCGACATCCGTCACGCTTCGGCTACAGCTTCACCGCCCGCCGGCGGAGTCACCGCCCCCGGAAGTAGCTGCAGCTCGCCTCCGGACTGCGTCTCACCGTCGAGGCCACATACACTGCCATGCCGCGGGTCATCACCACGTCGTCGTGACAGCCGTCGCGCGCGGCATACCCGCCGCCCGGAAGCTGCGTGTAGGTCATCATCTCGTCGCAGGCCATATTGTCGCGCTCAAGATACTCATGCTCCCTGACAGCTCTTATCAGACTCTCCACCACCAGTCCTTTGGTCTGACGGTTGGTATGGAATCCCAGTCGCCGCTCCCGCTGAGGATTGAAGGTGTCGCGCAGAGTGCGGGCATACAGATGGCCGTAACATTCGCTGAGCTGCTCGAGAATGTAGGTCGACGATCCGGCACGCTCTGTCTCGAGAGTGTTGCTCTCCACCACCAGCAGAGCCTCGTTGTAATAGGCGGCTATCGCGGCAGCCTTCCACCCGAGAAGATCGTGGTCGATATGGCCGCGCCACTGGGCGGCTATCCGCATCGGTCCGCTTCCGTCGGCCTCGCCGCGGTCCATCACCGCTATCACCGACCAGTCCGCACCGGCACTGCGACCGCCTATGTCCACCGTCACCACATAACGGTCGCTGTTATGTCGCTCGCGCGCAGGCCACTCCCACACCTTCAGGCACCCTTTGGCGTCGGCCGCGAACTTCACCCCGCGGAGGGCGTCCGGTCCTGTCAGAGCCATGCCGCCGACCTCGCCCACAGCCACCGGATCATGACACGTCGAGCGCATACGCTCCACCAGATCGGGAGCAAACACTCCGAAACCGCTGTTGATAAACGCTTCGGTGTCGTCGGTCGGATACTCCGCCATCACTTTCGAATGATCAGGAGCTTCACGCCGCTTGAGCTGATACCATCTGATCTGTTCGAGAGTCAGACCGCGCCGCCACAGATTGCGCTCATATTCATCCATCTGACTGACGATCTGACCCACGTCGCCCGCATCAGCCACATTCTCCTCGATCTCATGCCAGCCTACAAACACGGCCGCCTTGTCGCTGCTCCCATCCTTCGCACGAAGCCACTCCTTGTGGAAGTAATTGCCCACGCCGTTGGCAGTGCTTTCGATCACCACCGCCGTAAGCGGCTGCAGGGCTATGCCCGAACAGATGGCTCTCACGAAATCGGCCGGCTTCATAAGATCGGTGTCACGCCAGAAAGCCACCTCGCTCAGATGAGCGAGCCTTATGTCAAGACCCCTCACCGCGTCCTGGCCGAACGACGAGCCTACGGTCACCGTAGCCCTGCGCCCGCTCACGATCCGGCTGCTGCTGCCGTCGCCGCTCGGCACAAGACCCTTTTTCAGCCTGCGCCACTGCTCTTCGTCATCACACAGTTCACGGGGATAATTGCGCAGCAGCCGGTCATACATCCTCCGTATTGTCCCCGACGTGTTCAGCACCTGGGCGCATATCAGCGAATTCAGCCCCTCGGCCACTACCGTCTGAAGCCATGCGTAGTAGATCTGCGTCAGGGTGCTTCCGCCCCATTGGCGCGACTTAAGCAGTATCACTCTCACAGGCATTCCGCCACGCCGCTGTCCCTCCATCACACCGAGCAGTTTGCGTTGCGGGCGGTTGAGCTTCATCCGCATCATCCGGCCGGTCTGCTTGTCGGAGATCTCCACACACCGCCACGCCCAGAACTCGAAATCATACTCAGCCCGCAGCCTCTCGATCTCGACCACACGGCGACACGATTTGATCCGTGGATCAGACATCATCTCCACCGGCACCAGCCACCGTCTGAAACAGCGTTTCAGCTCCACCCTCTCGCCGCAGCAGCCTTCGCCGCTCTCCGGATCATACGCTCCGCTGCAGGCGGCCTTGCGGCGCTCGTTTTCGGCCACCAAAGCCACCGGATCTGAGAATATCGTATCCTTTTCTTCGTCTGTAATCATGCCTTACAATCGCTTTACACACATTTCCCTCCACCCGCAACTACATCCACTGTCGCCGAACGAAGCCTCATGTCGGCCGACACGCGCCCTTTCAGCCTCAGCTCTACGTATGGCCGCGACGGACACACCACACCCTTCAGCCTCAACACACCGCGGATCGGCCCGCGTATCCTCCACCGGCTGACCGTCTGCATCCGGCGGCGACCTCCGGCAGCGATCTCCACCACGCCGTCAAACGACGAGGCTCTCAGCCGCAATTCCGCTCCACACACCCGCTCCCCCTCTTCGAGCTCCACTCCGGCCCGCCATTCAGCCTCGCCCTGTCGCGCCGGGTCGGCCATATACTCCGTGCCGTCGTCATCGACAAGGAAGCTGCGTCCCGACACGTCGGTCATCAGCGGCAATCCGCTTGACGGGTCTATCCGGGCCGACATCCATCGGCCGCCACCGATCGCCTTCACACATCCGCCCGCTATCGCCACCACTCCGCTCCCGGTAGCGGCATAATACCCTTCACGGGCCGGGATCAGCGACCCCGTCACCCGCACTCCCGACAGACTTGTGGCCGCGATGCGCTCCGAAGCCATATCCACGCTCACACCGTAGATGCCGTCAGAAGCCGTCGCATACAGGTGACATCTCGACGAGTCCCACGTAGTGCGGCTTCTGTCGGCGAGCGCCATGTCGGCCACTTCCACACCTGCGCCTAACAGACACGCCGCGATCCTGTCGCCCGCCACCGCCACGAGAGCATTGCCGACACGCCGCTCCCTCCCTCGCGCCGCCCCGCTGCCTCTCTCCTCGCTGTCATCCATATGTTCTTTCTCCTCATGTTCTCTCCCATCCTCTCCTCTCTCTCCCTCTCCTCTCACCTCCTCTATCCTCTCCGGGGCTGCGGCGGCAAGCCCTGCGGTGACATGCAGCGACCGGCTCATATCGGCCGACGGCACAAGCATAGCATCAAAATGCTTGCTCACACCCCCGCACACTGCCTCTATATGCAGTTCCGACATATCGCCCGACGGATACCCCACCACCACACTGCGCGCTATCGTACTGAAGTCACCCCTCATCACAGCCTCGCGCACCACCTCCGCGCCATCGCGCCCCGTCACCCTCGCACGCAGCTCTATCAGATCGTCACCCTCGCCGGCCACCACCATCTCAAGCGGCGAAACTCCCTCGAATCGCACGGTCGTGATGCCGCTCATCACTGCCGTATCACCCGACCTCACACACCGTTCAGCCCTGAAACCGCATGGAGTGCCGACCGCCGACAGAAGCCGCTCCTCAGCTGTCAGCGTATGCTTTGCCGCCTCTTCGGCCTGCACTGCCACTCTGTCGCTAAGCCTACGGCTGACGGCCACATCGCCGCGGGCCGCATCGCCCACTCTCACCACCCTCGCCTCACCGGCCTTGATCCGTGCCGCCACACGCATCCACCCCATGCCGCAACCCGACAGCATCATGGCCTTTGACGTCAGACTCCGCAGGTTAGGGGTCAGCGCGGTTGTAGCTCCCGGAAGAGCGAGCCTCACCGTGGGATTGTTCCCCTCCGCGCCATCTATCCTCACCTCGGAGAGGCCGTCGGGATCCACCGGATGAAGCTGTTCGCCCACGTATATCTCCACCTCGGCCACTCCGCTGTCAGCGCCGTAAGCCGGTATCTCCGCCTCCAGAGCATACGCCTCAGCCTCCATCGCGAAATCAGCGATCGTGAAATCCGTCGGGCTGCGACGCGTCAGCCCCGGACAAAAAACGCCGCACAGCTGCGCGCCCTCCCTCGCACCCACAAATCCTACGCCCGATTCATACAGCACCGACCCGTCAGCACCGATAAGCCTGTAGCCGCAAGCCACCGGCTGGAGCATCATGCCGTTCTCGGCAGCCTCCGCCACCAGACCGCAATAGGCCGTGCCAAGCATATCCGACAGCGACGCCACATCCTTGTCGCCCATACCCTGACGCCTCCCCGGATCCCCCTCCGAGGGAGTGAAAGCCGAGGTCTGACGCTGCATCCGTCCCGCCACCCTGGCCACCAGCCTCACCGGAGCATACACCGCCGTGCGGCGCTCGTATGTCTCACTTCCGCCCGACGGCTTGCCGCCGTTGCTGTCATCGTCGGCCGATGGTATCGGCGTCATTGGCGTCAATGCGCCGCGGAGCCTCACCAGATTCACGCACTGCTTCACTCTGCCGCCTCCACGCTCCACTCCGGTAGCCGATACCTTCACCCTCTGCAATCTCTTTGTGCTCATCCTGTCGTATTTTGCGTTTACTTTCCGGTTGCAAAATTACCACCCGACCCACCGCATCGCTGCGCGCGTTTATCGCCCCGCACACCTGCTGATAAGCATTTTTATACGAGCTTAACACACGCCTATGATGGCCGTCTCCGACATTATCGCTATATTTGCCGGACAGCATTTCAAAACCCTCACAGCAATAAACCACCGCATGAGCCAGATACTTGTATTCAACAACGAAGTCGCCGCCGCAGTCGAAGCCATAGTCGACGAAGCCAAACCCAACGGACTGTTTATAATCACCGACACCAACGTGCGCCGCGAAGTGCTCCCGTCTCTCGCAGAGCAATCGCCGGCAGTAGCCCGGGCATGCGTCATAGAGTGCGAGCCGGGCGACGAAGCCAAAAACCTCCGCACCCTTTCGGAGATATGGAGCCGGCTCGTGGCCGGAGGATGC
Organism: Paramuribaculum intestinale; assembly: GCF_030759015.1. Classification (GTDB taxonomy): domain Bacteria; phylum Bacteroidota; class Bacteroidia; order Bacteroidales; family Muribaculaceae; genus Paramuribaculum; species Paramuribaculum intestinale. The sequence continues at coordinate 2,883,806 of NZ_CP098825.1, read as the reverse complement.
TCCCGCAGCTCTCTGATCATCAATCTCGGAGGAGGAGTCGTCACCGACATGGGAGGATTCGCGGCCGCCACATTCAAGCGCGGAGTGAAATTCATCAACATCCCCACCACACTTCTCGCGGCTGTCGACGCGTCCGTAGGAGGAAAGACCGGCATCAACTTCGAAGGACTCAAAAACGAAATCGGCGTATTCCGCGAGGCAGTGGCCGTCATCATCTCCACATGCTTCTTCGGCTCGCTGCCGCGCGAGGAACTCCTTTCGGGCTACGCCGAAATGCTCAAACACGGGCTACTCGACTCCGAAGAGGCCGTCGACATGCTCCTCGATTTCCCTATCGAAAACTGCGACGAGCCCAAGGAACTGCTCCAACTGCTCAAAAAAAGCGTGGCGGTAAAGCAACGCGTGGTTGAGGCCGACCCCCACGAGCACGGACTCCGCAAGGCTCTCAACCTCGGACACACCATGGCCCACGCCATGGAAGGACTCGCCCTTAAGACAGGCAGTCATCTCGCCCACGGCTATGCGGTGGCGCGCGGACTTGTCGCCGACCTGGTGCTCTCCCACATGAAACACGGATTCCCCTCGGAACGGCTCCACTCGGTGGCCGCGTTCGTAAAATCACGCTATGGCGCACCGGAATTCACCTGCGACGACTACGACACGCTGATCCAGCTCATGCGCCACGACAAAAAAAACATCGATCCGGAGACAATCAACTTCACACTGCTTGCAGCCCCGGGCGACATCCGGCTCGACTCCACCGCCACACCTCAAGAGATCACGGCTGCGCTCGATATCACCCGCGACCTTCTCGGCTGCTGACCATCGTTGCGACAGCCAACAGCCCATCCCCCTCAAGCTCCACAAAGCTCACCCTCGCCCCGCCGCGTGACACTATGCTGTCTCCCCGCCGCCACGCGTCCAGATCCTCAGCCCGAAGCACATCAATCTCCCCGAGCGTCATCCGGCCATTCTCGGGCGTCAGCTTGTAGACTGCCTCCTTTGCCGTCCAGATCCGTTGCAGCAGCCTTATATCGCACTGTTCAGGCAGCGGCAGCACCTTGCGCTCGGCGGCAGTGAGTATCCGCCCCGTCACACGCCGCAGCTGCTCGCGCGCCGACTCCGCATCGACACCTAACCGCACGCCATGGCCGCACAACGCCACCACGGCACACCCCGCGCCATGACTCACCGACACCCGGCCATCACCATACCCCTCAACCTTCGGAGCGCCGCAAGCCGTATGACCTAACACAGTGCCGGAGCCAAACATTGCCTCCACAAGCCGCTGCGTAGCCTCGCGCTCCGCCCCCCTGCCACGTCCGGCGATGCTGGTCATGCACACCTCCGCGCCATCAATCCCAAATCGCTTTATCTCCCCCTCCATAAGACACTGCTGTGAATTGCTGTCGAGTCCATTCCGGCCGCAAAATCGCGCTCTATCGCGTCAAGCAACGGCCCGAGACTGTCGGGTGATGCTTCGCTGTCCAATCCGGTCAGCGCGCCGCTTACCGTCAGCGTGCCGCAGCGCGCTATCATCTGAAGCGGCGTCACCGAAGGCTCGTCGCATCTGAAAAACGTTATGCTTGCCATTCCCCCTCCCACTGTTGTATCACTTGCCGACAGACTCGCCTGACCCGCGTTTAGAGCGATCCGCTCAATGCGGTTCGCCGACACAGCGTCGGGATCGTCCGACACCGTGAAGGTCAGATGCAGCCTCGCGCCACCATAATCAGGATATACGATCGTAAGCCAACGGTTATCGCCGCTGCCGCCCAGCACTGCCTCGGCACGGCTGCTGACAGCGAAGCCCGACGGCAAAGAGTCGCCACGGCGGTAGTCTGACTCAGCGACTTCAATACGTGGATATGCCCGCGGACGAGGCGTGGCGATACGCTCGCCATCGCTGCGGCCACACGACACTACGCCCGACGCCACAGCAGCCATAGCCACAACTGCCGTCAATCTGATCATGCCTCACCCTTCGGCTCCACATCTTCGGGCATCACCTTCACCCTCACGTTGACGATACGGTGACCGTTGATCTCCAGCACCAGAAAACGGCAGCGGCCATAGACCATCGGCTCCTTCTCCTTCGGAAAATCGCCCTTTATCGCAAGAAGCATACCCGCCAGAGTTTCGCAGTCGGCCGTCACATCGGAGTAATCCGCCTCGTTGAGATCCGTCACACGGAAGAAGTCATCAAGCAGAGTCTTTCCTTCGAAAATAAACGTGTCGTCAGGCAGGCGGCGATAGGTCTTCTCATCCTCGTCATACTCGTCGTTGATATCACCCACGATCTCCTCAAGCACATCCTCCAGGGTCACGAGTCCCTGAGTGCCTCCGAATTCGTCTATCACGATCGCCATGTGTATATGACGGCGCCGGAAATCCTCCAGCAGATCGTCGATCGAACGAGCCTCGGGCACAAAATACGGCTCACGGAGCAGAGTCCGCCAGTCAAAATCCGCAGCATCCTTGCCTATGTAAGGCAACAGGTCGCGCGAATACAACACTCCCTTGATGTCGTCCTGCGAACCATCGCACGCCGGCAGACGCGAATAACCCGACTCCACCACCGTCGACATCACCTCGTCGAAATCCGACGACAGATCCACACACGTCATGTCGACACGCGGAGTCATCACCTCGTTGGCCGTCTTGTCGCCAAACCTCAGGATACCCTCGAGCATCTCCTTCTCGTCGCCCGCGCTCACATCGGTTATCTCAAGAGCCTGAGACAATTCCTCGGCAGTCACGTCGCTCTCCTTTTTCACCACCACACGGTTGACGATCGTCGACCCCCTTACGAGCAGCGATGATATAGGACTGAATACCGCCATCATAAGCTTCACACCGCCGAGAGCGAAACGTATCCAGCGCATATTGTCGGAATTGGCTATCAGTTTGGGCAGTATCTCCCCGAAAAGCAATATCAGGAACGTCAGGATGACCGTCTGAAGCAGAAAACTCATCCATGCGGCCATGCCCTGGAAAACAGGACCAAGCGCGTAATTACACAATATCACTATGGTCACATTGACCAGATTGTTGGCGATCAGTATTGTAGCCAACAGCCGCTCGGGCTTACCTATCATAGCCAGCACATTCTGTCCGCGGGGAGTCTCGTCAAGCTCGTCGCACTGCTGGGGAGTCAGCGAGAAAAACGCTATTTCACTGCCCGACACGAAGCCGGAGATCATCAGAGCACACAAGGCCACCACAAGGGCCGCCATCTGGTCAAGGCCAAAATTGGCCGGAAAATTGAGCTGCAAGGCCGACAATACCGCTCCGAGCGTGTCGGCCATAGCTGGTAAAGGATCTATATCCAAGACTGATTAAATTGGTTTTACTTCAAAGTGTTGCATCGCGGCGACGGGCTGTTGCCCCAGTCTGCCGCCAACACACCGCAAAGGTAGGAATTTTCCCGCTTCCCACCAAATCCGCCCCTTAAACCGATAAAAAACCGATCAACCCGCACCACAACAACAATCACGAACGTATCAAAAACCGATCAACCGCACATAAAACGAAGCGTGCCATACATCCCGCTGATGCAGGATATATGGCACACCGTTTTATCGGGAACTACTGTCCGTCAGTGCTGACGGACGGCAGTCTCATTCACTTGGGCAGGTTGCCTACCTCAGGATCGACGCCCCACTGCTGCTGGGCCAGACGGCGATAGTTGTTGTAGCGCCACTGGGCATTGGCCTTCGCGGCCGAGAACAGCTCGGAAGCCTCAGCAGGATACTGCTTGGCAAGCGAAGCATAGCGCACCTCGCCTTTGAGGAAGTCCTCGAACTTGTCCCAGTCGGGAGTCTTGCTGTCGAGAGTGAAGGGGTTCTGACCCGACTCCTCGAGAGCGGGATTGTAACGCCACAGGTGCCAGTAGCCACACTCCACAGCCTTCTGTTCCTCCAGCTGCGAGTGACCCATGCCGGCCTTGATGCCGTGGTTGATACAGGGAGCATAGGCGATGATCAGCGACGGGCCGTCGTAAGCCTCAGCCTCGCGGATAGCCTTAAGAGTCTGAGCCTGGTCGGCGCCCATGGCTATCTGTGCGCAATACACGTAGCCGTAGGTCGAGGCTATCAGACCGAGATCCTTCTTGCGGATGCGCTTGCCGCTGGCGGCAAACTTGGCGATAGCGCCCACCGGAGTAGCCTTCGAGGCCTGACCGCCGGTGTTGGAGTAAACCTCCGTGTCGACAACGAGCACGTTGATATTCTTGCCGCTGGCGAGAACGTGGTCCAGACCGCCGAAACCGATGTCGTACGAAGCACCGTCACCGGCTATGATCCAGTGCGAACGCTTCACGATATAGTGCTTCAGATCGAGAATGGTCTTGCATATGTCGCAGCCGCATGCCTCGCACAGAGGTATCAGCTTGTCGGCGATGGCACGTGTTGCCACAGCGTCGTCGGCCGAGTCAAGCCACTGCTGTGCCAGGTCATGGATCTCCTGGCTGCACGACGGACATTCCGTAGCGGCCTTCATCGTCTCGGTCAGGCGACGGCGGAGCTGCTCGTTGGCGATAAACATGCCGAGGCCAAACTCTGCGAAGTCCTCGAAGAGCGAGTTGCCCCATGCCGGACCGTGACCCTGCTTGTTGACTGTATAGGGAGTCGAAGGCACAGAGCCCGAGTAGATCGACGAGCAACCGGTAGCATTGGCCACCATCTCGTGATCGCCGTAGAGCTGGGATATCAGCTTCACGTAAGGAGTTTCGCCGCAGCCAGAGCATGCGCCAGAGAACTCGAAGTAAGGCATAGCGAACTGAGAGTTCTTCACATTGGCCTTCACATCCACCAGATCCTGCTTCGAGCTTACCTCGTTCACGCAGTAATCCCACTCCTTCTGCACGTCCATCTGGGTTTCCAGAGGCTTCATCACGAGAGCCTTCTCACCCTTCTTGCCCGGACATACGTCGGCACAGTTGCCGCAACCCAGACAGTCGAGCACATCGACAGCCTGAACGAAGCGCATACCGGTGAAAGTCTTGCCGATAGCGGGCAGTGAATCGCCCTCGGCGATAGGTGCGCCGGCCATCTCCTTCTCGTCGAGCACAAACGGACGGATTGCAGCGTGAGGACAAACGTAAGCACACTTGTTGCACTGTATGCAGTTGTCCGCGATCCATTCGGGAACGAAAGTGGCCACGCCGCGCTTCTCATAGCGGGCGGTCGACTGCTGCCATGTGCCGTCCTCGATACCCTTGAAGTCCGACACCTTGAGCAGGTCGCCGTCCTGTGCGTTGATCGGACGCACGAGCTTGTTGATGAATTCCGGATCGTTGTTCTTCACCTCGGCATCCTCGGGAAGATTGCTCCACGACGGATCGACATCGAGCTTGGCATACTCGCCGCCACGGTCTACGGCGGCATAGTTCTTGTCCACGACATCCTGACCCTTCTTGCCATAGCTCTTCACGATGAACTTCTTCATCTGCTCTACGGCCAGATCCACCGGAATCACCTCGGTGATGCGGAAGAACGCGCTCTGGAGGATCGTATTGGTGCGGTTGCCCAGACCGATCTCCTGAGCTATCTTGGTTGCGTCGATATAATATACGGTGATATTGTGGTCGGCAAAGTACTTCTTCACCTTGTTGGGAAGATTCTTGGCCAGCTCCTCGCCCTTCCAGATAGTGTTGAGCAGGAAGGTGCCGCCGTCGCGCAGACCGCGTGTCACATCATACAGATGCAGATAAGCCTGAACGTGGCAAGCAACGAAGTTGGGCGTGGTCACCAGATATGTGGAGCGGATAGGCTCGTCGCCGAAACGCAGGTGAGAGCAGGTGAAGCCGCCCGACTTCTTCGAGTCGTAGGCGAAGTAGGCCTGACAGTATTTATTGGTATTGTCGCCGATGATCTTCACCGAGTTCTTGTTGGCGCCCACGGTGCCGTCAGCACCCAGACCATAGAACTTGGCCTCGAACATCGTGTCGCTCACCACGATAGGAGCTACCGGGGGCAGCGAGCTGAAGTTCACGTCGTCGACTATGCCGATGGTGAAGTGATCCTTCGGCTGCGGCAGAGCCAGATTGTCGTAAACGGCGATCATGTCGGCCGGAGTGGTGTCCTTAGACGCCAGACCGAAACGGCCGGCGTAGATGGCCGGAGCGTCGGTGCGGTTCTTGTACACCTCGCACACGTCGAGATAGAGCGGCTCGCCCGGAGCGCCCGGCTCCTTGGTGCGGTCGAGCACAGCGATGCGCTTCGCGGTGGCGGGGATAGCAGCGAGAAGATGCTTCGCCGAGAACGGACGGAACAGATGAACGCTCACCAGACCCACCTTCTCGCCCTTGGCCATCAGATGGTCTACGGCTTCCTGAGCGGCCTGTGTGCCCGAACCCATGGCGATGATCACGCGCTCGGCCTGGGGATCGCCATAATAGTTGAAGAGGTGATATTCGCGGCCGGTGATGGCGGAAATCTGCTTCATGTAGTCCTCCACGATCTCGGGAACAGCCTCATATATGGGGTTGCACGACTCGCGGTGCTGGAAGAACACGTCGCCGTTCTCGGCCATGCCGCGGGCAACGGGAGCATCAGGATTGAGAGCGCGGTCGCGGAAAGCGGCCACGGCGTCGCGATCGAGCAGCGGAGCGAGATCCTCCTGTTCGAGCATCTCGATCTTCTGGATCTCGTGCGAGGTACGGAAGCCGTCGAAGAAGTTCAAGAAAGGTATACGCGACTTGATCGTTGCCAGATGAGCCACACCCGACAGATCCATTACCTCCTGCACCGAACCCTCGGCCAGCATGGCGAAGCCGGTCTGGCGGGCCGCCATCACGTCCTGATGGTCGCCGAAGATGCTCAGCGCGTGAGAAGCGATCGTGCGTGCCGATACATGAAACACGCTCGGAAGCATCTCGCCGGCTATCTTGTACATGTTAGGAATCATCAGCAGCAGACCCTGCGATGCAGTGTAGGTCGTTGTCAGAGCGCCTGCCTGCAGAGAGCCGTGAACCGCACCCGCTGCACCGCCCTCCGACTGCATCTCCTGCACGAGAACCGTCTCGCCGAAGATATTCTTACGGCCGGCTGCGGCCCATTCGTCAACGTATTCTGCCATCGTCGACGACGGGGTGATCGGGTAAATGGCCGCCACTTCCGTAAACATGTACGAAATGTGGGCTGCTGCCTGATTACCGTCACAAGTCAAGAATTTCTTTTCCTTACTCATAAGTCTGTAATCTATGTTTGTTTAGATGGATATGAAAGTCTGGTTTTAGTTATAATGTCATATACGCAGCCGTCAGAACACTTTGCTACGCAGCGCGAAGTTACAACTTTTTTCCGAAAAATCAACACCCCGAGACCCCTCCGCAGCCCCTTATCACCATTAATTTTTCACAACAAACCTCACACAATGCCAACAACCCGCCCGCACCGCACGTCAACGGCACATAAAACGCCACATTTTCAACACCGAAAGAAATAATTTTGTAACTTTGCGCCGTCTACCGACGGCATCCGCACACGCCGTCAGGAGCACACTACTATATCACGAATCGCAATGGTTAGAAAATACGACTATCTGGTGATCGGCAGCGGCATAGCCGGCATGAGCTTCGCACTCAAAGTGGCCCGCACGGGACGAGTGGCGCTCATATGCAAAAGCACCCTCGAGGAAGCCAACACCGCCCTCGCGCAGGGAGGAGTGGCATCGGTCACCGATCTGCAGCTCGACGACTTCGACAAACATATCCACGACACCATGGTGGCCGGCGACTGGCTGAGCGACCCCAAGGCCGTCGAAAAAGTAGTCCGCGAGGCACCTTCCCAGATAAGCCAGCTCCTGCAGTGGGGAGTAGACTTCGACAGACGCGAGGACGGATCGTTCGACCTGCACCGCGAGGGCGGACACTCCGAATTCCGGATACTCCACCACGCCGACAACACCGGCTACGAGATACAGCAGAGCCTCATACGACGCATCAGGGAGTCTGACTCCATCGACGTCTTCGAGCACCATTTCGCCATAGAGATCATCACACAGCACCATCTCGGCAAGATAGTCACACGACGGACCCCCGACATCACATGCTACGGAGCCTACGTGCTCGACGAAAACACCGGCGCCGTCGACACATTCCTCTCCCGCGTCACACTCATGGCCACAGGAGGAGTCGGAGCCGTCTACACCACTACCACCAACCCGCTTGTGGCCACCGGCGACGGGATAGCCATGGTCTATCGAGCCAAAGGCACCGTCCGCGACATGGAGTTCATACAGTTCCACCCCACAGCACTGTTCCATCCGGGCGACCGGCCGTCGTTCCTCATCACAGAAGCCATGCGAGGCTACGGAGCAATACTCCGCAACCCCGCAGGAGAGCGGTTCATGGAAAAATATGACCCCAGGCTCGAACTCGCGCCGCGCGACGTCGTGGCCCGCGCCATCGACTCGGAGATGAAGGCCGGAGGGCACGACCACGTATATCTCGACGTCACACACAAAGACCCCGGGGAAACACGCCACCACTTCCCAAACATCTACGCAAAATGCCTCTCCCTCGGCATCGACATCACCAAGGACTACATACCTGTAGCACCGGCCGCCCACTACCTCTGCGGAGGCATCGTCGTCGACACCAACGCCGAGTCGAGCATCAGCAGGCTCTATGCCGTAGGCGAATGCTCCTGCACCGGGCTCCACGGAGGCAACCGGCTGGCATCCAACTCGCTCATCGAGGCTGTGGTCTACGCCGAAGCCGCCGCACGCCACGCCATCGAACACGCCCACGGCTACCAGTTGCGCGACGACGTGCCCCTGTGGAACGACGAAGGCACGTCACACCCCGAAGAGATGGTGCTCATAACACAGAGCGCACGCGAGGTCGGACAGATCATGAGCACCTACGTAGGCATCGTACGCTCCGACCTGCGACTCGACCGGGCATGGAACCGGCTCGACATACTCTACGAGGAAACCGAACGCCTCTTCAAACAGTCGAAAGTGTCAAGAGCGATATGCGAACTGCGCAACATCATCAACGTCGGCTACCTCATCATGCGACAGGCCAAGGAACGGAAGGAATCCCGGGGACTCCACTACACCATCGACTATCCTCCCCGCCCCCACAACGAAACCGGCGCCTGAAACGTTATTAAAACTACTACACCCGCCCACATGCGCAGACTGCTGACATATCTCACGCTATCTGTCGCGGCCGCACTGACAGCTGCCGCGCAGACCGATGTAGAAGTCACCGTACCGGTGGTCGAAAACCCCTCGGCACTGCGCAATATCTACAAAGGCTACTACTGGACCGACATCGACGGAGAGCACGTCAAGATGATTGTGCTCAACGAGATCACCGTATTCCCGCCGCTGAAATTCAAAAACAAGAAAGAGGAAGAATTCTACTGGCGCACAGTGCGCGACGTAAAGAAGACACTGCCCTACGCCAAACTTATATGCGCCACGCTGCTTGAAACCTACGAATACATCGAGACATTCCCCACACAGCGCGAACGCGAGGAATACCTCAAGAAAATGGAGGACGAGATCTTCAAGCAATACAAGCCCGTGCTTAAGAAATTCACCAAAAGCCAGGCACAGTTGCTCATAAAACTCATCCGACGCGAAACCGACCAAAGCTCCTACAACATCATCAAGGCATTCCTCGGATCATTCAGAGCCGGATTCTGGCAGACATTCGGACGCTTCTTCGGAGTCAACCTCAAAGGCGACTACAACCCCGACACCGACCGCAAGGACGCCATCATCGAACGCATAGCCGTAAAAGTAGAGGACGGCCTGCTCTGACCGCCCTCCATATATGTTTGCCGCGACGCCGGCACAATGCCGCACACGGCTTCTGCGCTTTAGAGTATGTTTACTTTTGACTCATGTTAAGAGTATGTTTACACGGTGAGAATCTCCTTCTCCTTGGCCGCGAACACGTCGTCGATACGCTTCAGATACTTGTCGTGAAGCTTCTGCACGCTCGCCTCGGCGTCCTTCTCCACATCCTCGGGCATACCCTGCTTGACAGCCTTTTTCAGACCGTCGATCGCATCGCGGCGGGCATTGCGCACCGACACCTTGGCCTGCTCGGCCTCGGCCTTCGACTGCTTCACCAGCTGCTTGCGGCGCTCCTCGGTCAGCGGCGGAATCGACAGGCGTATCACCTCGCCGTTGTTCTCGGGCGTGATGCCCAGCTCGGAGTTGATGATCGCCTTCTCGATCTCCTTGAACATCGGCTTCTCCCACGGAGTGATCGTGATCGTGCGCGCATCGGGCACAGCCACATTGGCCACCTGCGATACCGGCACAGCGCTGCCGTAATACTCCACACGTATGCCGTCGATGATCTTCGGATTAGCCTTTCCGGCACGGATATGAGCCAGAGCCTCGTCAAGATAAGCCACTGCAAGCTCCATCTTCTCCTCTGCGGGAGCTAAAAAATCGTTTGGTTCCATATATGTCGTTTTTTATATTAATTATCAGATCAGTACACCAGCGTGCCTATCGGCTCGCCGGCTATCACCTTGGCCAGATTGCCCGGAGTATCCATGCAGAACACCACTATCGGCAGACCGTTCTCCTTGCACAGGGCCGTAGCCGTCAGATCCATCACCTTCAGCCCGCGGTTGTACACCTCGTCATAGCTTATCTCGCTGAACTTGGTGGCCGTCGAGTCCTTCTCCGGATCGGCCGTGTACACGCCGTCGACTCTCGTTCCTTTCAGCATCACGTCGGCTTCCACCTCTATGCCGCGCAGAGCGCTGCCCGTATCGGTGGTGAAGAACGGATTGCCGGTGCCTCCCGCTATGATGGCCACCTCGCCCCGCTTCAGAGCCTCGATAGCCTTCCACTTGCTGTAATGCTCCCCGATCGGAAACATGTTGATAGCCGTCAGCACGCGCGCAGGCTGCCCAACCGACTCAAGAGCCGAGCTCAAGGCAAGCGAATTGATCACCGTCGCAAGCATACCCATCTGGTCACCCTTCACACGGTCAAACCCACGCGTAGCGCCCGACAGGCCGCGGAATATATTGCCACCGCCTATCACGATAGCCACCTCCACGCCCGAAGAAGCGATCTCCTTGATCTGCTCGGCATACTGGCCGAGGCGTTCCGTATCGATACCGGTGCCCTTGGCTCCGGCGAGTGATTCGCCGCTCAGCTTGAGCAGCACGCGCTGGTATTTGGATCTCATCTCAAATATGTTTTTGTTTCTGCAAAAATAGTCGTTTGCCCCGAATTGTGCAATTCATACATCTACATTTTCGAAAGAGACCTGACCGGCATAGAGATGAGAGTTTTTTCCATACGCTTTTCCTGCCCCAAATAGCTCCAGTCTCATAAAAATAGCTAACTTTGCATTTATCGCAACGACAAACATCTGAAAATGGCCGAAACAGCTTAAAAAATTGGCAAAACACGCCACACAACCTCATCGCGTGGCGCTTTGCCTTGCAAAGAAGCATTCGGAACTTCCAAGCAGTCGTTGCAGGCACAGCCAGCCCTCAGATAACAGCCGCCGGAGTTTTATTATATATGGCAAAGAAAACACTAAATAAGAAAGAAGCTCTCCCTATGGAGGAGATGTTATGGAAGGCATGTGACGCTCTGCGCGGCTCTATTGAGCCGAGCGAGTATAAGCACGTCGTCCTCTCGCTTATATTTTTGAAATATGCGGGCTTCCACTTCGAGAAACGCCGTCAGGAAATCATTGCCGCCGGGCAGGAGGCTTTCGTTGATAACGTTGCTTTCTATGGAGCTAAAAACGTGTTTTATCTCCCCGAAACCGCACGTTGGTCTTACATCAAGGAAAACGCCAAGCAGCCGGACATCGCCCTGATTTTAGACAAGGCACTCGCCGATATTGAAAAAAAGAACAAGCCGCTTCGCGGTGCTCTCCCCAATAATTATTACAGTTCGCTCGGCATCGAGTCGGAAAAACTCGGCTCACTGATTGACAAGGCAGACGGATTTGATTCTATTCTCGAAAATGATACCGAGAACGACATAATAGGACGCGTCTACGAATATTTCCTTTCCAAGTTTGCCATCAAGGAGGGCAAAGGTAAGGGCGAATTCTATACGCCCAAAACCATTGTCAACCTCATTGCCGAAATGATAGAGCCATACGAGGGCATTATCTACGACCCCTGCTGCGGTTCGGGCGGTATGTTTGTACAGTCAATGAAGTTCGTTCAACGTCACAACGGCAACCGCCGTAATGTGTCGGTATATGGTCAGGAGTTTACCAAGACCACCTACAAACTCGCCAAGATGAACCTCGCAATCCGGGGGATTGCGGCCAATCTCGGCGAGTATGCCGCCAACACTTTCACAGATGACCGCCACAAGGACTTGAAAGCTGACTTTATCATGGCAAACCCACCGTTCAATCAGAAGGACTGGCGAGCCGAAAATCAACTCACCGATGATCCCCGATGGAACGGCTTCGACATACCTCCCACCTCCAACGCCAACTATGGCTGGATTCTCAACATGGCAAGCAAACTTTCCTGCAACGGTGTGGCCGGCTTCATCCTTGCCAACGGTGCGCTCAGTGCCGACGGCACCGAGGGTGCAATCCGCCGTAAGATGATAGAGCGCGGACTTGTAGAGGCGATAATAATACTCCCCAACAATCTCTTTTACTCCACCGATATTTCCGTTACTCTATGGATTCTCAATGCCAACAAGAAAGCTCGCGTAGTTACTCGCAATGGTGAGGAAATCCATTATCGTGACCGTGAGCACGAAATCCTTTTCATGGATTTGCGCCGCAGAGGTATTCCTTTTGAAAAGAAATATGTTCAGTTCTCGCCGGAAACAATTGAAGAAGTTGCCAATGTTTACCACAACTGGCAGCGAGAGGGACATACCGAATCATACGCTGACATTCCTGAGTTCTGCTATTCCGCATCTCTTGAAGAAGTGGCAGGTAAAGGATATTCGCTTGTTCCGAGCAAATACATTGAGTTTGCTAACAACGATGAAACCGTTGATTATGAAACTAAAATGTCGGCTCTTCAATCCGAACTCGCCGACATTCTAAAAGAAGAAGCAGACAGCCGTGCCGAACTCCTTGATGTTTTCAAAACCCTTGGCTATGAAATCGACTTATAAGCGGCTCGGCGACTATATAGAAGTTGTGGAAGCTCGCAACCGTGATTTGTCGGTCAAACTTTCTCAGGGTATCTGTAATCTCAAATATTTTCAGGATCCTCGACAAGTTGCTGAAAACTCTGTTGCCGATAAGATAGTGCGCAGAGGTTGGTTCGCCTACAACCGAGCCACCACTCGCAATGGCGATAAAATTTCCATTGCATATCGAGATGGCCAAGATTGTACGGTTTCCGCTTCTTATCTCACCTTTAAGATAAAGAATGAGGAGTTGCTTAACCCGTACTATTTGATGATGTGGTTTAAGCGACCCGAATTTGACCGCTACGCTCGTTTCAAATCTCACGGCAGCGCACACGAATACTTCGAGTGGGAAGAAATGTGTGATGTCATGTTGCCTGTACCTCCGATAGAGGAACAGCGGAAGATAGTAGCGGAGTATCAGGCCATCGAGCGGCGGATTGAAAGCAACCGCCGCCTCATAGCCACACTCGAAGCCACCGCCCAAACTATCTACCGCCACATGTTCGTCGACAACATCGACCCCGAAAACCTCCCCGCAGGCTGGCGCATGGGTACGATTCAGGATGCTGTAGAAACTATTTCAGCCGGAACCATACCGAACTATATTGAATGTAGTAATTTTCGGGTACTTGGGCAGAAGTGTAATTATAATCACACCTTCGATTTGTCAAAGGCTCGTTGTCACATTCCAAAATCATCCGCCATCCAGTGTCTGAAAGGTGACGTTATAATTAATTCAACTGGAGAAGGAACACTCGGAAGAGTCGGCATTATAAAGTTCAATCCAGTGAATCTAACTTTTGACTCCAATATGACACTTGTTCGAGCAAAGTCGAAAATATGGGTTGACTATATTTTTCTTACATTGGTTAATTTGGAATCGCACTTCAAAAATATTTGTCAAGGTAGCACTAATCAAACGCGACTCTACTGTTCTATGATTCGGCCTACGACTTGTGTGATTCCGGCAGAAAATGATGTGTTAAAATTTCACACATTATGTAATCCGATTTTAGAATATCAATCTTCGCTTGAAGCCGAAATTAATATTCTTCTTAATTCTAAGACACTACTTCTCTCCAAACTCTCCAAACTATAATACCATGTCAGCATTTAACGAACCGCAATTGGAGACCGCTTTCGTAGACTTGTTCAAAGAGCAGGGCTACGATTATGTACATGGGGAAGCCATCGTCCGCGATTCTCGCGATGTCATTCTTTACGAAGACCTGCGCTCTTTTCTGCGTGAGCGGTATGAAGCTGACGGTATTACCGAGAACGAAATATCCGCAGCCATAAACCACCTCGAATCGACTGAGGGCGGCAGTGTCTACGCACAGAACACCGAAGCGATACGCCTTATCATGAAAGGCTTCGCAATCAAACGCGAGGACACCTCCAAGCCAAACCTTTTTATTTCCTTGATTGACTATAATAACCCCAAGAACAACCTCTTTAAGTTTGTCAATCAATTTCAGATAGAAGAAAACCATCTGCGCATCCCCGACGGAATTGTATTCGTCAATGGTATTCCTCTTGTGGTACTGGAGTTCAAGAGCGCAATCAAAGAGAACACCACTATTGAGAACGCATACGACCAGCTCACCATCCGTTACCGTCGCGACATTCCGAGCCTGTTCCGCTATAATGCCTTTGTTGTTATCAGTGACGGCGTTAATAATAAATTCGGCTCGTTCTTCGCACCATACGAATACTTCTACACATGGCGCAAGGTGGAGCACGACGATGAGGAAGTAGAGGGCGGCTTCAATTCCATGTTCACGATGATGCAGGGATTGTTCCGCAAAGAGCGTTTGCTCGATGTGGTACATCATTTCATATTCCTTCCCGATACCACCACCGACGAGGTGAAAGTGGTGTGCCGCTATCCTCAGTATTTCGCCACCACACTTTTGTTTGAAAATATTCTCCGGCATAGCAAAATCAACGGGAACGGGGACGGAAAGGGAGGTACCTACTTCGGTGCCACCGGCTGCGGCAAAAGCTACACAATGCTTTTCCTCGCCCGACAGCTTATGCAGTCAAAAGAGTTGAGCAGCCCGACAATCGTACTTATCACCGACCGCACAGACCTTGACGATCAGCTTGCCAAGCAATTTCTGAATGCCAAGAAGTTTATCGGTGATGATACGGTGATGCAGGTAGAGAGCCGCGAAGACTTGAAAACGCAACTGGCAAACCGCACCTCTGGCGGCGTTTTCCTCACCACAGTTCAGAAGTTCGAGGAAAACACAGGGCTGTTGAGCGACCGCTCCAACATCATCTGCATATCCGACGAGGCTCACCGCTCACAGACAGGACTGGAGCAGAAAACCACCATAACCGAAAAAGGAGTGAAGCGCAACTTCGGCTTCGCCAAGTATCTGCGTGACTCGTTCCCAAATGCCACATATGTAGGATTTACAGGCACCCCAAAGGATGATACCATCGATGTGTTCGGCCCGATTGTGACACGCTACACAATGACAGAAGCCGTTGCCGACGGCATCACCCGTAAGATAGCCTATGAGGGTCGCGCTGCAAAGGTTATTCTCAATTCCTCGAAAGTCAAGGAGATTGAGGAATACTATAAGAAATGCAAGGACGAGGGCGCGACCGACTATCAGATAGAGGAAAGCAAAAAGCGCATGACGCGCATCGACGTTATTCTCAACGACCCCGACTTGCTCGCCAACATTGCCAAAGATATTGTCGAGCATTACGAGAAGCGCGTTGAGGAGGGTTCGACAGTCGAGGGCAAGGCTATGATTGTATGCAGTTGCCGAGCCATCGCGTGGAATCTCTATCAGGCCATCACCCGACTGCGCCCCGAATGGACGGAGGTGAAGGAGTGTATCGACGGCGAAACCCTAACCGACAAGGAACGCGAGGAAATCAAACCGATGCCGCGCATCTGCATGGTGCTCACTCGCGACAAGCAAGATCCACAGGAGATGTGGAACTTGCTCGGCTCGGACGAATATCGCAAAGGACTTGATAAACAGTTCAAGGCTGTAAAGAGCAATTTCAAAATCGCTATTGTCGTCGACATGTGGATAACTGGCTTCGATGTGCCATGTCTTGATACAATGTATTGCTTCAAGCCATTGCAGATGCACACACTCGTTCAGACAATCTCCCGTGTGAACCGCGTTTATCCCGGCAAAGAGAAAGGACTCGTAGTGGACTACCTCGGCATAAAGAAACAGATGAACGCCGCACTCAGCCACTACGCTGGAGGCGGTGTCGAGGGTTACTCGCTTGACTCCATAGAGCAGTCGCTGAAAATACTGAAAGATGAACTCGACATCTTACGCCGTATGTTTACAGGCTTTGATTGGTCGCTCTATTTCTTAGGCAAACCGCTCGAACAGCTACACTGTCTCAATATGACCGCTGAATTTATTCAGCGCACCAAGGAGTCGGAAACCAAGTTCATGCGCCATTGCAAAAAGATGCGCGAGGCTTACAACATATGCTGCAACTCCGAGCAGATAATCAAAGAGGAAGACGATGATATTCACTTCTTCTTCGCCGTGCGCTCCGTTATCTTCAAACTCACCAAGGGCGAGGCTCCCGATGCGGCTCAGATGAACCGCCGCGTAGCCGAAATGATAAAGGACGCATTGACGAGTGAAGCCGTCGAGGAAATTCAGAATATCGGTGTATCGGCTGACGAGGAAATAGACCTGCTTTCAGCCGAGTACATGAAGCGGTTGAGCCAAATTCCCTATAAGAATACGCAGGTCAAGCTCATGGAGCAACTGCTTAAACAGGTGATTGAATCGCTTAAGAAAGTCAATAAGCAAAAAGGCATTGACTTCACCAAACGGCTCGAAGAAATAGTGAAAAAGTATAACGACCGCTCGGACGATGCGGCCCTCGCCAACGATGTTATCGACGAAGTAGTTTCGCAGATGGTTGACCTCATGGCTGATGTCAACAACGCGAGAACCGCAGGAGACTCGCTTGGACTCGACTTCAAGGAGATGGCTTTCTTCGACATATTAAAATCTGTCGCTGTCAAGTACGACTTCGCAGACAAGTTCCCGGATGATAAGCTTACCGACCTTGCAAAACAGGTTAAGGAACTTGTCGAACAGCAAGCATCCGTTATTGACTGGGCTAATCGTGGCGACATTCGAGACACCTTGAAGATGAACATCATTATTCTTTTGTCGAGCGCAGGTTATCCGCCAATCATACACGACGAAGTATTCAAAGAAATTCTGGAACAAGCCGAGAATTTCAAGCGTCACTCCTCGCCACGCCCATACTCAACGTACTCAAATGATTCTACTTCAATAGCCGCAGAACCATAAGACCATAATGAATATCGTTTATTTAATTGGAAACGGATTTGACATTAACATCGGGCTAAAAACTCGATATAAAGATTTTTATGACTATTATCTTGCTCTTGATTCTTCCGGAGATAACGAACATGTAAAAAAGTTAAAAGAGCATCTCAAGGAAACCCTTAGTACTGATGACAAATATTGGTCAGACCTGGAAATCGCTTTAGGTGCATACACTACTAACTTTTCTTCACTTGAAGAATTGGAAATGACATATAATGATATCAATGATCGGTTCAGGGAGTTTATTCAAACTATTGAGGAAGAAAAGTTAGATATTTCAAAATTTAATATAGAAAAGCTAAAAAAGAGTCTTGCTCATCCTGAGAACTGTTTTTGTAAAGCAGAACAAGAGCTTCTCAGGGAATTTTATGCACATTGGACAGGTCAGGATTGTGATGTTAAAATAATATCTTTTAATTACACCAGCACAATTGAACAACTTTTGAGTTATCAGAATAATTCACTTCGATTAGATTTATGGCCATTGCACACAAGCTATAAAATCAATCTTTCTCAAATCATTCATATACATGGCAAAAGCGATGTTCCATTGATTGGTGTGAATAACAAGACTCAAATAATGAATCCGGAGTTGAGAGAAATAGTCGAAGTACAGGAGTATCTAATAAAACCTTTGCTTAATAAAATGCAGGGGCATCGTATTGATCATGGTGCCCTACAAAATATAAGGAACGCTGATGTTATTTGTGTCTATGGCTTATCTCTTGGAAGAACTGATGCTTACTGGTGGGATGCAATAGCACAGACTCTTCTGACAAAAGATGCCAGATTACTATTTTATGCCTATGACGATGAAGTACCTCTTTATCGCCCCCAATTAATAAATCGAATGAAACGGCGATGGAAGAACTCTTTTCTACAATCTACTAAACTTACGGAAGAAGAAAAGAAGAAGATTTCAGAGAAAATATTTGTTGTAAATCGCCCAACAGTTTTTGACATTAGATTATAGGTTTATGAGCGAGTTTGACGAGTACATAAACAGAGACAGAAGGAGAAGGCGATTATGGATAGCGGACAGATAATATTATTTCAGACGCTGGTTGGCGAGACGAAGATTGAGGTTCGGCTTGCCAATGAATCTGTGTGTGTTTCACCGTCGATTATTTAGCATAAATTCAATCACCCGATTAATTAAATAGAGAAAGATATGCAAACGCCTCCTTTTATAGTGTCGCCATTGGCAATAAATCTCATTGCGGAGATTTCGGCTT
This sequence comes from Paramuribaculum intestinale, assembly GCF_030759015.1. Classification (GTDB taxonomy): domain Bacteria; phylum Bacteroidota; class Bacteroidia; order Bacteroidales; family Muribaculaceae; genus Paramuribaculum; species Paramuribaculum intestinale. The sequence goes on along the minus strand of NZ_CP098825.1, from coordinate 2,865,088 downwards.
TGTTGGAACGATATGCCATCGCGCTTGAAAACGAAGACGGATTGCGTCTGCGCAAGGCGAACCGCATCAAGACCATCCACAGTTCTCTTGCAATTGAAGGCAATACGCTGTCAGAAGATGAAGTAGCCGATATTATCAACGGCAAGAATGTCGTCGCCCCGATTCGGCAGATTCAAGAGGTGAGGAATGCCATAAAGGCGTATGAACTTTATGGCACGTTAAATCCGTTCAAAGAGGCTGACTTGAAGAAAGCTCACTCAGTTATGATGGAGGCGTTGACCGATGATGCCGGACGATACCGCAACGCAGGCGTTGGCGTTTTCGGCGAAAAGGGTTTGGTACACATGGCTCCGAGTGCGTCGATGGTGCCTCAGCTTATGGGAAACCTGTTTGAATGGCTAAACAGTTCCCAAGACCATCTGCTGATTCGGTCGTGCGTATTCCATTACGAATTTGAGTTCATACATCCGTTTAGCGATGGCAACGGACGCACCGGGAGACTTTGGCAATCGCTCATATTGGGCAGGCTGAATCCCGTTTTTGAGCATCTGCCGGTAGAGAATATGGTTTTCTCCAATCAGCAACGATACTACGATGCTATTGCCGCATCTACTGCTGCCGGACAATCGGGGCCGTTCATTGATTTTATGCTGACAGAAATCCGTGACACACTGGAAAAGCATAAAACAACAGAGAAAGTTCCTAATAAAGTTCCTCACAAAGTTCCTAATAAATCGGAGACCCATATCCTTGAATTATTGCTGAAATCGCCGCATATAACGGCAGCTGAAATTGCCTCAGAAATAGGGATTACCGACCGTGCAGTAAGAAAGATTATAAGTGCCTTGAAAGGGAAAGGGCTTGTGGAGCGCGTCGGAAGCAACAAATCTGGCTATTGGAAAGTGAATCTCAAATGAAATTTACTATTGATTATGAATGAGAATTATTTCATCGACATATTTCAATCGCTGATTTCGCATAAAGAAAGTGAGGTCGTGGAGTTCAAGAAGGCGGAGAACAGCTTTGACTTCGACGACTTGGGCAAGTATTTCTCGGCGTTGAGCAACGAGGCGAATCTTCGTGGGCTTGATTTCGCATGGCTGATTTTTGGCCATGACGAGAGGAAACTACATTAAGAACAGAACGATTATATTATGATGGACGATGATTTCTAAGTTGTTTATGCATTAAAAGAATATTTTGATATGGCACTACCGATCAATATAGAAGATTTACTCAACAAGCGTAAGGTTGAATCCAACCGCATCGAGTTTAAGACCGGGTGGAATCCTGATAAAATCTACCATACTGTCTGTGCTTTCGCTACGGATCTTGAGAATACTGGTGGCGGCTATATCCTCGTCGGCGTTGAGGAGGAAAACGGTGTGGCCAAGCGTCCGGTAAAAGGTCTGAACGAAAAAGAGATTGATGATATTCTTAAGGATATGGTCGGGTATGACGCAAAGATTGAGCCTGCATACATGACAAAGGTATCTCCTGAAATCGTTGACGGGAAGCCAATTCTTGTAATATGGGTGCCATCCGGCCTTAATCGGCCATATTCGGTTATGGAGAGTGTTGTCGCAAAGAAGTCAACACCCAAATTTTATGTGCGCAGCAAATCCTCAACCATTGAAGCCAAAGGAGAGATTCTTGATCAGGTGAGAGCCCTTGCCAATCGTGTGCCATTCGATGAGAGAGGCAACGAGGCAATAAAAATCGATGATATATCGGGTATGCTTGTATATGAGCATCTCAAGACGGTGAAAAGCAAACTTGCGGAAAACTTTATCAGCCGCTCGCTGATAGAGATCCTTGACGAGATGGATCTATTGACCGGACCACAGGAAAATCGCCTTATCAAGAACGTTGCGGCAATGATGTTCTGCGAACACCCCGAAAAGTTCTTCCCCGTAACCCAGGTAGATATTGTGATATTCCCGGAAGGAAGCATTGAGAATCCTGATTTAATGATTGAGGCACCAAGGATTACAGGCCCCGTTCCCAAAATGATTAAGGATGCTTTGTCATACCTGCGTACTAATGTCATAAAGAAAAAGATAGCCAAACCATCTGATCGCGAGGAGTCGGATAAGACATTTAATTATCCCTATCAGGCATTTGAGGAATGTATCTCAAACGCGCTTTATCATCGTGACTATCAAGAGCGTGAGCCGGTTGAGATTACCGTTGAGCCAACTCATGTCGACATTCTGAGTTACGCAGGGCCGGACCGCTCCATAAGCAGCGACGCTATAAAAGCGGCTAAGAAACTTAAGGCGCGGAGATATCGAAACCGGCGACTTGGAGATTTTCTTAAGGAACTTAATCTGACTGAGGGTCGTGCCACCGGCATACCTACCATACAAAAAACTCTTAAAGACAACGGATCTGCTCCGGCCACTATCGAAACAGATGATGACCGCACATACTTCTTAATGACAATCCCATGCAGAGATGGCTTCGCAAGTAAACTGTCTGAAGACGATTTTGGCGGAAATAACAATTGGACTAACCGACTTGGACAAACACTTGGACAAACATCTGTCCAAGTCCAAGAAGCTATAAAACAAAGTATTATAACTAATAAAGAGCAACTTGGACTGTTACTTGAACAGATGACTGTAGAAGTATGGAATAAGTCCAAAAGGAAAGAAGACATCTCAAAAATGTCAGAATATGTCATAAATATACTTAGTCTCCTTAAGGAGAACTCATACTCGGCAAGTTCATTAATCAAAATCTTGGATTTCGGAGACTCAAAGGATTTCAAGAGAAAACTACTTAATCCTATGCTCAGCTTAGGGTATATCAGCATGTTATATCCTGATAAGCCCACAAGTGCAAAACAGGCATATCGGTTGACCACCATCGGATTAAAGCTATTCGGCTCATGAGCATTGATATTGTTTTTGTCTTTCCACCAAATAATGAGTAGAGAAATCAGTACTACTCCAAAAATGAGTAGAACATCAACAACATAGAATATTCAGGACGACTATTTGCGCTATGACACGACTAAAAACACAACTACTTCAGGTATTAGTCGTATCAGTAGTCGTAATCCGACCGAAAAGGCTTCTAATCCGACCGTCTTCATGTCATCCGACCTAAAAATCGGTCGGATGACTCTTGTCAGTTCGCAGTATTATCGCTAATTATGTCTTCGAAAGCAAGCCCGATGAGGCTATAAATGGAGGCTGCGACAGCCTCGGACAACAAGACTGGACGGTTCTGCCAAGTCAATGACTGACCAAAATTAGGGTTGAACCATTTAAACTGCAACTCCTTAGTCTGGCTATAGTTGCCAACACTGCATCGAAAAATCCGAAACAGCAATACACACATATATCACAGCTTGTAACACTGTCTGTATGAATCACCGTAAAGCTCTTATAGCGCTTGCGCTGGGCACGTTTGCCCTCGGAGTGGCCGAATTCGGCATGATGGGCGTGCTCGGCGACGTGGCACGCGGGGTCGACGTGTCGATCGTCAAGGCCGGACACCTGATCTCGATATATTCGGCAGGAGTGGCCTGCGGTTCACCGGCGCTCGTACTGCTCCACCGCATGCCGCTGCGACGGCTCATGATACTCCTTGCCGCAATGATACTTCTCGGCAATCTTCTCGCGGCTATATCGGTCGACTTCACCATGCTTCTATGCTCACGACTCATCTCCGGACTGCCCCACGGCGCATATTTCGGCGCCGGAGCGATCGTATGTTCGCGCCTCGCCGCCAAAGGCCACGGAGCGGCGGCCGTAGCCGTCATGATCGGCGGAATGACGATAGCCAATCTGGCGGGAGTGCCACTGGCCACGCTCGCCGCCAATCTCGCCGGATGGCGATATCCGTTCGCCATAGTGGCCTTCATGGCCGCGCTTGCGCTCGCATGCCTCTGCCGCTGGCTTCCGTCGATAGAGCCACTCCCCGACACCGGCATCAAAGGCCAGTTCGCCTTCCTCCGCTCATCAGCTCCGTGGCTCATCTACGGCGGAGTCTTTTTCGGCCAGGCGAGCGTCTATTGCTGGCTGAGCTACATCGAGCCTATAATGACACGTGTGACCGGATTTTCAGGCGCGGCAATGACCTACGTCATGGTCATCGTCGGACTCGGCATGGTGGCCGGAAATGCTGTCGCGGGCCGTCTTGCCGACCGCCACAGCGTATCTGTTGTGTGCGGGCTGCTTGCCGCCGCCATGGCCATTGTCATGCCGGCGATATATCTGCTCGACGCGTTCAAGATACCGTCGCTCCTGCTGGCTTTCATGGCATCCTTCGGACTGTTCGGCATCGGCGGACCGCTTCAATATCTCATAGTGCGTTTCGCCAAAGGGGGAGAAATGCTCGGAGGAGCGGGCATACAGATCGCATTCAACGTGTCCAACGCCGTTTCGGCATGGATCGGAGGAGTCGCCATCGGAGCCGGATGGAGTCTGAGTTCCCCGGCGCTGGTCGGAGTGCCGTTCGCTTTGGCAGGAACCACTTTCCTCTGGCTGCTCCACCGCCGCTACGGCCATGAGGGAGCCTGACGCCTGCAAGACACCTCAACGCAGAGACATTAGTTGTTGATCTTCAGCGACATTCCATTAAGACGTCGGTACAGATCGAGCGCATAGACATCGGTCATGCCCGACACATGGTCCACCACCGCCTGCACCTTGCCGTAGAGCGTAGGAGCGTCCACCTCATACTGGTGCGGCACCTTCGACAGCAACAGCTGCGAATAGTTCAGCTCGGGATAGCGCACGGCATGGATCAGCTTTTCCATCAGAAAAGTGATTATCGACGTTCCAGCCAGCTCCAGATCCACCACGTCGGGGGTCTTGTAGATCTTGTCCCACGACAGAGCGTTGCAGGCCCGGTAGCCATCGCGTTCGCGTTCAGGAATATGCTCCACGAGACACCCCTCGAAGTCACCGGCGAGTATCGCCTCCTCATTGTCGGTGAACGTGCGTGCGCAGGCATTCACAAGCACCCCTATCACGCTCGACCGCAGATAACCGATCTTCTCGTTGGGGTCATCCACACGCTCCATATTGTCCACGATACGGCTCCGGCGCTCCGGCTCGAAAAACGACAGCAACAGTTCGGTCACTTCGCCGGTGGCGAGAAGCCCGAGTTTATGGGCGTCCTCGAGATCCATCACCTCATAGCATATATCATCGGCAGCCTCCACAAGATATACAAGCGGATGACGCGCATAGCGCAGCGATCCGTCGGCCGACGGACGGCGGAGCATCCCCAGCTCGTCGGCCACGCGGCTGAAGTCGGCCCTCTCCGAAGTGAAGAATCCGAATTTGTTTTTTTTGCCGGCAAGCATCGATTCATAGGGATATTTAACTATCGATGCCAGAGTGGAATATGTCATTGCGAAGCCCCCCGGACGACGCCCCTTGAAGCGGTGGGTGAGCAGACGGAAAGCATTGGCGTTGCCCTCGAAATGGGTCAGATCGGCCCACTGTCCCGGAGTCAGCTCCGACTGAAGCTCACGCCCGGCACCCTCGCTGAAAAATGTCGATATGGCCTTTTCGCCCGAATGGCCGAACGGCGGATTGCCAAGGTCATGAGCCAGACATCCGGCGGCAACGATCTCCCCGATAGCGTCGATCTTGCCCGCCCAGGGCTGCGCGCCATGACGCTCGCGGAGCACGATGGCGGCCTCGGTGGCGAGAGAGCGGCCCACACAGGCCACTTCGATCGAATGCGTCAGTCGGTTGTGCACGAAGATGCTGCCCGGAAGCGGAAACACCTGCGTCTTGTTCTGCAGACGCCTGAATGGCGACGAAAACACCAGCCTGTCATAGTCGCGCTGGAAGTCGCTGCGCACTCCGCGGCGCGGATCGTGATAGTCTTCAAGCCCGAAGCGCTTGTCGCATATCAGGCGGTTCCAGTCCATTTTCATCGTAGTCGGTATTTCAGCGCAGGCTGGGGTGGAATATACGGTTGATCGAATAGCGCGCCTCGCGTATCATCGAGGCTATCGGGGTGATTATCGGCCTGAACGGTCGTTCGTCGGGATTGGTATAGAGCCATAGCTGTCCGGGATGGCAGCGCACTTCGAGGGTTTCGCCGAGCGCCACAGGCTCGCCGTCGATATGCGCAGGCCCGGGATGTTTCCGCTCTATGGTGGCCGACGACACCCGTATAGTGTCGACCAGAGCGTTGCGGTAGGTGTAGCCCGTAAGCATATCCACCCCCACGAGCATCGTCGACAGCGGGTTGCCGGCATGTATTATGGTTATGTCGAGCAATCCGTCGGTCATGGTGGCACGCGGGGCTATATAGGCGTTGTTGCCATACTGCGAGGCATTGCACACCGCCACAAGAAACGCCTGTTCGGTGATTATCTGTCCGTTGGCGCGGATAGTGTATTCATCGGCGTTGTAGTTGACAAACTGCCGTATCGTGTTGTTGACATAGCTCACCAGGCCGCGGTGCTTGCCACGGGCGAAAGCGTCGCTGACCGCGGCGTCGAAACCCACGCCGAACGTGCAGAAAAACGACTGACCGTTGACCGAACCGTAATCGCACGCCACCGGGCAGTCGCGGCCTATGATTTCGAGCGACGCGCGTATGTCCACCGGTATGTCGAGATGACGGGCCAAACCATTACCCGATCCGCAGGGAATGATTCCCAGCTTCACCCGCGAGCCGCAAAGCGCCGAAGCGGCCTCGTTGATCGTACCGTCGCCGCCGGCGGCTATGACGGAGTCAAAACCCTCCTCGGCGGCGCGGCGCGCCAGACGGGTGGCGTCGCCGTGGGCTGTGGTCCAGGCCGTTTCTACTGTCAGACCGTTATCGGCCAGACGCGAGGCCACAAGAGCGTCCAGGCCGCGCTTGTTGCCCGTGCCGGAGATAGGGTTGATTATGAGCAGACATCTTTTCTTGTTCATACAGCGTGCAAAGTTAGGCATTTGTCGCCAAATATCACTAAATTTGCCGCATGATTAAGTCACTCACGCTATATCTGCGCCGCCACCCGGCGCTGCTTGTCGGCCTGCTGGCCTCACTGATGTTTCTGCCATGGCTCGGGCTGCCTCTGTTCAACACCAAAGGTGAGCCGCGCGAAGCCATTGTGGCCGTATCGATGCTTCAGAGCGGCGACTGGGTGCTGCCGGTGTCGTTCGGCGGCGACATCCCCTACAAGCCGCCATTTCTGGCATGGTGCATAGCGTTGCTGTCGTGGCTGGCCGGAGGAGTGAGCGAATACACCTCACGACTGCCGTCGGCTCTGGCCGCGATAGCCCTTGCCGTCGCCACACAGCGGTGGGCACGCCGGGGAGGAGCGTCGGCCGCGGCATCGGCTGTCACCGCCATTCTCACCGTCACATGCTTCGAGGTGTGGCGTGCCGCGTCGGCGTGCCGTGTCGACATGGTGCTCACCTTTTTTATGGCGTCAGCCACGATGGCTCTGAACCGCTATATCGACGGACCGATGCGCCGCATCCCGTGGGGCGCCGTGGCGCTGATGACATGCGCCGTGCTTACCAAAGGCCCCGTAGGAATGTTGCTGCCGTGCCTCGTGGCGGGAGTGGCCGGCCTTGTTGCCCGACGGCCTTTCTGGCCATTGTTCAGAAGTCTGGCGCTGACCGGACTGCTGGCGCTCGTCGTTCCGGCGCTTTGGTACGTGGCGGCGTGGCGGTCGGGAGGCGATGAATTCCTGCGCCTGGCCATGGAAGAGAATTTCGGCCGCATGACCGGCACCATGTCCTACGACAGCCATGTGCAGCCGTTCTGGTATCCGCTGCTGACCATTCTCTGGGGCTGGGTGCCCTACACACTGCTCGCCCTGATGGCGCTGACAGCCGTCAGCTGGCGTCGCCCGTCTCTAGGATCTTTCTCGCCGTCAACGCTTCTGACCCGGCTACGCGCTCTCCCTCCGCTGACGCTCTACAGCGCCGTGGCGGCTGCGGTCATAGTGATATTCTTCTGCATCCCCAAGAGCAAGCGCAGCGTCTACCTGCTGCCGGCATATCCGTTTATTGGCTATCTGATGATGCTTCTGGTAGAGCGGATGCGCCGCGAGGCTCCGATGCGATGGTTCGTCGCCACGGTGTCATCTCTGGCCATACTTCTGCCGGCAGCCGTATGGATCTCGGCTATGCTCCCGGGAAGCGTCGCCGCATCCATGTCGCCCTCCGCCTCCATCCAGTTCTCGGCCATCGCCTCGGCCGCCCTGAGCATCAACGGGGTGTGGGCGCTCCCGCTCTGCCTTGTCACAGGCCTATGGGGATGGAGCGAGCTCCGGCGCGGCGCTCCGCGGCGGCTGCCGGCGGCAATGATCGCTACCGTGACGGCTATTCTGCTGTCGCTTTCGTCAGCCATACTGCCGCCGGTGCTTTCGGCCAAGAGCGACAAGCCGCTGGCCGAAGCCGTATGCGCGACAGCGCCCGACGGACCGGTCTACGAATTTCATACCGACCCGCTGATAAGATACTATACTGTCAATTTCTACATCGGCGACCGCATGCGGCTCTTCGCGCGGGAGATGCCCACCAACGGATGGATCATCATCGACGAACCCGACATCGAGGCATGGCGCGAAGCCTACGGCGACGCATACACCCTCACCGAAGTCACACCATGGCACCGACGCAGCTGCGACACGCGCCGTCAGCCCCACCTGATGAGGTTTGCACGGCGTCAGGCTGCGACCTTATGACAGCGACACGCTTTCACTCTGATGCCGGCGCACCTGCCGCACTGCTTTCGGCCGAAGCCGAGTCAAAGCGCTCATAGGCCTCCACTATCCGCTGCACCAGCGCGTGGCGCACTATATCCTTTTTGCTGAACTCCACACGTCCTATCCCCTCCACTCCGCGGAGTATCTTCAGAGCCTGCACAAGCCCCGACTGCGTGGAACGCGGAAGGTCGATCTGCGTGGCGTCGCCGGTCACTATCATCTTGGCATTCATGCCCAGGCGCGTCAGGAACATCTTTATCTGGTGGGTGGTAGTGTTCTGAGCCTCGTCGAGCACTATTATGGCATCGTTGAGCGTACGGCCGCGCATGAATGCCAGCGGAGCTATCTGTATCACCCCGGTCTCCATATATTCCTTGAGCTTCACGGCCGGTATCATATCCTCCAGCGCATCGTAGAGCGGCTGCAGATACGGATCGATTTTGTCCTTCATGTCGCCGGGCAGAAAACCGAGTTTCTCACCGGCCTCCACAGCCGGACGCGACAGTATTATCCTCCGGGCCTCCTTGTTTTTCAGCGCCTTGACGGCAAGAACTATCGCTATATAGGTCTTGCCGGTACCGGCCGGCCCCATGGCGAATGTCAGATCGTTGCTTCTGAACGCGTCGACCAGACGCTGCTGGTTGGGAGTGCGTGCCGAGATCGGCTTGCCGTTGACGCCGAATATGATCACTCCGTCCGACTTCACGTCGCGGGGCTTCTCGCCGCGCACTATGTCGATGATCACATCCTCGGTCAGCTTGTTGTATTTCAGACAGTAGTCCTCAAGTTCATGGATCTTGCGCTCGAACTCGGCTGTTTCATCATCGTCGCCTATGACCTTTATTACCGTGCCGCGCGCGGCCATGCGCAACTTCGGAAACAGATTGCGCACCAACTGCATGTTGCAGTTGTTGACACCGTAGAAACTCACCGGATCCACCCGGTCGATAATGACTATTCGCTCTATCATTTATGCAGTTTTTCTCTATCTCGTGTTAAATTCAAACATACTCCTCTTATAAAATGCCACAAAGTTAACATTTGTTTTTTACACTGTCAAAGTCCGTGGCGATTATCCCCGCGCACGCACCCGCGCCTATGATGAGGTTACATCTCCGATCCATACACGCTCCATCCATCCGCTCAGCATTCCGAAAATAATTGTCGGCAATTTGGGGCGGTTTCCGCGAAAAGTGTTATATTTGTGGCGAAACATATAGAATTATGGACGAAGAACTGAAAAAACGGCTCGCCAAAGACACCGACGGCCTGCTTACATACGAATATATCGCCAACCATATCGGCGAATGCGACGACATCATCGGCCAGCTCGTCGACAATATGATCAAAGTCGACCCCAACGGCCAGTTCACCGTCAGCGCCGCACGCTATCTCGCCGCAATAGGCCGCGAGAAATACGCCCCGCAGATCGATGCACTGATAGCCGCCGCCATCGACAAAGACCGCGAGCGCCGCTACATCGGCGATCTGCTCCAGAGCATCTGGGGCGACGACTACGCGCAGCGCGCCGAAGAGCTTTCGGCCTCCGACAACAACTTCCGTCGCATCTACAAGCGGCTCTTCCCCGCATCGGCCATTTAATCTATCCACAAAACGTTCACCAATGATGCGGAAACGATTCTTGCCCTCTCTTCTCGTTGCCGTAGCCATGGCCACAGCCATGACATGCGGAGCGACGGACATCCCTCATATCCAAAATTCAATTACAATGACACAACACCACGACACCACGGCCGAAAACAGAGCTGACGACGCTATCGTCGACATACACACCACCGCCGGAGACATCCGCGTGCGCCTCTACGGCGACACGCCGCGCCACCGCGACAACTTCATCCGCCTCGCATCCGAAGGATTCTACGACGGGGTGCTCTTCCACCGCGTGATCAACGACTTCATGATACAGACCGGCGACCCCGACTCGAAAAACGCACCCAAGGGAGCTATGCTCGGATCGGGCGACCCCGACTATCAGCTCGACGCCGAATTTGTCTATCCGCGCCATTTCCACAAGCGCGGAGCACTCGCGGCCGCACGTCAGGGCGATCAGGTCAACCCCGAGAAAAAATCGAGCGGATCGCAATTCTATATCGTTACCGGCAAGACCTACAATGACGCACAGCTCGACCATCTGGACCGCCAGCGCGCAATGATGCAGCAGAAAGCCATATTCGACCGGCTCGTTGCCGAACAGCGCGACACCATCATGGCCATGCGCCGGGCACGCGATCAGGCCGGACTCCAGACTCTTCAGGAAAAACTCATCGAACGCACCGAGGCCGAAGCAGCTACGCTCGCACCCGATACCCTTACACCCCGGCAGCGTGAAGCATACCGCACCGAAGGCGGCACGCCGCATCTCGACGGAGCCTACACCGTGTTCGGCGAAGTGATCAGCGGAATGGACGTTGTGGACCGCATACAGAAAGCCGAAACCGACGCCAACGACCGCCCTGTCGACGACATCCGCATCACATCGATGGAGATTGTCGAGCCTCAACGACGATGATCCGGTCATCTTCGGCTACGCTCGACAACGGTCTGCGGATCGTGCACCACGCCGACAGCTACACCCCCATGGTAGCCGTCGACCTGCTCTACGGCGTAGGAGCGCGCGACGAAGACCCCGGGCACACAGGCATAGCGCATCTGCTCGAACACATGATGTTCGGCGGATCGGCCAACGTGCCCGACTTCGACCGCCACACCGAACGCGCATGCGGATGGAACAACGCATGGACAAGCAACGACTTCACAAGCTTCTACTCTGTAGTCCCGGCCGAAAATATCGAGACAATCTTCTGGCTCGAGAGCGACCGGATGCTACAGCCCTCGTTCACGTCCGAGACATTCGACGTGCAGCGTCAGGTGGTGATCGAGGAGTTCAAGCAGACATGCCTCAACCGACCATACGCCACACTCGGCCACAGCCTGCGCGCACTGCTCTATCAAGTGCACCCCTACAGATGGCCGACGATCGGGCTCACACCCGACCACATAGCATCCCTGACGCTCGACCGCGTCAGAACCTTTTTCCACGCAAATTACACACCCGATCGGGCAGTGCTCTCGGTAGCCGGAAACATAGCGTTTGAGCGCGTCGTAGAGCTTGCCGACAAATGGTTCGGCAACATACCGCGCGGCAATGTCCCGCGGCGCATACTGCCCGCCGAACCGCTCCCCCGGGCGCCACGCCGTCTCACGGTCAATGGCGCCAACGAGCCGCAGACATCCATCACCATCGCCTACCCCATGATGGCTCACGGATGCGAAGGCTACGAAGCCGCCGACATAATCACCGATATACTCGCCGCCGGACGCGCATCGCGCTTCCACCAGAGCCTCATAGCCCAAGGCAACGTATTCACCGAAGCCGACGCATCAATCCTCGGCAGCGACCAGCCGGGCTACATCATGGTCAACGGACTCATAGCCCCGGGCATAGACAACCCCGAAGAGCAGGCCGAGCAGACACTCCTGCAGCAGCTGTCCAGACTCACCGACGACGGCATTACCCCCCATGAACTTCAGCGCGCCGTCAACCGATTCGAAAGCCGCTTCAGATACTCCAAGGCAGGCATTCTCGCCAAAGCACAGGCACTCGCCAAAGCCGCCATGCAGGGCTACGACATCAATTCCGTCACAGCCCGCTACCGCGCCCTTACCGTCGACCACGTCAACGCCACAGCCCGCGCCCTCCTCCGCCCCGACCGCTCCGCCACTCTCCTCTACCGTCCCACCCTCTGATCCCCCCAAACTCCCCCACTCCATCCGATAATTCCGATTATTGTGCCCTCCCTCCTCCTCTTCCGGATGGGTTGGCGCTATCGGAGCCGCGGAGCGTGCGGGCAGACAGTATCCCCGGTTCGGAGCGGCATGACACCCACTGCCGCGCGTCAGCGGGGCGGTGGGAGCGTGCCGCGTAGACCGGGGGCAGGAGAGCGCCACCCCAATCCGGCCGAGCTGCGGAGCATGCGAGATCAGCCGCCCGCGCAAGCCCGGGCCAACGACCGGCACATAGCGCTCCCGCCACTCCTCCAAGCCGCCGATCCATCATTCCCGCCGATAATTCCGATTAACCCGATCACTCTTGATTACTCCTCTCTCCTCTGCGGCTGGGGTGGTCTGCGAGCATTCCTGCTTAAAAAAACAAAACTGCCTCCATGGTCACAGTGACCATGGAGGCAGCTTATCAAAAAGGGGGCGGTTACCTACTTTCCCGCTTTCGCAGTATCATCGGCGTAGTGAGGTTTAACTTCTCTGTTCGGAATGGGAAGAGGTGGAACCCTCACGCTAACACCACCTGAATATCGTTAACTGGAAGCGATCGCAACTGACTCCGGAAAGGGAGTGAGTCATCCGGTATTCGCTGCTGTGACCTTTATAGCGCCTGCGCTCAAGGCGGAGAGCTTCAGGCCGGGTCTGCGGCAGCTGCGGATTTGTTTCTTTCTCCTCCGCCACTCTCACTAGAAGAGAGGCGGAGGCTGCGGAAAGGGTTCGGGTGATTAGTATCGCTCGGCTGTGGACGTCACCGTCCCTGCACCTGCGACCTATCGACGTCATCGTCTCTGACGACCCTTGTGTGGAAATCTTATCTTGAGGGGGGCTTCGTGCTTAGATGCTTTCAGCACTTATCCTTGCCAGACGCGGCTACCCGGCGGTGCTCCTGGCGGAACAACCGGCACACCGGAGGTCTGTCCAACACGGTCCTCTCGTACTAGTGTCGGGTCCTCGCAAATTTCCTGCGCCCACAACAGATAGGGACCGAACTGTCTCACGACGTTCTGAACCCAGCTCGCGTGCCACTTTAATAGGCGAACAGCCTAACCCTTGGGACCTTCTCCAGCCCCGGGATGTGACGAGCCGACATCGAGGTGCCAAACCACTCCGTCGATATGAGCTCTTGGGAGGGATCAGCCTGTTATCCCCGGAGTACCTTTTATCCTTTGAGCGATGGCCCTTCCATACGGAACCACCGGATCACTATGCTCTAGTTTCCTACCTGATCGACTTGTCGGTCTCCCAGTCAAGCGCGCTTGTGCCATTACACTCTGCGGCCGGTTACCAATCGGCCTGAGCGCACCTTTAGAAGCCTCCGTTACGCTTTTGGAGGCGACCACCCCAGTCAAACTACCCACCAAGCAATGTCCTCGCATCGCGAGTTAGAAACCAAATGCGCAAAGGTCAGTATTTCAACAACGGCTCCACGATGACTGGCGTCACCGTCTCACAGCCTCCTGACTATCCTACACATCGCGCACCCGGTCCCAATGCTAAGCTGCAGTAAAGGTTCACGGGGTCTTTCCGTCCCGTTGCGGGTAATCGGCATCTTCACCGATACTACAATTTCACCGAGCTCACGGTTGAGACAGTGTCCAGATCATTACACCATTCGTGCAGGTCGGAACTTACCCGACAAGGAATTTCGCTACCTTAGGACCGTTATAGTTACGGCCGCCGTTTACCGGGGCTTCAATTCAAGGCTTCTCTTGCGATGACCTCTCCTCTTAACCTTCCGGCACCGGGCAGGTGTCAGGCTGTATGCTTCATCATTAAACTTCGCACAGCCCTGTGTTTTTGTTAAACAGTTGCCTGGACCTATTCTCTGCGCCCTCCCATACAGGAGGGACCCCTTATCCCGAAGTTACGGGGTCAATTTGCCTAGTTCCTTAACCGTGAATCACTCGAGCGCCTCGGTATCTTCTACCCGACCACCTGTGTCGGTTTGCGGTACGGGCCCTGTTACGATATGCTTAGCGGGTTTTCTTGGGAGTATGTTTCCATCCGCTCTCCGCTCGCCCGGGGGCTCGCGGTACTGTCCCGATTCACAAGTCCTCCGGATTTGCCTGGAGAACATAAAGCTACACGGTTTAACGCACTATTCCGTCAGTGCGCGGGATTTCCACTCCTCCGTCACCACATCGCTCGCAACAGGGGTAACGGAATTTTTACCGTTTGTCCATCGGATCCGCCTTGCGGCTGCTCCTTAGGCCCCGACTTACCCTGATCCGATTAGCGTTGATCAGGAACCCTTGGTCTTTCGGCGGGAGGGTTTCGCGCCCTCCTTATCGTTACTTATACCTACATTTGCTTTTCCGATCCCTCCAGCATGGCTCGCGCCACACCTTCACAGGGCTACGGAATGCTCCCCTACCAACTGTGGGTCCAGCCCACCGTTCCATGGCTTCGGCAGCCGGCTTATGCCCGCGTATTATCCATGCGGGATCACTCGACTAGTGAGCTGTTACGCACTCTTTAAATGAATGGCTGCTTCCAAGCCAACATCCTAGCTGTCCTTGCAATCCCACCTCGTTATGGTCTTCAACTTAGCCCGCATTTGGGGGCCTTAGCCGATGGTCTGAGTTGTTCCTCTCTCGGACGCGGACCTTAGCACCCGCGCCCTCACTCCCGGGATTCATGCCGCGGCATTCGGAGTTTGTCAGGACTTGATAGGCGGTGAAGCCCTCGCATCCTATCAGTCGCTCTACCTCCGCGGTATAACACCCGAGGCTGCACCTAAATGCATTTCGGGGAGTACGAGCTATCTCCAAGTTTGATTGGCCTTTCACTCCTACCCTCAGGTCATCCGAAAGCTTTTCAACGCTTACCGGTTCGGCCCTCCAACGGGTGTTACCCCGTCTTCAGCCTGCCCAAGGGTAGATCACTTGGTTTCGCGTCCACCCGCGCCGACTAACGGCGCCGTGTTCCGACTCGCTTTCGCTTCGGCTCCGGGCATCACTGCCCTTAGCCTCGCCGGCGCGGGTGACTCGTAGGTTCATTATGCAAAAGGCACGCCGTCACCACACGTAGTGGCTCCGACCGCTTGTAGGCACATGATTTCAGGGTCTTTTTCACTCCTCTGTTCGAGGTTCTTTTCACCTTTCCCTCACGGTACTGGTTCGCTATCGGTCTCTCGGTAGTATTTAGCCTTACGGGATGGGCCCCGCAGATTCACACAGGATTTCTCGTGTCCCGCGCTACTCAGGTGCCGCCTCGCCCGGAATCACAGTTTTCGCCTAAGGGGCTGTCACCCGCTATGGCCACGCTTTCCAGCGTGTTCGGCTAACCGTATTCCATCACTTTACCGGCGGTCCTACAACCCCGCCAGACGCGTCGCCACGCCGGCGGTTTGGGCTATTGCGCGTTCGCTCGCCACTACTTGCGCAATCACTATTGTTTTCTCTTCCTCCGGGTACTGAGATGTTTCAGTTCCCCGGGTTCGCTCCGGTCACAGACCGGTGACGCACTCTTCGCGCGCCGGGTTGCCCCATTCGGAGATCTGCGGCTTGATGAGTATTTGCCTCCAACCGCAGCTTATCGCAGCTTGTCACGTCCTTCGTCGCCTCCGAGAGCCAAGGCATCCTTCATGTGCCCTTCTCTCCTTTCCTTTTACTTCGCCTTTTGACTCTACGTCAGATATCCGTCGTTCGATGTGCTCAAAAAGCACATTCGCCCGATGATTTCACTCGTTTCTATTGTCAATTGCTTGCCATCTCTGACTTGCGTCATCAATGACTTTCGCTTCCAGTATGTCAATGTTCTCTTTGTTTACGGTGGAGAATAACGGATTCGAACCGTTGACCCTCTGCTTGCAAAGCAGATGCTCTAGCCAGCTGAGCTAATCCCCCGTGACGGTTGAACGGGCGTTTCGCTGTCGCCACCGGCGATATAACCGCCGCCGACACCTGTCATCCCAGCGAAAAACCGGAATACGCCATTTCAAGCCGTTGTAGGTCAATAGAGCCCGAAGCAGCAGCACGCCTTTCATATCCTGAGGCGTATCAGTGAAAACTCCGTCATCTTCCATTCTCTCGACTCCGACGCCGAACCTAATCGGCAGAATCATTCTGTATGGAGGGCTATATGCCGTTGTAACGGTCTGTGATCGGGAACAGACTGCCGTCCGACTGCCCGGAGCTACCGGACATCATGACGTCTCCAGAAAGGAGGTGTTCCAGCCGCACCTTCCGGTACGGCTACCTTGTTACGACTTAGCCCCAGTCACCGGTTTTACCCTAGGGCGCTCCTTGCGGTCACGCACTTCAGGCACCCCCGGCTTCCATGGCTTGACGGGCGGTGTGTACAAGGCCCGGGAACGTATTCACCGCGCCGTGGCTGATGCGCGATTACTAGCGAATCCAGCTTCATGGAGTCGGGTTGCAGACTCCAATCCGAACTGAGACAGGTTTTCGGGTTCCGCGCCCCGTCGCCGGGTGGCTTCCCGCTGTACCTGCCATTGTAACACGTGTGTCGCCCCGGACGTAAGGGCCGTGCTGATTTGACGTCATCCCCGCCTTCCTCACTGCTTGCGCAGGCAGTCCCCACAGAGTGCCCGCCATCACGCGATGGCAACTGTAGGTAGGGGTTGCGCTCGTTATGGCACTTAAGCCGACACCTCACGGCACGAGCTGACGACAACCATGCAGCACCTCGCAGGAGACCATTGCTGGCTGCCTCCTTTCAAAAACATCCCTCCTGCGTTTGAGCCCGGGTAAGGTTCCTCGCGTATCATCGAATTAAACCACATGTTCCTCCGCTTGTGCGGGCCCCCGTCAATTCCTTTGAGTTTCACCGTTGCCGGCGTACTCCCCAGGTGGAATGCTTAACGCTTTCGCTGTGTCACCCAGAACTCAATCGCCCCGGACAACTAGCATTCATCGTTTACTGCGTGGACTACCAGGGTATCTAATCCTGTTCGATACCCACGCCTTCGTGCTTCAGCGTCAGTTGGGCGCCGGTACGCTGCCTTCGCAATCGGAGTTCTGCGTGATATCTATGCATTTCACCGCTACACCACGCATTCCGCGTACTTCTCGCCCACTCAAGGCACCCAGTTTCAACGGCTCGACGAGGTTGAGCCCCGCAATTTTACCGCTGACTTAAGCGTCCGCCTACGCACCCTTTAAACCCAATAAATCCGGATAACGCTCGCATCCTCCGTATTACCGCGGCTGCTGGCACGGAGTTAGCCGATGCTTTTTCTCCGGGTACTCTCCAAACCGCACACGTGCGGCACTTTGCTCCCCGGCAAAAGAGGTTTACAACCCATAGGGCCGTCATCCCTCACGCGACTTGGCTGGTTCAGGCTCCCGCCCATTGACCAATATTCCTCACTGCTGCCTCCCGTAGGAGTCTGGTCCGTGTCTCAGTACCAGTGTGGGGGACCTTCCTCTCAGAACCCCTACGCATCGTCGTCTTGGTGGTCCGTTACACCGCCAACTAACTAATGCGACGCATGCCCATCCGCCACCGGAATTAACCTTTGGCACCAACAGGATGTCCCGTCGATGCATTATGCCGTATTAGACGGGATTTCTCCCGATTATCCGGCTGTGGCAGGCAGGTTGCATACGTGTTACTCACCCGTGCGCCGGTCGCCGGCTGGTGAAGGCAAGCCTTCACCACCGCTGCCCCTCGACTTGCATGTGTTAAGCCTGTCGCTAGCGTTCATCCTGAGCCAGGATCAAACTCTCCGCTGTTGTTATCTTTTGTTCTTTTTTTTCTTGTGCTGATTGACCGTCATGAATCCCCGAAAGGAAACAGACCGACCGTCGCACCCGACAGAAACAAACCGACAATCACTCGGCGAGCACTCTCCACGACCAGAACGAATCCGTAGTCATCGTAGTCTTCAGCCGGACATCTCAGCCCGGCAAAGGAATTGAACAGAGTTTCATTTTCGCCTGACGACACCGCCTAAGCGGACATCGAACAGACATGACTCTTGTACTACTGCTTCTTGTCTATTGTAAATCTTCTCAATGTTCTCTTTGCGACTCTCAGGAGCGTTGCTTCCCGAAAGCGAGTGCAAAGTTACACCCAAAAATCTTCCCCACCAAATTTTTCGCAAAGAAAATTACACCACCAAAACCAACTTTTTCAACAAACCACGTGTTTTAACTTGATATTCAGACAAATCAACAAATGTTAAAATTATGCTGTAGAGCATACTTTTTAAGCATGACACATCACCGCGCGATCCAATACGCCAAAAATATCCCTATGTAAAAACACCCGGCCGATAGCCGCACACTCCTCCGCACAGACATCCTGCCCGATCGTTTTTTGGCATTTCTCACCGAAAATTCCTATCTTCGCAGTAGAAAAAACAACATCATGCCAAAAAAAATATTTCAGCGCATAGCGACAATGGCCGCGATGGCCACTCTGCCACTGACAGCGGCAGCCATAGCCCCGGGCGAAGCATGCTTTGCCGACGAAGCCACAGACACTGCCACAATCACACGGATGCTTTCGCAAGCCGAACGACTCGACCTACGGACGCCCAACGCACGCATGGCCGCACTGGGACGCATGCTCCTCGACACACCCTACGCCGCCGGCACACTCGAAGGCGACACAGAATGCCTGCGGATTGACATGCAGCGCATGGACTGCACGACATTCGTCGAAAACGTAGCCGCAATGGCCATAACAATCGGAGAGGGACGATCGTCATGGCACGACATGGTATACAACCTCGAACGACTCCGCTACCGCCAGGGACATCTCGACGGCTACCCCTCCCGACTGCACTACATTAGCGACTGGATCATCGACAACGCCCACCGCGGCACGCTCACCGACGTCACACCGCGCATAGTCGCCACACCGTCATATCAGATCAAGACACTCGACTTCATAACCCGCAACAGAGAAAAATACCCCGCGCTGGCCGACTCCGCACGCTTCGAAGCGATGAAAAAAATGGAGATTGGATTCAGATCCCACCGTTTTCCGTATATAAAGACATCAGCCGTCGACAAAGCCGACATACTGGAAGGCGACATAATAGCCATCGTGACCAAAACACCCGGACTCGACGTGCAGCACATCGGCATCGCCACACGAGGCACCGACGGCAAAATACACCTGCTCCATGCTTCATCGGCCGCCGGCAAGGTGATCGTCGACCCCCTGCCACTCGCCACATACCTGCAGCGCCAGCGCTCGATCCAAGGCATCAGAGTGGTGCGGCTCAACGAATAACCCCACCCCACGAGCGGACAACTCTGTCACCGCCCCCTCCCCCAAAAAAAACAATCCGTCCCGGACTCCCCACATAGTGGAGCATCCGGGACGGATCTGTTTTATGCTATGCAGCCGCAGCTGCTCTCCGGCTTACGCCTGACGCTTCGAGCGCTTGCCGTAGCCATACTGGGCAGCATCACCAAGCTCCTCCTGGATACGGAGCAGCTGGTTGTACTTGGCCATACGGTCAGAACGGCTTGCCGAACCGGTCTTGATCTGTCCGGCGTTGGTAGCCACAGCGATGTCAGCTATAGTGGCGTCCTCTGTCTCGCCCGAACGGTGAGAGATCACAGCGGTGTAGCCATTGCGCTGAGCCAGCTCTACGGCACGGAGAGTCTCGGTGAGCGAACCGATCTGGTTCACCTTCACGAGGATCGAGTTGGCGCAGCCCATGTCGATACCCTTCTGGAGATACTTCACATTGGTCACGAACAGGTCGTCGCCCACGAGCTGGCAACGGTTGCCGATAAGATCGGTGAGGATCTTCCAGCCCTCCCAGTCGTTCTCGGCCATACCGTCCTCGATCGAATCGATAGGATACTCGTTGACAAGCTTCTCCAGATACTTGGCCTGTTCCTCCGAAGTGTACTTCGGACCGTCGGCCTGCTTCCATGTGTAGTCGTAGATGCCATCCTTGTAGAACTCCGACGAAGCGCAGTCCAGACCGATGGTCACATCCTTGCCCGGAACGTAGCCGGCCAGCTCGATAGCCTTGATGATCACATTGAGAGCGTCCTCAGTGCCGTCGAGAGCAGGAGCGAAACCGCCTTCGTCGCCGACAGCTGTCGACAGATTGCGCTCGTGAAGCACCTTCTTCAGGTTGTGGAACACCTCAGTGCCCATGCGGATACCCTCCTTGAAGCAGCATGCGCCGATCGGACGGATCATGAACTCCTGGAAAGCGATAGGAGCGTCAGAGTGAGCGCCACCGTTGATGATGTTCATCATCGGCACGGGAAGAACGTAAGAGTTCGCTCCGCCGATATACTTGTAGAGAGGCAGATCCAGATAGTCGGCGGCAGCCTTGGCCACAGCGAGCGAAACGCCCAGGATGGCGTTTGCACCGAGATTGCTCTTGGTTTCAGTGCCGTCGAGAGCTATCATAGCCTCGTCGATCTTGATCTGATCGAGAGCCGACATGCCCTTGAGAGCCTCGGCGATCGGGCCGTTGACATTGGCCACAGCCTTCTGAACGCCCTTGCCCATATAGCGGCTCTTGTCACCGTCGCGAAGCTCAAGAGCCTCGTTGACGCCGGTGGATGCTCCCGAAGGAACAGATGCACGTCCGCGCGCACCCGACTCAAGGATTACGTCTACTTCCACGGTGGGGTTGCCGCGCGAGTCGAGCACCTCACGACCGATGATCTTTTCGATTTTCATAACTTGGTGTTGCTTTAATAGTTGGTTATATCTGTTTTTGATTACTATGCTTGAACTTCACGCGCCACGCCGGCCCACAGCCGCCCGGCGCCTTTTCATTTCGCAAAGTTAATAAAACACCGCCTAATTACCATCCGGCCATTACTGAATTTTTCAAAAAAAACGTTGCTCCCCTCTTTGCAAGCATCAAAAAAACGACTGACGCCGACCCATGCGTAGGATCAGCGTCAGTATTGTATTGCTTTGGCACTCCCGGTGGCGTCGGAGACGCACATCGAAGTGCCGAGATAGGGCTATCAGGCCTCCTTCTCAGGCTCAGCTGCGGGAAGTTCCTTTTCAGCCTCGACAGCTGCAGGAGCCTCGACGGCGGCAGCAGCCTTCTGTCCGCCACGACGCGAACGACGTGTGCGACCCTCCTTCTTGGCCTCCTTCTCCTTGAGCAGGTTCTCATTGTAGTCAACGAGCTCGATCATGCACATCTTGGCATTGTCACCAAGACGATTGCCTGTCTTCAGAATGCGGGTATAGCCGCCGTTGCGCTCAGCGATCTTGGTCGAAATCTCACGGAAAAGCTCAGTGACAGCCTCCTTGTTCTGGAGGTAGGCGAACACGAGGCGACGATTGTTCATCGAATCCTCCTTCGCGCGGTTGATCAGAGGCTCGGCATACATGCGCAGCGCCTTGGCCTTGGCCAGAGTAGTGAAGATGCGCTTGTGCATGATGAGCGAGATGGTCATGTTGGCAAGAAGGGCGTCGCGATGAGCCTTCTTGCGTCCGAGATGATTGAAATTCTTATTGTGTCTCATCGTTATTACTCTTTATCTAATTTGTACTTTGAAATGTCCATACCAAACGACAGGTTGAGGCTTGCCAGCAGATCGTCAAGCTCGGTCAGCGACTTCTTGCCGAAGTTGCGGAACTTCAGCAGGTCGGTCTTGTTGTACTGCACCAGCTCTCCGAGAGTTTCCACCTCGGCGCTCTTCAGACAGTTGAGCGCGCGCACCGAAAGATCCATATCGACAAGCTTCGACTTCAGAAGCTGACGCATGTGGAGCACCTCTTCGTCAAACTCCTCGTTGCCCTCGGCCTCGGCGGCCTCCAGGGTGATCTTCTCGTCGGAGAAGAGCATGAAATGATAGATCAGTATCTTGGCAGCCTCCTTCAGGGCATCCTTCGGGAGAATGGAGCCGTTGGTCGTGATCTCCAGAGTGAGCTTGTCGTAGTCGGTCTTCTGATCGACACGGAAATTATCGACAGTATATTTGACGTTCTTGATAGGAGTGTAGATCGAGTCGATGGCTATGACATTGACATCGTCGGCAGGCACCTCGTTTTCGTCGGCAGGCACCCATCCGCGACCCTTGTTGATCGTCAGATCGATCGCAAACGAAGCCTCCGGATCGAGATGACAGATCACCAGCTCGGGATTCAGCACCTCAAAGCCGCTCAACACCTTGTTGATGTCGCCGGCCTTGAACACGTCTGTGCCCGAAACCTTCACTGTCACCTTCTCGAAATCAGTGTCGTCAACCTTCTGCTTGAGATCTACCTTCTTGAGGTTGAGGATGATGTTGGTCACATCTTCCTTCACCCCGGGGACGGTGTCAAACTCATGCTTCACCCCGTCGATACGTATCGACGAGATAGCGAAGCCCTCGAGCGACGACAGCAGAATGCGCCGCAGAGCGTTGCCGATGGTTATGCCGTAACCCGGTTCCAATGGCTTGAATTCGAACTTGCCAAAACGGTTGTCGGCTTCGAGCATCAGTACCTTGTCAGGTTTTTGAAAAGCTAATATAGCCATGTGGACCTCATTTATGATTATTTAGAATAGAGCTCGACGATGAGCTGCTCCTTGATGTTCTCGGGGATATCCTCGCGGGCGGGCACATGAAGAAGCTTGCCCGACTTGGAGCTTTCGTCCCACTCGATCCAGGGATACTTGCTGTGGTTGAAACCTGCCAGAGCGTCAGCGATCACTTCGAGCGACTTCGAACGCTCGCGCACACCCACAACATCGCCCGGCTTCACATGATACGAAGCGATGTTCACCACCTGACCGTTGACAGTGATGTGGCGGTGGAGCACCAGCTGACGGGCAGCGGCGCGGGTAGGAGCGATGCCCAGACGGAACACCACATTGTCCAGACGGCTTTCAAGAAGCTGGAGAAGCACTTCGCCGGTGATACCCTTGGTGCGGGCAGCCTTGTCGAAAAGATTGCGGAAATATTTCTCGAGCACACCATAGGTATATTTAGCCTTCTGCTTCTCACGCAGCTGAGTGCCATACTCCGAAGTCTTGCGGCGACGGTTCTGGCCGTGCTGGCCCGGAGCGTAGTTTTTCTTAGCGAGCACCTTGTCTTCACCGAAGATGGGCTCGCCGAACTTACGGGCGATTCTTGTCTTGGGGCCGGTATATCTTGCCATTTTGTTGTATTGTTATAATTTGGTTTGCGGGGTCAGCGCCGGACATGTCAGTCTGTGCAGCCGCGACCATAGAGAGGTGATTTCATTGTATGGTCTATTCACGTTCGGGCTTCCTGCGCGTTCCCTTGATTGTTGGTTAGTGAGTTGAGAATATAAGAGCCTTGGATTGAATATATAATGCTCCGGCGTGGCTCAGACGCGACGGCGCTTCGGCGGACGGCATCCGTTGTGGGGCAGCGGAGTCACGTCGATGATGTCGGTGACCTCTATGCCTGCGCCATGCACTGTGCGGATTGCGCTCTCGCGACCGTTGCCCGGACCCTTCACGTAAGCCTTCACCTTGCGCAGACCCAGATCGTAGGCTGTCTTCGCGCAATCCTGCGCAGCCATCTGGGCGGCATACGGAGTGTTCTTCTTCGAGCCTCTGAAGCCCATCTTGCCGGCGCTCGACCATGAGATGACCTGACCTTCCGAATTGGCCAGACACACGATGATGTTGTTGAACGACGAATGAACGTGAAGCTGCCCTGCGGCGTCGACCTTGACGTTTCTTTTCTTCGCTGCTACTGTCTTCTTTGCCATATTGCTTTAACTCTTATTTCGTTGCTTTCTTCTTGTTTGCCACGGTCTTCTTCTTGCCCTTGCGGGTACGGGCATTGTTCTTGGTGCTCTGACCGCGCACGGGCAGACCATTGCGGTGACGGATGCCGCGATAGCAGCCTATGTCCATCAGACGCTTGATGTTCAGCTGGATCTCGCTGCGGAGATCACCCTCTACTTTGTGCTCGGCGCCGATCACTTCGCGCACCTTTGCTGCCTGTTCGTCGGTCCAGTCCTGAACCTTGATGTCAGGATTCACGCCTGCCTTGGCAAGAATCGACTTGGCCGCGCTGCGGCCTATGCCGAAGATGTAGGTCAGCGCTATCTCACCTCTTTTGTTCTGGGGGAGGTCAACTCCCACTATGCGTACTGCCATATGTTGACTGAAATTTTTTGCAAAAGTAATAAAATTATCCCTGACGCTGTTTGTATTTGGGATTTTTCTTGTTGATCACGTAAAGGCGACCCTTGCGGCGGACGATCTTGCTGTCCGGGGTGCGCTTCTTGACTGAGGCTCTTACTTTCATCTCTTTCTATGATGTTTGCTTGTTTTTAATATCATTTGTATCTGAAGGCTATGCGACCCTTGGAGAGATCGTAGGGCGACATCTCCACTCGCACCCTGTCACCCGGAAGAATCTTGATGTAGTGCATCCTCATCTTGCCGGAAATATGAGCTGTGATCTCGTGGCCGTTCTCGAGCTCCACGCGAAACATCGCATTGCTCAGAGCCTCCACGATCACACCATCCTGTTCGATTGCAGCTTGTTTTGCCATATTGTATGTCTTTTTTTATATGAACTTGTCGCCGAGCACCCGCTTCACAGGCTCGAACGAAGTCAGCACCTCCGTTTCACCGTCCACCACAGCCACCGTATGCTCATAATGAGCCGACGGCTTGCGGTCACGCGTGCGGCAGGTCCATCCGTCACGCTCTATCACTATATGCCGGCTACCGAGATTGATCATCGGCTCTATGCAAAGACACATGCCCGAACGGATCATCGGGCCATGTCCGCGCTTGCCGTAGTTGCATATCTCCGGATCCTCGTGCATCGAACGTCCTATACCGTGGCCGCACATCTCCCTGACCACCGAGTAACCCCGGCTCTCACAGTAAGTCTGCACGGCATTCGATATATCACCGATGCGATTGCCCTCGCGACACGCCTCGATACCCTTGTAAAGGCTCTCCTTGGTAGTGCGGCACAGAGCCATCACCTCCGGACTGACTTCGCCAACAGCAAACGTATAGCACATATCGCCGTTGAAACCGTCAAGCTCCACCACCAGATCAGTGCCGATGATATCGCCCTCGCGAAGAGAATAGTTCGAAGGAAAACCATGCACCACCGTTTCATTCACCTCATAGCACACCGCGGCCGGAAATCCGCCGTAGCCAAGACAAGCAGCCCTGGCCCCGTGGTCAGCGATAAACTCGCGCACTTTCATCTCGATGTGATTCGTTGTCACCCCCGGAGCGATCATCGTGGCTATATAGCCCAGAGTCTCGCTCGCCAGAGCACACGCCTCACGCATCTTCTGCATATCCTCGGGTGTCTTGAGACAAGTCATAAAGCAGCGTATGGAATATCTGTGTACGTTTCTCGACTCAGTTCAATAAACATTATCAATAGGCACTGCCCGTAGTGCGACCCTTGATCTTGCCCTCCTTCATCAGACCATCGTAATGATGCATCATCAGATGGCTCTCGATCTGCTGGAGAGTATCAAGCACCACGCCCACCAGAATCAGCAGCGAAGTGCCGCCGAAGAACTGCGCGAAATTCTGGCTGATGCCGAAGAAACGCGCGAAAGCAGGCAGAATCGCCACAATACCCAGAAATATCGAACCGGGCAGAGTGATTCGCGACATGATGCTGTCAAGATACTCGGCCGTCTTCTTGCCGGGCTTCACACCGGGAATGAAGCCATTGTTGCGCTTCATATCCTCCGCCATCTGCGTCGGACGCACAGTGATGGCAGTATAGAAATACGTGAAAGCCACGATCATCAGGAAGTAGACCAGATTATACCAGAAGCCGTTGATATCGCTGAAGGCAGCTATGAAACCACCGGCATTGTCACTGGAGCCGAAACCGGCGAGAGTGATGGGGATAAACATGATCGCCTGAGCGAAAATGATCGGCATCACACCGGCGGCATTCACCTTCAGAGGAATATACTGGCGAGCGCCGCCATACTGGCGGTTGCCCACGATGCGCTTCGCATACTGGACAGGCACCTTGCGAGTACCCTGCACCAGAAGCACAGCGCCAACCGTCACGGCAAAAAGCAGGATAAGCTCCACCACGAACATCACCAGACCGCCCTGCGAACCGGTCGAACCGGGCATACGGCTTGTGAACTCATAGAACAGAGCCTGCGGCAGACGGGCTATGATACCCACAAGGATGATGAACGAAATACCGTTGCCGATACCACGGTCAGTGATACGCTCGCCAAGCCACATGATGAACATCGAGCCGGCAGCCAGTATCACCGTAAGATAAGCCACCGTCCAGGGTCCCATCGCAGACACAGCGCCCGCAGCGCTCACCTGCACCTGAAGATTGATCAGGTAGGCCGGACCCTGCAGAATCAGGATCAGCACCGTCAGATAACGCGTATACTGGTTGAGCTTCTGGCGTCCGCTCTCACCCTCGCGCATCATCTTCTGGAACGAAGGAAGCACCATGCCAAGAAGCTGTATCACGATCGAAGCCGTGATATAGGGCATGATACCCAGCGCGAATATCGACGCCTGAGAGAAAGCGCCGCCGGAGAACATGTCGAGGAGCTGCATAAGCCCGCTCTTGTTCGTAAACTTCGACAGTGCGTCGAGATCGGCCGGGCTGATACCGGGAAGAACCACGTAACAGCCAAGACGATACACGAGCACCAGAAGAAGCGTCACAAGAATGCGCTTGCGCAGCTCATCGATTGTCCAGATATTTTTCAGAGTTTCGACAAACCTCATTATACTCAGATTTTAGAGATTGTGCCGCCGGCCTCGGTGATAGCCTTTTCAGCCGACTTGGAGAACGCGTTGGCCTCCACCTGAAGAGCACGCTGCACGCTACCCTCGCCAAGCACCTTCACAAGCTGCTTGCGGTTGATATAGCCTGCCTGACGAAGCTCCTCGATACCAATCTTCTCCAGACCCTTGGCAGCTGCCAGAGCGTCGAGAACACCGATATTGATGGCCTTGTACTCCACACGGTTGATATTCTTGAAGCCGAACTTGGGCAGACGACGCTGCAGAGGCATCTGACCACCCTCGAAGCCGATCTTGCGCGAATAGCCGGAGCGCGACTTTGCACCCTTGTGGCCGCGGGTTGAAGTGCCGCCCTTGCCCGAACCCGGGCCGCGGCCGATACGCGTCTTGCGGGTCACTGACCCTACTGCCGGACGCAGATTATTCAGTTCCATTTCTAAATTATCAGTTTTATGCGTTGGTCACACTCACGAGGTGACGTACTTTGTTAACCATTCCCATCACCGACGGGGTGTCTTCTTTCACCACCGTGTGATTCATCTTCTTCAGGCCGAGAGCATCCAGAGTGCGCTTCTGCACCTCGGGAGCACCGATGCGGCTCTTGACCTGCGTAATCTTTATCTGTGCCATTTTCAGTAATGAGATTTTTTAACCGTTAAACACCTGTTCCATCGAGATACCGCGGTTGCGGGCCACATCGGCCGGACTGCGCATCTCGCCCAGAGCAGCCAGAGTGGCTTTCACGAGATTGTGCGGGTTGGAAGAACCCTTGCTCTTCGCAAGCACGTCAGTGATACCGACGCTCTCCAGAACGGCACGCATAGCACCGCCGGCCTTCACGCCAGTACCCTCCGAAGCAGGCTTCAGAATCACGCGCGAACCGCCGAACTTGGCTTCCTGCTCGTGAGGAATCGTACCCTTGTGAACAGGCACCTTGATAAGATTCTTCTTGGCAGCCTCAACGCCCTTGGCGATAGCGGCTGTAACCTCATTGGCCTTGCCCAGGCCGACGCCTACCACGCCCTTCTCGTCGCCTACGACTACGATAGCGGCGAAAGTGAAAGCACGGCCACCCTTGGTCACCTTGGTGACACGGTTGATGGCCACCAGGCGGTCCTTCAGGTCAAGATCGTTTGTCGACTTTACTTTATTGTTATTCTTTACCATGATGCTTAAAATTTAAGACCGCCCTCGCGAGCTGCGTCGGCCAATGATTTTACCCTGCCGTGGAACAGATAACCGTTGCGGTCAAAAACCACCTCGGTGATACCTGCAGCCTGAGCCTTGCCGGCGATGGCCTGACCCACTTTTGCGGCGATTTCACACTTTGTGCCGCCCTCGATACCCTTCGACGAAGTCGAGGCAAGAGTCTTGCCCGCCAGATCGTCGATCAGCTGCACGTATATCTGCTTGTTGCTGCGGAACACCGACATGCGGGGACGCGCCGCAGTGCCCGAGATCTTGCCACGGATACGGGCCTTGATTTTATTTCTTCTGTCTTTCTTGGAGATCATTGTAGTATGCTTTTAGAGTTTACTTAGCGCTTGCCGACTTACCCGACTTACGACGGATAATCTCACCGACAAACTTGATACCCTTGCCCTTGTAGGGCTCCGGCTTACGCAGCGAACGGATCTTCGCGCACACCTGGCCCAGAAGCTGCTTGTCGTCGCTCTCCAGGATGATCAGCGGATTCTTGTTACGCTCGCTCTTCGCCTCTACCTTGACCTCCGGCGGAAGCTTTATATAGATAGCGTGGGAGTAACCAAGCGACAGCTCGAGCACCTGGCCAGTAGCCGCTGCACGGTAGCCCACACCCACCAGTTCCATCTCCTTGCGGTAGCCTTCCGACACTCCCACAACCATATTATGGATCAGAGCGCGGTAAAGACCATGCTGCGCACGGTGCTCACGGTCATCGCTCGGACGAGCCAGAGTCAGCTGGCCATCCTCCACCGTGATCTGGAGGTCGGGATTAATCTTCTGGCTGAGTTCGCCCTTGGGACCCTTTACGGTCACCACGTCGCCGGACACCTTTACGGTCACACCGGCAGGGATTGCTATGGGAGCCTTACCTATTCTTGACATAATCTATCCTCCTCCATTAATAAACGTAACACAGCACTTCGCCGCCGACCTTCAGGTCTTTGGCCTTCTTGTTGGTCATCACGCCCTGCGAAGTCGACAGGATCGCGATACCCAGTCCGTTGAGCACACGCGGCATATCCTTGTAGCCAGTATACTGGCGAAGACCCGGACGAGAAACTCTCTTCAGGTCCTTGATCGCGTTGACCTTGTCAACCGGATCATACTTCAGCGCGATCTTTATCACGCCGGCCGGAGTCTCACCGTCTATAAACTTGTAGTTAAGAATATAGCCTTGTTCAAAAAGAATCTTTGTGATTTCTTTTTTCAAGTTTGAGGCAGGGATCTCCACCACACGGTGGTTGGCCTTGATGGCATTCCTCAATCTTGTCAGATAATCTGCTATTGGATCAGTCATTTTTATTGTTGTTTTAAATTGATTCGGACAATCCGAACAATATTTAATACTCGTCGGTTGTAATTCCGGAGAGCCGCCTCCGCCACGCCCTCATGGCGCTGTGGCAGGGCGTCTCGCGCAGCAACTATTACCAGCTCGCCTTCTTGACACCCGGGATCAGACCCTGAGAGGCCATCTCGCGGAACTGTATTCTCGACAGTCCGAACTGACGCATGTAGCCTTTCGGACGGCCGGTGATGCTGCAGCGGTTGTGCATGCGCACCTTCGAGGCATTTTTGGGCAGAAGCTGCAGACCCTCGTAGTCGCCGGCTGCCTTCAGGGCATCGTGCTTGGCGGCATACTTGGCCACGAGCTTAGCTCTCTTCACCTCGCGGGCTTTCATTGATTCTTTTGCCATTTCTTCGTAGTAAGCTTGGGGTTACTTTTTAGCATTCTTGAAGGGCAGACCGAATTCCTTCAGAAGAGCATAGCCCTCCTCGTCGGTGTTGGCCGAAGTCACGAAAGTGATGTTCATGCCCAGAAGCTTGCTGATGTTGTCGATATTGATCTCGGGGAAGATGATCTGCTCGGTGATGCCCAGTGTGTAGTTGCCACGGCCGTCGAGCTTGCCCTCGATACCCTTAAAGTCGCGGATACGCGGAAGAGCCACACGGATCAGACGCTCCAGGAACTCATACATCTTGTCGCGACGAAGAGTCACCATCACGCCCACCGGCATCTTCTTGCGAAGCTTGAAGTTCGAGATATCCTTGCGCGACAGAGTAGCCACAGCCTTCTGGCCGGTGATGTCCGTCAGCTCACGGATAGCCGTCTCGATGATCTTCTTGTCCTGAGTGGCTTCGCCAAGACCCTGATTGATCACAATCTTCTTCAGGGTCGGAACCTGCATGACGCTTGTGTAGTTGAACTGCTTCACCAGAGCAGGCACTATCCGCTCCTTATAGTCGTTTTTCAGTGTCGTTGTGCTCATCACTTAATCTCCTCTCCTGACTTTTGTGCGTAACGTACGGAACGACCCTCATCGTTCTTCTTGCGGAAGACACGAGTCGGCTTGCCGCTCTTGGGGTCTATCAGGCTCAGATTCGAAACGTGTACCGGAGCCTCCATCTTCACTAAACCGCCCTGCGGATGCTTCGCGCTGGGCTTCGTTGCCTTCGTGACGACATTCACGCCCTCCACGATGGCACGCTGCTTGGCCGCATCGACCTTCAGCACGCGGCCCGTCTTGCCGCGGTCATCGCCCGCCAGCACATAGACTGTGTCGCCCTTCTTGATATTAATCTTGTTCATTGTCTGTTTGTACTATCACGGGAATTATAACACTTCCGGAGCCAGCGACACGATCTTCATGTTTGTGGCACGCAGCTCGCGGGCCACCGGACCGAAGATACGGGTGCCGCGCAGTTCGCCGGCATTGTTGAGAAGCACGCAAGCGTTGTCGTCGAAGCGGATATAGCTTCCGTCTTGCCTGCGGATCTCCTTCTTGGTGCGTACCACCACGGCCTTCGACACCGTGCCCTTCTTCACATCCGACGAAGGAATCACGCTCTTGACCGACACCACGATGATGTCGCCAACCGTAGCATAACGGCGGCCGGTGCCACCCAGCACGTGGATGCACAGGGCCTCCTTGGCGCCGCTGTTGTCGGCTACCGTCAATCGGCTTTCTGTCTGTATCATGATGCTTATTTAACTTTTTCGATGATTTCTACTAATCTCCATCTCTTGGTCTTGCTCAAGGGGCGGGTCTCCATCAGACGGACGGTATCGCCTACCGAGCACTCGTTCTTCTCGTCGTGCGCGTGATACTTCTTCGTCTTGTTGACAAACTTGCCGTAGATAGGATGCTTCTCCTTCCACTTAACGGTCACAGTGATCGTCTTGTCGCCCTTGTTGCTCGACACAACGCCTATGCGTTCCTTACGTAAATTTCTTTCTTCCATAGTTTCCTCAGCGCTGTTTATTTGTTGTTGAGCTCACGCTGGCGCAACTCTGTCTTCACGCGGGCTATCATGCGGCGGTCGCGGCGTATCTGAGCGGGATTGTCAATCGGAGATACCGAATGATTGATCTTCAGCTGCGCATATTCATGCTCCATCACTTCCAGACGCTCCTTGAGGTCCTGCGTGCTCAGCTCTTTTATCTCTACTTTTTTCATAATCGCTTACACGTTTTGAGTCGGATCATAGTCACGACGTACCACAAACTTCGTTATCACCGGAAGCTTCTGGGCTGCCAGACGCAGCGCCTCCTTGGCGATGTCGTAGCTGACACCCTCCACCTCGATGAGCATGCGGCCGGGAGTCACAGGAGCCACGAAACCTTCGGGCGAACCTTTACCTTTACCCATTCGCACCTCGGCAGGCTTCTTGGTGATAGGCTTGTCGGGGAATATGCGGATCCATATCTGACCCTGACGCTGCATGTAGCGGGTCACGGCCACACGAGCAGCCTCGATCTGACGGCCAGTGATCCACTTCGACTCAAGAGTCTTAATGCCAAACGAACCGAAGGCCAACTGGTTGCCACGCTGAGCAATGCCCTTCATGCGGCCTTTCTGCGCGCGGCGGAATTTTGTTTTCTTGGGTTGTAACATCTTCTTTTACTATGAGTTGGTTTAACGGTTGCCAGCGCCACCCTTACCGCCACGGAAACCGCGGCCGCCGCGATCGCGACGAGGAGCGCCCTGGCCCGGACGGCTCTCTTTGCCCTGAGAAGTGAATGAAGGAGCCAGATCCTTCTTGCCATAGACCTCGCCACGGCAGATCCACACCTTAACACCGATCACGCCCACCTTTGTGTGAGCCTCCACAAGAGCGTAGTCGATATCGGCACGCAGAGTGTGGAGCGGAGTACGACCCTCCTTGAACATCTCCGAGCGTGCGATCTCAGCACCGTTCAGACGGCCGCTGATCTGCACCTTGATGCCCTCGGCACCGCTGCGCATCGTAGCGGCGATAGCCATCTTCACGGCACGGCGGTAAGCGATCTTGCCCTCGATCTGGCGAGCTATCGTGCTTGCCACGATCTGAGCGTCGAGATCCGGACGCTTCACCTCGAAAATGTTGATCTGTACATCCTTGTCGGTGATCTTCTTGAGTTCCTCCTTGAGCTTGTCGACCTCCTGGCCGCCCTTGCCTATGATCAGACCCGGACGAGAGGTGCACACCGTGATGGTGATCAGCTTGAGAGTACGCTCGATGACGATACGCGACACACTGCACTTGGCAAGGCGGACGTTGAGATATTTGCGCAGCTTCGAATCCTCAAGGATATTGTCGGCCAGCTTCTTGACGTCATACCAGTTGGAGTCCCAACCGCGGACAATACCCAGACGGTTGCTAACAGGATTTACTTTCTGTCCCATGCCTTATGCTTTCTTTTTAGCGTTTTCGATTGTGTCTACTACGAGAGTCACGTGGTTGGCACGCTTGCGGATACGATAACCGCGACCCTGGGGAGCCGGACGCAGACGCTTCAGCATCGGAGCGCAGTTAACGTAGATCGTGCTCACACACAGCTCGCCGTTCTCGGCCTTTCTCTCATTCTTGGCTTCCCAGTTGGCGATAGCGCTCCGCAGCAGCTTCTCAAGCTTGGCAGCGGCCTCCTTGTTGGAGAACTTCAGGATGCCCAGCGCACGGAACACTTCAACGCCGCGCACCATATCCGCAACAAGACGCATCTTGCGCGGCGACGAAGGGATATTGGTCAGCTTCGCGAAGGCAATCTCCTTGCGCTCGGCCTTGATCCTTTCGGCAGTATTTCTTTTTCTTACACCCATTTGTATTTTTCTTTCTTTTTTCTTGTTAATGTCGGCGCCCGACTATCACTTCTTGTTGCCGCCGTGGCCGCGGAAGTTACGTGTCGGAGCGAATTCTCCCAGCTTGTGGCCTACCATGTTCTCGGTCACGTAGACAGGGATGAACTTGTTGCCGTTGTGGATCGCAAACGTGTGGCCTACGAATTCGGGAGCGATCATCGAAGCACGGCTCCATGTCTTGATCACCGACTTCTTGCCGCTCTCTTCCATCGCGGTCACCTTCTTCTCCAGCTTCACGCTGATATACGGCCCTTTCTTTAACGAACGACTCATATTGCTTTACTTAATCAGATTACTTTTTCCTTCTTTCAATAATGTACTTCGAAGAGCTCTTCTTCGGCGCACGTGTCTTGAGACCCTTGCTGTAAAGACCCTTGCGCGAACGCGGATGTCCGCCCGAAGCGCGTCCCTCGCCGCCGCCCATCGGGTGGTCGACAGGATTCATCACTACGCCGCGGTTGCGCGGACGGCGGCCAAGCCAGCGGGAGCGTCCGGCCTTGCCGCTGCGCTCCAGCGAGTGCTCGCTGTTGCCCACGACACCTACCGTAGCCTTGCATGTGGCCAGGATCTTGCGGGTTTCGCCAGAAGGTAATTTGATTATAGCATAGTCGCCCTCGCGCGATACAAGCTGCGCGAATGTACCGGCCGAACGAGCCATGAAAGCGCCCTGTCCGGGACGCAGCTCGATGCAGTGGATGAGAGTACCGACGGGGATGTTCTTCAGAGGAAGCGAGTTGCCTACCTCGGGAGCTGCCTCAGCTCCGCTCATCACCTTAGTTCCTACTTCCAGGCCGTTGGGTGCAATGATATATGCCTTGGCACCGTCGACATAGTAGAGAAGCGCGATTCGCGCCGACCGGTTGGGGTCATACTCTATCGACTTTACCACGGCAGGCACACCGTCTTTGTTTCTCTTGAAGTCGATGATGCGGTATTTCCTCTTGTGACCCCCACCCAGGTAACGGTTGGTGAGGTGTCCCTCGGCGTTGCGGCCGCCCGAGGATTTCTTGCCGACTGTAAGAGATTTCTCTGGCGTAGTAGCAGTGATCGTACCTTTGAATACGCCAATAACCTTGTGTCTTTGCCCCGGTGTAGTGGGCTTGAATTTTCTTACTGCCATCTCTTATTTATATGTTGCTGTAAAAGTCTATCGTCTGGCCTTCGCCTACGGTGATGAAAGCCTTCTTGTAAGAGTTGCTCTTACCGCGAAGAAGACCGCTCTTGGTCCAGCGGCTCTTGTTCTTGCCGCGCACCACTGCCGTGTTGACGCTCACAACCTTGACGCCGTAAAGCTTCTCCACAAGGCTCTTGATCTCGGCCTTGTTGGCCTGGGGCGACACGCGGAACGTATAGCGGTTGAGCTTCTCCGTCAGCTTGGTCGCCTTTTCGGTGACTATGGGGGTTATTGTTATGTCCATTTCAAGTTGCTTTTTTGTCAGAGATTGTTGATGACCTCAAGGCCACCCTCCGTCAGGACGATGGCATTGCTCTTCATTATCGCATAAGTGTTGACGTCCGAAGCGCGCATGATGCAGGCACCCGGAACATTTCGAGCCGACAAATATACGTTTTTATTGTTGTCCGCTAAAATGACGAGCAGCTTTTTGCCCTCGGCTTCAAGATTTTTAGCAAAATTTATAAAATCTTTAGTCTTAGGAGCCTCGAAAGTGAAGTTTTCAACCACCTTCACCTGACCGTCCTGCACCTTGTAGGTCCAGGCGCTGCGACGGGCGAGCTGCTTCACCTTCTTGTTGAGCTTGAAGCGATAGTCGCGGGGACGAGGACCGAATACACGGCCGCCACCAACCAGAAGCGGAGAATTGATATCGCCGATACGGGCACCGCCGCCACCTTTCTGCTTGTGAAGCTTACGGGTCGAACCCGAAACCTCGCTGCGCTCCTTCGACTTGTGTGTGCCCTGACGCTGGTTGGCCAGATACTGCTTCACGTCGAGGTATACCGAATGCTCGTTGGCGTCGATAGCAAACACCGCGTCGTTGAGCTGAGCCTTGCGGCCGGTATCCTCACCTTTGATATTGTATATCGCGAGTTCCATTATTTCTCAATTTTTACGATTGAACCTTTACATCCGGGTATCGAACCCTTGATCAGAAGCAGATTGTGCTCCGGCATCACACGCAGCACCTGGAGGTTCTGCACAGTCACGCACTCGTTGCCCATCTGGCCGGCCATGCGCATACCCTTGAACACCTTCGCGGGATACGAGCAGGCACCTATCGAACCGGGAGCACGCAGACGGTTGTGCTGGCCGTGGGTGCTCTGGCCCACACCACCGAAACCGTGACGCTTCACTACGCCTTGATAGCCCTTACCCTTCGAAGTACCCTGAATGTCGACAAAGTCGCTTTCAGTGAAAAGGCTGTCGACGGTGATAGTGTCACCGGCCTTGTATTCGCCTTCAAAGCCCTTGAACTCGGCCAAGTGTCGCTGCGGGTTGACTCCTGCCTTCTTGAAGTGGCCGGCCTCGGGAGCATTGGTGTGCTTGTCTTTCTTCTCGACAAAACCAAGCTGCAGAGCGCTGTAGCCGTCAGTTTCGGCAGTCTTTACCTGAGTCACTACGCAAGGACCTACTTCGATAACAGTGCACGGCACGTTCTTGCCGTCGGCACTGAAAACGGATGTCATTCCGATTTTCTTTCCTAATAATCCTGGCATTTCTCTTTGTTTTTAATAGTTGCTTTTCGTTGAATGTTCTGAATCTTTCGCAAGGCTATCACACCTTGATCTCGACCTCTACACCGCTCGGAAGTTCAAGCTTCATCAGCGCATCGACAGTCTTGGCAGTCGAATTGTAGATGTCGATGAGGCGCTTGAACGAAGAGAGCTGGAACTGCTCGCGGCTCTTCTTGTTGACAAAAGTCGAGCGGTTGACAGTGAAGATCCGCTTGTGGGTAGGCAGGGGTATCGGACCGCTGATCACAGCGCCGGTAGCCTTTACGGTCTTCACAATCTTCTCAGCCGACTTGTCGACCAGATTGTGATCGTAAGATTTCAGTTTGATTCTGATTTTCTGGCTCATATTGTTGTTTGGAATGAATGATTTTTATTTGAGCAAATCCACACGGCCCTGGCACTCGGTCAGCACATTCTTGGCGATCGAGCTGCTTACCTCGCTGTAGTGGGAGAACGACATGGTCGATGTTGCACGGCCGGATGTGATCGTACGCAGAGCGGTCACATAGCCGAACATCTCGGCAAGAGGAGCCTTGGCCTTCACGACACGGGCGCCGCTGCGGCTGGTTTCCATACCCTCTACCTGACCGCGACGCTTGTTAAGGTCGGAGATCACGTCACCCATGTTCTCCTCCGGAGTCACGACCTCGATCTTCATGATCGGCTCAAGCAGAACCGGACCGGCCTTCTCCGAAGCCTTCTTGAAGGCCTGGATGGCGCAAAGCTCAAACGAGAGCTGGTCGGAGTCTACGGGGTGGAACGATCCGTCGATCACAGTCACTTTCAGATATTCCACGGGATAACCGGCGAGAACGCCATTCTTCATCGCTGCAGCAAAGCCCTTCTGAATGCTCGGGATGAACTCCTTGGGAATGTTACCGCCCTTCACCTCGTCGACAAACTGGAGGTTGCCCTCGAAGCCCTCGTCGACAGGCTCCACGCGAACAATGATGTCGGCAAACTTACCACGGCCACCTGTCTGCTTCTTGAACACCTCGCGAAGCTCAACAGGCTTGGTGATAGCCTCCTTGTAGGTAACCTGCGGGCGACCCTGGTTGCACTCAACCTTGAACTCGCGGCGCAGACGGTCGATGATGATGTCGAGGTGAAGCTCACCCATACCGCTGATCACGGTCTGACCGGTCTCCTCGTTGGTCTGTACACGGAAGGTCGGATCCTCCTCAGCAAGCTTCTGCAGACCCACGCCCAGCTTGTCGAGGTCCTTCTGAGTCTTCGGCTCCACAGCGATACCGATCACGGGATCGGGGAAGTCCATAGCCTCGAGGACAATCGGATGGTTCTCATCGCAGAGAGTGTCGCCGGTGCGGATATCCTTGAAGCCCACACCTGCGCCTATGTCGCCGCAGCCAATCATCTCCTTAGCGTTCTGCTTGTTGGAGTGCATCTGGAACAGACGGCTCACGCGCTCTTTCTTACCCGAACGGGCGTTGAGCACGTAGCTTCCGGCAACAACGTCGCCGCTGTACACGCGGAAGAATGTCAGACGACCCACATACGGGTCGGTCGCGATCTTGAACGCAAGAGCACACATCGGAGCTTCGCTCGACGGCTCACGGGTCTCAACCTCATCGGGGCTCGAGGGATTGTGACCCTCTACAGCACCGGCGTCGAGAGGCGAAGGCAGGTATGCGCACACACAGTCGAGCAGAGGCTGAACACCCTTGTTCTTGAACGACGATCCGCAGATCATCGGCACGATCTCCATCGAGAGAGTACCCTTGCGGAGAGCGCGACGGATCTCATCCTCGCCGATAGTCGAGGGATCGTCGAAATATTTCTCCATCAGAGCGTCGTCAAACTCGGCGATCTTCTCAAGCATCTTGTCGCGATACTCCTGAGCCTCGTCCATCAGATTGGCAGGGATATCCTCCACAGAATACTCGGCACCCATGGTCTCGTCGTGCCAGAAGATAGCCTTCATGCGGATCAGATCCACAACGCCCTTGAATGTCTCCTCGGCGCCGATAGGTATCTGGATCGGGCAGGGATTGGCTCCGAGCACCTCCTTGAGCTGGCGGCACACTTCGAAGAAGTTTGCGCCCGAACGGTCCATCTTGTTAACATAGCCGATACGGGGAACATTATACTTGTCAGCCTGGCGCCATACGGTTTCCGACTGAGGCTCTACACCGCCCACAGCACAGAATGTGGCCACAGCTCCGTCGAGCACACGCAGCGAACGCTCCACCTCCACAGTGAAGTCAACGTGTCCCGGAGTGTCGATAAGATTGATCTTGTACTTTTCGTCGGCATACTTCCAGAATGCTGTGGTTGCAGCCGATGTGATGGTGATGCCACGCTCCTGCTCCTGCTCCATCCAGTCCATGGTGGCGCCGCCGTCGTGCACCTCACCTATTTTGTGAGTCAGACCCGTATAGAAAAGTATGCGCTCGGACGTCGTCGTCTTGCCGGCGTCGATATGAGCCATAATGCCGATATTACGGGTGTACTTCAGTTGTTCGTCAGATTTTCCCATTGATTATTTGGTGTTGTGTCGTTTCAGTTGTAGTATTGGTCACGCACGCATCATATCAGAAGCGGAAGTGAGCGAAAGCACGGTTGGCCTCGGCCATCTTGTGCATATCCTCCTTGCGCTTGAATGCGCCACCCTGCTCATTGTAGGCGTCGACGATCTCGGCGGCCAGCTTGTCGGCCATCGTCTTGCCGCCGCGCTTGCGGGCGTATAAGATAAGGTTCTTCATGGAAATCGACTCCTTGCGATCGGGACGGATCTCGGTGGGCACCTGGAATGTGGCGCCACCCACGCGGCGGCTCTTCACCTCCACCTGAGGAGTGATATTCTCCAGAGCTTTCTTCCAGATTTCGAGAGCGGTCTTCTCCTCGTTGGGGAGCTTGGTCTTCACAGTCTCGAGAGCGCTGTAGAATATAGTGTAAGCGGTGTTCTTCTTGCCGTCATACATCAGATGATTCACAAATTTCGACACGCGAACGTCGTTAAACACCGGATCGGGCAATACAATCCGCTTCTTTGGCTTTGCTTTTCTCATTTTTTGTTTAAGTGATGTTTTTGTTTGCTTGGTTGCTGCATCTTTCTTCTTCAACCGACAGCGCCCTCCGGCGCCCGTTTACTCAACCTTGAATTAGCCTTCCAGTAAATCAAAAACGAAGTTAAAAACTTTGTTTTCATTCCCCGCACGCCGGGGAATTCTGTAAGAAACAGGCTTCTTCCTGCGCAATTTATTTCTTCGCGGCCTTCGGACGCTTTGCGCCGTATTTGCTGCGACGCTGAGTGCGATCCTTCACACCGCTTGTATCGAGCGTACCGCGGACGATATGGTAGCGCACACCGGGAAGATCCTTCACACGGCCGCCGCGAACCAGCACGATCGAGTGCTCCTGCAGGTTGTGTCCTTCGCCGGGAATGTAGCTGTTCACCTCCTTGCCGTTGGTCAGTCTCACACGGGCCACCTTACGCATGGCCGAGTTAGGCTTTTTGGGGGTTGTGGTATAAACGCGCACGCAGACACCGCGACGCTGCGGACAGGAGTCCAGGGCCGGAGATTTGCTCTTGTCCTGGAGGGCTACACGCCCTTTTCTTACTAATTGCTGAATAGTAGGCATCTTAGTCTTTTACTTTTTAACTTTTCGTTTATTACTGTTTTCTATCTTTTTGCTTTGCGAAATACGCATCAAACACACTCCGCGCAACCGACCACGACACACTGCATAACAAGCAGTTACAGCCGAAATCGCACACTTCGTCCATTTAAGCGATGCAAAATTACTTACTAATTTTCTAATACGCAAACAATTCGCACATTTTCTGACGATTTATTATCCGGAATGCCACTTTTTCGATTTAAGTTTATTTCACAACCGCTGACCCACGGGATTTTTTTCGTAACTTCGCAGACATATCGAACCACTTACAACAATCGATCTCATGCTCAACATCATACTCCGCGACGTGCCCGAAGTGCGCGACAATCTTCTACCGCTGACATTCACCCGCTCCGTGGCCGACCTCAGGCTCGGCATACTCACGCTGCGGCAGAAATGGGAGCTGAGCCTTCCGGCCGTCTACTCCTACATGACAGCCGACTATCTGTCGGTCAAGTATCCATCCATATCATCGCCCGACGACGACAGCTTCATCGTCTCAGCCCATTTCTTCCCCACGCCCGGAGTGGTCAAAGGGGTCGAACACCTCCGCAAAGGACAGGCGCTGATGTTCCATGACGAAGAAATAGCACGGCGATGCCCACTCGATCAGCAACCGTACGAACTGATACAGCTCGATGAGATACCGCTGCGACTCACACGCTCCTACGACATTTTTCAGCTCAACGCCGCAGCGCTCGAATACGACTTCACACTCCTTACGGCCGGACGTGAATCCGTCGCGCCATCACCATCCAACACCATCATAGGCGATCCGTCACGGCTCTTCATCGAACCGGGAGCCACCATGGAGGGAGCTATCGTAAATCTCAACCACGGCCCCGTATATCTTGCGGCCGGATCGGAAGTGATGGAAGGCACCTGCATACGCGGAGGTCTTGCCCTTTGCGAAGGAGCACAGATAAAAATGGGCTCACGCATCTACGGAGCCACCACGATCGGACCGCACTCCAAAGTAGGAGGCGAGGTGGCCAACATAGTGATAATCGGCTACTCCAACAAAGCCCACGATGGCTTCCTCGGCAATGCCGTAATAGGCGAATGGTGCAACATCGCAGCCGGATGCGTAGCATCGAATCTCAAAAACGACTATACGGAAATCAAACTCTGGAATTACCCCACGCGCCGCTTCCAGCGCACGGGCCTCCAGTTCTGCGGCCTCATAATGGGCGACCACTCCAAGACCGGAGCCAACACAATGATCAACACCGCCACAGTGTTCGGGGTCGGGGTCAACTTCCACGGATCAGGATATCCGCGCAACTTCGTCCCGTCATTTACAGAAGGATCCACCGCCGCGATGACCGAAGTGCCGTTCGACAAATTCATCGACACCGCGCGCCGCGTCATGGCGCGCCGCGATGTCAGCCTCACTCAGGTCGACGCCGACATCTACCGCCATCTTTACGATCTCACCGACACATATCGCTGACGCGCACTGCCGTCACCTCAGAGATCTATCTTCGGACGACGACCGCGCTGGGTCACCCTTTTCTTTAGCTTCACAAGCCTGCTATACGCCGAATTGACACGGAGCCACAACGGAGAGCTGACTGTAGCTATGTCAGTGGTAAGCGTATCGGTCATCGTCATCTCATCCATCCGCTCGCCGAACTGTTCGGGATAGATCACGATCATATTGTTGCTTGCAAAATATTTCTGCAGGAATTCAGGAAGCGAATCGAGATACCCGGCATGCGACACCGATGCCCGGCGGGCATTCACCACCACGAACAGATCATCGTCAAGCACCTTGTTCGACAACATCAGGAAATCATCCCAGTCCTCCACCCTGCGGTATTCCGAACGCAGCTCATACTGCCCGCGCTTTATCACCGCCTCGATGAAACGCCGCGTCGCGTCGCTGCAGCAGAATATCAGCCGGCATCCGAGCTGCGAAGCCAGATTGCACAGCGATGTCACCCATGCCTGAAACCCGGTCTCATACTGGGCATTGGCAGGCACAGCCACAACTATCCTCGCGATAGTGTTGACAGGTATGAAGCAACGCGATATGACGAGCATCTTGTTGGTTGCCCTCAACAGATTTGGAAGTTTGTCGCCGAAAAAAGAGTCAATAATCGTATTGCGCCGGTGCAGCCCGATTATCACCCTGTCTATATCGCGCTCCTCTATGGTGTTGACCACTCCCGTCACAAAATTCATGTCATACCGGTCAATAGCCTCCACCGAGGTGTCCACACTCGCCGCAGCCTTTTCGGCCGTATCGAGCGACACCCTCCCGAGCGACCGCGACGCAGCCGAATTGTCATTGCGCACGTGCAAGGCATACACCCTGCCGTTCGAACGCGCCTTGTCACGCATAAGCAGCGCCAGATCCACAAGCTCGCGCGCCGTAGCAGGATTGGCCACCGGTATCAGCACATTCTCGCGGTGACGGCTCTGCTCGGCGACACCATCGCCGGCACCCTCTTCCTCGAGAGCCATCACCTTCAGACGGCTTGCCGCCCTCGAAGTGCCTATCGACGACACCGTACAGGTCACAAGGATCATTATCACCGTGCCATTGAGTATCACCTCGTCAAACAGCCTCATACCGTAGCCTATCATCACCACCGCGAGCGCCACGGCCGTATGCGCGTTGCTGAGCTGATACATCGTCGACCGTTCCACACTGTTCATGCCGAACGTTCGCTGCGTGACGAACGCCGCAAGCCACTTGGTACACATAGCCACACCCGACATCACACCCGCCGCGTACAGCGTCGACCAGCCGCGCGTCACCACCCCGACATTGATCAGCATACCCACCCCGATCAGGAAGTACGGGATGAATATCGCGTTGCCGACAAACTCAATCCGCGACATAAGCGGAGAACGGGCGGGAATATAACGGTTCAGCACCAGACCTGCGAAAAATGCGCCGAACACCCCCTCGATACCTGCCCAGATGGCAAGCTGCGCGGCCGTGAACATCATCGCCAGCACATAGACATACTGCAGGATGCTGTCGTTCCAATGCTTGAAAAACCACCGCGTAATCCGCGGATAGGCATACACCAGCACCAGACAGTAGCCCGCCAGCAGGCCGAGAAGCTTCAGAGTGCCCCCGACGCGAAACTCGCCGTCATGGAACGTGCCGACCACACCGGCAAGCACAATCAGCGAGCCAAGCACCGTAAATATTGTGCCGGCTATCGCTATGACCACAGGCGCAGAGCGGGTCAGCCCCAGGCGCGAGACTATCGGATAGGCTATCAGCGTATGCGCCGAAAACATCGAGGCCATAAGCACCGCAGTCAGAGCGTCAAGCCCGAGCAGCAGACCGGCCGCCACAGCACCTAAAGCAAGGGGTATTATAAAAGTGTACAACCCGAAGACCAACCCCTTCCGGAGGTTCTTCTTCAGGTGGTACATATCTATTTCTATGCCGGCCAGAAACATCAGGTAGAACAACCCCACCTGACCGAACACTTCGAAACTCATGTCGCGGGCCAGCAGGTTGAACCCGTAAGGCCCGACAGTGACGCCCGCCACGATCAGACCAATCACCTGCGGAATCCGCAGCTTGTTGAGCACAATCGGAGTGACAAGAATTATAAGCAGCACCGCCAGAAATATAGGCACCGGCGATGTCAGCAAAGGAGTCGAGGAATGTATGGCCGGAACGAGCGCCATAACTCCGTTCAGGCTCCGAATTTCTTGCCGTGAGCCAGCAGATACTGGGCTATCTGAACGGCGTTGAGAGCAGCGCCCTTCTTTATCTGGTCGCCCACGATCCAGAACGAAAGACCACGCTCATTGGCGATATCCTCACGGATACGGCCCACATACACCGGATCGCATCCGGCGACGTCGAGCGGC
Source organism: Paramuribaculum intestinale (assembly GCF_030759015.1). Lineage (GTDB taxonomy): Bacteria > Bacteroidota > Bacteroidia > Bacteroidales > Muribaculaceae > Paramuribaculum > Paramuribaculum intestinale. The sequence goes on along the minus strand of NZ_CP098825.1, from coordinate 2,821,440 downwards.
ATCGGATACTTCTTGTTGGCCGGATCATCCACTACCACCACACCCTCGGCTGCGGCAAACGCCTCGCGGGCCTCGTCGACGCTGATACTGCGCTCGGTTTCGACCCATACGGCCTCAGAATGAGCACGCATCACCGGCACACGCACACACATAGCGCTCACCGACAGCGCCGGCTCGTGCATGATCTTGCGGGTTTCGTTGAACATCTTCATCTCCTCCTTGGTGTAGCCGTTGTCGGTAAACACGTCGATATGAGGTATCACATTGTAGGCAAGCTGATAGGCAAACTTGTTCACCTCCGGAGCCTCGCCGCGCGATAGCCGCGCATACTGATCCACAAGCTCGTCCATGGCCGCAGCCCCGGCGCCGCTCGCCGCCTGATAGGTAGCCACATGCACCCGGGTGATCTTCGACAGATCGTTGATAGGCTTCAGCGCCACCACCATCTGTATCGTAGTGCAGTTGGGGTTGGCGATTATGCCGCGCGGAGTGTCGAACGCATCCTGACCGTTGACCTCCGGCACCACCAGGGGCACATCGTCGTCCATACGGAAGGCGCTTGAGTTGTCTATCATCAGAGCACCATGCTTGGTGATCGTTTCGGCAAACTCCTTTGAAGTTCCGGCACCGGCCGAAGTGAAAGCGATGTCGACCCCCTTGAAGTCGTCGTTATGACACAACTCTTTCACTTTCACTTCCTTGCCACGGAAGATATATGTCCGGCCTGCGCTGCGGCTCGAACCGAACAGCAGCAGCTCGTCGATAGGAAAATTCTGCTCCTCGAGCACACGGAGAAACTCTTGTCCGACGGCGCCCGAAGCGCCCACGATTGCGACTCTCATATAATTGTATGATTTCTGTTGATACTTCTGGTTTTGTCCGCCCTTTGAACGGCTCTGCAAAGTTACGAAATATTGCATAACCAACTCGCAAAAAACAGCTGCAAGTGACATTTGAAAGTCACCGGTAATCCCAAGCCTGCGATCATGGCAGATCGGCGAAGTCCTCCATATTGTCCTTGCGGGGACCGTCGGCCGGAGCCATCCTGAGCGCCTTAAGCTCCGACATGATATGCTCCATGCGGGCACTCGTCAGCGGATAACGCCAAAGCAACACAAAAGCCACACAGGCCAGACCCGCAGGGATAAAGCTCATCATGGCCATGATGCCGTCAAGAGCCAGCTGAGGCTGCACCGCACCCGGAGCCGTGTCATATCCGAAACCGCTGAGAAGCCACATAACGGCCGCGCCGCCGAAAGCACTGCCGAACTTCTGAGCCATCGAGGCCGAAGAGAATATCAGACCCGTAGAGGCTGAACCGTTGACAAGCTCCGAATAGTTGGCCACGTCGGCATACATGCTCCATACCAGCGGCGACACGACGCCGAGAGCCACCGCAAACGCCACCTGAAGCCCGACCATAGCCCATATACCGCCCGTAGTGGCCGGACAGAACCAGAACGCCACACTCGTGACTATGATCACAAGCAGCGCCGACATGAATGTCGACTTCTTTCCCCACTTCATCGACAGAGGCACAGCCAGAGGCACACTGACCATATTCACCAGCTCGCCGATGCAGAGAAACACACCAGCAGTCAGAGCGAATGTCAGTATCTTAACATCGTGCGACCCACCGATGATATTGGCAAACAGATAGGCCACAGCCGAGCCGCGTATGATGTTGTAGAAATTATTGAAGATCGCCACACCGTTCATGATCCACCACGGACGGTTGGTCATCAGAGTGCGGAAATCCTTGCCCACCGACGCCTTCGACCGCGAATCGACAACCTCGCGCGTCATGGCGAAACAGAGCAGAAACAACAGGCAGCATGCCCCTCCGATCACCGTCATGGCCAGAGTCCAGGCCCTGGGACTGCACGACTCGAGAGGCGTGCCGGCACCGGTGCCGTTGAAAAGCCCGCAGAGCGGCTCCCACGCCAGAAGGGCCATAAAACTGCCGGCATAGGAGAAAAACATGCGATATGAGGAAAATACGGTCTTCTCCTGCGAGCTTGTCGTCACCACATCGAGCATCGCGCCGTAGGGCACGTTGATGGCCGTATAGCAGGTCATCATCAGTATATAAGTGAAATATGCCCAGAAGAGCTTGAAACCATAGCCGGTGTCGGGAGTCATGAACAGCATCACGCCACACAGCGCGAACGGCAGCGCGACCCAGAGAAGATACGGACGGTATTTGCCCCAGCGGGTGTGCGTGCGGTCGCATATCACACCCATCATCGGATCGCTTACGGCGTCCCACACACGGGTGACAAGCATCAGCATGCCCGCGTCGATCAGACTCAGGCCGAATATGTTGCTGTAGAAGAAAGGAAGGAAGAAACTGAATATCTTCCAGAACATCGACGATGCCATATCGCCGAAACCATAACCGATTTTTTCAGAAAGTCGTGCCATGATAATGATTCAAGATAGCGTGATAATGATATTAGCATTGTTTTCAGGCGGCCGATCTACACGACGCGCCTTAATCGGAGGCGATAACAGCGGCGGACAATCCGCACAAGGTGATCGTCCGCCGCAAGTAATTCAGTCCAGTTCCTTGGCCACAGCCTCTCTGATACGGGCGCATATCGACTCCATTTCCTCGCCGGGAAGCTGGCTCTTGTGATGGAAATCCATGTCGGCCTCGGTAGTGATGGGCAACAGATGGATATGGGCATGAGGCACCTCCAGACCGATGACCGTCACACCGATACGCTTGCACGGCATGGCCTCGCGGAGACCCTTGGCCACCTTCTTCGCAAAAAGCTCCAGCGCCACATACTCATCGTCGCTGAGGTCAAACAGATAGCTGACCTCATGCTTGGGCACCACCAGCGTATGGCCGGGAGTCACCGGATTGATGTCAAGAAAAGCTATATGCCGGTCATCCTCGGCCACCTTGTAGCAAGGAATCTCGCCGTTGACTATTTTTGTGAATATCGTTGCCATATCGTGTCGTATGATTGGTCAGAAACTTATTTCTACAATCTCAAACTTCATCAGACCGGCGGGCACCTTGATCTCCACCTGCTCTCCGAGCTTGTGGCCGAGCAGCCCCTGGGCTATCGGTGTCGAAGAGCCTATTTTCTTTTCCTTTACATTGGCCTCGCTGTCGGCCACGATGGTGTATTCCATCACCATCCCGTTGGCCACATTCTTGATCTTCACACGATTGAGTATCTGCACCTCCTCGTTATTGAGTGAGCTTTCGTCGATTATACGTGCGTTTGCCACCAGATCCTTCAGCTGCGCTATCTTCATTTCGAGCAAACCCTGAGCCTCCTTGGCGGCGTCATATTCAGAATTTTCCGAAAGGTCACCCTTGTCGCGGGCCTCCGCGATAGCATGTGAGATGCGCGGACGCTCCACCGATTCAAGATGGGCTATCTCCTCCATCTTCTTCTTGTAACCTTCCTTGGTCATGTAAGTTATTGCCATAATTTCTTGATTTTTTTCGTGGTTTGTTTATAAGGGGGAAACATTCAGACGACAGAAAAAGAAAAGAATCCCGGCCTGCTTGTCATGCAGGCGAGACCCATACTCGCTGTCTTGAATTTCAATACTCCGCAAAGTTACGAATTATTTTCCCAACCGCCAAATTCGCCGATTCGCCATCGTGCCCGTCGATTCACCGTCACTCATGGCCGCCGCCTATACTTCCACCGCACTCATATCATCATATCGCAGATAAACACAGCGCCGCGTCAAAAGCTGACCTTCTGACACGGCACTGCAGTCTGTTTCCGTCTATGGCTTGCTCAACCCTCGCAGCTGCAGCAACGGCGGGCGCCGTCGCTCACTATCACGGGATAGATCTGAGGCTCGTGGCCATACTTCTCATTGAAACGGGCCTTTACAGTGGCTATGAAGTTGTCGTAAAGATCGTCCTTCACCAGATTGACCGTACAGCCGCCGAAGCCGCCGCCCATGATGCGCGAACCGGTCACGCCGCATTCGCGGGCCACATCGTTGAGGAAGTCGAGCTCCTCGCAGCTCACCTCATAGTCCTTCGACAGACCGTCGTGAGTGGCATACATGCAGCGGCCCACTGTGTCGTAATCGCCTTTGAGCAGAGCGTCGCACACGTCGAGCACACGCTGCTTCTCCTCGATCACATATTTGGCGCGCATGTAGTCCTCGTGCGAAAGCTCACCCTTGACAGCCTCAAGCATCGCCATATCGGCGTCGCGGAGGGTTTCCACGCCCAGATGACGAGCCACACGCTCGCAGCTCTCGCGACGCTTGTTGTAGGGAGAGTCGACGAGCTCATGCTTCACCCGCGAGTCGACAAGCACAAGCTTGTAGCCGTCGAGCTTGAAGGGGAAATACTCGAACTCACCAGAGCGGCAGTCGAGGCGCATCAGATTGTCCTTCTTGCCGTGGCAGCTTGCGAACTGGTCCATGATGCCGCAGTTCACGCCGCAATAGTTGTGCTCCGTGCTCTGACCGATACGGGCCAGCTCCATGCGGTCGAACTTATTGTCGTTGAACAGATCGTTGAGCGCAAATGCAAAGCAGCTCTCCAGAGCAGCCGACGACGACAGGCCGGCACCCAGAGGCACATTGCCGGAGAACACGGCGTCGAAGCCCTCCACCTTGCCGCCGCGCTTGATGATCTCGCGGCACACGCCGAACACGTAGCGCGCCCACTGCTCCTTGGGAGCGTCCTCCTCGTTCAGACCGAATTCAGCCGACGCGTCAAGGTCGATCGAATACAACTTCACGCGGTCTGTGCCGTTGGGGCGTATCTCGGCCATGATAGCCTTGTCAATGGCGCCCGGGAATACGAATCCACCGTTGTAATCGGTGTGCTCGCCGATGAGATTGAAACGTCCCGGAGCCACAAAGAGAGTGCCCTCTCCGCCGAAATGCTCCACAAAAGCCTTATTGATCTTTGATTTCATGATGATTGATTTGTGTATGGTAAGATTATTATGGTTGCAAATGTATGCAATTTTATCCGATGGATGAAATTTTTTTGTCGCTCCGAATCAATTTTAGGCCGTTTCTCACTAATTTTGCGCCTTAATCAGACCATACGACATAGATGGAACCGCTGAAACACGAATGCGGAGTGGCGATGATTCGTCTGCTCAAACCGCTTGAATACTACCGGCAGCGCTACGGCACCTACTGCTATGCGCTCTCGAAGCTCTATCTGATGATGGAGAAACAACACAACCGCGGACAGGAGGGAGCCGGAATAGGGGTGGTAAAGCTCCACGCCGAGCCGGGTCACGAATATGTGTTCCGCGAACGTGCGCTCGGATCCGGAGCCATACAGCAGATATTCGACACCATACGCCCGGCTCTCGACGCATCGGGAGTCGAAAGTCTGCCTCCGCAGCAGGTGGAGCGCGAAGTTCCGTTCGTCGGAGAGATCTACATGGGCCACCTGCGCTACTCCACCACCGGCAAAAGCGGAATATCATACGTCCATCCATTCCTGAGACGCAACAACTGGCGCTCACGCAACCTGCTGCTGTGCGGCAACTTCAACATGACCAACGTCGACCGCATATTCTCCGACGTAGTGTCGACCGGACAGCATCCGCGCATATATTCCGACACCATCGTGCTGCTCGAACAGCTCGGCCACGCGCTCGACCATGCCAACCACGAAGTCTACCGCGCAGCACGCCAGCGGCTGCAGGGCATCGAGCTGACACACCACATAGAGGACAACATCGACATACCCGAAGTGCTCCGGGCAGCATCCCCCACATGGGACGGCGGATTTGTCATCTGCGGCGCCACCGGGTCGGGCGACATGTTCGCCATGCGCGACGCGGCCGGAATACGCCCGGCATTCTACTACGCCGACGACGAGATTGTGGTCGTGGCCTCCGAACGCCCCGTCATACAGACGGTGATGAACGTGCGCCGCGCCGATGTCAGAGAGCTTGAGCCGGGACAGTCGCTGATTGTCACCAAATCCGGACGTCTGACACTCCACCGCATACTCCCGCAGGCACCCAACGCCCGCTGCTCGTTCGAACGCATCTACTTCTCACGCGGATCCGATGCCGACATCTATCAGGAGCGCAAAGCGCTCGGACGCAACCTCGTCGACCGCATACTCGACGCCGTCGGCCACGACATCGACCACACGGTTTTCTCCTTCATACCCAACACCGCAGAAGTGGCGTTCTACGGCATGATGGAGGGGCTAAACGCTCATCTCGACTGTCTGAAATCGCAGTCCATACTCGAAGCGCAGCGTCAGGGCACACTGACATCCGAAACCATCGGCCGCATCATGAGCCGCAAGGTGAGGATCGAGAAAATAGCCATCAAGGATATAAAACTGCGCACGTTCATAGCCGAAGGAGCAGCCCGCGACGAACTCGCGGCCCACGTCTACGACGTCACCTACGGATGCGTCACCGATGGAATCGACTCGCTCGTAGTGATCGACGACTCCATTGTGCGCGGCACCACCCTGCGGCAGAGCATCCTCCGAATACTCGACCGCCTGCGCCCCCGCAAGATCGTTGTCGTCAGCTCGTCGCCACAGGTAAGATACCCCGACTGCTACGGCATCGACATGTCGCGCATGGCCGAATTCTGTGCATTCCGCGCCGCGGTGGAGCTGATACGTCAGCGCGGAATGGACTCGCTGCTCGACGACACCTACCGCCGGTGCATCGAGATGGAGAGCCACCCCGACGCCGAGCAGGCCAACTGCGTGAAGGCCATCTACGCGCCATTCACCGACCGGGAGATAGCTGCTAAAATCGCAGAGATGCTCACCCCCGCCGATGTCGACGCTGAGGTAGAGATCATCTATCAGGACATCGAAGGTCTGCACAAAGCCATCCCCGACCATCCCGGCGACTGGTATTTCAGCGGCGACTACCCCACCCCCGGAGGTTTCCGCGCCGTCAATCGCGCATACATCAATTTCTACGAAGGCAACACCGACCGCCGATGAAACACACCGCCGACAGCAACGCACCATCCATGCGGCCACGACGCTCCGCCACAATCTGGAGCCGGCTTCTGCGCTACGGCGTGCCGCCGGTGATCACCATCGGTCTCTGCTACCTGCTGTTCACCGGCGTGGATATGCACGAAATGGCTCGGATCATCCGCACCGAATGTCGCTTCGGCTACATAGCCCTTGCCCTCGTCATCAGCATCTTCTCCCACGTGTTCAGAGCCATGCGCTGGCGCATTCAGCTCAACGCCCTCGGCATACGCACACCGCTCGGCATCATCATCCTGTCGATTTTCGGCACCTACGCGGTCAATCTTGTGCTCCCTCGCCTCGGCGAACTATGGCGCACAGGCTACATAGCCTCCCGACAGCGCGCGCCGTTCTCCACCGTATTCGGATCGATGATCTGCGACCGCCTGAGCGACACGATAACCGTGTTTCTGCTCACGCTGCTCGCTTTCGTCGTGGCCCAGCCACAGATTGTCAGCTACCTCCAGCAGAATCCCGACACCTACACTCGGCTCATGGCCGTCATAGCCTCGCCCGCGCTTTGGATCACCGTCACAGCCGTCGCACTGCTGTGCATAGCGCTCTGGCGCCGCTTCCCCCACAGCCGCATAGTCACCGCCCTGCGCAGCCTGCTGTCGGGCATCTGGCAAGGATTCGCGGTAGTGGGCCGCATGGAAGGCAAAGTCCTGTGGCTTCTCTACACCGCTCTTATATGGGGCTGCTACTTCACACAACTCTACGTCTGCTTCTACGCATTCCCGCTGACGGCAGATGTGGCCGGCGAGTTCGGTCCTACAGCCGTGCTCGTATGCTTCGTGCTCTCAAGCCTCTCCATGGCCGTCCCATCCAACGGAGGCATCGGCCCCTACCAGTGGGCACTGATGTTCGGCCTGAGCATGTATGCCTCCGGAGTGCCCGGACTGACCCGCGAATACGCCCTGTCGTTCGGCAACACCGTCATGGGATGCCAGACACTGCTGCTGATACTGCTCGGCATCCTCACATTCGTGCTGATATCCATCGACCGGCATCATAACAAACCGACCGGGGACGACCAATGCCACGTGCCCGCCAAATCCACCGACAATGTATCCGACTGAAACTGACCGACCCGACGACCTCTTCGACGACGAAGAGCCGACTGCCGACCCGACGACCTCCGATACTATCGATTTCCGGACCGGCGACACTGCCACACCACTCTCTCCCGACCGACGGCATCATAGAAAACACCGCACACGCTGCGTCATAACATGGATCGCACTGATCGCCGGAGTGGCGCTCGGCATGACCGTATATCTCCGCTACTGCAGTCCCTACGCAGTCGAGGCGCAGATCACCGGCCGGATAACATCGCTCGAAAAGCGCGGACTTATATTCAAGACCTATGAAGGCTCGATACGTCAGGCCGACACCGACTCCGTCATGACATTTTCCGTCGAGTCCGAAGCTCTGGCCCGCGTCATCGCCGATGCAGAGGCCGACGGCCGACCCGTCACACTCATCTACGAGAAATACTACGGCACCCTGCCCTGGCGCGGCGAATCGCTCCGCGTGGCCACCGCCACCCGCTGACCCGCACCCTTCTCCGGTCACGTAATATATATTTTTCTACCCATTCGGTTGTTTGGCCGGTTTTCGTTCGGTTGTTTGGCCGATTTTCATTCGGTTGTTTGGCCGAATGCTGTTATCCATGTAGCCACACCGCCGGCATCGGCAGCAGTGTGCAGTCCGGACAAGGCTATATGACAGCCGACTATGCACACGACTAAATTTTCTGAATGATTTTCCGAATGATTTTTTCTACTATGTTGGTATTATTTCACATTTATTATATATCTTTGCCTTAACAAATGTACAGGGCAACCATGATTGACACAATCGGGATCCTGAAAAATTGTAATATCTCAAAAACCAATCATTAACAAAAAAACCGCTTTTTCCATGAAAAAAAGGTTCTTTCCGGCCTTAATGGCCACAGCATTCCTTGCTTCGGCAGGCATCCCTTCGGCGCAAGCCACTGAGGGGGGGGGCAGTTATGCACCTGTAGCCGCCCAGCAGCAGACCGCGGCCTGCGAAGGCACTGTAACAGACGACACCGGCGAACCGCTCGTCGGCGCCACCGTCAAAGTGGTCGGCGACGCCACAAAAGCCGCCTCCACCGACATCGACGGCAAGTTCAGCCTCAAGGGCGTAAAGGCCGGCTCATCAATCATCGTAAGCTACATCGGCTATAACGACAAGACCGTCGTATGGAACGGTCAGCACCTTGACATCAAACTGTCGGAAGCGGCCAACACACTCGACGAAGTAGTGGTGCTCGGCTACACCGTGCAGACCAAAGAGAGCCTCACAGGCGCCCTCACAAGCATCAAGGACACAAAACTCAAGGACGTGACCACCCCCAACCTCGCCAACATGCTCAACGGCAAGGTTTCGGGCGTATATGTAGCCCCCGGTAGCGGACAGCCCGGCGCCGGAGCAGCTGTAGTGATCCGCGGACAGGCCTCGCTGAGCGGCGCCACCGCCCCGATATGGGTAGTGGACGGAGTGATCGTCGGCACAGGTGCCGGCGACCTCAATCCCGACGACGTGGAGAGCATGACCATCCTCAAGGACGCCGCCTCGACCGCTATCTACGGATCTGACGGAGCCAACGGCGTAGTGGTCGTGACCACCAAGAAGGGTAAGTCGGGCGAAATGAAAGCCAGCGCTTCGGTGAAGCTCGGCATCGCCAACCTCAACAACGGCCGGTTTGAAGTAATGGACGGAGCCGGGCTCTACGACTACTTCGCATCGTTCCAGAACGCAGACGCAATCAAGTTCACACGCTGGACACCCGAGCTGCGCAACGACAACTTCAGCTGGTGGGATCTCGCCACACACACCGGATTCTCGCAGGACTACCACGTGAGCATATCCGGCGGCAACGATAAACTCAACTCCTACTTCTCGCTCGGCTACTACGACGAGGACGGAGCAGTGAAAGGATACAAGTTCCAGAAATACTCCTTCCGCGCCACCACCGAGTACAAGCCCTACAAGTTCCTCACAATCCGGCCCACTCTCTACGGATCGCGCCGCGACATCGAGGACCGTCAGTATTCGGTAAGCGCCATGTACTCGATGCTCCCCTGGGACTCCCCCTACGACGAAGAGGGCAACCTCGTGCCCAACCGCTACAGCGGATGGGTCAACTCCCAGCAGAACAACTACCTCAACGACCTTGAGGCAGGCAATAAGGGCACATCGGTCAACTATGAGTTCAACGGCAACTTCGACTTCGACGTGCAGTTCACCCCCTGGCTCAAATGGCAGAGCGTCAACTCCTACCGCTTCAACCAGTACAAGACTCACAGCTACACCGACCCGCGTTCGGTGGGCGGCGAAGGCGTCGACGGACGCATCTACGAGTGGAGCTCCGACGTAGTCCGCAAATCGACCACACAGAAGCTTCTCTTCAACAAGATGTTCGGCACCAAGCACCGCCTCGACGGCCTGCTCGCCTACGAGTATAAGGACTACAAATACACCTACATGAGCGCCACCGGCGTCGGCTTCGTGCCCGGCATAGAAGTGCTCGACGTCACCGCCAAGCCCGAAGCCGTGGGCGGCGGTGTCACTGAATACGCAGTGCAGTCCTACTTCACAAAGTGGAACTACATGTACGACAACCGCTACCTCCTCGAGGCAGGCTTCCGTCGCGACGGCGCCTCCAACCTCGGACAGCGCTGGGGCAACCTCTACAGCGTCAGCGGCGGATGGATCATCAACCGCGAGAGCTGGTTCAACGCTCCCTGGGTAAGTTTCCTGAAGCTGCGCGCATCCTACGGCAGCGTCGGCAACCGTCCCTCGTCGCTCTATCCGCAGTATGACCTCTACTCCGTTGGCGTCAACTACAACGGCGTCCCCGGAGCACTCATCTCGCAGATCGGCAACAAGGATCTCACATGGGAACGCACCTTCACCGGCGGAGTCGGCCTCGACGCCAACTTCTTCAACGACCGTCTGCGCGTCAACTTCGACTGGTACAACAAGAACACCGACAACGTTATCTACGCAGTGCCCGTCACCGGCCTCGTGGGCGTCACATCGATCTACCGCAACATCGGCAAGATGCGCAACCGAGGCATCGAGCTGACTATCGGCGGAGAGATCATCGCCACACGCGACTGGACATGGAGCCTCGAGGCCAATCTCACCACCAACAAAAACGAGCTCCGCGACCTCTACAAGCAGAAAGAAGCCGACGGCACAATGGTGGTCAAGCCCGTGATCATCGGTGACGGATCAGGCATAGCCGGATCGGCCAACCGTCTGCTTGAGGTCGGCGAACCTGTCGACACATACTGGCTCAAGGAATGGGCCGGCGTCAACCCCGACAACGGAGCACCCCAGTGGTATATGGACGACGAGGACGGCAACAAGGTCATCACAGACAACTATGCCAAGGCCGACTACTACAAGGTAGGAAGCGTGTCGCCCGACTTCTACGGCGGATTCTCCACAAGCCTCCGCTGGAAAGACCTCGACCTCAACGCCAACTTCGGCTACAGCGTCGGCGGCAAGATCTTCAACTACTCGCGTATTGAATACGACTCCGACGGTGCCTACGTCGACCGCAACCAGATGAAGCTTCAGAGCGGATGGAGCCGCTGGGAAAAACCCGGCGACATCGCCACACACCCCGTAGCGAAATACAACAACACCGACAAAGGCAACCTCGCATCGTCGCGATTCCTTGAGGACAGCGACTTCCTCAAGCTCCGCTCGCTCACCGTCGGCTACAACTTCAACCAGCTCCGCCGCTATGGCATCTCCAACCTGCGCGTCTCGCTCAGCGGCGAAAACCTCTTCACCGTCACCAAGTACTCGGGTGTCGACCCCGAACTCCCCGCATCGGACGGAGTAGTGATGGGAACCACCGGCGCATCGGTATATCCGTCGGTCCGCCGCTTCTCGCTCGGAATCAACATCACCCTTTAACCTCTAAGCAATTACAGAAATGAAAAAGATATTGACCGCTGCCGTAGCGGCAGCCGCGATGATCACGGCATCATGCGATGTGGAGCGTCTTCCAAACGGCTCCATGTCGGCAGAGCAGGTGACCGGCAATCCGGAAGCATCGCTCGACGCACTCATGAACGGCGTCTATGCCCAGCTCAAGACATGGTCCGACCCCATGCACCGCTGCGGCGAATATGCCGGCGACAACATGATGATCCGAGGCAACTCCACCGACGCCTTCTTCGAGTTCATCTCCTTCGCCCGCACCCCCAACAACTACCGCCTGCAGAACTTCTGGGACTACGGCTACAAGGGCATAGCACAGGCTTCCAACATCATCAACATGTTTGAGGAAGGAAAATCCGCCGAGGTCGACAACGCCCTCGGAGAGTGCTACTACGTGCGCGGAATGCTCTACTTCTATTTCGTGCGCGCCTACGGCCGTCCCTACTATCAGGCTCCCGAGAAAAACCTCGGTGTGCCCATCGTCAACGGCACCCCGGAGGACGTGATCGGCGACCTGCATCTCGACGACCGCGCCACCGTAGCACAGACCTACGAGCAGGTGATCTCCGACCTCAGAAAGGCCGAGGAACTGATTACCGTCGACAAGGGTCCGGCCTACGCCTCGAAAGGCGCCGCACAGGCCATGCTTTCGCGTGTGTATCTCTACATGAGCGGAACCTACGAAAACCCCAACAACGAGTATGCACGCCTCGCAGTAGAGTATGCCGACAAGGTGATCAACTCCGGCGACTACTCGCTCGTCAGCCGCGACGATCTGATGAAATATCCCACCATCGTGCCTGAAAACAACCCTGAGGCTATATTCGTGGTAAAGCGCGTAGAAACCGAATTCTCCGGATTTGACCACTACTACGGCATCGGCGGCATGTATGCCAACATCGGCGGCATGGGCTGGGGCGAAATGTATGCATCGGCCAAGTACATCGATCTGCTCAACGAAACGGGCCGCAACGACTGGCGCGAGGAATCCTACTATCTCAGCGACGCACGCGCGGCCTACATCGAACCTACTTACGAGACCACTCTGGCCAAAGATCCGGTGACAGGTGAGCAAAACGTGCCCTACGAGGTGATCCGCTTCATCGTGTGGACCACACCCGACGTTCAGGACTACGTGCAGCTCCGCATACACCGCGACGCCAACGGAGTGCCTGTCGATGCCTACGACACCAAGACCGACGACAACGGCAACACGGTGATCGACAACACCTATCCGCTCACAGCAGTCGATGCCGCACAGGACATCTACTCGATCACCTACACTACCGAGAAGGGCGGCAAACAGACTGTCGACGGATTCATCGACTACTACATCTCGCTCAACCGCGTGTATCCGCAGTTCTACATCACCAAGTGCTCACGCGAAGGCGAGGAATCACACCTCCATTCGCCCGTCATCAGCCGTCTGAGCGAAATCTACCTCAACCGCGCTGAAGCCAATGCAAAACTCGGACAATACGGCCAGGCTCTCCAGGACCTCAATCTCGTCCGCGGCCGCGCCATCATCGGCGGCGAGTATCCGACGCTTGACGCCACCAACGCTGCCGAACTCATCGACAAGGAGCGCACACTCGAGCTTGCATATCAGGCCGAGAGGAGCTACGACGTGTTCCGCAACGGAGGCACACTCACCCGCCACTATCCCGGCGCGCACACACAGTCGCAGGAGATACCGGCCACTGAGTACCGCGTAGTCTACTACATCCCCCAGAATGCGATCAACGCATATCCCGGCACACTCACTCAGAACCCCACTGACAACGCCGGAGTGATCCTCAACTGACCCGGACACCTCCCTGCGAGGTGACCCAACAGATACCGGACTCCCCGGAGCAGCCTCGCAGGCTGCTCCGGGGAGTCTCTTTTTCATCACCCATGCTCCAACCATCAGATCTTTTCCCATTGTGAACATGCAAGCTGACGCGGCTGCCGGCTCCGTTAGCATTTATTTAGTCTATTTTTAAGATTTGTAAGACGGATTTTACGTATATTTGCGGCTTAATCAAAACCAAAAAACCACATAGATTATGTCAGAAATCAAATGCGTAGGCATCCTCACTTCGGGAGGCGACGCTCCCGGAATGAACGCAGCCATCCGCGCCGTCACACGCGCGGCCATCTTCGCCGGATTTAAGGTAAAGGGCATCTATCGCGGCTACAAGGGTCTGATCTCCGACGAGATACAGGATTTCAAGACCCAGAACGTCAGCAACATCATACAGCTCGGCGGCACAATCCTCAAGACAGCACGCTGCCCGGAATTCACCACACCCGAAGGCCGTCAGCTGGCCTATGACAATATCAAACGCCACGGCATCGACGCCCTGGTGGTGATCGGAGGCGACGGATCGCTCACCGGAGCACGCATTTTTGCCAACGAGTTCAATCTGCCCTGCATAGGCCTGCCCGGCACCATCGACAACGACCTCTACGGCACCGACACGACCATCGGATATGACACCGCGCTCAACACCATCATGGAGTGCGTCGACAAGATCCGCGACACTGCCACCTCCCACGAGCGACTTTTCTTCATCGAGGTCATGGGCCGCGACGCCGGATTTCTGGCTCTCAACGGAGCCATCGCATCGGGAGCGGAAGCGGCCATCATACCGGAGATCTCCACCGAGGTCGACCAGCTGGCCGAACTGATACAGAACGGATTCCGCAAATCGAAAAACTCCTCGATCGTGCTCGTGGCCGAAAGCCCCGTCACCGGAGGCGCCATGGGCATGGCCGAACGCGTCAAGAACGAATATCCGGGCTACGACGTGCGTGTGTCCATACTCGGCCACCTGCAGCGCGGCGGATCGCCCACAGCCCACGACCGCATACTGGCTTCGCGCATGGGAGCGGCTGCCATCGACGCACTGCTTGAGGATCAGCGCAACGTCATGATAGGCATCTCGAACGACAACATCTGCTACGTGCCGTTCACCAAGGCCATCAAGAACGACAAGCCCATCAACCGGGCGCTCCTCGACACCCTGCGCCGCCTGTCGATCTGATGGACCGCCAAGGTTTCCCCGAAATTCCCTCCGGATTCGTCCGGGAGATAGAGTCATACGGCTCACCGCTGACGCAAGGCCTCGCGGCCGCGCTCGACGGTGAGCCGTCGGTGGCTGTACGCGTCAATCCGGCCAAAGGTGTTCCCGACGGAAAATGGGACGCCACACGGCCGGTGCCCTGGTGCGCCGAAGGCTTCTACCTTCCGGAGCGCCCGCTTTTCACTGCCGATCCGCATCTCCATCAGGGACGCTACTACGTGCAGGACGCATCCTCGATGATCATAGCCCGCGTTGTAGCAGGTCTGGCCGACGGACGCCCCGTCAGCTATCTCGACGCCTGCGCGGCTCCCGGCGGCAAGACCACCGCCGCCCTGTCGGCTCTGCCACCCGGATCGGTGGCCGTCGCCAACGAATTTGACCGCAAACGCCACGTAATCCTCTGCGAGAACCTCGCCAAATGGGGCGTTCCGGCCACAGTCACACAAGGCTCCGTCGGACAGTTCGGAAGCTATCCGGCCTCATTCGACATCGTGGCCGCCGACGTTCCCTGCTCCGGCGAGGGAATGATGCGCAAGGACGCCGAAGCGCGCCGCCAGTGGACTCTGGCCCTGACCGCGCAGTGCGCCTCGCTCCAGAGAGAGATCATAGCCGATCTGTGGCCCGCCATCCGACCCGGAGGCTATCTGATCTACAGCACCTGCACCTTCAACCGCCATGAAAACGAGGAAAACGTGGAGTGGATCATCAACACCCTCGGCGGAGAGACCGTCATGCCACAGCCAATCGACCCTTCATGGGGTATCGCGCCCGGTATCGGCACCGATGCATGGTGCATGCGTTTCATGCCCCATCGGCTCGACGGCGAAGGACTCTTCATGGCCATAATACGTAAGAGCGACGGAGCCATAGGAAAACAAACGCGCCCGACACGCGGACAGACACTCCGGCACGACCGCCGCTACGACCGCTGCAGGGAGTGGATAGCCTCGCCCGAAGCCATCATATCGCCTGAAGGCAACCGGCTGCTGGCATATCTGCCATGCGCCCTGCCGGCAGCATTGTGGCCACGCATCGAGCTGGGCGAGATCAAAGGCAAGGACATCGTGCCCTCGCAGCAGCTCGCCATGTCGACTTTGCTCAATGCCGGCCTGTTCAATTCATGCGATATAAGCGGCCCGACAGCGGTCGCATTCCTGCGGCGCGAGGCCGTCGGCATCGATGCGCCGCGCGGATTCGTTCTGCTCAAATTCGACGGACTCCCCCTCGGGTGGGTGAAAAATCTCGGCAACCGCGCCAACAATCTCTATCCGCAGGAGTGGCGCATACGCATGAGCCTCTGATCTCACCGGATCACCTTATCACCTTATCAGCACCTTCACCACTCTCCGTGGCGTCGCAACGATATAATATCCATGCGGCAGCGACGCCCCCTTCAGGCCGTCGGCGCGACCGCTATACACTATCCTGCCCGCGAGATCGCTGACAGTCACCGTCTCGGCTCCGTCTGTCATACCGTCCCACGGCGAACGTATGCCCGACACCACGGGCGCGGCCACAACCTTGACACGACACTCGGCCACGACTCCCGATCCATCAATCGCCGATGCCGTCACCACAGCGCTCCCCTCGGCCAGAGCCTCGATCAGTCCGGACTCACTCACAGTGGCGACATGCGCGTCAGACACTGCCCAGCTCACCCTGCTGTCAGTAGCATTGTCGGGAGTCACCGCAGCGGTCAGCTGCATCGTTTCACCCTCGGTCAGCTCCACCTCCTCCGACGAAAGCACGATCGTCGCCACAAGGTATATACGCGGCGAAGCCTTGACAGTAGCCGACGCACTTCTGGCAACGCCGTCGGGCGTTGTCACCGTCACTGTGACGGTCACCTCCCCGGGACGCATGATCAGGAATCGTCCGGGCGAAATCATGCGCGCCATTTCCGGATCCGAAACACTCCATTCCACCTCAGGCTCGGTGGCATCCGACGGACCGTAGGTCAGCGCAAATTCTATCTCGTCGCCCTCCGTACACTCCGCGGCGTTGGCCGTCAGAGCCACCTCCTCCACCGATATGATGCGGCGTTTCACCGTCACCCTGCACACTGCCTCCTGTCCGAAGCCGTCATGAGCTGTAGCCTTTATCTCAGCCATGCCGGGAGCCACGGCGGTCACCGTGCCGTCGGCTGCCACTACTGCCACCGACTCATCCGTACTGCTCCAGTCCACACCATTGTCGGTAGCATCGTCGGGAGTCACTATAGCCGACAGTCCATGCGTATCACCCTCTATCAGCTCCATTTCAGAGACGTCAAGCGTCACGCCTGCCACCGGTATGATACGTTTAAGCACCTTCACATCGCACGAGGCCACCACGCCCGACCCGTCGAGAGCCGCGACAGTGACAACCGCCTCGCCCGGCACAAGCGCCGTCAGCAGGCCGTCGGCCGAAACAGTCACCACCGATTCGTCGGAGCTCCTCCATTCGACCCTGCGGTCGGTGGCATTGGCCGGATATACCGCAGCCGCAAGCGCACGGGTGTCGCCCTCGGTCAGTTCCACACTCTCCTCGTCAATCAAAATCATGGCCACAGGCTTGGGATCCACATATACCCGAAACACAAACGCCGGCACATCGCCCTTGACCAGACGGACTGTCACAATCGCCTCGCCCACCTGCAGACCATGGAGAGTTCCGTCAGGATCCACAGCCACCACCGACTCGTCGGAGCTGTGCCATTCGAGAGCCTGATATGTGGCGTTGTCGGGCACCACCTGCGCCTTTATGCGCGAAGCATCGCCCTGCTGCAGCTGTATGTCCGTGCCGTGCGCCGGCTCGAATAGGATATTGACTGCCTTTACCGGTTCGAGCGTAGTACGCTGGTGAAACAGACGCCAACCGTTGGCCGCCGCATAGGCGGCGCCACGCTCGGCAGGCTCGTAGAGCATCGCCGACGCGAACACATCCGCCGGAAAGAACCGGTCGGTAGTCGTCGGAGGCTGCAGAGCTGTCACCGTCACATGCGTGACATCGGCGCATCCGTCGAAAGCGTCGGTTGCGATCGATACCACATGACATCCTATGCCTACACTTTCCAGCGACGAGCATCCGCTGAATGTCGCCGCCCATATATTTTCCACCATATCCGGAACATCTATCGCCTGAAGCGAGCTGCAGCCCCTGAAAGCCACAGAACCGATCGACGACAGTCGATTGTTGAGTTTCACCGCGCGGAGACCCGTGCAACCGTCAAACGCTCCATTGCCTATACTCTCACAGCCTGCCGGCACATCCACCGCATGCAACGACACGCAATCCCTGAACGCCTCATCGCCGATCGATTCGAGATCAATCGACATTACGGGCATCACCTCCATAGCGCGGCATCCGGCAAACAGGCTGTCGGGTATCACAGTCAGCCCCATACCCGACTGTGTCGAGAGCGATTTGAGCGACAGGCAGTCGGCAAACACTGCCTTGCCGAGTGTCGTCGACAGGACTTTGCCTGACTCAAGCCCGGTGGCCGACAGCGCATAGTCACCGTAACGCACACTCGCCGGAGGTAACGATATCAGCAACTCGCACCCTTCGAACGCGCGCGTATCGATCGTGGCAAGATGCTTAGGCCATAGAGCCACACCATCAAGCGGCAACGCGGCACAGCGCTGAAAAGCACGCTTTCCGATCATCCTCACCGCCGACGGAATGGCGAAATCCTCAAGTGCGACGCATCCCATGAACGTTTCGTCGGGGATCTTGTCAAGACGCTGACTGAGCACAGCTTTCGCAAGCTTCGTGCAGCCTTTGAAAACCGACCGCCCGAGCGTAGTGACCGATGACAGATCGCTCTCCACC
Source organism: Paramuribaculum intestinale (assembly GCF_030759015.1). Taxonomy (GTDB): domain Bacteria; phylum Bacteroidota; class Bacteroidia; order Bacteroidales; family Muribaculaceae; genus Paramuribaculum; species Paramuribaculum intestinale. The sequence goes on along the minus strand of NZ_CP098825.1, from coordinate 2,802,585 downwards.
ATACTCACACACCCCTCGAAAGCCGAACTGCCGACTTTGTTCACCGACGCGGGCACTCTTACAACCTGCAGGTCGGGACAGCCGAGAAACGCCGCCTCGCCGATCTCGGACACACTCTCCGGAACGTCGAAACTGTACATCCGCTTCACGCCGGCAAAGAAATTGTCGGGAATCATACGGACATTTTCCCCGAACGTCACCCTGACGCTGCTCGTACCCGACAGCGGAGGCTGATAGCGAGTGCCGCTCATGGGGCACCGCGTGGCGTTGAACTGTATATTCTCTATGCCTGAGTTGGCGAACGCCTCCGATCCGACGTATGTCACATTCTCGGCGATAGTGAACGACTTCAGACTCTTGCAACCCGAAAAGGCCTCTCCACCGATGGTGGCGAGCATCGACCGGGATGCCATCTCTACCTTCGCAAGCTTGGCGCACAGCATGAACGCACGCGGTCCGATCTCCGTCACCCCGTCGGGTATCGCGATCTCCTTAAGCTGGCCGCAGCTGCGGAACGCGTCAAGATCAATCTTCTTAAGCCATAGCGGAAGCTCCACCGACAGCACGTTGTTGCTGCCCATGAAAGCTTCGGCGCCGATCTCTGTCACCCTGTATTTCTGTCCTGTATCGCGGTCGGTCACCTCATCGGGGACTACATACGACGAACTGCTATAGCCATAAGGCTTATTTCCCGACGAAGGCTTCAACAAACGACACTCGCCGGACCGGCCGGCGATCGTTTCAAACCGCAATACGTCGTAAGTCGAACGATGATACTCGAATATGGTCTGCGAACTGGCACATGGCGCTGCTATCCACAGCAATGCCATAAGCAAATACTTTATCATAATACTGGTCATGAATCCCTGTGCCGCAAAATTAACAAAAAATCACCACCTGCTAAAATCGCGTAACGACCTCGACATAGAAACACCGATCCGCAACCACTCCACGCATACATCATGACACCACCGTCCCACACAACATTTATCACGTATCATAGACCATTCACCCGCGTTTTTTCGTATTTCGCGGATTCTTGGTAACTTTGCAGCGTGAAGAGAAAAGCTGCGAAGATATTTTCCGCCGCGTTGCTGCTTGTGTTCGTCAACTTTATGTTTTCGAACACCGTGTTCACACACTATCATCTGCTCTCCGGAGGACGGCTGGTGGCACACTCCCATCCCTACACATCATCTTCACACCATACCCATACGGCGAATGAGCTTGACCTCATAGCATCACTCAACCTCACGGCCTCTTCGGCCGACACGCCATGCGCGGATCCGTCCGATGCCGCTCCAATACAATACGCCTTAATCGTAGGCCATTATGACGCCACGACGCCATACGCCGGCCATCTCAGCGCAAAACTGCGCGGACCACCCTGCTGCTGATGATGATCCCCACACATACCCGCACTTGACCACAAGGCATTTCCGACCGTTTCGTGAAACTGCCCGCGGCCACTGCGACCCTATTGCAAAATTCCACATCATCAACAGTTTCACAAATGACCAGACGAATCATCATCGCGCTGATGGCATACACCATCGGCATCTCCTGCATATCAGCACAAAACAGTAAGACAACCGACGCAAACATAGGCGGCCACGTGCTCGACACCGAGAGCGGCGAACACATGCCGGGCTGCGTCATAAGAATCCTCGGCACGAGCCTCGCCACCGTTACCGACGCATCGGGTCACTATATATTCCGCGATCTCAAGCCCGGAGAATACACACTTGAGGCAAGCTGCACCGGATACGTCACCACACGGCTTGAAACATCTGTAGAGCCGCGGCGGACAGTAGAAGTCAATTTCGATCTCGCCCCCGACGCGTTCATGCTCGACCAGGTGGTGGTCACCTCATCGAAGAGCGAAACGCTCCGCCGTGAGAGCCCATCGCTCGTCAACGTGATCAACGGCTCAATGTTCCAGCGGCTCGGGGCGTGCTCACTCGCCGACGGACTCGACTTCCAGCCCGGAGTGCGCGTGGAGAACGACTGCCAGAACTGCGGCTTCACGCAGGTGCGCATCAACGGACTCGACGGACACTACTCGCAGATACTCATGAACTCCCGCCCCGTATTCTCGGCTCTGACCGGAGTCTACGGGCTCGAACAGATACCGGCCAACATGATCGACCGCGTGGAGGTGATGCGCGGAGGCGGATCGGCGCTCTTCGGCTCATCGGCCATAGGAGGCACCATCAACATCATCACCAAAGATCCGATGACCAACTCCGCACAGGTATCGCACCAGCTGACGTCGATCGGCCCCTCGGGATCGTTTGACAACAACACCACCCTCAACGCATCGGTGGTCACCGACAACGGCCTTGCGGGGCTATTCATCTACGGACAGAGCCGCCACCGCGACGGATATGACCACAACGGCGACGGATTCACCGAAGTGGCACAGCTCAAGACACAGACACTCGGAGCGCGCAGCTTCTTCCGCACTTCCGACATCAGCAAGCTCACCGTCGAATATCACAATACCCACGAATACCGCCGCGGAGGCGACAATCTCAAGCTTCCGCCCCATATGGCGATGATAGCCGAACAGACCGACCACAACATCCACGCCGGAGAAGCCACCTTCGACCTCTGGCTGCGCGACCGCCGCGACCACCTGTCGGTGTTCGCCGCCAGCCAGAACACCCGACGTCAGAGCTACTACGGATCTGAAATGGATCCCGACGCCTACGGACGCACCTCCGACCTGGTTATCACCGCCGGAGGTCAGTGGACCCACTCGATGGACCGCTTCCTCTTCATGCCGGCCAAGCTCGTGGCGGGCACGGAGTACTCCTTCAACCGCCTGCATGATGTCACCCTCGGCTATGACCACAACGTGAAGCAGTGCGTTCGCATCTACAGCGGCTATCTGCAGAACGAATGGCGCGACGAGCGATGGGGCTTTCTGGCCAGCGCCCGTGTCGACAAGCACTCGCTGATCCACGACCCCATAATATCGCCCCGACTCAACATACGCTTCAACCCGTCGTCAAACATGAATTTCAGAGCATCCTACTCCACCGGCTTCCGCTCGCCGCAGGCCTACGACGAAGACTTCCACGTGGCAATCGTAGGCGGCGAACGTGTCGTCACCGTGCTTGCACCAGGCCTCAAGCAGGAAAGCTCGCAGAGCGTGAGCCTCTCGGCCGACCTCTACCACCGTTTCGGCAACGTGCAGACCAATCTGCTCGTCGAGGCATTCTTCACCGACCTGCGTGATGTGTTCGCCCTACGACAGCTCGAAGGGACCGACGCCGCGGGCAACGCCGTGCTCGAACGCTACAATGGCAGCGGAGCGCGCGTAATGGGCATGAATCTTGAAGCCAAGGCATTTTTCTCCAACCATTTCGACATGCAGGGCGGCATCACTCTGCAAAGCAGCCGCTACAAGAAACCCGAACAGTGGAGCGACAACCCTGCCGTGCCGGCTGAGAAAAAAATGTTCCGCACGCCTGACATCTACGGATATATCACCGCCAACTGGGAAATAACCCATCGGCTTACGGCCACATTCAACGCCACCGGCACAGGCCCCATGACCGTACAGCATATGGAGGGATCGGGCACGGATGTGGATCTGGCAGTGCGCACACAGTCGTTTTTCGACGCATCGGTCAAACTCACTTACAATTTCAAGCTTTTCAACCGCGTGAATCTCGATGTTTCGGCCGGAGTCAGCAACATTTTCAACTCCTATCAGAACGATTTCGACTCCGGTGTCAACCGTGACTCTGGCTATATTTACGGCCCGGCTCTCCCCCGATGCATCAACGCCGGGGTCTCCATCAGCCTATAAAAGCCCGCTGACGTCATGAAAAAACGCTTCCCGTACACAACTCTGTACAGGAAGCGTTTTTAGTATTGTCGCGAATCGTCGGCTTACTGAAGCAGCGACTCAATGTAGGCTGTGAAGTCAGCCTCCGACATCGAGCCGATCTGGTTGGCCACCACAGAGTCGGCGCTGATAGCCGTGATCTGCGGGATGGACTGCGCCTGATACTGCGCTGCGAGCGCGGGGCACGAATCGGTATCGACCGAGAAGAATGTTATACGGTCGGCATATTTGGCAGCCACCTTGTGGAATACAGGCTTGAACTGCTGGCACGGGCCGCACCATGTGGCGTTGAAGTCGATCACTGCGAGCGGAGTCGAGAAAGAGAGAGCGGTGTCGCCTGCGGCAACCTCGATCACAGCCTCAGCGGGAGCAGCTACAGCCACGGTATCGTTCTGCGATGCCTCTGCGGCGGCCGATCCGGTCTTTGAAGAGCATGCAGCCATCAGCGCCATCGAAGCGGCGGCTGCAACAATGATGTTAAGCACTTTCATAGTCGTTGTTGTAATTTTTTTTGTTATTCCGTTTGTTATTCGGAGGCAAAATTAGCCAATTTCAAGACGCTTTGCAAAAATCACCACCACGATTTTTTGAAACATGGGGAGTTTGCCCTAACTTTGCAATAACTTTACACGAAACTGATGTCGGATCAGGGCACAGACCTCCCGACCACCCCATTATTGACACAAACATTCAGACAAAACAATCGATTCGGATATGAAATCTTATCTTGCCATTGTAGCGATGACTATCATCTGCGGCTGGCTCCCCCTTGCCGCACAGAGCCGCGGCGACAACCTGCAGCGCGAGGCCGACGCCGCGCTTGAGCAGAAAGAGTATGTCAAGGCCCGCTACCACTATCTCAAAGCCTACGAAGCATTTGCCAAGGAGCAGAACGCCGACAAGGCCGTGCCGGCCGCTGTCAACGTCAGCGCGCTATACCACCGCGAGAACTACTACAGGGAAGCGTTCGAAACACTTATGGGCGCCGAAGCCGTGCTCTCCGCAGCCGAGACCGAGCAGGGAAAACAGCGTCCCGGACTCCACTACCCGATAGCACGCGAACGCCACCGCATGTACATGAAGCTTAAAAATGTAGAAAAAGCGCGCGAACAGCTCGCCAGAATGCGACAGTGGGCACAGGACGAGAAAAATCCCGAAACCGACAAGGATCTGCTGACCACCGAAGCCAACTTCTACTACACATTCGGACAGCCCGACAAAGGCGATCAGGCAATCAACCAGCTCATAGCGCTGTATCTCAACGACAACAACTACGACAAGGCCGACGAATGCTACAAGACAATAATACAGACCGCCACACGCACCAACAATGCGCGGATGCTCGCACGATCATACGAGAAATATCTCGCATGGAGCGACAGCATAGGCAAAGTCAGAGCCGCCGCTGAATACGCACGGCTCAACGCCGACTACGAGGCCGCGAAGCAGACCATCGAGGAGCGCGACTCATCGCTTACAGCAAAGACAGCCATAATAGTCGGGCTCATAGCACTGGCGGCACTGCTCGCCGTGGCGCTCGTGATGCTCGGCATCAGCCTCGTGCGCTATATCGCCACCACCAAACGGCAGAAAAAAGCCATCAACACCGCCAAAGCCAACAATGAGATGAAGAGCCGTTTCATAGCCAACATATCGTCGCAGATGGCTCCGACTCTCGACACCCTGCCGCAGAATCTGCCGGCCGTCAAGGCTCTGAAAGGCTTTGCCGAGCATATACAGACCCTCTCCGACCAGGAGAACGCCATCGACCAGCCGCTCCCCACCGAAGAGGTCAACGTGGCCGACTTCTGTCAGGAAGCAGCCGCGCGTGTCGAACCGCTTCTGCGCCCCGAGGTGACGCTATCGGTCAACGCCCCCAAGATGAGCGCGCGCATCAACGCCGAAGCGCTCGCCGGCATCATCGACCATCTGCTCTCCAACGCAGCCGAATACACCCCCGCAGGAGGCAAGATCACACTCGAATTCAAAAAGCGCGGCCCGCACAACATACAGTTCATCGTCACTGACAGCGGCCCCGGAATAGCCCCGGAAGCGAGAGCCGACCTCTTCAAACCGTTCGCGCAGGTGCGTGACCTCACCGGTGGCGACGGGCTCGGACTCCCCATCTGCGCCGTGACAGCCGCGCGCATGAACGGCACTGTACGCCTCGACGAGGAGTATGTCCACGGAGCACGCTTCATCGTGGAGTTGCACCCCTGATCCGACCCGTAACCACACTACAACATTTCACAGAAAAACAAGTCATATCAGACATAATGGAAAAGAATTTCAAACGCACACTCATCACCACCGCGCTCCCCTACGCCAACGGACCGGTGCATATCGGTCACCTCGCCGGCGTGTACGTGCCGGCCGACATCTACGCCCGCTACCTCCGCCTGAAGGGGCAGGAAGTGGTGATGGTGGGAGGAAGCGACGAGCACGGAGTGCCCATCACCATCAAGGCACGCGAAGAGGGCGTAACGCCGCAGGATATCGTCGACCGCTATCATGCCATAATCCGCGACTCGATGAAGGAGCTTGGCATCACGTTCGACGTGTATTCGCGCACCACGAGCGACATCCACGCCCGCACCGCCTCCGAATTTTTCCGCCGCCTGTATGACAACGGCTGTTTCGAGGTGCAGACATCCATGCAGCCCTACGACGCCGAAGCCGGTGAATTTCTGGCCGACCGCTACGTAGGCGGCACATGCCCCCACTGCGGAAAACAGGCCTACGGCGACCAGTGCGAGGCCTGCGGCACATCACTCTCAGCCACCGAGCTGATCGATCCGTACTCGCGCCTGACATCCGCACCGGTCAGCTGGCGCGAAACCACCCACTGGTATCTCCCCCTCAACAAGTATGAGGAGCGGCTGCGCCACTGGATACTCGACGAACACCCGGAATGGAAGCCTAACGTGGCCGGACAATGCAAGTCATGGCTCGACATGGGTCTGCAGCCCAGAGCCGTCAGCCGCGACCTCAAATGGGGCGTGCCCGTGCCGGTCGAAGGCGCCGAAGGCAAGGTGCTCTACGTGTGGTTCGACGCTCCCATAGGCTACATATCCAACACCAAGGAGATACTGCCCGACAGCTGGGAGAAATGGTGGAAAGATCCAGAAACGCGCATCATCAACTTCATAGGCAAGGACAACATCGTGTTCCACTGCATCGTGTTCCCCGCCATGCTCATGGCCTACGGCGACGGATTCCAGCTTCCCGACAACGTGCCTGCCAACGAATTTCTCAACCTTGAGGGCGACAAGATTTCCACCTCGCGCAACTGGGCCATCTGGCTCCACGAGTATCTGCGCGAATTCCCCGGCAAACAGGACGTGCTCCGCTACGTGCTGACAGCCAACGCGCCCGAAACAAAGGACAACGACTTCACATGGGCCGACTTCCAGGCACGCAACAACAACGAACTCGTGGCCATACTCGGCAACTTCGTCAACCGCGCCGCAGTGCTCACCCACAAATACTTCGGAGGGATGGTGCCCGCAGCCGGGGAACCCAACGACACCGACCGCGCCATGATGGAGGAGATACGTCAGACACGCCGCCGTCTTGACGAGGCACTCGACACATTCCACTTCCGCGAAGCGCTTAAGGAAGCCATGGAGATAGCCCGGATCGGCAACCGCTACCTGCAGGAAACCGAACCGTGGAAGACCGCCAAGACCGACGAACAGCGCACAGCCACAGTACTCAACCTCGCGCTTCAGATATGCGCCAACCTTGCTGTGGCCTTCGAGCCGTTCCTGCCCTTCGCATCGGCATCGATCGCCTCGATGCTCCGCCTCGACAGACTCAGCTGGGATATGATCGGCACATTCGACCTCGTGCCGGCCGGAATCGAGATAGCCACCCCGCAGCTGCTCTTCGAGAAGATCGACGACTCCGTCATAGCCGCGCAGCTCAAGAAACTCGACGACATCAAGCGCGCCAACCAGCTCAAGGGCTTCAAGGCAGAGCCGCAGGCGCCCGATGTGGACTTCGACACATTCATGAAAGCCGACATACGCGTAGGCACCGTCAAGGAGTGCGTTAAAGTGCCCAAAGCCGACAAACTGCTCAGATTCACCATTGACGACGGGCTCGGCGGACGCACCATAGTCAGCGGCATCGCCAAGCATTACGCGCCCGAGGATCTGGTGGGCAAGCAGGTGTGCTTCATCGCCAACCTGCCGCCGCGCAAACTCAAAGGCATCGAAAGCCAGGGCATGATACTCTCGGCCGAAAACGCCGACGGCAGCCTCGTCGTGATCGGCCCGACCGGACCGGTGGTAGCCGGAGCACAAGTGAAATAAACCGAATGGAACAGAACCGTCCACGCATACTGCTGATCTACACCGGAGGCACCATCGGGATGATCGAAAACCCCACGACGCTCACCCTTGAGCCGTTTGACTTCGACCATCTGATCGACAACGTGCCCAAACTGCGTATGCTCAACTACGAGATCGACAACGTTTCATTTGACCATCCCATAGATTCGAGCGACATGGATCCCGACCACTGGGGATCCATCGCCCGGACTATCCACGACAACTACCGCGCCTACGACGGCTTCGTGGTGCTCCACGGCACCGACACCATGGCCTACACGGCCTCCGCCCTGTCGTTCATGCTTGAGAATCTCGCCAAACCGGTCATCATCACCGGATCGCAGCTCCCCATAGGCGAGGTGCGCACCGACGGCGAGGAAAACCTCATCACAGCAGTGCAGATAGCGGCAGCCACCACCCCCGACGGCCGACCGATGGTACAGGAAGTGGCCATACTCTTCGAGAACTATCTCTGGCGCGGCAACCGCGCCACAAAGATCAGCGCCGACAACTTCAACGCATTCAAAAGCAACAACTATCCGCCCCTGGCACAGATAGGACTCGGCATCCACTTCAACCTCGACGCCCTCTACCGCACTGCCGAACGCCGGCCGCTCCACACCCACTACGCCATGGACCGCCGCGTGATGTTCATCGACCTCTTCCCGGGCATCACAGAGCAGACACTGCGCCACCAGCTCGCCACTCCCGGCATACGCGGAGTGGTACTCAAGACCTTCGGAGCGGGCAACGCCCCGACTGCGCCATGGTTTGCCGAAGCTGTGCGCGAAGCCATAGAGCGCGGCACCGTTGTGGTCAACGTCACACAATGCATCAACGGAGCCGTACACCACCGATATGCCGCCGCCGACGCCCTCATGGCCGCCGGAGCCGTGGCCGGCCACGACATCACCTGCGAGGCCGCCATAACCAAACTGATGTATCTCTTCGGACTCGGACTCGACTCAGCCGAAGTGGCCGACCACTTCGCATGCTCGATATGCGGCGAACTGACCGCCGGCTGACGCTGGTTCCAAAGAGTGGACACCTGATTTTTTTTGCCGATGCAACAGAAAAATTAGTAACTTTGCATCTTTGTAATTTCAACAACATCCGAAGGTGGAAACAAAGTATATTTTCGTTACAGGAGGAGTGGTGTCGTCGCTCGGCAAAGGCATTGTCGCCGCATCGCTCGCCTGCCTGCTTGAAGCACGTGGATATCGCGTCACGATACAGAAATTCGACCCATATTACAACGTAGATCCTGGCACACTCAATCCCTACGAACACGGCGAATGCTACGTGACAGAGGACGGACAGGAAACAGACCTCGACCTTGGTCACTACGAGCGCTTCACCAACATGCGCACCTCACGGGCCAACAACGTCACATCAGGCCGCATTTTCCAGAGCGTCATCGACAAGGAGCGCCGTGGCGACTATCTTGGCAAGACAGTGCAGATCATACCGCATATCACCGACGAGATCAAGCGCGACATCAAGATCCTTGGCGAAACCGGCCAATACGACTACGTCATCACCGAGATCGGAGGCACCGTGGGCGACATAGAGTCGCTCCCGTTTCTGGAAAGTGTCAGACAGCTCCGCTGGGAGCTTGGACGCGACAGCGTGACAGTGCACCTCACCTACGTGCCCTACCTCCACGCTGCCAAAGAACTCAAGACAAAACCCACCCAACACTCTGTCAAGCAGCTGCAGCAGCTCGGCATACAGCCCGACATACTTGTGCTCCGAACCGAAAAGGACGTCCCGGCACAGATGAGAGTCAAGATAGCCCAGTTCTGCAACGTAGCTTCCGACGCCGTGATCCAGTCGATGGACTGCCAGTCGATCTACGACGTGCCGCTGATGCTCCACTTGCAACACCTCGACGAGATCGTGATGCGCCTTACCGGACAGACCGTAAAGGGCGAACCCGACCTGACACGATGGCGCAGCTTCCTCGACCGTCTGCACAACGCCTCGCGCGAAGTCAAAATAGGCCTCGTGGGCAAATACGTGGAACTTCAGGATGCCTACAAATCAATATCCGAAGCACTCGTACACGCCGCCACCTACAACGACCTGAAACTCAACCTGACATACATCCACTCCGAACAACTCGACGACAACAACGCCGAACAGCTTCTGTCGGGAATGGACGGAGTGATCATAGCCCCCGGATTCGGACAGCGCGGCATCGAAGGCAAATTCTCAGCGCTCAAATGGCTTCGTGAGCACGACATACCCACGCTCGGAATATGCCTCGGTATGCAGTGTATGGTCATCGAATACGCCCGCAACGTACTCGGACTTCAGCAGGCCAACTCCACCGAGATGAACCCCGAAACCCCCGACAACGTCATCGACATCATGGAGGAGCAAAAGCATATCAGCAACATGGGCGGCACCATGAGGCTCGGAGCCTACGACTGCCGCCTCAAGCCCGGATCGCACGCCGCGGCAGCCTACGGCGCCACCGACATCAGAGAGCGTCACCGCCACCGCTATGAATTCAACAGCACCTACCGCACACGCTTCGAACAGGCCGGACTGTCATGCGTAGGCGAAAACCCCTCCTCCGGACTTGTAGAAGTGGTCGAAATACCCTCGCTGCGGTGGTTTGTCGGCACACAGTATCACCCCGAATACTCCAGCACGGTGCTCAACCCCAGTCCACTCTTCGTCGACTTCGTGAAGGCCGCTGCCGGATATGCCGCAGAAAAAAACACCGATAAACAATAAATCACAACACTAACACATACAGATGGACAAAAACACCCTACTGGGAATGCTGCTCATGGGAGCCGTGATATTCGGCTTCATGTGGCTCAACAAACCCTCCGAAGAGGAGCTTGCCCGACAGCGCGAGATCGCCGAACAGCAGGAGGCCGCAAGGCTCGAAGCCGCACAGGCCGCACAGGTGCTGACACTCGACAGCGTAAGCGCGGCCGAACGCGCTACTATAGCATCCACAATCCGACGCTTCGGCACAGCCGACTCGCTCACCGGAGCATACACACTCGACGCCCGTGAAGCCCACCTGACACTCTCGCCCGAAGGAGCTATCGGCGGCACCGTCGACACCGATTTCGGACCGGTAGCGGCTGCCGACATCATCGCCGCACGCTACGACGGCATACCGCAGCAGACAGCCGCAGCCGCCGTCAGCAACCTGAAACAGTCAATGGCCGCCGTCGCACGCTATCAGGGCTTCGCACGCTACCTCAAGGGAAAGGAGAGCACCGTCACACTCAGCAACCCCGACGTCACCCTCGAGATATCCACCAAAGGAGGCGCTATCAGCAAAGCATGGCTCAACAACTACAAGAGCTACGACTCCACAGCGCTTACGCTGATGGATCCGGCCACCGACGGCTACAGCTTCATGCTCACCACCGCCACACAGCGGCTCGACACACGCGAGTTCTACTTCACTCCCGTAGCCGAAGGTGACTCGGCCGTGACCATGATGCTCGATCTCGGCGACGGCGCCCGCTGGGGACTCCGCTATACACTCCCGGCCAAAGGCTATACAGCCCGCATGGAGATCGTGCAGGAGCGCATGCAGCAGATCATACCGCCGAGCGTGGCATCGATCGACTTCAACTGGCATCAGAAGATGCGCCGCGACGAAGCCGGACGCGTGTTTGAGGAACGTAACAGCGCACTCTACTACATGTTTGCCAACGGCGATGTGGAGAATCTCAGCGAGGGAAGCACCGAGCGCAAAGAGGTGAACGAACGCGTGAAATGGATCGCCTACAAAAATCAGTTCTTCACTTCGCTCATAGTCCCTGACTCCTACTTCACCACCGCTATAGTCGACAGCGAGAAACTCGACGACAACCCCGACTATATCAAGGAGATGGACACACAGGCCACACTCGAATACTCTTCGGCACAGCCCTCTCCGGCAGGATTCACATTCTTCTTCGGACCCAACCTCTATCCGCTCCTCTCCGACCTGCAGAATGACATCAATCCCGGACAAAACCTCCACCTGACCAACCTCATACCGCTCGGATGGGCGCTATTCAGATGGATCAACACGCTCATAATCATCCCCGTATTTACATTCCTCGGCGGATTTATCAGCAACTACGGCATTATAATCCTGCTCCTGACCTTGTTCATCAAGATCATACTCTTCCCCTTCACCTACAAAAGTTTCATGTCGCAGGCCAAGATGAGAGTCCTCGCGCCTGAAATCAAGGAGATCAACGACAAATGGCCCGGACAGGAGAACGCCATGAAGCGCCAGCAGGAGTCTATGGCCCTATACAGCCGCGCCGGCGCCAACCCCATGTCGGGATGTCTGCCCATGCTGCTGCAGCTGCCGATACTCGTGGCGATGTTCAACTTCTTCCCCTCGGCCATAGAGCTGCGCGGCGAGCCGTTCCTCTGGGCCAAAGACCTCTCGGCGCCCGACGCCATAGTGAGCTGGACCTCCAACATACCGTTCATATCCTCCACCTTCGGCAACCACATCAGCCTCTTCTGCCTGCTGATGACCGTGGTCAATATCATCTATACCCACATCAACATGCAGTCGCAGCCCGGAGGCAACTCCATGCCCGGCATGAAATGGATGATGTATCTGATGCCGGTGATGTTCCTGTTCTTCTTCAACAACTACGCCGCCGGACTCAGCTGCTACTATTTCCTCTTCCTGCTCATCACCATTCTGCAGACCTACCTGTTCCGCAAGTTTGTCGACGAAGAGAAGGTACGCGCCACCATGCGCGAGAATGCCAAGAAGCCCCGCAAGAAAGGATTCTGGGCCACAAAGCTCGAGGAAGCGCAGAAACAGCAGCAGGCCATGCTCCGCGAGCAGCAGCGGCGTGGAGGAGGCGGCAAACGCCGGTAAGACGCCACGATGCATGAACTTCGCTAACGATATAGCATTTAATCTTCAACATATAAGTAACTCGCAAAAAAATGCTCAACAACAAAATCCAGGACGCACTCAACGCCCAGATCAACGCCGAACTCTGGTCGGCCTACCTGTATCTCTCCATGTCGATGCACTTCCAGGCCGAAGGACGCAACGGCATTGCCAACTGGTTTGCCATACAGTTCAAGGAAGAACAGGCTCATGCCCAGATATTCATGAACTACATCAACCAGCGCGGCGGACGCGTGGTGCTCAAACCGATCGACGCAGTGCCGACAGAGTGGGCATCGCCTCTGGCTGCCTTCGAACACACCCTGCAGCATGAAAACAAGGTGACGGCTCTGATCAACGATCTGTTCGCCCTTGCCGAACAGGAAAAAGACTACGCCACACGCGACCGTCTGGCATGGTTCGTCTCCGAGCAGGTTGAAGAGGAGGACAACTGCCGCACGCTCATCGACAAATTCAAGCTCGTGGGCGACAACGGCATGGGACTCTACATGCTCGATCAGGAACTGGCGGCACGCACCTACACCGCCCCCTCGATTCTCGCAGCCGAGTGATCCGGCAACGATTGCCTGACCCATAAATAGCATATCACACCATAGCAGGCCGTATCTCCGGCCCATAGACAAGGCGCTGTGTCGATAATAAAGCCGACACAGCGCCCTGTCCATAGGGATGACCGGGATCAGCAGCCCGTAGCCGGGATACATACTCACCGGCAATAACATCAGCTCCAGCCCCCGCCGAGCGCCTTGTAGAGATTGATCAGCGCCAGATATTCGTCGCGCAGAGCATTGCTGACACCTATCTGCGCCTCGAAATAACGGCGCTGCGCGTCGAGCACGTCAATGTAGTTGAGTGTGCCGCCACGGTATTGCAGCCACGCGAGCTTCACATATTTGGCGGCCGCATCGCGGAGATCCACCTTCACACGATAGTTGTCGTGATACTTATTGTAGGCCACAATGGAGGTATTAACCTCTGTAAAAGCACCTATCACAGCCTTCTCATAGTCGAGGCGACTCTGGTCGTAGGCGGCTATCATAGCCTGATATTTGCGCTTCTTGCGTCCGAAATCAAATATCGGACCTGTGATCTGTGCGAGAGTATAAGTGAAGGGCGACTTGAAGAAATCCTTCAGCCCGTCGTTCTCCAAGCCGGGAGTAAACCCGATGCGCAGCGACGGAAAACGGTCGGCATAGCTAACACCCACGTCGGCCATAGCCGCCTTCAGACGCATCTCGGCCGCGCGCAGGTCGGGACGACGGCGTAGCAGATCGGAGGGAACTCCGGCCGGAAGCCCGGCCGGCATCTCGGCGCCGAAAAGCGTATTCCGACGATCGAACACCTCGTGAGGATATTCTCCCATCAGAGTTGTCAGAGTGTTGCGCATGGCGGCCACCTGCAGTTCAAGCGCGGGCACGAGCGAGGCCGTTGTCGAATACTCCACCTTTGCCTGCTGATAGACGGTTTCGGATGTCAGTCCGCCCTCAAACCTCAGGCGAGCCTGCTCAAGCGATTCCTGACGCGTCAGCAGAGTACGCCTGACGATCTCAAGCTCGTTTTCGAGCGACAGCAGCCTGAAATAAGCCGTAGCCACCTCGGCTATCACCGTCATGCGCATTGCGCGGTAGTCCTCCACCGAGGCCGCATAGCGCGCTTTGCCGGCGTCCTTGGCGTGGATCATTGATCCCCAGAGATTCACTTCCCACGTGATCGGCAGCTTCAGATCATGCTCCGGATCCTTTTTCAGCTCTCCGCCATTGTACTTGTTGGTTTCGTAACTGTAACCCACATCTACACCCACCTTAGGCCACATCTCGGCCACAGCCACGCCATAGAGATGGCGCGCCTGCTCCACACGGGCGGCGGCCTTGAGGATATCGCGATTATTGTCGAGCGCTATTCTCATTATCTTCGTCAGCGTGGAATCGGCATAGAACTCCCACCAGCTGATATCGGCTATCGACTGCGAGTCGACTGCGGCCGTATCGCCCGCCACGTATGCCTCAGGCATGTCAAGCCGGGGGTTGGCAAGATTCCTGGTGCCGGAGCATGATGAGGCGGCAAGCATAGCCGCAGCAACGACCGTCGTAACAATATATTTCATCATAAGTAACCTTCAAAAATCAGTTGAAATTATTTCACACCCTTCACCGCGGCGCGCCGACGGTTGAAAAGCCGGTTGACAGCCACGAAGAAGAACGGCACGAACACTATGCCGACAGTTATGGCCACTCCCATGCCGAAGAACACACCGGTGCCGATGTCGCGCCGGGCGCCCGCTCCGGGACCTGAGGCGATCACCAGCGGCACAAGGCCGAGCATAAACGCCAGCGAGGTCATGACTATCGGACGGAAACGCAGACGGGCCGCATTGAGAGCCGCTTTGACAGCATCCACGCCACGGTCGGTCTCCTCCTTGGCAAACTCCACGATCAGGATGGCATTCTTGGCCACCAGACCCACCAGCATCACCAGACCGATCTGGAAGTAGATATTGTTTTCAAGTCCGCAGATCCATATTCCGAGATAAGCTCCGACACCGGCTATCGGCAGCGACAGTATCACCGCCAGAGGCACCGACCAGCTCTCATACAGAGCCGCCAGGAAAAGAAACACGAAGAGAAACACCAGTCCGAGCACAAGACCCGTATTGCCGCTCTCATGTTTCTGCTGATAGGAGAGTCCGCTCCACTCCACTCCGATATTGTCGGGCAGATGCTTGCGCACTATCTCTTCGAGCGCATCCATGGCCTCGCCTGTGCTGTAGCCGTGGGCGGCCTCGCCCGACACTGTAGCGGCGTTGAACATATTGAAGCGCCCGATCGTGCCGGGTCCTGTGGTGTAGCTCGATGTGCCGAGCGACGACACCGGCACCATAGTGCCGTCGGCGCTCTTCACAAAGAACAGACCGATGTTCTCACGCCGTGCGCGGTAGGTCGCGTCGGCCTGTATGTAGACACGGTATATGCGGTTGAACATATTGAAGTCATTGACATATATCGATCCGGTAAAGGCCTTCATCGTGGAGAATATATCGCTCACGGGGATGCCGAGCATCTTTGCTCTGTCGCGGTCCACATCAAAGTAGAGCTGCGGTATGTCGGCCTGCATCGATGTCGACAGATCGGTGATGGCGCTTGCTTTCGAGGCATAGAGCTTAAGAGTGTCGACGGCACTCTGCAGATCGGCATACGAAGCGTCGGCACGAGCCTCGAGCACCATCTCGAATCCGCCCGATGTTCCCAGACCGGGAATGATCGAAGGGGAGAACACGTAGACCTTGCACTCGGGGTAGACCGACAGCGCGTCGTGCACGCGGCTGCGCACTTCGGCAATATCGCCCGACTTGCGCTCGCCCCACGGCTTGAGTATGACGGTGAGCTGCGAATGCGCCTGATTGGATCCCACGCGCGGCGACGAGCCAGTGACGTTGAGCACATACTCCACGTCGGGATCGGCGAGAAGATAGTCCATGGCCCGTTCGGTCACCTCACGCGTGCGCTCTATCGTAGCTCCTTCAGGCAGTTCAAGCTCCACATTGAAGTAGCCCTGGTCGTCCTGCGACATGAAGCTGCGTGGCATCAAAGAGTTCATCAGATAGATAAACACCAGCGCCAGACCGAAAGCGGCATACATGCGGCGCGGATGTGAAAGCGTGCGCGCTATGGCGCGTCCGTAGAAACGGTTGCCGCGCAGAAGCCACACATTTATGCGACGGAATATCTTTGCCTTGCGGCCATGCGACGGACGCAGCAGCTTGGCGCACATCACCGGCGAAAGAGTCAGAGCCACCACCGTAGAGATCACCACCGACACGGCGATCGTCACCGTAAACTGTCGGTAGAGCTGACCGGTGATGCCCGGCAGGAAGCTCACCGGCACGAATACCGCGCACAGCACGAGCGACATGGCCACAAGAGCGCTCCCGAGGTTTTTCATCGCCTTGGCGGTAGCCTCAAACGCCGATATCTTCTCGGCGTTCATTATACGATCCACATTCTCCACCACCACGATGGCGTCGTCGACCACTATGCCGATGGCGAGTATCAGACCGAGAAGGGTCAGCATATTGAGCGAGAAGCCGAATATGAGCATCACTCCGAATGTGCCCACGAGCGAGATCGGCACGGCGATGACAGGTATCAGTGTGGCGCGCCAGTTCTGAAGCGACAGGAACACCACGGTTATCACCAGCAGCAGCGCCTCGAAAAACGTGCGGTAGACATGATGGATCGACTGCTCGATATATGTCGTCATGTCGAACGGTATGCCATAGCTTATGCCGGCAGGGAAGCTGCGGGCTATCACCTCCATCTCGCGCTTTACAGCCTCGGCCACCTCCATGGCGTTGGAGCCGGGGAGCATATTGATGTTGATCACAGCAGCATTGCCGCCGTTGATACCGCTCTCGGTGGCATAGCTCGAGGCCTCAAGCGACACCCTGGCCACATCACGCAGACGTATCATCGAGCCGTCGTTATCAGCACGCAGCACGATATCCTCGAACTCTTCGACCGTCGACAGGCGGCCGCGGGCTATTATGGGCATGGTCACATCGATATCGGTCATTGGCGCCTGTCCGAGTGTTCCGGCGGCCGACTCGCGGTTCTGATCCTTCAGGGCATTCTGCACATCCTTGACCGTCAGGCCGAGATTGGCGAGCTTATCGGGCTCGACCCATATCTGCATTGCATAGTAGCGGCCTCCGACACTGCCCACACTGCCAACACCCGGAATACGGCGTATCGGGTCTATGACATTAAGGGTGGTATAGTTGCTCAGATACACCTCGTCAAACTTCGGATCATCGCTCATGACGGTGATTGTCATCAGACGGCTTGCCGTCTCTTTCGACACCGAGATGCCGTTCTGCACCACCTCGGCCGGAAGCCTCGCCTCGGCCTTCTTGATACGGTTCTGTATATCCACGGCCGCAAGCTCGGGATCGACATCTATGTCAAACGTCACCAGAGCCGAAAAACCGCCCGAATTGGAGCTTGACGACGACATATATATCATGCCGGGAGTGCCGTTGAGTTCCTGCTCGATAGGTGTGGCCACAGCCTGCGTGACCGTCATGGCGTCGGCGCCCGGATAGGAGGCGGTTATCTTCACCACCGGTGGCACGATCTGCGGATATTGGTCGACAGGGAGCATCACCAGACCTATAAGACCGATGATGAATATCACGATCGATACTACGATCGAGAAAACGGGGTGGTCGAGAAAGAAATTCCTGCGCATATCAGCCCTCCTTTCCCGGCGCCGGCACGCTGTCGGCCGGCATATTGACATTGACAGATGCAGCCACGGAGTCGGCGGGCGCCACGATGGCGTCGACCTTCATGCCGTGCGACAGCTTGTGGTAGCCCTCCACCACTATTTTCTCACCCTTGGCGAGGCCGCGCTCCACAATGATATTGTTGCCTGTCTGCGGACCGATCTCCACGAAGCGCTTCTCGACAACTCCGTCGGGACGCACCACAAACACGTAAGCGCCGTTTTTCTCTATCACAAGAGCCTTGTAGGGGATCTCCACAGCGTTCTCGCGCACATCGAGCAGCACCCTCACTTTGGTGAACTCTCCCGGCAGCAGGCTGCGGTCGGGGTTGGGCATCTCTGCGCGCACGGAGAATGTTCCGGTCTTGGGATCGACCTGCGGATCAGCGAAATCCACCAGTCCCTGATAGGGATACTGCGATCCGTCGGCCAGCGTCACGGTCACAAACGAATTCCATTTGCGGTTAGGATCGTTGCTGCCGAGATTCACATTGCGGTCTTTGCCTCGCAGATAGTCGAGAGCGGTCATGGAGAAGTCAACGCGAACAGTGTCGCTTTTCACCACGGTGGCCAGCAACGACTTGCCGCCCGACGGACCGACAAGAGTGCCTATATCGGCCACACGCTCGGATATATATCCGGCGATAGGCGACGATACCCGGGTGTAGCTCAGCGTCAGCTCAGCCTGTGTGAGATCGGCCTGACTCACAGTGACCTCGGCCATGGCCGACTCATAGGCGGCGGTGGCATTGTCGAGATCGAGCTGCGAGGCCGCGTTCTGGGCATACAGTGGGGTTATGCGGTCGAGATCGTGCTTGGCCTTGCGAGCCTGCGCCTGCGCCTTGTTGAGTATGGCACGGGCCTTGTTGACGTGAGCCTGATACACCTTCGGGTCGATTATGAAGAGTGTCTGACCCTTGTCGATATGCGATCCTTCCTTGAAACACATCTTTTCGAGGTAGCCCTCCACACGGGCATGTATCTCTACAAACTGCTGGGCGCGTATGCGGCCCACATACTCGCCGTAGATATTTACGTCGCCAGTGGTGACGGTCTCCACCTCCACCTTCGGCAGAGGCGGTTCCTGGGTTTTGGGGCGCAGAAGGAAACATAGCGCCGCCGCCACTATGAGCAGCACCAGTATGATCGAAAGCCATGCACGGCGTTTCTTGCGGGTTCCGCCGGCCTTGCGCAACAGAGATTTCATGCTGAATTGTCCTTTATTTTCCATCGCGTCAATAAATAATGTTTTGTTTTTGTGATCAATGGAATTACGGAGACCTCTACGAACTCGCCGCTCGTCTATGTTCTCTCAACCATATATAACACCTGAAACGATGTATTGTTTTATCGGAAACCGCCCTAAATCAGATAACAGATGTTAAACAACATCAACAAAACGCAAAGCGGCGCTGCATCGGAGTCACCCGACACAACGCCGCCAATAAGGCAAGAATTCCGGCTGACCTCAGTCAGCTATTTTTTTCAGTCACTAAAGTATCTATCCTCATGGTGAGAAAGCACTCACTGCGAGACACACCGTCCTTCGGGTGCTTCTTATTGCAGTTCCCGGCGCCGGCGCTCGCTCTCTTTGCGGAGCGACTCCTCGAGGCTGTTGAGCTCCTGCTTCTGCGAAGGCGTCGGATCATTCTGTATCAGAGTGACGGCATTATTGCTACGCTTGACCGACACACCCTTTTTAGCCGTCCACTGACGGCGCAGTTCACCGGCCTTTTTGCGCGCCTCGGCGGCCTGACGCCGGGCTTCGGCAGCCTGTCTGTGGGCTTCGGCAGCCTGTCTGCGCGCCTCGGCGGCCTGACGGAGCATCTCGTTGTAGCTTTCACCACTTACGGAGATGTCAGATGAATAGACCGAAACCGACTGAGTGTCGTCGGCAACCGCGCTCGACGATGGCTGCTGCGAGATGAGCAACAGACGCTTGCGCCCTTTGAGCGACAGGCTGTAGTTGGTGCGCACTCCGGCGTCATCGAAGCTCATCACCAGTTTTTTGGAGTCGAGCGAATACATGCCGGCCTCCTTCTGATGAGTGATAAGCCGTCGACGCACGTTTTCGGCCGATGCAGGCTGAAGATATATGCGGTAGCGTGCGTTTTTGATACGTCCGGTCATATTGTCGCGGTTGACCACGGCGTTGACGTCGGCGCTCGGCGACGCGCTGGCCGTATTGATAAGATCCTGATGCCATTGTTTCTGCGCTGAGGCGGCGAAGCAGAGCGCGACACACGCCACGAGCGACATTATCGTTCTTTTCATGTTCGTATTCATTGTATTTCGTACAGTTCTATCCGTTGCAGTTCCACTTCGAGATCCATCTCCCCCACTTCGATGATGGTCCGCGCGATCTCTTCATCGACAATTCCCGGGTTGTTCACACGGTGACCGTCGCGTATGACGTAGACCTCTTCGGTCAGCGAGGAGCAGTCGGCCATGACTCCGGCCATCATCATGTTGTCGGACGATGTATGGCGCATGGCGCTCAGGCTTACAAGAGCCATTGCGGCAGCCGCTGCGACCGAACTGATCCACACCACTGCCCTGTGGCGCGGCCGCGCCGACGGGAGCGGGGCGGTCATGCCGGAGGCATACCATCCGAACATGGAGCGGTAGCGCTCCAGACGCCTCGGCAGACGCGGGCTGGATGCATAGAACCGCTCGAGCGCTTTCTCCTCCTCGATAGTGGTGAAACCATCAAAAAAGCGCTGCAGCAGTCGGTCGATGTCGTTGATATTGATGTCAGTCATAGATTCGTGTATAAAGTTGGCGGACCCGTCGTCGCGCACGCGAGAGAGCCGTGCGCACAGCCCCGGGAGTGGATGATGATATGGAGGCTATCTCTTCAATTTCCATGCCGTCGATATGCCGCATCCGCAATACGGCCTGCTCCACACCGGGCAGCATGTCGATGGCCTGCATCAGTGCCTGGAAATCACGGCCGTCGGCTTCGCCGTCAAGAGTGCGTTCGGCTTCGCTTATGTCGGCGTGAGGCCTCAGACTCCTCAGGCGGTTGAGACACACACGCCTGACAGTCACTATGGCCGGGGCGTCGAACGACGAGTAGCCGTCGAGACGCTCGCGGTAAAACCACAGCTTCAGCATCGCATCCTGCACAGCATCGTCAGCGTCGTCGGGATCGCCCAGCAGGCGGCGCGCCTCGCTGACAAGGCGCGGCCGCACACGTCGGGCTTCTTCTTCAAAACGATCTCTTTCCATGCGGGTGTGATGATACTGATGGCTGCCGACTCCGGATCAGGCGTGAGAGAGATTCACCGGCCTGTCTTGATGTTTTCGGTGTAAGCACCTCTCTTGGTGACCATCCCTGGCTTTGAATAGCAGTTTATCTCGGCCATGGTGCTTGTGCAGGTGGCATCCAGCTTTCTTACGGCATAGCATTCCACTTCGCCCGACGACGACGCTTCCACCGTCAGGTCCATGGCTTTGAACCCCTTGGCCTTGACTTCGGAGGTGCTGCCCGACGTGATCTGCACCGTGCGTCCTTTGCCGGCAACTATAATGTCGCCCGACGAAACGGCTCTCACGGTGACCACATCGGATATCAGATCGTCGACACTGACGTCGCCGCTCGAACGGCTCTCTACTATGGCATTGTCGGCCGAAACGTTGCCGGCCTTGACGTCGCCCGACGACGTTGACACGACCGAGATGCTCGCCGACAGCACTTTGCCGGCCTTGACATCGCCGCTCGAATTGGCCAGCATCGACGCCGACTGTGAAGCCTTGACCGAAATGACCGACACATCACCCGAAGAGTTGCTGCCGAGAGTGACATTGCCTCCTGTAACGCTTGTGGCCGACACATCGCCCGAAGAGTTGGTGATGAGCTTCACGTCGGCTTTCGAGGCGTCGACCGCTCCCAGCTTTATGTCGCCCGAGGAGTTGGTGATGAAGGAGTAATTCACTGCGCCGGTGAGATTGGACTTGATGACAACGTCGCCGGAGGAATTGGTAATGAACTCGTTGACCGATCCGGCCGGAGCGCTGACTATCATCTTGGCGGTCCAGCGGCCGCTGATGAGGAGGTCGCCGTTGTTTTTCCATGCGACGGAGAGCGTTTTGCGCGTTGACGTCACCTGCATGTAGTCAATGAGATTGTCGGGAGCGTAGAGCTTCACGCTTTTGGGGCCTACGGTATACTCAATGTCGATAGAGGTGTTGGTGACGAGCTTGTTGAAATCCGGGCAGGTGACCACACGTGTCACATACTTGTCGGAGGGCGTCACTTTGATGACGGCTGCGGCGGGGAGAGTGGCGATGATGACAGCCAGAAAAGCGGCTGCAAGAGGTTTGATTCGTATCATAAGAGTGATAGTGATATTTTTTGCTTTGATTTTCGCGCTCTTGCAGAGCGGCGGAGAAGGTTCCATGGCGCCCTCTCCGGCCGCGATCCGCAATTCCGTAAAAATCGGGGTATGAAAAAAGCTGTTCACCCCTATGACACATCAGGGCGGCGAAAAGTTACATCGCCGCCCTGTTTTTTCTGAAAAAATTTCCGACATGCCGGAGCACGTCATGATTCACGTCATGTCGCGCTCAGAAATCGTAGCCCACGGTGGCCGATATCAGGCGGCCGCGCTTCACTCCGAAGTCGCTCTTGGTCAGCCGCACTATGCCGTAGCTGAACGATGCTCCGACGTAGTAGTGCCCCCACATGTAGCCGAGCCCGGCGCGGACGTCGAGGTCGGTGCCGTAGTCGCCGTAGAGCGGGCGGGCTGTGGTGCCCTGGAATATCTTTGTGGGGCCGTCGCAGCTGAAGTGGGTGTAGAAACGGAAGTCGAACTGCGGGCCGGCGAACACCCTGAACGATCGGTGGCCGCGCCATGTATGGCTCCAGCCGAAATATATAGGCACACGCATGCCGATAGTACCGAGCGTGGCCTCGGTTATGCCTACTCCGGCCGGCTCGGTCTTTATGGAGCCGGTGGTCTTGAGATGATTGTAGTAGACCTCCACGTTGGGCTCCAGATACCACCGCTCGCGTATAGGCATGTGGTAGAGTCCGCCGACGCTTATGTCGGGACCTATGGCTCCGCTCGCCAACGGTATGCGGGCATACTTCACGTGAAGCGGGAAAGCCACCGACGCCGAGGCTCTGACTCCCCACCATGGCAGAGTGCCCCGCCGGTAAAGCTCTTCCGGGTTGAAATCTATGGCCGACGCCGCCACGGCCACGGCCATGCAGCATATCGCTGTCATAATTCTCCTGATCATAGCTATACTGGTCATTATCGTGTCCACTGTAAGAATAAATCCCGGAGGCCGCACATGGCCGACCTGAATTAATGGATGTTGACACATCACGTTCAATTCCGCAAAGTTAGCAAAAATCCATCATTCGCAACAAAATAATCATTAACTTTGCACTCTTGTAGATAATTCAACAACAAAACCTCATAATTATGTCAATCGACAGCATCATCGCCCAGGCTGTGGCCAAGGCCGTCAAACAGCTCTACGGCTTCGACGCGGCGCCCGGATCGATCATACCGGCGCCGACACGCAAGGAATTCGAAGGCAACCTGACCGTTATGGTGTTTCCCTTAGTCAAGGCCGCACGCAAAAGCCCCGAACAGACCGGCGCTGAGATAGGCCAGTGGCTGGTCGACAACGAGCCGGCAGTGGACCGCTTCAACGTCATCAAAGGATTTCTCAACATAGTCATCGAGCCGGCATTCTGGTCGACCGTACTCGAGCATATAGCCGCCACTCCCCGCTACGGCATCAGGGAAGCCACTCCCGAGAGCCCGCTCGTGATGGTGGAATATTCATCGCCCAACACCAACAAGCCACTTCACCTCGGACACCTGCGCAACATACTCCTCGGATGGAGCATATCGCAGATACTCGCCGCCTGCGGCAACCGTGTGGTGAAGACCAACATCGTCAACGACCGCGGCATACACATATGCAAGTCGATGCTCGCATGGCAGAAGTGGGGAGAAGGCGTCACCCCCGAAAAAGCCGGCAAGAAGGGCGACCATCTCATCGGCGACTTCTACGTGCTCTTCGACAAGCATTTCAAGGCCGAGGTGGCCCAGCTCATGGAGCAGAAGCAGATGACCAAGGAGGAGGCCGAAGCCGCATCGCCGCTGATGCAGGAGGCGCGCGCCATGCTCCGCCGTTGGGAGGCAAAAGATCCCGAGGTGCGCGGGCTCTGGGAGATGATGAACCGCTGGGTCTACGACGGATTCGACCAGACCTACGACCGCATGGGAGTGGGCTTCGACAAGATCTACTACGAAAGCCAGACCTATCTCGAAGGCAAAGAGAAGGTGCTCGAAGGACTCGCAGACGGCAAGATGTATCGCAAGGAGGACGGATCGGTATGGGCCGACCTCACCGACCAGGGACTCGACCACAAGCTGCTGCTCCGCTCCGACGGCACATCGGTCTACATGACACAGGACATCGGCACCGCCAAGCTGCGCTATCAGGACTATCCGATAGACCGGATGATCTACGTCGTCGGCAACGAGCAGAACTACCACTTCCAGGTGCTATCGCTGCTGCTCGACCGCCTCGGATTCAAGTGGGGCAAAGACCTCGTGCACTTCTCCTACGGCATGGTGGAGCTGCCCGAAGGCAAGATGAAGAGCCGCGAAGGCACGGTGGTCGACGCCGACGATCTGATGGAGGAGATGGTCGCTACCGCACGCCAGGTCAGCGCCGAACTCGGCAAACTCGACGGCTGTACCCCCGAGGAGATCGACGAAATAGCCGAGACCGTCGGCATGGGAGCGCTCAAATACTTCCTCCTCAAGGTGGATCCGCGCAAGAACATGACATTCAACCCCAAGGAATCGATCGACTTCAACGGCAACACCGGACCCTTCATACAATACACCTACGCACGCATCCGCTCGGTGCTCCGCAAGGCCGCAGAAGCCGGCATGGCCACCGACGGCTATCTCGGAGTGAAGCCCTGCGAACGCGAGATCACCCTGATACAGCGCCTCGCCGACTTCCCCGCCACCGTGGAAGAAGCCGGACGATCCTACAGCCCGGCGGTGATTGCCAACTACACCTACGATCTGGTTAAGGAATACAACCAGTTCTATCACGACTGCTCTATACTCAAGGAGGATGACGCGGCCGTCAGGGCTATGCGCCTCACCCTCTCGCGCATGACTGCCGACACCGTCCGCACATCCATGGATCTGCTCGGCATCAAGGTGCCCGAACGCATGTAAACAACTACAACAACACATATCAAAAAGAATATGAACAACTATCCCGACTATTTCAACAACAACAGCGGCCGTCAGCCGGCCGTCGACGCCCTCGACACCCGTGTGTCGCAGGTCATGAAGAGAGTATATCTCAAAATGTTCCTCGGACTGCTCGTCACAGCCCTCGTCAGCTTCTTCTGCGCCGGATCGCCGGCCGTGCTCTCGTTCTACGCACAGCACTCATGGATGATCTGGGGACTGTTCATCGCCGAACTCGTGCTGGTGTTCGCCATATCGGGCGGCATCAACCGCATGCAGTCATCGACAGCCACAGCCCTGTTCTTCCTCTTCGCCGTGATCAACGGTCTGGCACTGTTCCCCATCTTTCTCGTCTACACCCACGTGTCGATAGCCAAGACATTCTTCATCACCGCCGGAACATTCGGCGCCATGAGCATCTACGGCTTCTTCACCACCAAAGACCTCACACGCTGGGGATCGTTCCTGATAATGGCGCTGATCGGACTGATCATCTGCGCGGTGATCAACATGTTCTGGGCCAACTCCACCTTCGACTGGATCATCTCAGGACTCGGAGTGCTAATATTCGTAGGCCTTACCGCATGGGACACACAGAAGATCAAACAGTGGGCCGCCACATCGCCCTTTGAAGCCACAGGCAAGCTCGCCACACTCGGCGCACTGAGCCTCTACCTCGACTTCATCAACCTCTTCCTCTACCTGCTCCGCTTCTTCGGCAACAGCCGCGACTGACGCGACACAGCAAAGCGACATCACACATTCGGCGGCGTGCCGGCCTCCCCACCATACGTTGGGCGCCCGGCACGCCGCCTTCGTATTCCCCCCGACAGCAACATCGCTACGGAAGATGTCGGTCGCCGTCCGGGCGATCCGGCCACCGGATGAATCGACGGCGGACGGCCGCGACTCGTGTTTTGCGCATTGAGGATAAATGATTATCTTTGCGGCATGAGGATCAATGCCATGAACCGCACATTACTACTCATAATCACCACCATTGCGATCATTGCCTGCGGATGCACCCGCCAGCAGCCATCCGACCCGCGGCTGCAACGCCTGACGCTGAGCGTCGACACCGGGCCGCAAGCTGCCATCGACTCGCTCGCTGCCATCGACCCGGCGACACTCGGCGACTATGACCGGCACTACTATAATTTCCTCACTGTCAAAGCCCGTGACAAGGCCTACATTGTACACACCTCCGACAGCCTGATACTCGACGTCATCAACCACTTCGGACGCTCCCCAAAGATGACGGAGGCGCTCTACTACGCCGGACGCGTCTACTCCGACCTCGGAGACTACCCCACCGCACTGCGATACTTCCACGACGCACTCGACCGCATTTCCGACGACCCGGAAGACAATAACATTCTGCGAGCCAGTATAGCCAGTCAGACAGCACGGTTAATGTTGAACCTGCGAATGTACTCAAAAGCGCTTCCGTTTGCAGAAACAGCGTTGAAATGCAGTCTGAACACCGGGGACTCAATATGCTCAATATACGACAGAACACTCATTGGCAACATAATGGTGCGCACAGGAAATTTCGGGGAGGCTGAAAAGCACTATATTAAAGCACTCAACGTTGCTCGGAATACAAGCACGAAGGATACAATAGAAGCCCTGTCGGAACTTGGAACTCTACAATATGAGAGTCACAATTATCAGAAATCTTACGAAATATTGAGTAAACTGCATGATCAGGCCGAAGTCAATGAGGTGAATTACATACTCGCATATCTTGCTAAATCATGCCTAAAGCTACACAGGGGCGAGGATGCTGCACAATATGCTAAAGAAATGCTGCAAACCGGCTCAGAGAACAATCTACGTATCGCATACTATATACTTGTGCAACCAGAAGTCAGGCAATATCTTGATCCAGACTCCATTGACTATTATTTTGACAAGTATCTTGAAATAACGGAGAGCCACTACAATGCCCACGAACAACAGTCTGCAATTATTCAGGCCTCTATGTATGACTATTCGCTCCACGAAAGAATGCGCCAGCAAGCTGAGAATAAAAAACGTACACTGTCGATCATACTGGCTGTTACCATCTCTGCATTGATGGGCGCGTTTGGTATGATTATGTATCTTCGTTACCGCTATCAAAAATCGAAGACAGATCTTCTTGACGTCAACTATCGGCTTAATCTATTGAATAAAGCATGCTCAATAAAATCATCAAACACACATCACGCTGGCGATACATCACAATCGGAAGATAATATTAACGATGACCAAGAAATTACAGAATACCGAAACGAATTGAATGAATATATCCGGTCGCTAGACCAACTATCGAAAAAACGGTATTCAATTCCAGAAAGCATTCTTTGTTCCGAGGTCTATGCCAAACTGAAGAATGCCATATCTCAGAACAAGACATTAAATGACAACGATCCGATTTGGGACGAGCTTCATGAGTTGATCAAAAAAGTATCACCCGATTTTGATAAAAAAATCCGCACTCTTTCAAGTGGAAGGATTAACATAGAGGAACTACACACCATTTTTCTCATAAAAGCAGGAGTCAGACCATCAGATCAATGTAAACTGTTCGGACGCCACGCATCTACAATCACATTCCGACGCACATCCATCGGAAAAAAAATAATGTGTGGAAAACTCAACCCTTCATTAGTTGACACACTTATTCAAAATCTTTGAATACTTACCAACAGCCATTGGCCATATAAGTATCGCCCCGAGAACACCCACGCTACAATTCTGATATTCTAATGTTTAACCCCAACTAAAATTTCACCAAACAAAAACTAAATAAAAACTAAAGTCTATATCTGCTGACTATCCTTGAAAATCTGATACATTCGCATCTGTAATAATAAAACAATACAGAAGCATGACGCAACGCATCTTATTTGGGGTTATATGCCTCCTCGGATCATTAATGTTTTCCGTTGCAGCCGAAACGCCAGTAACTCTTTTTCCGGAGTCGGCTCCAGAGACAACAGATCCTATTCCTGATACCAAAGACAAAGGGCATCGCACTGCTCCACGACCCGTTGTATGCATCATCGACACGAAAGCGCACACGATGACGAGTGCCTCGGACAAGGTCAACAACGCCGACACCTTCGAAATATGGGACGCCGACGGGCTGGCCTGCCTACAGGTATTCGACAATAAAGAGACATTTATAGACGCGCTCGCTTCATCCTCAAGCCAGACCGTTGTGATCAAACTGCGTGGCGACGGATACACGCTGACAGGACACATCGATCTCTGACACCTGACAGATTTCCTCTTCACGATCGCCTCAAAAAACTGACAGCCGATATGCCGCGACTGATTTACCTCATACCCATACGCAAAGGAAGCAAGGGTGTGCCCCACAAGAACATGAAGATTCTTGGAGGAAAGCCTCTCGTGGCATGGGTCGTGGACGCGATCACGGCTTCGCACACCGCCGCCGAAATATGGGTGGCCACCGACGACGACCGCGCAGAGCGATATCTCGCAGAGGCGAAGCCACACGTGAGGGTCTACCGACGCAGCGCGGAGTCGGCCACCGACACCGCGCCGGTAATTGAAGTGGTCAGAGAGTTTATCGACGCTATCCGACCCGCTCCAGACGATATGCTCGTGCTCGCACAGGCCACATCGCCCTTCACATCGCCCGACGACTTCCGGCGGCTGCGACAATCCATCGACGCCGCAAAGGCCGACTCCTACATAGCCTGCCTGCGGACAAAACGCTTCGTCTGGAATCACGACGGAACACCCGCAAGCTACCGGCTCGACGCCAAGCCGATGCGTCAGGCATTCAGCGGCACGCTCATCGAAACCGGCGCTTTCTATGCGTCGTCGGTCGGAGCCATCGAACGATCAAGCTCGCTGCTGTCGGGACGCATCGAGATTGTGGAAACATCGCCGGGCACCGACGTTGACATCGACGAATCCATCGACTGGCTCAAAGCAGAGGCTTTGGCTAAAGCCATCACGATGATTCAATAATCAACCCAATTATCAACATATAAAACTTTTAATCATGAAGATTGAAAAATTCCAGTTCATCGAACTGCCCAAACCGGAGATCACAATCTCCGCGTCTGGAACATCCCACATCCTGGGAGGTGTGCTTTGCGAAATCAAGTACACACAATGTATCGGAAACAAAGAGACCACATGCTCGCTGGACTCGCATCTGAACGGTTTTAACAAGGACAGCGATTGCCATGGATCGACCACCGGCTCATCATTCTGCGCCGAACATTCTGCTACCTGTAAGAACTATATCATTCCCTAACGAACCGTCAACACATGGCAGAAAACCGCTTTTCTCGTTTCAACCATCTATTCTCGCGAGAAAATGTCAACCTTCTTTATAATTCCTTGTCCAACGCTTTCGTGGCTTTGGACAAGGAGTCCTTTGATCTGTTATCAAAGCTGCATGCCGGTGACGATACCTCCACACTACCTGAAGACATCAAAGGTATGCTCTTGAAAATAAAAGGCATCGCCGATGATGAATTCGAAGTGAATAAAATCAAATATGTCACTCGTTCCACCCGGTTCGACCACTCACATCTTGCGCTGACAATAAATCCGACTCTCGTGTGCAACTTTGCCTGCCCCTATTGCTTTGAATACGATCACAATGGCAAAACAATGACGACTGAAACCGAGGATCGCATAGTGGATTTTGTCAAGAGCCATAGCGAAGCCAAATCAATGCGCATAACCTGGTTCGGCGGCGAACCGCTTATTGCTTTCGATCGTATTGAAAGTCTTTCTAAAAAACTCATGTCGTTAGACCTTGAATACGATGCGGGAATAATCAGCAATGGTTATCTGGTCAACGAAGATGTGGCAAAACGAATATCACACCTGCATATAACCTCTATGCAGATCACCCTTGACGGACTTAAAGAGCGGCATGACAGCCGCCGGTGTCTTAAAAACGGAGGAGCGACATTCGACAGAATTATATCCTCGATGAAACTCTTACGCGAATTCGCCCCCGACATGCGAATCGGCATAAGAGTAAACATCGACCACGAAAACGATCAGGAATTTATTACTTTGTATAAATTTATCACAGAGGAATTTGATGGTAAAGTAAGCGTGTTTCCAGCCTTTACCGGCGATTCAACGGAAAAGGGTACCTGCAACCTGTACAACAGAAACGAGAGAAGAGAATTTGCCATCAAGATGTTCAATGAACACGGACTGGTGTTTGACAGCTTTTACCCACAATCATTCCGCATGGAATGCGCCATCCGCAAGCGCGCCACGTATGTCATAGGGCCGGAAGGAGAGTTGTATGGATGCTGGAACGATGTAGGAAATCCGTCGAGAGTATACGGTAACATAAGCGAGAATCTGACAAATGAGTCCCTATTCATATCATATAAAACCAAAGCAGACCCTCTCGAAGACCCAAATTGTCTGCAATGCTTGCTGTTTCCTGCATGCAACGGAGGCTGTCCCTATGAGCGCATCAAACGACTCGAACGCGGAGATCCACCCGCCGACTGTCCACTGATTAAAGACAATATTGACAGTCATCTGTGGAATCATTATCTTTGCCGCCAGAAACCAATCCCAAACCCTTAACTTCACAAATCATGAAAAAAATACTCTTTGCCATATTGACTATGCTGGCGGTGGCATTCACTGCTGCGGCCGATGAAAATGCGACACTGAAACTGAAAGCTCACGTGGTAGATGGTCTGACCCTGGAACCGATCAAGAGAGCCAGAGTAGTGCTTCTCGACGCAGCCTCAGGCGATACGATATCGAAGGCAAAGCCAAAGGCCTATTATAAATCGCAGGGCGGCGACATGGTGTTTGTGCTTGACTATATCTGCGAAGTGCCACGCAGTCATGGAAAATATACTCTTGTAGTGGAACACAACGACTACGAGCCGTCAAGCAGCAGCGTGGAAATAGCCCATGTAGGCGGACGCGAAGTGGAGCGTGAACTGCCGGAGATAGCAGTCTACCGCAAGGCCCGACAGCTCGACGAGGTGACCGTAACCGCCTCGAAAGTAAAATTTTACATAAACAACGACACTCTCGTCTACAATGCCGACGCATTTCAACTCGCCAAGGGATCAATGCTCGACGCGCTCATAAAACAGCTTCCGGGAGTGGAGCTTCGCGACGGCGGCCAGATTTACGTAAACGGCAAATACGTCGAAAGCCTGCTGCTTAACGGTAAAGACTTCTTCAAAGGCGACAAAAGGATAATGCTCAACAATCTCGGAGCCTATACGGTGAAAAACGTAGCCGTCTACGACAGGCTCGGAGAGCGCAGCATGCTGGCCGGCCAGGATCTCGGCGACAAAGAGTATGTGATGGACGTCAGGCTCAAACGTGAATATATGAGCGGATATATCTTCAACGCAGAGGCCGGCGGCGGCACTGCTGACCGATATCTGGGACGGCTTTTCGGCATGTGGTACACAACGCGCTCGCGCCTGACGCTCGTTGGAGCGATAAACAATCTCAACGACTCGCGCACCCCCGGACAGAACGACTCGTGGAGCATCACCCGCACGCCAGGCGACTTCCGCACGAAAATGGCCGGACTCGACTATTACGTATCGGCCCGCGACGACAAAAGCTGGGAATTTTCCGGTAATACCACCGCCGAACACACCCGCTCGAACGACATCACCACCACCGACATCACCAACTTCATCCCCTCGGGTGACACCTACGACAACCGATTCGCACACGCCATTGGCCACAATCTCACCCTGACCACAGACAATGAGCTGAAACTGCGCCCCAAAAACAAATATATCTACATAGGCCAACACCTCGACTACACGAAGCGCGACCGCGCATCGAGCCAGATTTCAGGAACATTCAACCAAGAACTTGCCGAAGCTACGGCCTTGCTGCTCGAACAGATTCACAACGGGCAAGCCGTATCGCTTGCCGACAAGACGGTCAACACCAGCGTGC
This sequence comes from Paramuribaculum intestinale, assembly GCF_030759015.1. Lineage (GTDB taxonomy): Bacteria > Bacteroidota > Bacteroidia > Bacteroidales > Muribaculaceae > Paramuribaculum > Paramuribaculum intestinale. Next base: position 2,770,008 of record NZ_CP098825.1, on the reverse strand, counting down.
AACGCTCGTCGATGTCGGGTCACACGATGAATGCAAGAGTCAGCGCTTCGGCAGAAGGAAAAATGTCATACAGCCCGGATCTTATCGGCCTGTATGTCGACGCCGCCTACAACGCCAACCACTACGGAGCATTTGATCTCTACGACATTCGCTACGGCAACAGCGGACGTCCCGGAACGACCGACTACCAGTATGCCAAAAACGCTCCCGACCATAAATGGAGCTTGTTTGCCTCACCCAACTACACATACATCTACAACAACAACGGCTCGATCGACATACAGCCGCGATGGAGCATATCGAACCACACCAAGGACTCCTACCTGTATCAACTCGACAGGCTTACCGACATGGGAGTGTTCGGACGACTGCCCGATAACTATCCCACATCGCTCAACCGAGACCAGACATATTTCAGCACCGAGCGGCAGAACCTGGCAGGAGTGCAGCTCACCTTCAACCACCAGGTGGAACTGGACGACGACCGAAGCATCTCCGTCCACTTCAATCCCTCGGTCGACTACCGCTGGCGGACACTCGACTACGAGCAGGGCGACGTCAGCCAGAAAGTGAAGAAAAACGGTCTTGACATATCGGTCATGCAGATGTACCTCATATACAAAACCGGACAACAGCATGTCAAACTCGAATACAAGCGCAACATCCGTCAGGTAGAACTCAACCGTCTGGTCGATGTCACCAACCTGCGCGATCCGCTCAACCTATTCAAGGGAGCCACCGATCTGAAAAACGAGGCTGACAATATCATCAACCTCGAATGGTACAGATATCGGAGCGGCCGACACCGCTACAGCGAGCGTCTGGTGCTGTCGACAGACATCAAGCAGAACGCCATTGTCAACGGCTACAGCTATGATCCGGCCACCGGTGTGCGCACATATCAGGCCTACAACACCTCGGGCAACTGGAACGTAGGACTCAACAACTACTACTCCAAGACATTCGGACAGATCGACCAGTTCACACTCAGCTCAATCACTCAGGCCACATACCTAAGAGCCGCCGACATGGTAGGCTCCGCCGGATCGGAAACGCTCCGCACAGCAGTCAAAAACACCATACTCGGACAGACTCTCGGCCTCTCGTGGCAGATAGGCAAGCATGAACTACGCGTGAACGGCAACGTCAACTGGCGCGACACCAGAGGCACACGCACAGGCTTCAACAACTTCTCAGCCACCAACACCACGGCCACACTGGCAGGCAAAATCGTGCTGCCTTATAATTTCGAACTGTCGAGCGACTTCAACGTCTACACCCGCCGGGGTTATTCCGATCCGTCGCTCAACACCACCGATCTTGTATGGAACGCACGCCTCGCATACTCGACCAATGGAGGACGATGGACCTTCATGCTTGACGGATTCGACCTGCTCAACCAGCTCAGCAACGTCAGCTACAACGTCAATGCACAGGGACGCACCGAAACATACACCAACGTACTTCCACGCTACGCCCTCCTTCACGTGCAATACCGTTTCATGATACAGCCGAAGAAACGTTGACCGATCATTGATCATGCCCGTTAGCCCGACACAGCCCGACACTTTCATTACGGAATTTTTTACACTACTGAAAGATTCCGTAAGAGCATGGATCACAACCAACAAAGAGTCTATTGTGATGGGCGATGTCAATGTAAGTAACTCACTTGAAAGTTACGTCAACTACATCAACTACTCGCTGCGCGATGAATATTGCCGCAGAAGAAGTGAAGGAGAGCGAGCCGAGACAGTCATTGCCTCGCTTATCACGCTTCCACCTCCCGCAGACACCGACGTAATATCTCAGGAACTGCTACCGTTCACATCCGACGCCCGCTCATGGACTGAAGCCTTGTCGCCACTACGCGGCAGAGAGGTGTTTTATGCCAACTTCGAGCGGATGGCCCACTGTCTGATACCATGGATCAGGTCAAGCAGCCAAAGCGCTGTGATCATCAGCGAAAACGAGATAGATTATCAACACATTGGACTACCGCCGGAAATGACTGCCGTCAGATTTCACGATCTACGCATGCGTCTCTACCGAAACGATTTCATCGAAAAATATTTTCCGGTGTTTTACTCTTTTTGCAACACGGTAAAACTGGTCGACTCGATCATTGAGCCACCACGGTTCAGTTGCATTTGCGGATGTCAGGTGATAGGGAAGATCTGGGCTGAAATCTGTGCAGCCCGAGGTGGCGATACGGTTTGCTACCAACACGGATGGCCGGCATTCATGCATGCCGGATTTGTCGACATGCCCTACACGCGCATGATTACATGGGGAGATGAGTTCAACCGTTTATGGCGCAGCTACAATCCGCAGATGGAGTGCCTGACGGGCGGATACCCCTATCCGATCGAAGCCGAAGGAAGCCACCACAGCGTGACATTCTTCCTGCAGGAGCCCTACTTCGTCAGCTCCCACAGAATGGTCGGGCAGATGTATGACCTGATTGTAGCCACAGCCCTACGATATCCCGACATGACGATACAGTACCGGCTCCACCCTGAGTCGCAGATCGACTATCACATCAGGCATCGCCTCGACTCGCTTCCCAACGTCGTGGACGTCACCGACCGGCCACTGCACGAAGTCTACGCTGCCACACGGGTGGCCGTATCGCACTATTCGTCGACCATCATGGAGTGTCTGGCCCACGGATGCTGCCCGCTCGTGTTCAACCCCACGCCCCGATGGCGCTATACCCCCGACCTCGAAGCCGAAAGCATCGGATTTATCTCCACCACGCCCGACGAGTTTTTCGACCGACTCCCCCGCGCCCTCGCCCACCGCATCGCGCCGACCACTGTCGCCCGATGGATCGCACCGCCAAGATGTGAGAGCCAGACAGCTGACTAAGGAATTGTCTAAATCAGCAGCGACTCGTTTTTTGCGCATTGAGGATAAATGATTATCTTTGCGGCATGAGGATCAATGCCATGAACCGCACATTACTACTCATAATCACCACCATTGCGATCATTGCCTGCGGATGCACCCGCCAGCATCCATCCGACCCGCGGCTGCAACGCCTGACGCTGAGCGTCGACACCGAGCCGCAAGCTGCCATCGACTCGCTCGCTGCCATCGACCCGGCGACACTCGGCGACTATGACCGGCACTACTATAATTTCCTCACTGTCAAAGCCCGTGACAAGGCCTACATCGTCCACACCTCCGACAGCCTGATACTCGACGTCATCAACCACTTCGGACGCTCCCCGAAGATGGCGGAGGCGCTCTACTACGCCGGACGCGTCTACTCCGACCTCGGAGACTACCCCACCGCACTCCGATACTTCCACGACGCACTCGACCGCATTTCCGACAACCCGGAAGACAATAACATTCTGCGAGCCAGTATAGCCAGTCAGACAGCACGGTTAATGTTGAACCTGCGAATGTACTCAAAAGCGCTTCCGTTTGCAGAAACAGCGTTGAAATGCAGTCTGAACACCGGGGACTCAATATGCTCAATATACGACAGAACACTCATTGGCAACATAATGGTGCGCACAGGAAATTTCGGGGAGGCTGAAAAGCACTATATTAAAGCACTCAACGTTGCTCGGAATACAAGCACGAAGGATACAATAGAAGCCCTGTCGGAACTTGGAACTCTACAATATGAGAGTCACAATTATCAGAAATCTTACGAAATATTGAGTAAACTGCATGATCAGGCCGAAGTCAATGAGGTGAATTACATACTCGCATATCTTGCTAAATCATGCCTAAAGCTACACAGGGGCGAGGATGCTGCACAATATGCTAAAGAAATGCTGCAAACCGGCTCAGAGAACAATCTACGTATCGCATACTATATACTTGTGCAACCAGAAGTCAGGCAATATCTTGATCCAGACTCCATTGACTATTATTTTGACAAGTATCTTGAAATAACGGAGAGCCACTACAATGCCCACGAACAACAGTCTGCAATTATTCAGGCCTCTATGTATGACTATTCGCTCCACGAAAGAATGCGCCAGCAAGCTGAGAATAAAAAACGTACACTGTCGATCATACTGGCTGTTACCATCTCTGCATTGATGGGCGCGTTTGGTATGATTATGTATCTTCGTTACCGCTATCAAAAATCGAAGACAGATCTTCTTGACGTCAACTATCGGCTTAATCTATTGAATAAAGCATGCTCAATAAAATCATCAAACACACATCACGCTGGCGATACATCACAATCGGAAGATAATATTAACGATGACCAAGAAATTACAGAATACCGAAACGAATTGAATGAATATATCCGGTCGCTAGACCAACTATCGAAAAAACGGTATTCAATTCCAGAAAGCATTCTTTGTTCCGAGGTCTATGCCAAACTGAAGAATGCCATATCTCAGAACAAGACATTAAATGACAACGATCCGATTTGGGACGAGCTTCATGAGTTGATCAAAAAAGTATCACCCGATTTTGATAAAAAAATCCGCACTCTTTCAAGTGGAAGGATTAACATAGAGGAACTACACACCATTTTTCTCATAAAAGCAGGAGTCAGACCATCAGATCAATGTAAACTGTTCGGACGCCACGCATCTACAATCACATTCCGACGCACATCCATCGGAAAAAAAATAATGTGTGGAAAACTCAACCCTTCATTAGTTGACACACTTATTCAAAATCTTTGAATACTTACCAACAGCCATTGGCCATATAAGTATCGCCCCGAGAACACCCACGCTACAATTCTGATATTCTAATGTTTAACCCCAACTAAAATTTCACCAAACAAAAACTAAATAAAAACTAAAGTCTATATCTGCTGACTATCCTTGAAAATCTGATACATTCGCATCTGTAATAATAAAACAATACAGAAGCATGACGCAACGCATCTTATTTGGGGTTATATGCCTCCTCGGATCATTAATGTTTTCCGTTGCAGCCGAAACGCCAGTAACTCTTTTTCCGGAGTCGGCTCCAGAGACAACAGATCCTATTCCTGATACCAAAGACAAAGGGCATCGCACTGCTCCACGACCCGTTGTATGCATCATCGACACGAAAGCGCACACGATGACGAGTGCCTCGGACAAGGTCAACAACGCCGACACCTTCGAAATATGGGACGCCGACGGGCTGGCCTGCCTACAGGTATTCGACAATAAAGAGACATTTATAGACGCGCTCGCTTCATCCTCAAGCCAGACCGTTGTGATCAAACTGCGTGGCGACGGATACACGCTGACAGGACACATCGATCTCTGACACCTGACAGATTTCCTCTTCACGATCGCCTCAAAAAACTGACAGCCGATATGCCGCGACTGATTTACCTCATACCCATACGCAAAGGAAGCAAGGGTGTGCCCCACAAGAACATGAAGATTCTTGGAGGAAAGCCTCTCGTGGCATGGGTCGTGGACGCGATCACGGCTTCGCACACCGCCGCCGAAATATGGGTGGCCACCGACGACGACCGCGCAGAGCGATATCTCGCAGAGGCGAAGCCACACGTGAGGGTCTACCGACGCAGCGCGGAGTCGGCCACCGACACCGCGCCGGTAATTGAAGTGGTCAGAGAGTTTATCGACGCTATCCGACCCGCTCCAGACGATATGCTCGTGCTCGCACAGGCCACATCGCCCTTCACATCGCCCGACGACTTCCGGCGGCTGCGACAATCCATCGACGCCGCAAAGGCCGACTCCTACATAGCCTGCCTGCGGACAAAACGCTTCGTCTGGAATCACGACGGAACACCCGCAAGCTACCGGCTCGACGCCAAGCCGATGCGTCAGGCATTCAGCGGCACGCTCATCGAAACCGGCGCTTTCTATGCGTCGTCGGTCGGAGCCATCGAACGATCAAGCTCGCTGCTGTCGGGACGCATCGAGATTGTGGAAACATCGCCGGGCACCGACGTTGACATCGACGAATCCATCGACTGGCTCAAAGCAGAGGCTTTGGCTAAAGCCATCACGATGATTCAATAATCAACCCAATTATCAACATATAAAACTTTCAAATCATGAAGACTGAAAAATTCCAGTTCATCGAACTGCCCAAACCGGAGATTACAATCTCCGAGTTCGGGATGTCAGAGATTCTAGGCGGAACCTTATGCACTCATTACATTGTATGTGTAGGAACCTCTTCCGACAAAAAATATGATGGAACCTGCAATCCTGGAAGTTACCGCCCGGATTTGGATTGTCATGGCAATCCGATTGGTTGCGAAGGAGGGTTATTCTGCTCAAGTTATTTCCAGCCCTGTATAGGCAATTTGCAAACCACGGATTGTCCCAATTTTTGCGCGGATAAATTCAAATAAACAATTACCTCGATCTTTATATGCTGTCGAAGTATAATGTATTGTTTGACCGGGAGGGCAAGCATCTGCTCTACAACTCTCTGTCAAATTCTTTCGTAGAGCTGTCGGACGAAATGTCCGACGCTCTGCGAAACATGATTGAGCGCAACGAGGTCGATCCGAATGCCGACAAGGACTTGCTTGATATGCTGCGCCAGATCAAAGCGATCGACGTGGACGACGAGTATGAGATCCGGAAGGTGAAATTCCACGTGATGAACGGACGGTTTGACAAAACACGTCTGTCGGTGACGATCAATCCTACACTTGCATGTAATTTCGCATGCCCTTACTGCTTCGAGAAAGATAAGCCGCAGGTGTTCATGACCGACAATACGGAACAGGCCATAGTGGACTTCGTCGGCCGGCACAACGGCATGACGCACCTGAGCGTCACATGGTTCGGCGGCGAGCCGCTGCTCGGATTCGAGCGCATAAAGAGCCTGACCCGCAGATTCCTCGACATGGGCATCAGTTATTCGGCAGGAATGATCACCAACGGCTATCTCATCACCGAAGAAATGGCAAAAAGCTTTGAGGCACTGAAAATCAATTCGGTGCAGATCACCATCGACGGCATGCGCGAGCGGCACGACTCACGTCGCTGTCTGAAAAACGGCGGACCGACTTTCGACAGGATAATCGAGTCGCTGAAACTATTGTCGGAGCATGCGCCCAAGACACGGGTCACGGTCAGAATCAACGTCGATGAAAACAACCATACCGACTATCCGGCTCTGAAAACGTATCTGGCAGATCTGGGACTCCGCAATGTGTTCCTCTCGCCCGGATTCACCTCCGATACCACCGGTACCGGCTATGACTGTATCTTCGACAAGATGAAGCGTCATCAGTTCTACGTGGATATGGTCAGACTTCACGGCTACGACACCAAGCCCTTCTTCCCGATGAATCCGCGCTCGGAATGCGCCGTCAGAAACAGCGCTTCATGTGTCATCGGCCCCGAAGGCGAGCTCTACAAATGCTGGAATGACGTCGGCAACCCCGAGAAAGTGTACGGAAACCTGAAAGATGGCATCAGCGACCAAAATCTTCTGATGGATTATCTGACTGAAGCCGATCCGCTCGAAAACGAAGAGTGCCGGGAGTGTCTGCTCTTCCCGGTGTGCAACGGCGGATGTCCTTATGACCGCATACAGCGACTTCAGCAGGGACGCCCGGAGAACGACTGTCCGATCATGAAGTCGGGCATCGAGGATTATCTATGGCTTCACTACAACTGTCTGAAACAGCATGCCGGAAGCGGGAAGGAATCTTCGGAGCATTAAAATTTCCCGACGTTGATCGATTTTATGGGCGCGCTATTGCAGATTAGATGTTCTTTGGTTAATTTAGTGCCGGATATCTGTGCAGCATAATCTCCATGAGAAAAGCGCCGGACTCCGGCGACAATGTGCGTGTGTTACGGCGGCTATCAACCGATCTACGTTGCGATCCGAGTCTGCTCCACCTATATTCCAACCCTTAAATTCACCAACCATTTATTATCCATTTCAAACCATCAACCACAGCCATGACGACTAAAAGACTCGCTGCAATAGTCATTGCATGCTGCGCCACGATCTTTGCGGCCTCAGCCCAGCAACAGATGCTCACCATACTGATGCATGTCAAGGAAGGATTCGGCAACACGTATCTCGACAAAGGACTGACCATGACGGTGACTGATGCCGCCACGGGCGACACCATCATGATACCCGGAGCCGACGGCAAGCCCGTTCCGGCTGTGTTTGACGCTTCGCAACGATATGTGGGACAGCACTGGTCTACCGGTGTTTATCCTGTGGACGTGAAGGTGCCGCGCGCCAAGGGACGGTATATCATTCTGGTGTCGTATCCGGAGTATGAAACGGAGGAGGTGCCGCTGGTGATAGAGCACATCGGCTCCCGCGAGAACGAACGCAAGCTCCCCGACGTGACGCTCTACAAAGCCCGAAGCCGCAAGCTCGACGAGGTGACCGTAACCGCCTCGAAAGTGAAATTCTACCATAAGGGCGACACACTGGTGTACAACGCCGACGCTTTCAGCCTGGCTCACGGATCTATGCTCGACGCCCTCGTGGAGCAGCTGCCGGGTGTAGAGATCCGCGAGGGCGGTCAGATCTATGTCAACGGCAAATATGTGGAGAGCCTCATGCTCAACGGCAAGGACTTCTTCAAGGGCGACAACACACTTATGCTCAACAACCTCGGAGCATATACCGTGAAAGACATCGCCGTCTACGACAAATATGGCGAGACAAGCCGACTGGCAAACCGTCAGCTCGAAAACGACAAGCAGTATGTGATGGACGTCAGGCTCAAGAAAGAATACGCCAAAGGCTATATACTCAATCTGGAGGCCGGCGGAGGCACATCGTCGCGCTATATGGGGCGTATGTTCGGCATGTGGTTCACCAACCGGTCGCGCCTGACGCTCATCGGAGCCGTCAACAATGTCAACGACAGCCGTCAGCCAGGCAAGACCAGCTCCTGGACTATGACACGCAATCCGGGCGACTTCCGCACAAAGACCGGAGGCCTCGACTATATGGTCAGCGCGGAGGACGGCAAATGGGAGACCAGCGGCAATACTACCATAGAACACACGCGCGCGCTCAACACCTCCACAACCGACCGAACTAACTTCCTCTCCGGAGGCGACACCTACGAGCGGATCATGAGCCGGCAACTCGGCCACGACCTGAAGATCAGCACTTCCAACGGATTCAGCCTTAAGCCGGAGGGAAAATCTCTCCATATCGGCCAAAGCCTGAATTACCGCAAGGACGACCAGCGGGGAGGCTCATTCTCGGCGGCATTCAACCGGGAGTTCGAGGAGTCGACCCGCAAGATACTCGAATATGTCTACTCGGGCCAGACCGGATCGTTTGGCGACCATGTGATCAACACTGTGCTCAACGAAAACCTCCACCGCGGCCATACGCTCGACGCAGGAGGCAATATCTCGGGGAACATGAAGATGCCCTATTCGCCTGATCTTTTAGGATTCTTTGCCTATGGCAACTATAAGGAAAAGAGATATGACGACTTCAGACTCTACGACATCAACTTTGCCGAAACAGGATCCTCAACCGTCGACAACCAGTATATCCGCAACCGTCCCGACCGCGAGCATGAATTAAATGCCGGCATCACTTACAATTATCTCTATTCCCCCGAAGGATCACTGGAGGTAAAGCCTTGCTGGACCTACATGCACTCGCGCCGCAACTCAGCGCTCTATCGGCTTGACCGCCTCTCCGACGCCGGCATGTTCGGGAATCTGCCCGCCGACTACGAAGCTGCGCTTGATCCCGACCAGTCAAACGTCAGTCACGAGTACTCCAACACGACCCAGGCCATATTATTCTGGATGCACAACAAGAAGCTCACTGAATCGAAGCAGATGAGGCTGACAGCCTCCGGAGCCATCAAAGTCGACTGGCGTCACCTCGACTACCGACAGGGAGCAACGAACAGCGCCATCTCGCGACGCGACGCGGAGATAGAGATCGGACAGGCCGGAGCTACATACATGGCCGGAACGAATACTTTCAAGCTCCTCTATAACCGCCACATCGACTACGTGCCGCTCAACCGCCTCGTGGATATCACCGACAGCCGCGACCCGATGAACATATTCCGTGGCGCACCCTCGCTCAAGAACGCTGCTACCAACGGCTTGAATTTCCAATGGATGAAAATGGTCTGGGGGCGTCACCGCTGGTCAGAAAACGTCGATCTGAACTTCCGGTGGATCGACAACGCCCTTGTCAGCGGCTACACCTACGACCCGGCTACAGGTGTGCGCACCTACAGCATGTATAATACCTCAGGCAACTGGCAGGGAACGGCATCACACGGATTCAACAAGAATTTCGGACCGACCGACCAGTTTTCAGTAGGAGCCAACACCGACGCCACCTACGGCAAGTCGGCCGACATGGTGGGATACGGTGAAGCCGCAGTAGAGCGCACCTGGGTGAAGAATCTCACTCTCGGTCAAGGCCTGAAACTGACATACATGAAAGGGCGCAACTACATCACCCTCAACGGACGCGTCGACTGGCGCGACACGCGCGGCAACCGCGACGGATTCAATAATTTTTCGGCCACAACACTGCAGTACGGGCTCACCGGACTCGTCAACCTGCCCAAATCCATCACATTATCCACCGACCTCACCGCCTACACACGCCGGGGATATTCCGATCCGTCGCTCAACACCACCGACGTAGTATGGAACGCACGGATCAGCTATGCCATCCCGGGAGGCAAATGGGTGATAATGCTCGACGGTTTCGACCTGCTCCATCAGCTCAGCAACGTCAGCTACAACGTCAACGCTCAGGGACGCACCGAAACATACACCAACGTGCTTCCCCGCTACGCCATGCTCCACGTGCAATACCGCCTCAATATCCAGCCCAAGAAGCGCTGACTCTATGGATGACGAACGCTATTTCACGGAGTTTTTCGAAACGCTCAAAGCTAAAACCCGCAGCTGGATTCAATCAATCGGACGCCATACGCATCTGGGGCCATACGACCTGTCGTCGGGACTTGGCAACTACATCTACTACATGCATCTGCCTCTCAGAGATACCTACTGCGGCATGCGTAAAAGCGGAATATCCTCATCCGAAGCCATTGATCGACTCGTCGATCTGAAGATGCCGTCAGAGATAGATCTATCGGACGATGCCATAACTTCCGAACCGGAGTTAAACGATTGCGCACGTCAATGGGAAGCGATGCTGCAGCCGCTGAAAGGGAGCAAAGTGTACTATGCCAATTCCAGCCGTATGGCCGAGTATCTGCTGCCATTTCTGCGCAGAGAAAAGGATGGAGCCACGCTTGTGACCGAGAGCGAGATCAGACATGACGCGCTCGATCTGCCGTCGGGCATCACAGTATTGAAATTCGTCGATTCGGGTTGTCGCCTTTATCGCAACAAATTTCTGGAACGGTATGTGCCACGTTTTTTCTCTCATGCTTCCACTCTGCTGCTTTTGGATCATCTTCTGCAGCCGGAGGAATTTTATTGCGTATGCGGATGCCACACCCAATCGAAGATCTGGGCGGCCGCGTTCAATGCGCGCGGAGGAACGTCGGTATGCTATCAACACGGATGGCCGGCATTCATGCATGCCGGATTTGTCGACATGCCCTACACGCGCATGATTACATGGGGAGATGAGTTCAACCGCTTATGGCACAAATATAATCCGCAGATGGAGTGCCTGACGGGCGGATACCCCTATCCGATCGAAGCCGAAGGAAGCCACCACAGCGTGACATTCTTCCTGCAGAAGCCCTACTTCGTCAGCTCCCACAGAATGGTCGGGCAGATGTATGACCTGATTGTAGCCACAGCCCTCCGATATCCCGACATGACGATACAGTACCGGCTCCACCCTGAGTCGCAGATCGACTACCACATCAGGCATCGCCTCGACTCGCTTCCCAACGTCGTGGACGTCACCGACCGGCCACTGCACGAAGTCTACGCTGCCACACGGGTGGCCGTATCGCACTATTCGTCGACCATCATGGAGTGTCTGGCTCACGGATGCTGCCCGCTCGTGTTCAACCCCACGCCCCGATGGCGCTATACCCCCGACCTCGAAGCCGAAAGCATCGGATTTATCTCCACCACGCCCGATGAGTTTTTCGACCGACTCCCCCGCGCCCTCGCCCACCGCATCGAGCCTACTACCGTCGCCCGATGGATCGCACCCCTTACGTAAACGAATATTGAAGACTATATTTAAGAAATAACCATATTAAATAATATGCGAAAAATTGTATTTGTAATTGTGTCTATGCTGGCGGCGGTGAGCGCGAGAGCCGACGAGCCGAAGCTATCGCTGAAGGGCAACGTCTACGAGGCGACGTTCGGAGCCGGAATAGTCAATGCCAAGGTGTATCTTCTTGACTCTCTGGGCGTGGCCATCGACTCTACGAAGACCGGCCGGACTTCGACAAAAGTCAACGGCCAGTGGAAACAGAATCCCGACTTCGAGCTGAAAGTGCCACGCACTCCGGCGCGCTACACTATCGAGGTCAACTACAAGGGATTTGAGCCGGGATTCCAGTCGGTAACAATAGGCAAACTCGGCTCACGCGAAACAGAGCGCGGGCTTCCCGACATAACGCTGCGCCGCGAGGCTAAAAAGCTCGACGAAGTGACGGTGACGGCCACTAAGGTGAAGTTCTACAATCGCGGCGACACGCTGGTGTACAATGCCGACGCTTTCATGCTCGCCGAAGGCTCGATGCTCGACGCGCTGATACAGCAGCTGCCGGGAGTGGAGCTGAAAGATGACGGACGGATATTCGTCAACGGCAAGTACGTGGAGAGCCTGCTGCTCAACGGGCGCCAGTTTATGGACAACAACAACCGCCTGCTTCTCGACAACCTCGGGGCATATACCGTGAAAGATATCGCCGTCTACGACAAGCTGAGCGACCGCAGCTTATTTCTGGGACAGGATAAAGACAACGGCGAGACGCGCTACGTGATGGACGTGCGCATGAAAAAGGAGTTTATGGGCAACTACCTGGCCAATGTGGAGGCCGGCTACGGCTCGGCCGACCGCTATCTGGGGCGCTTCTTCCTGTCGAGATCCGACACACGGACGCAATACGTGCTCTTCGGCAATATCAACAACCTCAATGACCGCCGGCGTCCCGGGCAAAGCAGCAACTGGACCCCGGAGGACATGGAGTCGGGACTGCGCAGGGAGAAAACCATAGGCGGACAGTATGAGGTGACACAAAGCGGATCGAATCCATGGAAATTCAACGGCAATTTCTCGCTCAACCACACCTCGCAGGACGATGAAACGTTTACCGACCGCACGAATTTCCTGCCCAGCGGAAACACCTACAACTATACGTTCAACAATCTGCGCAACCGCAATCTCAACTTCAATACATTTCATTCAACCCACAAACAGACCCGCAGGATATTCTTCAGCGCCAAAGTCAGCGGCCGTATCAACCGTAGCGACTACCGCCAGAGCGTAGTTTCTGGCACATTCGCCGACAGGCAGGAATCGGTCACGCGCCAATGGCTCGCCGACATCTACGCCACCGGCAGCGAAGCCACCCTTTCAGCTATCATCAACCGGTCGATACAGACCGACTCGATGAGAAACAATCTGTGGTCGGTGAACGGCGATGCTTCAATCACCTACAAGTTCTCCCAGAACCCCGACAACATGTATATCTGGGTCAAAGGAGGCTATACCGGCCAGACTCCCGACCGCTACAATGACCAAAGGATCAACTTCGGCAGCTCACCGGCAGCCGAACGCACCATGCAGATATTCCGCAACCACCCCGCCCACGAATATTATATAAAACCGATATTCAGCTACTGCTACAATTTCTCCGACAACGGCAATATCCAGCCTGAATACACATTCACCTACACCCACCGCCGCAACGACTCGCGGCTGTTCAATCCGGAGGATCCGGCCGCCGACATGACTTTCGACGCTCCGATGTCGCTCGATCAGGCCAACAGCTACTATCAGCTCGACAAGACTCTGACACACACCGTAGGATTCCGGTCGTCACAGGTATTCAGAGGCGACGGACATTTCTGGCGGATAATGCTCGGCCCGACACTCGGATTCAACACCCAGCATCTCGACTATACCCAGGCCGGACAGGCCATAAGGAAGACACGCCACTCCATGCAGTTCACCGACAGCTGGACCGAGGTGAAATACGGCTTCGGCGCATATTCCAACCGGTGGGGCGGCAAAGATTACCGCAACATGCTCATACTGAAATTTGAGTCTCAGGCACAGATGCCCGACATGCGCTATCTCGTCGACATCCCCAACACCTCCGACCCGCTGACCATACTGCTCGGAGCGCCCTCGCTCAAAAACCAGCATGATCTCCAGTGGAATCTGCGCTATGAGCTGACTCCGCAGAATGGCCGCATAATGGAGGCTGCCCGGATCTACTACCGCCTGCTCACCAACGCACTCGTCAGGGGCTACAGCTACGACACCCGCACGGGAGTGCGCACCATACGCTCCTACAACACCTCGGGCAACTGGGAAACCGGAGCGATGAACAGCTTCATGCTGCCGCTCGACAAGGCCCGCAAGCTGACACTGGCGGCCACAAGCGAGGTGAAATACGGCCATGCCACCGACGTGATAGGCACCGACGACCAGGCTCCGGCGCCGTTCACCGTCAGAAACCTCGTGGGAAGCCAGCGGCTACGCCTCACATGGGGTGCCGCCGAATGGCTCAACCTCACCGGCAAAGCCAACCTGCAGCTGCGCCACACAAGCTCCGAACGACCCGACTTCAGCAACATCGACGCATTCGACGCCAACTACGGCGTGGTAGCCACAGTGAAATTCACCAAGAACTTCTCGCTGTCGACCGACATGACGCTCTTCACCCGAAACGGCTACGACACTCCGGTGATGAACAACTCCGACTGGGTGTGGAACGCCCGCCTGGCCTACACTTTCGACCGCGGCCGGTGGACCCTCATGCTCGACGGCTTCGACCTGCTCCGTCAGCTCAACTCGGTGCAATATGCAGTCAACGCACAGGGACGCACCGTCAGATATGTCAACACGCTTCCGAGATTCTTCCTTTTCCACGCACAGTATAAGATAAACATCATGCCCAAGAAACGGAAATGACCTCGTCTGACGACCGTATAGTGCGTTTTCACGACGAACTGACAGCGTGGCTTGACCGACAGCTCGACGCACAGTCTGAAAAATTGCTCTGGGGACATCGCGATGTCGCCAGAGCAGTTTTCAATTACCTCTGGTATTCCCACCTGCAACTTCGCGAGGGCTACATGCACCACGGAGGCAAGGACTATCTCGACCGGATCACCCTGAACATCCCTGCGCCACCCGACGGCCACCGCGCCATGATAGAGAGCGATCTTGCCGGCCATCCGTGGCGCGGGACGCTCGAAGCGTTTCATGACCATATACTGGTGTATGCCGACAATCCGCGCCACATCCGCCATCTGCTCCCAGTCATGAGGTTTTTCAAGGAGCGTGAGCAGCCTGTGGTGTTGCTGACCCGTACAGAGGATCTGCCCGACGAAGTGGCCTGCGAACAGATCAGGCCGCTATACTTCACCCCGATGATATCGCAGGCCGTCACAACTTCCGGACTGGCGGGAATAAGCCGTGAACTGGCAGCATTCACCCACACGCTTCTATGCTACATACAGTGGATGCGCCCCAAGGCGATGATATGCTGCGACGGATGCCAGACGCAGTATCAGCTTGCAGCGATCTACTGCCGCAGACTCGGCATTCCGGCGATCTGCTGTCAGCTCGGATGGCCAGGATTTATCCATGCCGGATTCCGCCAGCTCCCCTACTCCCACTTCCTGACATGGGGTGAGGCGTTCAGCTTCCTGCTGGGCGAAGCCTCCCCGCTGACAGGATTTCACGCCATAGGCCGACTGGAGCCAGTTGACAGCCAAGGAAGCCACGACGCCATCACCTTTTTCATGCAGGCACCGGTGTTCGTATCGTCGGAGGAGTATCACGCCCGCTTCCTGAAGCTTGTCGAAGCCACGGCACAACGCTATCCATCCCGGCGTATAATCGTCAGGCCTCATCCCGAATACGACGACACCGCCCGCACATCCGCGACCGCCGCCACACACCGCAACATAACGATAGACACCGCTCCGCTGACAGCCAACACCTACCGCATGACCGACATTGCCGTTTCGATGTTCTCGTCGTGCCTGGTCGAATCGGCTGCATTCGGCTGCGTGCCGCTGATGTTCAATCCCACATCGGGATTTGAATACCCACTGCTGCCTGAGGAGCTGAAGACCCGCGACGAGGAGAGCTTTTTCGACCGGCTCGATGACATCATGCAGCATCCGGGCGGCAGATGCGCCACCGGTCACATACAGTATTCGGGCAAGGAGTGTCTTGCGAGATTTGCCGCATCAATCCAATCGATCATCTGACATCATGCGCTCCTTTCCACACTACCGACAGCTCGACGCAATGGACTGCGGCCCCACATGCCTGCGGATGATAGCCCGATACTACGGCAAGGAATATTCGCTCGCCACGCTCCGGCAGCTGTGCCACATCACACGCAACGGCGTGTCGATGCTCGGCATCAGCGAGGCCGCCGCGGCCATAGGCTTCCGCACCAAAGCCGTGAAGATCGACATCGACACACTCGCCGAAGAAGTGCCGATGCCTTGCATACTCCACTGGAACCAGCGGCATTTCGTGGTGTGCCACCGGGTGACGCAGGGCCGTCGTGGGCGACGTTTCCACATCTCCGACCCGGCTACAAAAAAACTCGTCTACTGCGAGCAGGAAATGCTGCGATGCTGGGGATCGACTGGCGAAGGAGCCGATCGCCGCGGAGCAGTGCTCGCCCTCGCCCCGGAACCCGACATGGAGAGCCGCAACGATCCGGCCGATGCCGGCCGGCGCTCGCTCGGCTTCTTCCTCCGCTATCTCAAACCCTACAGGCGCGAGATATTCCTGCTCGCGGCGGGAATGCTGCTCGCGAGTGTGCTGCAGCTGATATTTCCGTTTCTGACACAGTCGCTTGTCGACATAGGCATACATGGCCGCAACATACGGTTCATAGTGCTGATACTGATAGCGCAACTCGTGCTGACAGCCTCGCAGACCGCCGTGGACTTTGCCAGAAGCTGGATCATGCTCCATGTGACGGCGCGCATCAACATCTCGCTCATATCCGACTTTCTGTGCAAGCTGATGAAGCTCCCGCTCGACTTTTTCGACACACGCAACGTCGGAGACATACTGCAGCGCATCGGCGACCACGGCCGCATTGAGCAGTTTCTGATGGGATCGTCGCTCTCCACGCTCTTCTCCATGGTCAACTTCCTGGTGTTCGCCGTAGTGCTCGCCATCTACAGCCCTCTGGTGCTGACCATATTCCTTGCCGGCAACAGCTGCTATATACTATGGGTCACGGCATTCATGAAGCGCCGACGCGACCTCGACATACGCCGGTTCGAACAGGCTGCGGCCGAACAAAGCTCACTCGTGCAGATGGTCACGGCCATGCAGGAGATCAAGCTCAATAACTGCGAGCGGCAGAAACGCTGGCAGTGGGAACGCATACAGGTGAAACTCTTCGGCATAAGCCTCAAAGGTCAGGCGCTGGGGCAGGTGCAGCAGGTCGGCTCGGTATTTTTCAACCAGGCCACCGGCATAGTGATCTCCTACATAGCCGCCCGCGGAGTGGTCGACGGCACCATGACGCTCGGCATGATGGTGTCGCTGACATATATCGTCGGCGCCCTCAACGGCCCGGTCAACTCCTTCATAGGCTTCATACGCCAGTGGCAGGACGCAAAGATAAGCCTCGAACGCCTCAACGAGATCCACTGCCGCCCCGACGAAGAGCGCGACATCGACTCCAAGAGCGACGTGCCCAGCCCGGAGGCCGACATCAGGCTCGAAGGGGTGGGATTCGCCTACGACGGCACGGAGCGCTCGCGTGTGCTCCACGACGTCAGCCTGACCGTTCCCGCAGGCAAGACCACCGCCATCGTCGGGGCGAGCGGAAGCGGCAAGACCACCCTGCTGAAACTGCTCCTCGGCTTCTATCGGCCATGCTGCGGCCGCATCACCGTCGGAGGCCACGATCTGGCCGACATAAATCCCCACGGATGGAGAGATGCCACCGGAGCGGTGATGCAGGAGGGATTTATCTTCTCCGACACAATAGCCGGCAACATCGCCGTGGGCGACGACCGTCCCGATCCCGGACGGCTGCGTGATGCCGCCGCCACGGCCTGTATCGACTCGTTTGTCGACTCGCTGCCGCTCGGATTCGACACCCGGATAGGCATGGAGGGGTGCGGTGTCAGTCAGGGACAGAAGCAGCGCATACTCATAGCCCGCACCGTCTACAAAAATCCCCGCTACATATTTTTAGACGAAGCCACCAACGCCCTCGACGCCAACAACGAGCGCGACATCATGGCCAATCTCGGAGAGTTCTGCCGGGGCAAGACGGTGGTGATCGTGGCCCACCGACTCAGCACCGTGCGCAATGCCGACAATATCGTCGTGCTCGACCACGGGCGCATCGCCGAACAGGGCACCCACAGCAGCCTCACCGCGCGGCGCGGACTCTACTACAACCTTATCAAAAACCAGCTCGAACTCGGCAACTGATGGATCAACGACACGACGACAACAGAAAAACCGACTGGACCGACCACTGCGATGAAGTCAGGCAGACGCTCGACAGGCTACCGCGGAGCGTGATATGGTGGTCGGCGGCACTGTTCGCGGCTCTGACGGCCGCCATAGCCGCACTGCTGATCCTCACCGACGCGGCCGCATGGATGCGCACGCTGATCCCCCGTGCCTGAACCGGCGGGGACGACATACGGCAGGCCCTGTGCCAGGATTCATTCCTCCTTGACACAGGGCCTGCGATATATCATGTCAGCGGCAGACCATGCCGCCACGACGGAGAGATCAGTTGACCTCGATCATCTCTACCTCGAACACGAGAGTCGATCCGGCCGGAATGCTGCCGGCCTCATTGTTGCCGTAGCCGAGCGAAGCGGGGATGTAGAGCACATATTTCGAGCCCTTGTTCATCATCTTCAGGCCTTCGGCAAAACCGGGGATCACCTGGGTGACGGGGAAGTCGGCGGGCTCGCCGCGGTCAACAGAGCTGTCGAACACCGTGCCGTCGATAAGCTTGCCGGTGTAGTGCACCTTCACCGTGCTGTTGTCCTTAGGCATCGGGCCTTCGCCCTGCTTCACCACCTTGTAGGCCAGACCCGACTCAGTGGTCTTGATCGAAGCGTCGGCGGCTATCTGTTCCTGAATGTAGGCTGCGCCCTTGGCCTCGTTCTCCTTGGCTGTGCCGGCGGCGGCCTCACGCTTGGCGGCCTCGGCTGCCATCTGACGCTCGCGGAGCATGTCCTGCGCGCGGTTCATGAGCATCTGGAACTGTCCCACCTCCATCTGCATGGCCGTGGAGTTGATGGTATCGGTCCTGAAAGCCTTTGCAAACTCGGCGTAGACTGTCGCACGGTCGATATTGATCGAGTCCATGGCCAGATAGTTGATGTGCTGCGCCATGTTCATGCCCATGTATATGCCCTGCAGATAGTCGGCGTCGGCGGTGTCGGTCATGATCATCTGCTTGAAGCCGCGCAGGAATGCGTCGCTGTCAAACTTCTTCTTCTGGTCGGCCGACATGGAGTTCTTGAAGTGATCGGCCACCATCAGGCCCTGCGAACGGCCCATATAGTAAGCCAGCGAATCGCTGAATGTTTCGGGAGCGGCGCTCGATGACTTTTCGCAGCCTGTAGCGCCGATCATCATTGCGGCCACGCCGCAAGCGATAATAATCTTTTTCATAAAAAGGGGTTGTGTTTAAGTAACTCTTAAAATTAATTGATATTGTAAAACTCGTCAGTAATCCGTGCCCTGCTGCGGGTCACTCGTTGATTTGTTGACAGTTCATTTCCTGTGGATGACATCCACGAGTGTCACCTCGAAGATGATCACCGCTCCGGGCGGTATCACGTCGCCGACGCCTTCCGATCCGTAGGCGAGTGCCGGAGGTATGAAGAGGCGGTAGGTGCCACCCTTGCGCATCTTCTTGAGTCCCTCGGCCATGCCGTCGACCACTCCGTCGAGCGGCAGCTCTATCGGCGTGTCGGCTCCGGTGGAGTCAAATTCGCGGCCGTCGGTGAATGTGCCTGTATAGCTCACCAGCGCCGTGTCATAGTGTCCGGGACTCTCGCCGGTGCCGGGCTGCACTATCTCGAAGAGCAGGCCTGAAGGAGTGCGCTCCACTCCGATGCGCGAGGCCACCTCGTCGAGAAAAGCCTGCTGCTCTTCGGCCGACGGCCCCTGCGGACGCACCTCCACATCGATCAGCGAGGTGATGTAGGCCTCGGCGTCGAGCGGCGCCATCATCGGCTTGCCGCCGGCAAAGATGCGTGCCAGCGCCGTGGTGAGATTGCGCGCGTCCACGTCGAGTCCAAGCCCGTGCAGAGTGCGCAGGCGTGCCGCAAGCTGCACACCTTCGTAGTAGCCCTGCACGTAGGTCTCGTTGATGCTGTCGCGCAGACCCTTGCGGAATCCGTCGGTATAATTGCGGAGCCTCTCGCTGTCGGAAGCCATTCCGGGCGAGGTGAGCGGAGTCAGATAGTGGCTCCACATCGCCGCGAAGGCCTCCGCCACCGTATCGACACGCTCCTGGGCCGACGTCGCCGCTACGGTGGCCAACCCAACCAGAACAGCCGTCAAATAGCGCCGCAGGGCATTCATTTGCCCTCGATCTTGATGAGTTCCACGTCAAATATCAGAGTGGAGTCGGGACCGATCACCGGACCGGCGCCGTTCGGACCGTAGGCGAGCTGCGAGGGGATAAACAGGCGCCACTTCGAGCCGGTCTTCATCATCTGCAGAGCCTCGACCCAGCCCGGTATCACCTGGCTGACGCCGAAGGTGGCCGGAGCGCCACGCTCCACCGAGCTGTCGAACACAGTGCCGTCGATAAGCTTGCCGGTGTAGTGCACCGTCACCGAATCCTGCGCCGTAGGGGTCGGGCCGTCGCCCTCCTCGATCACCTCATACTGCAGACCCGACGGGGTGACCTTCACCTCCTGACGCTTTGCGTTCTCGGCCAGAAAAGCCTCGCCGGCCTGTCGGTTGATCTTGCCCTTCTCGGCGGCCTCGGCCTGCTGACGCTCCTCCATGGCCGTGAAATAGCGGCGTATCTCCTCCTTGGCCTCATCATAGCTCATGCGGGGGGTAGCGCCCGAATATACGGCGGCAACGCCGTCGGCAAAATCCTTGAAGTCGATTTTCTCGATGCCGCTGCTGCGAAAATTATTGCCCATGCTCAGACCCAGAGCATAGCTGATACGGTCAAATTCTTTGTTTTCCATCTTGATGGTTATTGTTGTTGTTTTTTCTATATATCGGAACTTTGGCCGCACAAAGGTAGGGTAAAATCCGCTGACCTTGACTATATTTTAACAAAAAAATCTCAGAGTATGTTTGAATTTCACTTCTGTTCACTCAAAGAGGATTTTCGGAGAGATTTGCGTGAGTTGAGGAGGGAGCGATGCGGGCATCGTGACCGATGAAACTTGGCGGAAATCGCCCGAAAAGACCTTTGAGGGGATAGAAAGAAGTCCATAATATATTTCTTCGTGTTAAATTCAAACATACTCTTAGCGCACCGCATCCTTAAAGAAACAACAACTCCCCCTCCGCCATAGTTTAATCCCATCCGCGGCCTTATCCTGCGCCCGCCGGATATCATTCGCCTCCGACCGCTGTCGCCTCCGAGAATTTCAGCAATCCGACGGCCTCGGCCGTGTGAAACGACAGCTGATCAAACAGCTTGTGGGTGCGGAGCATCTCTATCGCAGCCTCGGAGGTTATCACTCCTTGCTCATAAAGCCTTATAGTGGCATATAACTGATCGTTAGCCACCGGCCCCATGACAAGATCATAACGTGCCGATTCCTCCCCGCGCCGGTTGCTTACAACAAAATCAAGCCACTCTTTAGTTGCTCCGGCAAACCTCATGACCGCCAGATCGCTTGCAAGAATATCGTCGGGCACCTCATAGACCGACACCACCGCCCGGGAGCTCTGCTCGCGGTTCATTTTAAGCACAGCCCACTTCCGGGCCTGCTCGAAGCTCGTGGTGGTGTAGAATCCCTTGCCGAAATCGGTTGCTTTCCGTCCTTTGTGGATATTGGGGCGTCTTACGGCCACCGTCGAGCCATGATACAGTTTCATCTCCTCTTTCTGATATAAGCCGTTATCGAATCCAATATATAGCAGGTATCCTGTGTATGGAGCATTTCATAATTTTCTCTGAGAAATTCGAAAACGCCATGACGGACAAAGCACACCAACAGCTCCTCGGCGCTCATCTTTTTGGCCTCCCGGTAATTCTCCACACAAAACATAAGAAACAGCAATACACCCGGAGAGTCATTACGCTCCTTCTCCCCCGCTTTCTCTTTTTCAAGATCATCATACAATGATGACGTGCTCTGATACCACAGCTTGGTATTCTCGTCGAGCAACGACCGATATATCCGCGAAGAATATATATAGAACAACGCATCCTCCAGCGGCAACGATTTTCTTTTCATCACCGTAGCCGCAAGTTCCCTCATGACGAAAGGAAGCATACTCAGGCCGAGCGCATCATTATGTTTCGGATCACTATTCATTGCCGGCTATCTGTTTTTTTTCAACGCCGTGTGCAAATATAAGGATTTTTTCATAAGAGTGTGTTTACTTTTGACTGATGTTAAGATTTGGAGAATGTTTTCAAGTCGATTTTAAGAGATTGTCTAAAATTCATATCACTTTGCTTTTGAGAGTCTTTCCAGCGTCTTTTTGTTTGCTCCACGGTCATGTAGCTACGGCTACACTCCCTCATCACAAACAAAAATCCATCTGACAATCCTTCTCAAAATCCGTATTATATAAATTTAGACAATCTCTGAAAACCACAAAAGGAAATGAAACAGGAGATAAAAAGAGGAGCAGAGGGCGTGGGTTGGCCGTTTAAGGAAAAATTAGTAATTTAGCGGCTAATTTAGGACAATAATGTCCGCAACGCCACACAATACCATCACAGACTCAAATGGCTGACAACAACAAACTCAAGATAGGAATAACCCACGGCGACATCAACGGCATAGGCTATGAAGTGATAATGAAAGCTTTGGAAGATGAAGCGATCCTCGAGCTGTGCACTCCGGTGGTCTATGGATCGGCCAAGATCGCCGCATTCTACCGCAAGGCACTCGAACTCCCGACGCTGCCGCTCAACCAGGTGCAGCAGGCATCGGAAGCTCGCGACGGACACTACAATATCATCAACGTCGTAGGCGAGGACACCAAGGTGGAGCCGGGACAGCCCACACGCACGGCCGGCGAGGCCGCCATGGCGGCGCTCGAACGCGCTGTGGCCGACCTCAAGTCGGGACAGATCGACGTGCTCGTCACCGCTCCGATCAACAAGCATGAGATGCAGAGCGACACATTCCATTTCCCCGGCCACACGGAGTATCTCGAGTCGTCGCTCGGAGAACCGGGCGAGAAGGCGCTGATGGTAATGTGCTCCGAGGCGCCCGTGCTGCGCGTGGCGCTGCTGACCACCCACACGCCCATAGCCCGCGTGGCGCAGACCGTCACCGCCGAGGCCGTGACAGAGAAGATCAAGGCGCTCGACGCTTCGTTGCGGCGCGACTTCGGAGTGGTGCGCCCCCGCATAGCCGTGCTCGCCCTCAATCCACATGCGGGCGATCAGGGACTGCTCGGAAGCGAGGAGCAGACTGCCATCATCCCGGCCATCGAGGCCGTGCGCAAGGAGCGCATCGAGGCGTTCGGCCCGTATGCCGCCGACGGATTCTTCGGCAACGGGCTTTTCAGCCGCTTCGACGGCGTGCTCGCCATGTACCACGACCAGGGACTCGCGCCGTTCAAGACCATAGCCATGAACCGCGGAGTGAACCTGACGGCCGGACTCCCCTACGTGCGCACATCGCCCGACCACGGCACTGCCTACGACATAGCCGGACGCGGCACAGCATCGCCCGAATCGATGCGCGAGGCCATCTACCGCGCCATCGACACCTACCGCTGCCGCGCGTCATACGACGAGGCACATGCCAATCCGCTCCGCAAACAATATGTGGAGAAAAACAAAAAAGACAACGTGGTGCTCGATCTCACCCGCACCGACGACAAATAATCACCACCCCGATCCATCACAATGAACTACGGTATCATCGCCGCAGGAAAAGGCGAACGTCTGTCATCCGAGGGTATCAGCCTGCCGAAGCCGCTGGTGGCTCCCGCCGGCGAACCGCTCATACGCCGGCTCATACGCATCATGTCGATGCCCGGCGGAGAGGCGGCGATGACACGCCTCGGCGTGATAGTGCGCGAGCCTGAGATAGCCGGCAGCGTCAGGGAGGCCTGCGCCTCGCTCGGCATCGACGCGCCCCTCGACCTGACGGTAAAGGCCACCGCCGACTCCATGCTGAGCTTCGCCGAAGTGACCGGCCGCTTCAAGGGCGACTTCATAGTGACAACCGTCGACACCGTCTTCGAACAGTCAGAGATGATCCGCCTCGCCGAGGCATTCGCCGCACGCACCGACGCCGACGGCTACATGGGGGTCAGCGAGTATGCCGACGACGAGAAACCGCTCTGGGTAAGCACCGACGCCGACGGATATATCACAGCTTTCACCGACCGACGCCGCGACGACTCACGCTACGTGTCGGCCGGAGTCTACTGCCTGCCACCGACAGCCCTGGAGTGCCTGACACAGTGCCGCGCAGCCGGCATCACACGCATGCGCCACTTCCAGCGCGCGCTGCTCGACAAGGGTCTCAGGCTTCGCGCATGGCCTATGGGCAAGGTGGTCGACGTGGACCACGCGGCCGACATCGACGCCGCAAGGCAAATCATTGAATCAGACAACGATCACCATCAACATGGCAGAGATTAAGATAGCGGCTGTGAAGCGCGCCGGGGTCTACTCCCCCAATCATATCGGCAACGACACGGCCATACTCAACATCGTGTCCGAACAGCTGCGCAAACGCGGCTGCGAGGTAAGCGTCTACTCCGAGGAGCAGCTTTGCGCCGGAGCAGTCAGC
This sequence comes from Paramuribaculum intestinale, assembly GCF_030759015.1. Lineage (GTDB taxonomy): Bacteria > Bacteroidota > Bacteroidia > Bacteroidales > Muribaculaceae > Paramuribaculum > Paramuribaculum intestinale. The sequence continues at coordinate 2,744,947 of NZ_CP098825.1, read as the reverse complement.
GAGCCGGTTGTCATCAACATGTGCCGCGAACAGGCATCCATAAAGACACTACAGCGGATGGAGGATGACGGACGGCTCGTGATCAACTCAGGCTACGGCATAGAGAACTGCACGCGCGAACGCATGACACGCATCCTCGTCGGATCAGGCATACCTTTCCCCGAAAGCATCACCGTAGGCACCGACGAGGCCGTGCGGCAGCGGCTGAACGACGCCGGCATGAACAAATGCTGGATAAAGCGCGGCGACTACTACACGATGCACAAGGAGGACGTCAGCTACGTGCGCCACCCCGAAGAGGCCCAGGAGGTGCTCCAGGAATATTTCCTGCGCGGCATCAAGCGCGCCGTCATATCGCGCCACCTCGAAGGCGACCTGATAAAATTCTACGGCATCGCGGGCACCGGCTTCTTCTACTGGTTCTACCCCTTTGTCAACGACCATTCGAAATACGGCTACGAACGGGTCAACGGCTCCGCGCGCGGCACCGAATTCGACATCGCCTCGCTACGCGCCATCTGCGGCAAGGCCGCCGAGACGCTCGACGTGATGATCTACGGCGGCGACTGCGTAGTGGCGCCCGACGGCACGATACGCATCATCGACTTCAACGACTGGCCATCGTTCGCGCCCTGCCGCGCCGACGCCGCCACACATATAGCCAAGGCCATCATGGCCGCAATACGCCAGCACACCGAATCAAAACGACCCGAAAGATGAAACGCCACCCCAAAGATCTACGGCCCGAAGGGTCGACAAGCCGGTTTCCGCTCTTCCCGCGCCTTATAGCCACATCGCTCGGCGCCGGATTCCTGCCCGTAGCTCCCGGCACATGGGGCGCGATAGCGGGCGTGGTGCTATGGCTGCCGCTGTGGCTGTGGACATCGCCCGACGTGACATTCTACGTCACCCTCGGCGCCATAATAATCCTGACGGTGCTCGGCACGTGGGCCAGCGGAGTGGCCGAACGCTACTGGGGCAAGGACCCGGTAGTGGCGTGCGTCGACGAAACCGTGGGCCAGTGGGTGGCCATGCTCCCGGTCAGTCCGCTGTGTCCGTGGTGGGAGATACCGCTCTCGCTGCTGCTGTTCAGACTATTCGACATCTACAAGCCTCTCGGCATTAGAGCCACCGAAAAACTCCCGGGAGGATGGGGCATGATGGCCGACGACATACTCGCCGGCATCTACTCGCTGCTGATCATACTCGCCATAAACCGACATATATTATGAATCCCGCCAACGACAACTCCCGCATCAAGGACGCCTCGCGCAAGGTGGCCGACAAGGTGCTGCGCAGCGATTCGCTCATCTTCACCTTCCTCCGCTCCGTGGTGTCGTCGCAGGCCGCATCGTGGTCCGACATGATTGTGCGAATGGTGATGTTCGCATTCGTGCTCCAGTCAGTCGACCCATTCTACAGGAGCAACATTTCGGTGGCATGCGGCGCGCTGGTGGGAGGCATCGTCAACTGCACCATCAACTACCGTTTCACTTTCCACGCCGCCGGCCAGAGCGTCAAGGCGGTCATCGTGAAATACGCCCTCGTCTGGACCGGAAGTCTGCTCCTCAACATGTATGGCACCACCTTCACCTGCGAGGCGCTTTCGCGCTGGCAGTTCCTGAACGACATCGGATTCACCCCCGACGGCATCTTCGCCGCCTCGACCCTGGCGGTGTCGCTGCTCGTATCGTGGTTCTGGAACTTCGCACTGCAGCGCTACTTCGTCTACCGCCCCTCGGCATTCGATCCCTGGGCCATAAGGATTGTGGACGCGTTCACATTCAAGCATAAGAACAACTGATCAATATTTCATACCGGAACAACCTAAAGATGGATATCAAAACTACATCAAAAAAGACCCGCGACTCTCTCCAGCTGGGCATCTACCGGGTGATCAACCCCTTCGTCAGATTCCTGATCAGGATGGGCGTGACCCCCAACATCGTCACCACCATCGGATTTCTCGGCAATCTTGCCGCCGCCGTGGTCATAGTCATGGCAGGATACGGAGCCGCACACACCGGCATCGTCGACTGGTCGCTCGTCACATGGGCCGGAGCGCTGATAATCGGATTCTCGCTCTTCGACATGCTCGACGGACAGGTGGCACGCCTCGGCGGCATGGCATCGACATTCGGAGCAATGTACGACTCCGTGCTCGACCGCTACTGCGAGCTCGCCACACTCGGCGGAGTAGCCTATTACCTCATACAGACCGGAAGCTTCGCCGGAGCTGTCATAGCCTTCGTGGCTCTTACAGGCAGCATCATGGTGAGCTACGTCAGAGCACGCGCCGAAGGGCTCGGACTGGAGTGCAAGATCGGCTTCATGCAGCGTCCCGAACGCGTGGTGGTGACCAGCGTGGCCACACTCGCCACCGGCATCACCGGCCAGATTTCGGGCTATCAGCCCGGTGCCGAAGGCTTCAACCCCGACATCATACTGGTGGCGGCGATGTGTGTCATTGCAGTGTTCGCCAACCTGACCGCCATAGCGCGCATCAACCATAGTCGCAAACTTCTCGGCCGCAACTGACAATGACAGCGATATCCCGACGGCTTCCTTCCGTGGCCGAATCGGCCGCGTGCGTCGCAGCCCTCTGTCTGTGGCTGACGGTCACGGCGCTCGGCGTGGGCTTCCGCCCCGAGCACACGGTAATGGCCGTAGTCATTGCGGCACTGTTCTTCGCCGCCCCGGCCACACGACGCCTTACCGTGGCGCTCATACCGTTTTTCCTCTTCGGCATCTCCTACGACTGGATGAACCTCCTGCCCAACTACGAGGTCAATCCGGTGGACGTGCGCGGTCTCTATGAAACCGAGCGCGCGCTCTTCGGCATCGGCGGACTGACACCCAACGAATGGTGGGCGCTCCACACCTTCAAGGCCGCCGACTTCATGGCCGGAGTGTTCTATCTATGCTGGGTGCCGCTCCCCGTGATATTCGGCCTGTGGCTCTACTTCTCAGGCCGCAGAAACCTCTACCTGCACTTCGCCATGGTGTTTCTGCTCACCAACCTCGTAGGCTTCACCTTCTACTACATACATCCGGCCGCACCGCCATGGTACGTGGCGCTGCACGGATTCGAGGCCGTGCCGGGCACGCCCGGATCGGCTGCCGGGCTCGAAGCGTTCGACGCCATGACCGGCCTCGGCATATTCGACGCCCTCTACGCGCGCAACAGCAACGTGTTCGCCGCCATGCCCTCGCTCCACTCGGCCTACACGCTCACCGCACTCCTCTATGCCCTCCGCGGACGTGGCATTTCTCTTGCGTGGCGGCTGACGCTCGCAGTGGTGACGCTCGGCATCTGGTGGACAGCCGTCTACACCTCACACCACTACATACTCGATGTGGCCGGAGGCATAGCATGCTCCATCGCCGCATACCTCATATTTGAATACGCGCTGATGAAATGGCCGGCATTCGACCGCTTCACCATCCGCTACACCAATTATATATCCAATGGACAACAACACTGAAAACAAGGCCGTAGAGGAATATGAAGTGCGCCCCGACGTGCTCAACTACGACGACATACGCCGCATGGTGCCGAAACTCGACGGACACGAGAATCTGGTCAACTTCCTGCTCCGCTTCCTATCGGTCGACAAGGTCAACGACATACACCGCCGCTTCTGCGACACCCCCGGACCGGAATTCGTGCGGCGCATGCTTTTCGACGGCTTCCGCATAAAACTCCGCATCGACGGCCAGGAGGTGCTCGACAATCTTCCCGACGGACCGTTCATCACCGTCAGCAACCACCCGTTCGGCGCCCTCGACGGCATCATGCTCATATATCTCATATCGTCGCGCCGCCCAAAATACAAGGTGATGGTCAACATGATACTCGAAAAGATATCGGCCATGCGCCCCAACTTCATCGCCGTCGACGCATGGGCGCAGAAAGACCCGGCCAAACGCGCCGTGAGCGTCAACGGCATCCGTCAGGCCATGCGACAGCTCTCCGACGGCGAGCCGCTGGGATTTTTCCCCGCCGGAGCAATGAGCAAGACCGACTGGCACGGACACCTCGTAGACCGTCCCTGGCAGAAATCCATCCTCCAGATCATCTACAAGGCCAAAGTGCCCGTGATCCCCATATACTTTCACGGATCCAACTCGTGGTGGTTCAACATACTCGGCCACATATGCTGGCCCGCGCGCTCGCTCAGGCTGCCGGCCGAAGTGTTCCGCAAGACAGGAAAGACCATGCACATCAGCGTCGGACAACCGATCACGCTGGCCGACCAGCAGCCCTACCGGGCCGACGTCGAAACCCTCGGAGCATATCTGCGCGAACAGACCTACCGGCTCCGCGATCTCAAATGAGGCTCACGCCCGCCACAACATCCGTGTAATGATCAGCTTTAACACCATCGCCTGAACAATGAGCAAAGAGCAATCGGCCTACCGTCAGAGCCTGAAATCGCTCGACACCGAAGAGGGTATCGATCTGGCCTTCTACCGCCCTATAGGATATATGTGGGCCAGGCTTGCCGCACGCCTCGGAGTGACCCCCAACGCCATCACCGTCGCGTCGATATTCCTCGGCATAGGAGCCGGAGTGTGTTTCTACTTCGGCTCCATGGCCGTCAACGTAGCGGGAATGCTGCTGCTGATATGGGCCAACTCATTTGACAGCGCCGACGGACAGCTCGCGCGAATGACCCGCCAGTATTCGCGCATCGGACGCATTCTCGACGGCGTGAGCGGCGACCTTTGGTTCGCCACCATCTACGTGGCCATCTGCCTGAGGGAAAATGCCACATCCACATTCTTCATGGGTCATCCATGGCTTATATGGGTCATAGCAGTTGTGACTGGAATATGCCACGCAAAACAGGCTGCCATGGCCGACTATTACAGACAGTTTCACCTCTACTTCCTAAAAGGCGAGAGCGGCAGCGAACTCGACCGGGCGTTCACTCTCAAACGCCGGCTCGCATCGCTGACATGGCGCCACGACTTCTGGCAGAAACTCACACTGACATTCTACACGAGCTACACCGTGCAGCAGGAAGCCACATCACCCGCCATGCAGAGCCTGCGCCACGCCATAGCAGAGCGCTATCCCGACGGAACTCCCCTGCCCGACAGCCTCAGGCACGACTTCCGCATGGCAAGCCTACCGCTGATGAAATACACCAACATACTGTCGTTCAACTGGCGCACGATAGCTCTCTTCACCGCACTGTTCCTGACCATGCCCTGGCTCTACTTCGTCTTCGAGCTGACGGTGCTCAACGCCCTGCTCGTGATGATGGTGATACGACACGAAAGAATATGCCGCCGGTTTTCCCGGCTGGTAGCCGATGGTCACTACGACAGCTGCCACTGACACCTTATCAAACACAAACCACCACCATGGCCATAAAAGGAGTGATATTCGACTACGGCGGAACGATCGACAGCCGCGGAGTGCACTGGAGCGAGATCATCTGGGACGGATGGAAACTGGCCGGAGCCACGTTCGACAAAGATGCTTTCCGCAAAGCCTACGTGGCCACGGAGCGCCACTTCGCCACCCACCCGGTGGTACGTCCCGACTTCGACTTCCGGCAGCTCATGCAGGCAAAGACATCGACCGAAGCCGATTTTCTCCGGGCCGACGGCCATGCGGCCGACAGCCACATGGCGCTATCAGCCGCATCCTACTGCTACGACCGCGCACACGAATGCGTAGGAGAAGCCCGTCCGGTGATACAGGCCGTGACCGACCGGATGCCGGCCGTGCTCGTCAGCAACTTCTACGGCAACGTGGAGAGCGTGCTCGCTGACTTCGGACTCCGCCATCTTTTCGCCGCAGTCATAGAGAGCGCCGTGGCAGGAGTCAGGAAGCCTGACCCACAGATATTCCGGCTCGGAGTCGAAGCGCTCGGCCTTCAGCCTGAAGAGGTGCTCGTGGTCGGCGACAGCCTCAGGAAAGACATCCTCCCCGCCGAATCGATCGGATGCCGAACGGCATGGCTAAAAGGCAAAGGATGGACCGACGAAGAGGACCGCGCCACCCACCCCTCGCAGATAAGCGCACTTGCCGACATTCTCACCATCATCGGCAAACAATGACTTTATATCCGGCCAAAGCGTGATATACATACATTAACACAACTCCTTTTAGATAACCACATATTTATTTTATATTAACTCTTCATAATCCCAATTTGGCATCTTTAACTAATCAATATGAAGATAACTGTTGAAATTCTTTTGCAATTGAAAAAATAGGGGTAATTTTACGCTCGTTTTTCGGCTTTCGTCAAAAAGTCCGCCCTCTAAAGATTTTTTAACAACCAATTAAATCACTAACGTAATTTAATTTTAACAGATACTTAATTATGAGCAAATCAACTGTCAAGCCTGCAGAAGGAAAGCTCGGCGTACTCGTAGTAGGACTCGGCGCCGTATCATCGACCTTCATGACCGGCGTACTCATGGCCCGCAAAGGCCTCGCAAAGCCCGTCGGCTCGATGACGCAGTACGACAAAATCCGTGTAGGCAAAGGTGCTGACAAAAAATATCTGAAATACAACGAAATCGTGCCTATCGCCGACCTCAACGACATCGTGTTCGGCGCCTGGGACGTATATCCCGCCAACGCATACGAGAGCGCCATCAACTGCGAAGTGCTCAAGGAGAAGGACATCAACCCCGTGAAGGACGAACTCATTAAGATCGTTCCCATGAAGGCCGCCTTCGACAAGAATTATGCCAAGCGTCTCGACGGCGACAATGTGAAGGACGTCAAGGACCGCTGGGACATGACCGAACAGATCCGCGAGGATATCCGCCGCTTCAAGAAAGAGAACGGCGTCGACCGCGTGGTTGTGCTCTGGGCCGCTTCAACCGAGGTTTACGTGCCGGTTGACGAGAAAGTCCACAACACTCTCGCCGACCTCGAGGCTGCAATGAAAGCCGACGACAAAGAGCATATCGCTCCCTCGATGTGCTACGCCTACGCAGCACTCAAAGAGGGCGCACCCTTCATCATGGGCGCACCCAACACCACCGTCGACATCCCCGCCATGTGGGAGCTGTCGGAGCAGACCGGCATGCCCATCGCCGGCAAGGACTTCAAGACCGGACAGACACTCGTGAAGAGCGGCTTCGCACCCATCATCGGCACACGCTGTCTCGGCCTTTCGGGATGGTTCTCGACCAACATACTCGGCAACCGCGACGGACTCGTGCTCGACGAACCCGCCAACTTCCGCACCAAAGAGGTTTCAAAGCTCTCGACACTGGAGTCGATCCTCGTACCCGAAGAGCAGCCCGACCTCTACACCGACTACTACCACAAGGTGCGCATCAACTACTATCCCCCGCGCAACGACAACAAGGAGGGCTGGGACAACATCGACATCTTCGGATGGATGGGCTACCCCATGCAGATCAAGATCAACTTCCTCTGCCGCGACTCGATCCTCGCCGCTCCCCTCTGCCTCGACCTCGTGCTGCTCAGCGACCTCGCTGCACGCGCCGGACGTCACGGCATACAGCGCTTCCTCAGCTTCTTCCTCAAGAGCCCGATGCACGACTACACCAAGGGTGAGGTTCCCGTCAACCACCTCTTCCAGCAGTACGTCATGCTCAAGAACGCCATCCGCGAGATGGGCGGTTACGAGGCCGACGAGGAGATCGACTGATAAGCAGCCTCAGGTCCAACTGACAAACCTACAGATAATCGAGAAGCTGTCCCGCCCAGGCGGAGACAGCTTCTTCTATTATGGGAAAATGAAACTGAAGACAATGACATCGATCAGGCCGCGTCACGCGTGCGGCTCGGATGGGTGCTCACATGTTCAAGCACCGAGTTGATACTCGAAGCCACCAGCGAGATACCCATGATCAGCACCACGGCCGAATCCATATCCCTGACGCTCGAACACAGTATCACCACACCGGCGACGATCATCAGCACCGGGATCACATAAAACCACCACGGCAGCACGTAAGGCGAACTCCAGAACCGTATCACCACGATATGGAATATGCCGTAGAGCACCAGGATCGCACCGAATATATATGCCAGCAGACCCACGAAAAAAGCCGGAGTGACAAGCATCCATATACCCAGAGCCAACGCTCCGAGGCTCGCCACTATAGTGGATGAGGCCGCCGAATACTCCCCTTGGACATGCGAACGACGCGCTATTGCCGAAATAAAACTATAGGCGCCGGGGATCACGAGCATAAGACCCACAGCCATCACTATCCACTGAAGCACGTCAAGACGGCCGTGCCACACGATCAGCAGCACGCCCACAATAAATACAATAATTGTCGTTAACCAGTTGTTTGCCGTTTTCATAGTCGAAACTTTTTCTATTTCAAACGGCATCAGGCACTCAAATGTTCAATCTCCCGATCAGCTGGCACCCATGAACGAATCGCGCAGAAAACCCATCACAGCGGGCGCCATATCCATCACAGCCGCAAAAATCCGCCCACCCATCAGACGCGATGACACGAATATACCGCTGTCGGGCGATACCACTCTCCACAGATTCAGAAGCAGGCTCACCACAAGCCCCCATTTGAAAATCAGAAACACCGATCCGGCCACACTGTCGACCGCACCGAGCATCACGGCTCTGACCGACAGCCGCAGCATGCGGCCAAGCAGCCAGCAACCGCCCCACACCGCAACGAACAGCAGCCCGCAGCCTATGATGCGGGATGCATAGTCAGCCGGACTCTGACCGATCATACCGGCTACTGCGGCCGAGGCCTTGTCACCGGCCATCCTCACCGCAAACAGAGCCACGAGAATGCCCCCTATCGACGCTGCCTGACGTATGGCGCCCCTGCGGTAGCCTATGACTGCCGCGCCGAGCGCGAGAACGATTAATATGATATCTACGTATGACATAATGCTGTTGAAGTTTATAGCGGATCTACTTAATGCATGAATTTCACTGCCGGAAATCCACCCGTCAGTGGCGTCGCGGAGTGATCGTCCGCTCTCCAAGATAGGCGGCCAGACTCTTCTTGCTTTCGTTGAGCTGGCCCATGTCGGAGAGGATGCGGGTGCATGCCTCCGGATCGCTGCCACAGCGCCTCAGCTCCTCCCTCAGAGCCGCAAGACGCTGCTCTATGATAGCCTCCTTCAGGTTGTATATTGCCATCGGCACCAGCTCTATGAGCTTATCGCGCTCCGTTTCCACGCGCGAAAACTTCGAATGTATCTTGCTCAGCTTATGCCGCTCGCTCACGAGCGACAGAGTCACCTTCCTGACCGTATCGTCGGAGTCCACGCCGAGCTCGCGGCTTATGAACGTGCGCGAGGCCTCCTCCATCCCCTCGTCGACCATCGACGTCACACTCTGCTGCAGCTCCTGCTCGCAGCGCTCTATCTCGGCCATATCCATCGCCGTGCGCCGTATCTCCTCGCGCCCGGCCTCCAGACGCTCGTCGCGGGCCTGCTCAAGCCGCTGCCGCTGCCGGGCTATATAGTCGGGCCACGCACGCGCCATAAGACTGCGGGCGGCCGCATACGTATCGGCGTATGGCGGATACGAGAACTGCAGCATATCCTGCTCCAGAAGCGAAGCCACCACCTCGATCACATTCATCGGATAGGTATGCCCCTGGTCATCGGTCATATCAGCGAGATACAGCGGACCGTAGCGCAGCACGTAGCGCAATATCTCGCGCTCATAAGGCGCCAGACGGTTGGCCGGCGAAGCCTGTGCCACCGCGGCATTCCCGGCGGCCTGTCGCGCCACATCGGGTGCGGGCGTGGCGGCTGCCGGTGCCGTCGACGACTGCTCCTCCCAGCTGCGGCGCGCCTGCCGGGCACGATCCTCCGTGGCCTGGCGCTCCGCACGGGCGGCCATCTCGCGGCGCACCTGCAGCGTCAGCAGCTCCTCGCTGATACCGAACCGACGGCTGCATTCGGCTATATACGTGGTGCGGAGCATCATCTCGGGTATCACGGCTATGGTGCGCACGATCTCCGTCATAGCCCGGCTGCGCGCTATCGGATCACGGTCGGTATCCTTCATCAGGATATCGGTCTTGAACTTCACGAAATCACCCTCGTTCTCCTCTATGTAGCGTTCCACCTCCGACGACGGATGGCTCTGTGCGAAAGAGTCGGGATCGTCGCCGTCGGGCAACAGCAGCACCTTCACCATCAGACCCTCCGCAAGCAGCAGGTCGATGCCGCGCAGCGACGCCTTGATGCCCGCCGGATCTGAGTCGTAGATCACCGTCACGTTTTCCGTAAAACGGTGTATGAGCCTGATCTGCCCCTCCGTGAGCGATGTGCCCGACGAAGCCACGACATTCTCAATGCCCGCCTGATGCATGGATATGACATCCATATAGCCCTCCACAAGTATGCACTTGTCCTTGCGCACTATCGAAGGCTTGGCCTGATAAAGGCCGTATAGTTCCGTACTCTTGTGGTAGATGACGCTTTCAGGCGAATTGACATACTTCGCCATCGTCTTGTCGGAGCGCAGAGTGCGCCCTCCGAAGCCCACCACCTTGCCCGAAAGCGTGAATATCGGATATATCACCCTCGCACGGAAGCGGTCGCTTATGCCGCCACCTTCGTGACGTATGATCAGCCCCGTCTTCTCAAGAAACTCGTCGGTATATCCCGCACGGAGAGCCTCCGTGCGCAGAGCGTCGCGGCGGTCGAGCGAATATCCCAGATGGAAGCGCTCTATCATGCGCTCGTCGATGCCGCGCTGACGGAAATAGGCCAGTCCGATATCGCGGCCCTCCTGGGTCTGCTGTATGTTGCGCTCAAACCAACGCATGGCGAAGTCGTTGACCGCAAGCATACTCTCTCGCTCCGATGCCTCATGACGCTCCTCGTCGGTCAGCTCACGCTCCTCAATCGTTATGCCATATTTTCGGGCGAGAATTCGCAGTGCTCCGGGATAGTCCACCTGCTCCACCTCCATGATGAAGCCCACCGGCGAACCACCCTTGCCGCAACTGAAACATTTGCAGAAATTGCGCGATTTCGACACCGAAAACGACGGCGTGCGCTCGTTGTGGAACGGACACAGCCCTATATAGCCGCTTCCGCGCTTCTTAAGGCGCACATAATCGCTCACCACCTCCACTATGTCGGCGGTGTCGTTGATCTTTCTTACTGTAGCATCGTCGATCCTTGCCATGGCACGGCAAAGTTACGAAATCTTTCGGTTTCGGCGCGTATGACGGATGAAATAGGCCAGAAACAGCACCGCCGCCAGAAACAGCGACACCGAGAAACTCAGCAATATGCCGTAGATACCCATTGAGGCCGTGAAAGCCATCAGATACGTCACAGGCATACCCACCACCACGTAGCTCACAAAAGCGATCCACACCATCGGCATCACCTTCGAAGTGCCGCGCAGAGCGTTGGCGAAGTTGATCTGAGTGGCGTCGCAATACTGATATAGGACCAGCGGCACTATAAGCGACACGGCAGTGGCTGTCACAGCCGGATCGCGGGTAAACTGTCGTATGATCTCCGGTCCGAAGAAAATGAAAGCGGCCGACGCCGAAGTGGCCAGAGCCAGAAGTATGTGATAACCTGAAAAAGCCGTGCGGCGCATCAGACGCCGGTCGGACAGACCGGCAGCGTTGCTCACCAGCACCGACACCGCTGCTGCCATGCTGTAGTAGACACAGAATCCTAAAGTGCCTATGATCACAGTGATCTGAAATGCCGCAAGCTCTATCGCGCCGAGCCATCCGGCCATGACCGCCGCGGCCGAGAACGATCCCGACTCGAAGGTCATCTGCATGGCCACAGGCCACGATGTGTGCCCCACGAGCCGCCACTGTTCCGAAGTGATACTCCCATCGGCAAATCCCCGGCGATACTCGCGGTAGTCACCACGGAAAGCAAACACACAGATTATAGCCGCCGGACACACCAGACGCGCCACAAGAGTCGAAATACCCGCACCGGTGAGACCAAGTTCCGGACACCCCCAGTGGCCGTAGATCAGCAGCCAGTTGCCGGCGATATTGAGCACGTTGGCACCCAGTATGATCCACATGGGCATACGGGTGCGCTGAATGGCGTAGGCCCACTGCGCGAACACATTGAACAGAGCCACAGGAACCACGCCCGACAGATATATCAGATAGTAGGGACGCATCACCGGCAGCAGCTCCGCAGGCTGACCCATGCGGTGGAGATTGAAATATACCACCGTCATTACGGCCGTCACCAGCAGCGCGAACGCTACATTGACGGCCACACCGTTGCGCAGCAGCGACCCTATGGAACGAAACCGCCCCTGCGTGAACAGCGAGCCTACAAGAGGGGTCAGCCCGTAGGTGAATCCAACGCACGCGAATATGCACACGTTGAAGAGATTGTTGACAAACGATGCCGAAGCCAGAGCCTCCGTCGAGTAGAGACCCACCATTTTCGTATCGGCAAAGCCCACGACAATCATCCCGAGCTGCCCGATAAGTATCGGGAGCCCGAGACGTATTATCTGAAGATATGTGACCCGACGGCCCGGCAGCTCATGCCCCGGAGCGTCAGTATTGCTCATCGGCGTTGGGGAAATCGGTGTTTTTCACATCCTCGACGTAGCGGCTCACACCGGCGTTGATCACCGTGGCCAGGTCGGCATAGCGGCGCAGGAATTTAGGCGAGAAACCATGATTCATGCCCATCATGTCCTGAAACACGAGGATCTGACCGTCGACGCCCGATCCGGCACCGATGCCGATCACCGGCACGCTCACCTGCGAGGCCACACGCTGAGCAAGCGCCGCAGGCACCTTCTCAAGCACTATGGCGAAGCACCCCAGCTCATCGAGCATACGCGCGTCCTCCTCAAGCTTGCGCGCCTCGGCCTCCTCTTTGGCTCTGACATTGTAGGTGCCGAACTTATTTATCGACTGCGGAGTGAGTCCCAGATGCCCCATCACGGGAATGCCGGCCGTCAATATGCGCTCTATCGACTCGCGTATCTCCGCGCCGCCCTCAAGCTTCACGGCCTCGGCTCCGGCCTCCTTCATCACGCGCACGGCCGACGCCAGAGCCTCCTTCGAATTGCCCTGATACGTGCCGAACGGCAGATCCACCACCACCAGCGCACGCTTCACAGCCCGCGTGACACCCTTTGCATACGTGATCATCTCGTCGAGAGTGATCGGCAGAGTCGTGAGATTGCCGGCCATGACATTGGAGGCCGAATCACCCACCAGTATCAGATCCACACCCGCCTCATCGACGAGCGAAGCTATAGTGAAATCGTATGATGTCAGGCAAGCTATCTTCTCGCCACGCCGCTTCATCTCGATCAGGCGACGTGTGGTCACCTTGGTTTTCTTCTGTTCGGTATATGTCGACATTTCTATAATAATTTGAAATTCCGTGCAAATTTAGTCGATTTTTCCTTAATCGTATCCCGCCGGATAGGAAATATCGAAATATTTCCTTAATTTAGCCGTGTAAACTTTTTGAAAGACCCACTTAATTACCATATTCAAGACACAATCATGAACGCCAACAACCACAGATACTGCGTGATAATGTGCGGAGGCATCGGAAGCCGGTTCTGGCCCTACAGCCGCACACGCATGCCCAAACAGTTTATCGACTTTCTTGGCACCGGCCGCTCGCTGCTCCAGATGAGCTACGACCGCATACTCCCGCTGGTGGATCCGGCTCATATCATAGTGGTCACCAACGCCACATACGCGCCCATAGTCAGGCAGCAGCTTCCTGAACTGTCCGACAGCCAGATACTCCTTGAGCCATGCCGCCGCAACACAGCTCCGTGCATTGCCTGGGCCGTCCGCCACATACGCGCATGCGATCCCGAGGCAAGCATGATAGTCACCCCGAGCGACCATCTGATCACCAACGAACGAATGTTTGAGGACTGCGTGCGCCGCGGATTCGAGTTTGTCGAGAGCCACGACGCCCTGCTGACACTCGGCATACACCCCACACGTCCCGAGACCGGCTACGGCTACATACAGATCGACAAGGAAGTCGAACCGGGATTCCTCAAGGTGAAGACATTCGTCGAAAAACCCGACATAGATCTGGCCAGAGTATTTGTCGATTCCGGCGAATTCTACTGGAATTCAGGCATATTTCTCTGGAGCGCCAAAGCCATATCGAAAGCCTTCAGCGATCTTGCGCCCGACCTTGACCAGGAATTCGAAAAGGGCGAAGGCGTGTTCGGCACTCCCGGTGAGACAGCGTTTATCAACGAGCATTTCCCCTCATGTCCGAGCATATCGGTCGACTTCGCCATCATGGAAAAGGCATCTAACGTCTACGTCGAATGCGCCAGCTTCGGATGGAGCGATCTCGGCACATGGTCAGCGCTCTACGACAACTCGCCAAAAAACCGCGAGAGCAACGTCACACAGAACTGCAATGTCATCACCTACGACTCGACCGGCAACATTTTCGCCGTCCGGCAGCCCGACAAGCTCGTTGTGACCGCCGGACTCAACGACTACATCATAGCCGACGCCGGCGACGTATTGCTTATATGCCCCAAAGAGCGTGAGCAGGATATAAAACGCATCGTCAACGACGTGCAGGAACGATTCAACGGCAAATTCCTCTGATCTCTGCCGGACGGTCCGCTAAAAACCACAGTGCCATGCATCGCGCTCGCGATGCATGGCACTGTGGTTTTACTTCTGCTGTCAGAGCACGTCCGACTAACGCTTGTCGACAGGCAGTCCCCGCACAAGACCCGGATCGAGCGATATGAGAGTCTCGGTACCCGTCACTCCGGCGATATTCTGTATCTTGCCGTTGAGAAGCTCCATCAGATGCTCGTTGTCGCGGGCATATACCTTGATGAGCATCGTGTACGGACCCGTCGTATAGTGACACTCCACCACCTCCGGTATCTTCTCAAGTTCCGGCACCACGTGGCGGTACATGGCGCCACGTTCGAGATTGACCCCTATGAACGTGCACGTGTGAAAACCCAGCGCACCCGGATTGATATGATAACCCGAGCCGGTGATCACACCCATATCGGTCAGACGCTGTATCCGCTGATGCACCGCCGCACGCGAAATACCGCATTCGAGCGCCACGTCCTTCGAGGGTATGCGGGCGTTGCCTATGATGATGCTCAGTATCTTTCTGTCAAGATTGTCGATTTTATCCATTCCCGAGATTCTGTATACATTTACCCATGCTAATGCCTGTCAGAGGCTCTTTTCAATTACAAAATTATACATTTTTCATTACTCCGGCAACATTTTGCATAATCACCTTGCGTGCCCGATTGCGAACAAATTGCTATATTTGCATCACGAAAACGACACGAACCAATCTTACCCAACAAACCAGAACACAATACCACACCTGATATGCCACGCAACCTTCTCTTCGACCTCGGCGGAGTAATAATGGACATACGCCGCGACGACTGCCTCGAAGCTTTCCGCAGCCTCGGCATGGAGCATCCCGAAAACCTTATCGGAGAATACGTGCAGAACGGCCCGTTCGGACAGCTCGAATCGGGCGAGATTTCGGTCGCACAGTTCCACGACGCTATCCGTACACAGCTTCCCGAAGGGGTCACCGACCAGCAGATCGACCGCGCTTTCTGCGCATTCATCACCGGACTCCCCCAGCCACGGCTTGCCGCACTGCGCCACCTGCGCAAGCGTCGCGGAGTGTATCTGCTGAGCAACACCAACCCCATCATGTGGCGCGGCGTCATCGCCGAGGAGTTTCTCAAGGAGGGACTGCGTCGCGAAGACTACTTCGACGGCATCGTCACATCATTCGAAGCCAAATGCATGAAACCCGACGAGCGCATATTCCGCCGCGTGGAGGAATCGTTCGGCATCCGCCCCGAGGAAACACTCTTCCTCGACGACTCGCAGGCCAATCTCGAAGCAGCCGCACGCCTCGGATACAAAACGATGCTCGTGGCGCCCGGAACCGAATTCGCCGATCTGCTCGCAGCCGAAGGCATAGCCTGATCTGGCAACAGCAGTGAGCACCTGAGCACGATAAACGCCACTCCGTAAAAGCCGATATGGAACTGACTATCAATCCCCGCGACACCGACACACGACCGTCGATAGTCACCGTCGGGATGTTCGACGGCCTGCACCTCGGCCACCGGTTTCTGCTCTCTACGCTCGACGACATTGCGTCGCAACGCGATCTGCGCCCCGTAGCGCTGACATTCGACCGCCATCCGCTTGACCTCATCGACCCTCTGCGCGCTCCCGCCATGCTCGCCCCGCTCCAAGAAAGGCTCCGGATGATGGCCTCATGCGGAGCGACTCCCGGAGTGATCAGATTTGACGAAACCACCCGACTGCTTTCAGCAAGCCGATTCATGCAACAGCTCCGCACGAAGCTCCACGCCGCAGTGCTACTCATGGGATTCAACCACCGGCTCGGTCACGACCGCCTGTCGACACCCGACGAATACCGCCGCGCTGCCTATAGCGCCGGCATTGAAGTCATGTTTGCACCCGGATATCCTCACCATTTCGGAGGAGCGCCTATCTCATCAACGGCCATACGCGCGGCGCTTGCCGAAGGCGACACACGCCTGGCAGCTGAAATGCTCGGCCGTCCATACACGCTTGAGGGCACCGTAATCGGCGGAAAAAAGATCGGACGCACAATCGGCTTCCCCACCGCCAATATAAGCGTAGAACCGGCCCTGATGCTCATACCGGCCCATGGAGTCTACGCTGCCAGAGCCACCATTGCCTCAGGAGCCTCATATCCCGCCATGGTCAATATAGGAGTGAGGCCCACGGTCGATTTGACCGAGAGCCCCACTGTAAGCGTTGAAGCGCATCTGATAGGATATGAAGGCGACCTTTACGGAAGCCGCGTAGCCATTGCGTTCGTTGAGCGGATGCGCTCCGAAATGCGTTTCAGCTCCATTGACGGGCTGCGTGCCCGGCTGCAGGCCGACGCATCAGCCGCAAGCGCCATTCTGGCCGCCGAGACCTATAAAGAAATGCCATAAGGCAAGCCCGGTCGACACCGACACGTTGAGCGAATGCTTGGTGCCGCACTGCGGTATCTCCAGACACACGTCGGCCGCATCCACCGCCTCCTGACTGACACCGTGCACCTCATGTCCGGCCACGATCGCATAGCGCTCGCCCGGCTGCGGACGGAAATCCTGGAGCGCAACGCTCCCCTCCACCTGCTCGAGCACGCACAGCCTGTAGCCGTCCCCGCGAAGATCCTCCAGACATTCGGCCGTCGACGCATAGTAGCGCCATTCCACCGAATCCTCCGCCCCAAGAGCGGTCTTGTGGATCTCCACCGACGGCGGCACGGCTGTGATGCCGCAAAGCATCACACGCTCAGCCATGAAAGCGTCGGAGGTGCGGAATATCGAGCCAATATTGTTGAGCGAGCGAATATTGTCGAGCACCACCGTCACCGGAAGTTTTTTCTTCGCACGGTAAGCGTCGAGCGAGTCGCGACCCAGATCCGTTATGCTCTTCTTCTTCATTGCCGGCTCTCTGCTGCTGCTGACTGATCAGTCGATGATATCAAATCCGGTATAGCGGCGCAGACACTCCGGCACCACTATGCCCCGCGGCGTCTGGTTGTTTTCGAGCAGAGCCGCCATTATTCGCGGCAGAGCAAGCGCCGAACCGTTGAGAGTGTGACACAGGCGGGTCTTCTTGTCGGCATCGCGGTAGCGACACTTCAGACGGTTGGCCTGATAGGTCTCGAAGTTGCTTACCGACGACACTTCGAGCCAGCGCTTCTGCGCGCCCGACCACACCTCGAAGTCAAACGTTATAGCCGAAGTGAAGCTCATGTCGCCGCCGCAGAGACGGAGTATGTGCCAGGGCAGACCGAGCTTTTCGAGCAGTCCCTGCACGTGAGCCTTCATCTCCTCGAGAGCTGCGTAAGAATTCTCGGGCTTCTCTATCCTCACGATCTCCACCTTGTCGAACTGATGCAGACGGTTAAGACCTCTGACATCCTTGCCGTAGCTGCCCGCCTCGCGACGGAAACATGCCGAGTAGGCGCAGTTCTTCACCGGAAGCTGGCTCTCGGAGAGGATCACGTCGCGGTAGAGATTGGTCACAGGCACCTCGGCCGTGGGTATGAGATAGAGATTGTCCTCGCCTACGTAATACATCTGACCCTCCTTGTCGGGGAGCTGTCCGGTGCCGTAGCCCGAAGCCTCGTTGACCACGTAGGGGGGCTGAATCTCAAGATAACCCGCTTCGGAAGCCTGATCGAGGAAAAACTGTATCAGAGCGCGCTGCAGTTTGGCGCCCTTCCCTTTGTAGACCGGGAAACCGGCGCCGGTGATCTTCACTCCTAAATCGAAATCGATCAGATCATATTTCTTTGCAAGATCCCAGTGAGGCATGGCGTCGGCGCCGAGATCGGGCATAGGACCGCCGGTAAGCTCCACTACATTGTCCTCGGCGCTCAGTCCGGCCGGCACAGCCTCGCAAGGGATATTGGGCACCGTCAGGAGTATCTCGCGCATACGGCGTTCGGTGTCGGCCAGACTGTCGGCCACATCCTTCTGCTCACCTTTGAGGGCAGCCACCTGCTGCTTGGCCTGCTCGGCCTCATCCTTCTTGCCCTGTTTCATCAGCGCGCCTATCGAGGCGGCAAGCTTGTTAAGCTCTGCCGCACGGGTGTCGTTGGAGAGCTGAAGCTGACGGCGCTGCGCGTCAAGCTCCATTATTGCGTCGATCGGGCCGCGGCCGTCGAATCCTTTGACAGCCAGACGCTCCACGATCTTGTCGGGATTTTCCTTTATCTGTTGAAGAGTAAGCATTTCCTGAAATTTCTTTGTTTATTTACAACCATTCTATTGACATCTCGCTGAGCGATATCAGGCGAGCAGCTCCCTGACCTTGGCCGATATGACACGGCCGTCGGCACGTCCGGCAAGCGCCTTCGAGGCCACTCCCATCACCTTGCCCATCTCCTTTGCCGAGGTGGCGCCGGTCTGCTCGATGATTTTTTTCAGCTCGGCCACAAGCTCCTCCTCCGAAAGCTGACCGGGAAGATACTCCTCGATCACCGCAGCCTCGGCAAGCTCACCGGCGGCAAGCTCCGGACGGTTCTGCTGCGAGTATATCTCGGCAGTCTCGCGACGCTGCTTCACCATTTTTGTCATTATCCTGACAGCCGTTTCGTCGCTCAGAGTACCGTCCGATCCCTTCGCTGTCTTGGCTTCGAGAAATTCCTTTTTGATGCCGCGCAGTGTTTCAAGCCTCACCTGGTCGCGGGCAAGCATTGCAGCCTTTATATCGGCGCTGATGCGTTCAAACATATCCATAGTCGTGGTTTTTGTCCGGTTGATTTTATAACACGCAAAATTACTAAATTCAGTCCACTATTCAATGACAATCTGTCGCGCTTGTAAAAAAAGATTGCCGGAGGGCGCCGTAAGCCTCCGGCAATCATGCTGCTTTATCAGCAGGGACCGTCATTTTTTCTTTTTGTGTCCCTCCTCGGGAGTATAATAATCCTCCATGTCGACAGGTATGTCGCGGTTGTTCCATTCGTCCACGACCACTCTGAAGTCTATGGCCTTGCTCAGCACGGGATCACCCTGCTTCTTGCCCACCCATTTCTTTTTGGAGTTCATGGTTCCCGGGTCGCGCAGACGACACTGCTGCGAGGGAATGATCTCATATCTGCCGGCATAATCCTGTCCGGGAAGAGCCTTCCAGTTTTCGCGGCATGCGGTCGATATATCGCCGTCGATACCTACGCCGCCCATACCGAAGTCGAAGTCGTCGGGCGGATATATGCCGGCGCCGCTGTTCGGCCCCATGAATTCGAGTATGTAGGTGTATTTGTAGCCCGGTTCCCACTTGTCGTCGATAGGCACGCACACCCATGCAAACTGCTTCTCGACATCTCGCCAGCCGATCGAGTAGTTCACGTCGGGATAGCGGTACCCGTAGTTGTCTATAGGCTTGCCGGTGGTCTTGTCGTAGATCACGCCCTCGGCGTCGACAGGATTGCCGTTGTTGTCGATACGCTGTGTCGGATCATCCTCGCTGTACATCGGCAGCCCGGTTTCGTTGTTGACCGGAAATCCCTCGTCGTCAAGACGGTTGCCGATATTGTCCCAGGGTATGCCGTCGGCATTGACCGGCAGTCCGTTGATATTCCACTTCTCAGGGTCGGTATAGGGAAAGAGTATGTGGCGGTGGGTATGGTTTTCATCGCCGTGGATCATCCACACCTGTATGGCGAGCAATATGTAGGCTCCGTGGTTGTTGGGCTTGCCCTCCTCGTCGTAGAACTGCTGCTTGGGATCCTCCTCACGGTTTTTGTTGTAAGGCACGAGCTGCTGCGGGAGCAGGAGCATATTGGTGGAATCCATACCCTCATGCTCGGTGTTCTTGCTGGTAAGCAGATGGCTGATATATGGCGAAGCCTGGATATTGTCGGTCACGAGGTGGTCGCAGACACCGTCGCCGTTGTAGTCGGTGTGGTGTCCTGGCGAAGGATCTGGCCAGTTCTCGTCGTCAGGTGTACCTGTAGTGCCATCGCCGTCGGCTCTTGAACGCCCACGGGTTGACTCGGTATTGTCACCACCCTCGTCCGGAACTACCGGAAGAGTGCTCGCTTCGCTGATAGAATGTCCGAGCATCACAGGTTCGGGGAAAAACCATCCGTAATGGCTGCGGTTGGAGCCGTTGAGCAGCTTGTCCTCATCGACCACATTCGCATCATCGAAGTTCTGTCGTCCGGGAAGAGTCCAGTAGAGCTGGTCGTCGCCTATACCGCTCACCTTGGCCTGCGGAAAGGTCACGTCGCCGTTGTTGATGATGTTGCAGAACCATGCTCCGGCCACCATCACGCGGGTATTGTTGTTGGGCGAATACGCCTTAAGTTCTATCTGCGACAGAGCGTGATGGAAATGCAGCTCCACACCGCTCACCTCGTCGTTGTATGACCGCTTGTGCTCTATGATCAGATCCTCCTGCTCCTGCGGACGCTGATAGGGACGGAAGTCATGGATCATCTGTTTGGCAGCGGTGATGTCAATGCGTCGTCCCTCCTCGGGAGTGCTGCTGTGGGGGAGGAAACTGTTGCGGCTGTAGTGGCCGTTTATGCCCGATATGAAACGATAGGCGTAATAGTCCACCCAGGCCGCGTCGCGGGGGTAGAAATAGGGTCCGCCCTCGATGCTCCAGTGGAGCGCATAATAGTTGTCCTCTATCTCGTCGGGATCTACCTTCGTCACGAGCAGATCGTGGAAAAATTCCAGACCGTCGGGACAGTAGGCGTAGATACGGAACGAGTCGAGATTTTCTGTCGTATGTATCAGCGAGGTGCGGCTGTGGGTATTGACCGAAGTGGTGAATCCTATCGGATCACCCTGGTCCTTGGCTGTAATCACATCGTCGATACAAGCTGTCAATGCGCTACATGAGACCAGCCCTACGGCGAAGAGCAAAGTGGAGTAACGATGCATTTTATTCGATTTTAAATGATTGGTTGTTTATATTCTGTTGTTAAATTCAAACATACTCTAAGCACGTCATTGCATCGGTATGATGATCGGCGGAGTCGGTATCCACGGATCCACCACCGGACCGAGATCGTTCATGCCGCACACATCCATATCGCGAACCACGATCTTGACGTAGGTTTCGCCATCCTGCTCGTCGACCTGACTGGTCACGTCCCACTCAAAGAAACGGCGCTCCTCCTGCTCATTGATCACGTAGCAGCAGAGCTTGTGCTTCGACCATGTCTCAGGATCGGTAGGGCAGTGGGGAAATGCGTAGAAATGGCCTTCGAGCACATTGTCGTCGGTCGGTACCATCGAGAAAGGCACGATGTTGTTGTCATCGCCCTGGCCTGGCACCTCCATGTGGTGGACGCGTACCTTTGATGGCAGTCCCGACAGCGTTCCGCTGACCTTCAGCACCGTTTCCAGACATCCTATGTTCTCTATTATCACATGATAGTGTATGACCACCGGCTTGGGATACATCGTCACCACCTGCGTGACACCCACCTGTCCGTGGATATTGTAGTCTTCGAGAGTATGTCCGTAGATTCCCTCCTGCGACGACTCCTTGACGCCCTCATCGTATGTTCCTTCGGCGCGTTTTATGTCATCATCCTCGGAGAAGTCGCCACCTCCGTCGGCTCTTATATCCATTCCGGCGAGTATATAGCTGTCGCGGGTATGGATGGTAAATGTCTTGTGCGACTCCTCGCCGCTGAAAGTGTATGTTTCCGTATCGGAGTTGAGGCATAGGAAATGGTAGTCGCCAACAGGAAGACTTATCGTACCGCCTTTGGAGCCTGCGAAGTCGAAACGTCTCGCCTTGCCCCCCTCTTTGGGATAGGCGTAGAAGGCCATCGACCTCACAGTGTATTCGGCTTCGGGAGCATCCCACCAGGCAAACTCCACACGAAGCATTCCGTCATGGGGATGATGCCAGCAGAATGGCTTGTGCTCGCAAGCCACCGACAGGATCAGCACTACGGACAAGGCCGTCAGACGCCTTATCATACGCCGTGACTTCGTGAGTGATATGTGATGTGATCTGAGTGTCATAATTCCATAAAGGGTCTGCTGCTGTCTACTTTTCCAGGTCTTCTTCGGTATTGACATTGCCATGTCCGAGCAACCACACAAGAGATACCTCCAGACGCGTGGGGCTTATCATCTTGCGGCGCTTTGTGGCTTTCCACACGTAGTGGTTGTCGATAGGCACATATTTGTAGAACTGTCCCCAGCTGTAGCCGAGTCCTATGGTGAAGTCGAGATTGAGCCGCGAAGTGATAGGCATTGAGTAGCCGTAGGCTATACCGGCCGCATGAGTCCATCTTCGGGCCTGATAACCCTTGCCGCCAAGCTCGAAGTCATAGGTCAGCATCTGGAAATACGGACCTATGTGATGGCCGCTGAAAGGCTTGCCCTGCGCTTTCTTGCCAAACCATTTCTTGATCGTCAGGTCACCGCCATAGTAGCGCCAGTACCAGTGGATGCGGTCGCTCTTCCACCAGGCATAGTTCCAGTTGATCTCGGCCGACCACCTTTTGCCCATATAGAAATCAATGCCAACATTCGGGATCAGGAACAGATCATAGAGCATATTGGTGCTCACGGTCATATAGAACGGACGGTCGGTCAGTATGTGGTAATACGGCATCGGAGGCGCTATGATGGTCGGGACATAGTTGAAGCGCTGCGGCCCGATCATAATGCGTGGCAGCGGCGGACGCGGATGCTCGTAGATGATCTGCACCTGCGATGCACGCAGTGACGGATAATACTTGTTGTAGAGATACATCCAGGGTATGGCCCAGTGGAGTTTCTTCAGACGCGGCATACGGTCGTCGGGAGTGCCGGGAGTGTCGATGATGCGCAACACCTCGTCGCGGTCAGGCACATCGGGGTCGGCAAGAACTATGCGCTTGAGTCCGCACCAGTCCACACCGGGATATTCGGCCGAGATGATCGACGGATCAAGCTCTACAGGCGAATTCTTGACCATATACTCCGTGATTCGGGCCGCACGCTGTTCCGAAAGCCATTTGTTGAATCGAGTCGTACCCTCAGGCGACGCACCACCCATGATACGGATCGCACGGACTTTGAGCGACGAGTCGCTCTTGATGCGTTGAAGCTCTACAAGAAAAGAGTCGAGTCGCTCGGCGTTGCGCTGGTATTTCGGCAGAAGATTGACCTTCGACTGGTGGAAGTATATGCGTATGCCCACAGTGTCCATCCGACCGCCTTCCGACTCTATGCTGACAGATATCGTGTCGTCGGGACACGCCTGAGGTGTGGACGAATAAAATTCGCCCTCTTTGGCGTTCTGTGCCCATGCCGGTGATATTGCGCCAAGAAGCATGAGAAGCACCCCGCAGACCCATCCCGCACGTGCGGATGACGATCCACGGCTGCTAAAGTAATTACAACCTGAATGATTATCTTCGTTAATATTCACGTCCTGTATACTTTTTCCTGCTGCGACTTTTCCTTAATTAACAACCCCTTGGAGGATGCCGGAAAGACCGACCGCTTCCATTTGCCTGCATTTCAGACTACAAATATAGCGCAAGAGTTATAAACTATCGCTATATCGTCTGATTTTTAACACAAAAAATGTGATTATTCTGAAAAATACCGATTTTTACCGCACAAAAAGTGGGTAAGCTATCTACATCGCACCGCTACGACCCGGTACCGCTGCTTCGATCAAGACCTGACGGAGTTCCCGGGGAGCTGGTCGTGTAGGACTTACCCACTGCAAAATTAGATAATATATCCGAAAACTACAAATTTATTTCGTCGTCAGTGTTTTTACCGACACATAATACACTATGTTACAGACTAAAAACATTAAAATCCATCGTCACGAGATCAAACGTCAGAAGACGGTCTGACAGCGGATCGCCCGTACGGGTGATGATCTTTATGACTTCGGCGGCCTGAAGCGAACCGGCC
This sequence comes from Paramuribaculum intestinale, assembly GCF_030759015.1. Taxonomy (GTDB): domain Bacteria; phylum Bacteroidota; class Bacteroidia; order Bacteroidales; family Muribaculaceae; genus Paramuribaculum; species Paramuribaculum intestinale. The sequence continues at coordinate 2,720,522 of NZ_CP098825.1, read as the reverse complement.
ACACCGACGGCGGCATTGAGTATGCCGCGGCGGGCGCAGCCGCAGTCGCCGTCAGCGCGCGGCTCCGCACCGAAGATGTCGCGCATGGTGCGGTGTCCCGGAAGCTGGGTGAACAGCTGACCGCTGAAACGGTCGACAGCCGCATAGGCAAGCGGCTTTCCAAGCCTGGCGCAGGTGTCGCTTATGAGAAGCCGCGTCGGGAAGTTGTCGCAACAGTCGGCCACCACATCATATCCTTCTAACAAAGGTTCTATGTTTGAGGCATCCACCATCATATCGTGGGTCAGCACCACTACATCGGGATTGACACGCGTCATGGCCCGCCGGGCGCTCTCCGTCTTGGGAGTGCCTATGTCGGGAGTGCCATGCATTATCTGGCGCTGCAGATTGCTTATGCCTACAGTGTCGGCGTCGGCCACTCCTATCGTGCCAACACCGGCGGAGGCAAGATAGAGCGCCACCGGCGACCCGAGTCCGCCGGCGCCAACGATCAGCACGCGGGCCGAAGCCAGTGCCTGCTGTCCCGGAAGATCAATCTCGCACAAATTGAGATGACCCATGTATCGCTCGTTGTCCATGACATTTACTCTTAGAATTCAAGTACTCTTAAAATTCAAGCCCGGCATCGGCGGCAAGCTGCCGGTCTGACTCTACGGTCGATCCGGTAGTGGTCAGCATGTCGCCTGTTATGGCGCCGTTGATGCCCGCACGCATCGCGCGAAGCTGTGCCTCGCGGCTCAGGGCGGCGCGTCCTCCGGCAAACCGCAAGGTTATCCTGGGATGGATCAGTCTGAACAAAGCCACCGTGGTGACTATCTCGTCTTCGGTCAGCGGAGCCGAATCCTGAAGGGGAGTGCCGGGAATCGGGCAGAGTATGTTGATCGGCACCGACACCGGATCTATACGGCGAAGTGTCAGAGCCAGCTCCACGCGCTGGCGGCGCGACTCGCCCATGCCTATTATGCCGCCCGAACATATCTCAAGCCCCTCGCTGCGTGCCGCCTCGATGGTGGCGAGCTTCTGCTCAAGGGTATGGGTCGAGCATAATGTCGGAAAATACGACGGCGCTGTTTCCAGATTGCAGTGATAGCGCGTCACTCCGGCCTCGCGCAGACGCCTCATCTCCTCACGTCCGAGCAATCCCATCGAAGCGCACAGTTTCTGTCCGCCCTCGCTGTGGAGAGCCTCTATATGTCCGCAGGCTTTCTCAAGCTCCTGCCCGCTCATGGCTCGACCGCTCGTGACGAGCGAGAAACGCCCTATGCCATGGTTGCGGCTGCGGCGGCCTGCCTCCATGCAACGCTCACGGTCAATCAGCGGATACACGTCGGCGCCGGTCGAATAATGAGCCGACTGCGCGCACCATTTGCAATCCTCCGGGCATCGTCCGCTCCGGGCATTGACTATCGAACACGAGTCGAACTTACGCCCTATGAAAGTCGAAGTCACCTCTTCGGCCGCCTTCCATAGCAGCGGTAACTCCTCGTCAGCTATATCGCAAAGTGCGAGAGCCTCCTCATCGGTGAGACGTCCACCCGATTTTATACGCTCCGTTATCTCATTGAAGTCTATGTCATTCATCTTTACAAGATCGATATTATGTTTGTTTTACACCGGTTTTTAGAGTATGTTTGAATTTTACTTCTGTTCACTCAAAGAGGATTTTCGCATACTCTTATCACACGTTGGGATCAGGCTGCGGACCCGGCTCGCCCGAAGTGTCAAGTCCATGACGAAGCCATGCCCCCGACAGCAGACGCCACAGAAATATGGCACCTCTGAAGCACAGCTCTATGCACATGGCCGTCCACACTCCGGCAAGACCCATCGTCGGGGCGAGAAGCGCCGCTATCGGAAGCCTTACGAGCCATATGCTTGAAAAATTCATCACTGCGGGCACAACTGTGTCGCCTACTCCCACCATCACGCCGTAGGCCACGATCGAGGCAGCGAACATCGGTTCGGCCCATGCCTCTATCCTCAAAGCCTCCGATCCAAGGCGGCATATCTCCTCCACCGGACTGAACAGCTCCATCACCGCAGGAGCGAAAACCCACAGCACGGCTCCCATAAGGGTCATAACTATCATGCCGAGCGTCACGGTCAGATATCCGAACTGACGCGCAAGCGCCGGGCGTCCGGCTCCGTAACTCTGGCCGGTGAGCGTGGTGGCGGCGTCGGCCAGTCCATAGCCCGGCATGTAGCACAGCGCCTCGGCCGTGACCGCAAACGAATTGGCCGCTATAGCCATCACTCCGAGCGGAGCCACAATGACAGTGACCATGATCTGCGCCCCGCATATCACCGCATGCTCGAGCGACATCGGAGCCGAAACCTTCAGAGCGTTGCGCATCACCTTGCGGCGCGGACGAAACGAACCTTGATCCGAGGCCCGACGGCCGAATATGGCCAGATCGCGCTGCCGGCATGTGACATACCACAGCGCCAGAGCGGCGCAAACCAGTTCGGCGGCAACAGTGCCAAGAGCGGCACCGAGCACACCGAGTCCGGCACCGGGCACGGTCAGATGCACCGCGCCCACATCAATCTGACGCGCAGGAAATATGAGCAGGAAATTAAACACTACATCGAGCACACACATCATCACGTTGAGCCCGCCGGGCACTTTCATGTTGCCCGAAGCTCTCATGACGGCGCATCCGAGATAGTTGAGCGTAAGCACCGGCAACGCCGCCACAAATACCATGAAGTAGAGCGAGGCTTTGCTGTTGATTGTTTCGTCGCCACCAAGCCAGATGGGCAGAGGATGAGCTATGGCCATACCTATAAGAGCCACCACCGCACCTATGACAATAGAGGACGTGATACCCTGACGCAGGATTGACCGCGCCATCGAATAATCGGCAGCGCCGACACGATGGGCCACCTGGACCGAAAAGCCCATGGTGGCCGCCGAGCATGTGCCCCAGAAGAGCCACAGACTCGTACTCACCAGTCCGACGGCGGCGCTGTCGGACGCTCCGAGGCGGCCGACCATAGCAGCGTCGATATACTGCATGAGTATGCTCGACAGCTGCGCCATTATTGCCGGCCACGACAGACTCGCCGTCAGCTTCAGACGCTGGCCGAGCGAGAGCGGCGCCCCCGACTGGATAAGCTTTATCATATTTTGCGGTTAACGGCGCTTCAAGGCCGACAGTCCTTTGCATAGCCTGTCGAGTCCCTCGGCAAGAGTGGCTCTCGGACAGGCCAGATTGACCCGGAGGAATCCCTCACGGCCATACATCTCTCCGGCATTGACCCATACTCCGGCCTCAGCCTTCAGCTTCTCCTCAAGCTGCTCCGAAGTATAGCCCTCTATCGCACTGACATCGATCATCGGCAGATAAGTGGCCTCAAGCATGGTGACCGGACACTCCGGCAGCCTCTCGGCCACAGTCTTGGCAAAGAAACGGTAATTTTCCCATATATAGTCACAAAGGCTGTCGACCCAGTCGGCCCCCTCCTGGGTATAGGATGCCTTCAGAGCGTCGACACCGAAACATGTCAGATCACACACCTCATTAACATTTACCGCATGGTCGATTGCCTCGCGTGTGTCGGCGTCGGGACATACGATGTTGGAAGTATGCAGTCCGGCCGTATTGAAAGCCTTGGAGGGAGAAGTGCACACCACGGCCGAGCGGTCGATATTGCCGTAAGGCACATATTCGCAACCGGGCATGACTATCTCGCAGTGGATTTCGTCGCTGACCACTCTCACACCATTCTCGCGGCATATCTCCGCCACCTGCTCCAGCTCCTCCTCACGCCATGCACGGCCGGCCGGATTGTGGGGATTGCACAGTATCATCAGTTTAGCATCGGGACGTGCAGCCAGTTCGGCAAGTCCGTCAAGATCCATCTCGTAGGTGAAACGTCCGTCGGGCAGGTCTATCCGCTGCAGCGGATTCTCAAGCAGACGGCAACCGTTGTTGCGCACCGACGAGAAGAAACAGTTGTAGACCGGAGGCTGTATGATCACACCTTCGCCGGGCTTCACAAGCGCCTTTATGATGGCCGAAAGCGCAGGCACCACTCCCGGCACCGGAATCACCATCGAGGTGTCGATGCTGTAGCCGTGGCGACCCTCGAACCATCCGGCGAGAGAGTCCATGTAGTCCTCGTCGGCGAACGAATATCCATAGACACCGCTCTCCGCACGGCGTATCATCGCCTCACGCACCACCGGTGCCGTGCGAAAATCCATGTCGGCCACCCAGAGCGGTATGACTTCGCCGTTTCCGGTGTATGAATCCCACTTTATCGAGGCCGTGTGGCGTCGCTCGTTTATTCTGTCGAAATATGAATTGCTCATGACGGATCGTTTAATATTATCTTGCAGTCAGCGGGAGCCTTGACATTCCCGTCGATTATTACTTCACCTATCGAAGGTGCCTGTATGGATCCCGATGTCGGGTTCTTGACCGACGTGATATGGCTGTCGACCACCGCCTTTAGCGAGCTCTCCTCGAAAGCGAGATCGCAATCGGCGTCAAACGTGCAGTGTTCGAGCACGAGATTGTCGGCATAGCATAGCGGCTGCGTGCCCGATATATGACAACGCACCAGTCGCAGATTGCGCGAATGCCATCCGAGATATTCGCCGTGAAGCTCCGAGTCGCAGACGGTGACATTCTCCGTGTTCCAGAATGCATCTTTCGACTCTATGCGGGCATTGCGTATCTCCACGTCGCGGCAATACTGAAACGAATAATTGCCCTTCTGACGCCATCCGTCGATGCGTATGCCCGTGCAGTGCATGAACAGATAGTCGGCATTTTCCACCTCACAGTCGCGGCATATGATGTTGCGGCAGTGCCAGAGTGTTTCCTGGGCGTCGGGGATTCTTACCTTCGACAAGCTCACCCCGTCCATCTCGCGGAACATCTTGGGAGCCTCGACAAGAGTATCGTTCATCACCAGAGCGGTACTGTACCACAGTGCGGCGCGCGCTCCGGGAGTGAACGTACAATGGCTTATACGAAACCTGTCGACATGCCAGAAAGGATATTTTCCCTCGAAACGGCAATTGACAGCCTCTATGTCGCTGCACTCCTTGAGAGCCGACTCACCGGCATGGACAGTGACATTATCAAGCCTCAGACCATGGGAGGCGAACAACGGGCGCTCGCCGCCGAATTCTTCGTTTTTTATCTCTTTCATAGTAAATAACTGATCACCTTACATAAACCGATCCGGCACAGGCATGCATCATCGGTTTTACGACTGCAAAATTACGCATTCTTTTCGCTTTTGTGACCTATAATGATAAAAATGGATGCACCGGTCGGCATTAAGCGAAAATTACATTAAATTTGCACTATATTATACTTAAACACATCAATTCCCGCCATACAGTGCGAAACATACCGCTAAAAATACTACTCGCAATATGCATTGTCTTCATGGCAATGGCATATCCCGGACATATCAGCGCACAGATAGTCAACGCCGATTCAATAGGCACCGTGATCAGCTCCGACAGCATCCGACGGGCCTTCGACAACGGACCATACTTCGGACTCTATAAGGATAATTATTTCATATTCGGAACATCGGTAGGGCAGCGGCCTACGAAAGAGAACAGCAACATCAAATTCCAGATCTCGATATCACAGCGTCTGACCAAGACAGTGATGCCGCTCCACAGCTATCTGTTTCTTTTCTACACCCAGAAATGCTTCTGGAACGTGCTTGAAAATTCAATGCCGATGACCGACCTCAACTTCAATCCCGGCATAGGACTGGCCAAACCGCTGTTTGTCAAAAACCGGTATATCGGCAAAGCCTTTCTGCTGGCGGAGCACGAAAGCAACGGCCGCGACGGCACCGCATCGCGCTCGTGGAACAAAATATCGTTCGGAGGCAACATCATAATCGGCCAGCAGATGCAGGTACATGCCAAATTCTGGATTCCCATCATCGACGGAAAAGAAAACAAAGACATTCTCGACTACTGCGGAATATATCAGGTAGGCACATCGCTGACCACAGTCGACCGTCGATTCGGAGCATCGGTCATACTCACCAAGCGCAAAGGATGGAGGCTCAACTACAATACCATCATAGAGCTTAACTACAGGATATTTCCGCGCGACAACCAGTATCTTTTCCTACAGTATTACAACGGCTACGGGGAGGGACTGCTCGCCTACAAGGAATTCCACTCCCAGCTGCGCATGGGGATAGTGATCAAGCCCACACTCTTCTCCGACTACTGATGACAAAGACGCATTTCATTCATCATCCATACATTATAAGGCATCATCCATGAAACAATTAAAGAAAATCATTGCAGCCACAGCCCTGCTGGCCACAGTGACAGGAGCCTCTGCCAGTCAGCCCGGATCCACAAGGATCATGAGCTACAACATCAGAAACGGCGTAGGCTACGACAATCAACGCAACATACAGCGCACAGCCAACGTAGTGCTCCGGTCGCAGCCCGACATCGTGGCCATACAGGAAGTGGACAGCGTCACAGGCCGCAGCGGAGGCACATACGTGCTCGGAGATCTGGCCGAAGCCACCGGAATGCACGCATATTTCGCACCGGCGATCGACTACGACGGAGGTAAATACGGCATAGGACTGCTCACACGCGAGGAGCCGCTTAGCGTGAAACGCGTGTCTCTTCCCGGACGCGAGGAGGCAAGAGCTCTCCTCATTGCTGAATTTCCGGGCTACGTGGCCGCATGCACCCACCTGTCGCTCACTCCGGAGGATGCCATGGCATCGGTCGAAATCATCCGGCAGGCCGTGACTCAATCGGGCAAACCTGCAGTGGTGTGCGGCGATCTCAATTCGTTTCCCGAATCAGACGTGATCAGATCGCTTGAACGGGATTTCACTCGTGTATGCGACAATAACCCTACCTTTCCCGCTCCATCGCCCCAAGAGAAGATCGACTATATCTTTGTCAGCCGCGGATCAGGCGCCGCAAGCCGAGGCTATAAGGTGATCGACGCACCTGTCGAGAGCGACCACCGCCCCATAATAGCCGACATTACCCTGCCCGCTCCGGCCGACGCCATCATATATCATCAGCCCTACCTGCAGAACATGAGCCAGGATGGTGCCGTGACAGTCATGTACCAGACACGTCCGCTATGCACATCATCGGTCGAGTACGGCACCGACACACTCAACACGATCTCCGCACGACAGTTTGTGGCCGGGCAGGAAGCCGTCCACGACATAGAGCATCGTGTGAGGCTGACCGGACTTACGCCCGGACAACGCTATTTCTACCGCGTCAGGGCGCGTGAGATCACCGAAAACAAGGCTTACCACAAGACTTTCGGCAACGAGAGCGTCACACCGTGGCACACATTCACCGTCCCCTCACCTTCGCAAAAAGATTTCACTGCAGCGATAGTCAACGACATGCATTGCTTTCCTGCCACGATAACGGCCATGGCCGAAGTAGCAATGAAGCACAATCCCGACTTCGTGGTGTTCAACGGCGACTGCATGGCAGAGCCTGCCACACGCATGCAAGCCGTACACGACATACATCTTATGGCCGACGCATTCGGACTTGCCGACCGTCCGGGCATATTCATCAGAGGCAACCACGAGATACGCAACGCTTACTCGTCGGGACAGCCATCGCTCGTGGAGAGTGCCAACGGGCTGACATACGGTGCCTTCAACTGGGGCGACACGCGATTCGTCACACTCGACTGCGGAGAGGACAAGCCCGACACCACATGGGTCTACTACGGACTCAACGACTTCAGCCGTCTGCGTCAGGAACAGACCGATTTTCTACGCGGCGAACTCTCGTCGAAAGCCTTCAAAAAAGCGGGCCGCAGAGTGCTCATACACCATATACCCGTATGGGGCAACACCGACAGCTACCGCCCATGCACCGACATGTGGGCGCCGCTGCTTGCCAAAGCACCCTTCGACGTCAATCTCACTGGCCACACTCACGAATACAAGCGCATTGACCCCACACAGGGGCAGAATCCATTCCCGGTCATAGTCGGAGGCGGCTACAAACTCGACGGCGCCACAGTGATGATACTGCGCCGACGCGGCGACGAAATGACCCTTACAGTGCTCGGAGCCGACGGACGCACGATCGACACCATCAGTCTCTGACATACACAAAGACCCCTTCAAAGAAGTCCGGAGATATATCTTCGTGTTAAATTCAAACAATCTCTTATACTGGAGCGCATAATAAATGCCGCAGTCCGTACAGCTTAAATAAGCTGCGGGCTGCGGCATTTACTTTATTATTTTTCTTTCTTACAGCAGACGGGGCTATCAGTCCATCTCCAGATCAAGATTGAGCACCTCGTGCCAGGGGAGTCCCTGCACAGCAAGCTGCTCCATGAAAGGATCGGGATCAAACTCCTCCACATTATACACTCCGGGCTTCTTCCACAGTCCCTTGAGATACATCATCGCACCTATCATGGCGGGCACACCGGTAGTATAGCTGACGGCCTGCATGCCTGTCTCGCGGTAAGCCTCCTCGTGAGAGCAGTTGTTGTAGACGTAGTAGGTGAGATGCTTGCCATCCTTGTCAAGACCCGATATGCGGCATCCTATCGATGTTTCTCCGCGATAATTCTCGCCGAGATCCTGCGGATTGGGCAGCACAGCCTTGAGGAACTGCAGCGGCACAATCTTGGTGCCGTTGTAGTCTATCTCGTCGATGCGGGCCATGCCTATGTCCTGTATGACGCGCAGATGTGTCAGGTATTCCTGTCCGAAAGTCATCCAGAAGCGTGCGCGCTTTATCGAAGAATAGTTCTTCACAAGACTCTCAAGCTCCTCATGATAGAGCAGATACGACTCGCGGCCTCCGATATTGGGATAGGTGAGAGTGCGGTGTATCTCGAGCGGACCGGTGGTGACCCACTTTCCGTTCTGGTAATACCGTCCGTTCTGAGTAATTTCGCGTATGTTGATCTCCGGATTGAAGTTGGTGGCGAAAGCCTTGCCATGGTCGCCGGCATTGCAGTCGACGATATCGAGATATTCCATCTCGCTGAAATAATGTTTGGCCGCGTATGCCGTGAATACTCCGGACACGCCCGGATCAAACCCGCAGCCGAGTATGGCTGTCAGCCCGGCCTTCTCAAACTTCTCGCGATAGGCCCACTGCCACGAATATTCGAAATGGGCTACATCGCGCGGCTCGTAGTTGGCTGTGTCGAGGTAGCTCACTCCACACTCCAGACATGCATCCATTATAGTGAGATCCTGATAGGGGAGCGCCACGTTTATGACCATGTCGGGCTTATGGCGACGCAACAGTGCCACGAGCTGCTCCACCGAATCGGCATCGACCGTATCGGCTGTCATGTTCTTCGCTCCGATCTTGTCTACAATAGCCTGACACTTCGACAGAGTGCGCGAAGCGAGCACTATCTCGCTGAACACCTCAGGATTCTGGGCACATTTGTAGGCCACCACCGTTCCGACGCCACCGGCGCCGATGATTATTACTTTTGACATATCGCTCTATAGGGTTTGTATATTATTGAGCGTAAAATTACAGTTTTCAATTATAACTTCCAAATTTAGCTGCCAGGATTGACCGTGAATGACCATCATTTCAGGCGCCATGCCGGTAATCCGACACAGCGCCTTCCTGTCTGGAATATTTTTCCGTATGTCAGTTGCCTATTATCAGCGAACGGATCGGGAAAAGACCCTTTATGTCTATAAGAGTAGTCTTTTTGTTCTCCGTCATCAATATGATTATCTGATTGAACCAATAACTATCCTTGGTCCTATAGAAGCCATAGATAAGCGTACTCGTATCTCCCGATGCGGATTTCATCAGTAACTGAGGCTTATTCTGCACAATCTTGCCATGTTCGGCATTGATCTTTTCGCTTTCGGCTGTTTTCTCTTTGACATAATCAGCCACATAGTTTCTGGCTGCGTTTGAGGAAGCCTGACTCTGACAGTTGAATATATGGACAGCTTCGAATCGAGCGTCTTCTGAAGATATAGGAAGCCGCGCCATCATGTCCTTGTAATTCTTTTTCCCAAGCATAGCCTGAGATATATACGTGACGGTGACATTCGGGTCCTGGACCATATTTTCGATGAATACCGGCGAATCGGCCATGCATGGCGATATGATAGCCATGACAAGCAGCATGAGTGAAATAATTTTTTTCATATTAAGTAACTCTTAAAAATTAGATTATATCAGTATACTTATCAGTAACTCGTACATACTGCGGTGCTTTTTGACTTCGTTCGGCGCTTTTTGCTTTCATCCTCAGTTGTGTAGCTCGCTACACGCCTTCGGCTTCAATCAAAAATCACTCGAACTAACCTCAAAAATCACTCGCAGCTAATTTTTGAGAGTTACTTGTCTGAAATTTGGAATGGATGATATCTGGTTTTCAATAGATGCATTTACAGTCATTGACACTCTGTCAATGGTCCTGAACGCAATCTCATTGGCCGCATCGATACGGCTCTGTGCCATAGCCATGGCTCCTGCCAACATGGTCATGGCTTCGTCGGGATCGGTGATCACACGCGCTCCGCTACCTTGAACGGCGCCGTATGACGCCTCCATATCGGCCATGAACGGCTCTTCTCCGCCACCGTGTGTCATTGCGGCTCCTATAGTAGCTACGACAGCTATTGCAGCCGCTGCCGACGATACCCACACCGACCATCCCGAAAAACACCTCCTGAGGGGCTTTTCCCGTGCCGGAGCAGCCATATCATAGATTTCCTCAAAAGCTCGCAGCAGACGGCCGTCGGCCGAGTCATCGTCGGCGAGCATCATTCGCAGAGTGGTTTCCTCTTCGGCGGTAGTGTCACCGTCATAATACTTTCCGATAAGATAATCTTTGGTTTTCATTTTTCGAAGAGTTCTTTGAGTTTCTTACGTGTGCGCGACAATATGGCGCGTACATTCATATCAGTCATGCCTGTCATATCGGCTATCTCTTTTGACGAAAGACCTGCAATTGCGCTAAGCCTCATCACCATACGGCTGTTGTCGGGAAGCGCGTCGATAGCTTTCATCACCATAGAGGCGTCGGTACGGGTCTCGGCATCAGCATGTACCTTGCTGTCGGGCAATCCGGCACCATCGTTAAAGCTTACTTCCGATCTGCACCTGTGCCCATATATATCCATAGCCGCATTGCGTACTGCAATATTGAAATATGCCGACGGATTCGATACCGTTGCGAGAGATTCGCGCCCTCGCCACAGCTTCAGCAATGCATCCTGCACCGCATCGGCGGCCTCTTCACGATCGGCAAGTATCGCATAGGCCACTCTGAGCATCATAGGCCTGCATTGCTGTGATTTTATTTCGAATTCCTTACGGGTCATTACTACGGATAGCCTTATTTGACGGCTTATATAATTACTGACTCCGGCAGCCGGCAGTTTGTGACACCGCTACATCAATTTTCTAACAATTAATACAGCAGGCATTCGTCGTTCATCAAACCACGCTTTCTGACCAAAACCTTTTTCACCGGATAAAAACAAGGCTCTGCGCAAAGCATTAACTTTGACACAGAGCCTGTATTTGAGCCTGTAAAGGCTATCGGTTTATTCCGATCAGCCGTTTACTTTCTTCATGCGTGCGATGAGGTCGAGCACCTTGTTGGAGTAGCCGATCTCATTGTCGTACCACGATACAACCTTCACGAAGGTCGGAGTCAGCTGGATGCCGGCCTTGGCGTCGAAGATCGAAGTGAGGGGGCAGCCGAGGAAGTCGCTCGAAACCACTGCGTCCTCAGTGTAGCCGAGGATACCCTTGAGTTCGCCTTCAGAAGCTTCCTTCATGGCCTGGCAGATTTCCTCGTAGGTAGCGGGCTTGGCGAGGTTGACAGTGAGGTCAACAACAGATACGTCGAGGGTCGGAACGCGCATCGACATGCCGGTGAGCTTGCCGTTGAGTTCGGGGATAACTTTGCCTACAGCCTTGGCAGCGCCGGTCGAAGAGGGGATGATGTTGCCCGAAGCAGCACGTCCGCCGCGCCAGTCCTTCATCGAGGGACCGTCAACAGTCTTCTGAGTGGCAGTAGTGGAGTGAACTGTGGTCATGAGACCTTCGGTGATACCGAACTTGTCGTGAAGCACCTTGGCGATGGGAGCAAGACAGTTGGTGGTGCAGGAAGCGTTCGATACGAACTGCTGTCCGGCGTATGTCTGATCGTTTACACCGCAAACGAACATGGGGGTGTCGTCCTTCGAGGGAGCCGACATAACCACGTACTTTGCGCCGGCCTCGATGTGAGCCTGAGCTTTCTCCTTGGTGAGGAAAAGACCTGTCGACTCAACAACATACTCGGCACCTACCGCACCCCATGCGATCTCGGCGGGGTTCTTGCAGGCGGTCACACGGATTTCCTTGCCGTTGACGATGAGGAGGCTCTTCTCCATGTCGTAGTCAACAGTGCCGTCGAATCTGCCGTGCATGGTGTCATACTTGAGCATGTAGGCCATGTAGTCAACGGGGAGAAGGTCGTTGATGGCAACAACCTCGATGTCCTCTCTCTTGGTCGAAGCACGGAACACGAAACGTCCGATGCGGCCGAAACCATTAATACCGATTTTAGTCATAATTGTTTGTTGTATTGTTGGGTTATGATGTTGCTTGTTTTTCTATCACTTTCTTAGGTCGCAAAATTACTAATTATTTTCGAGTCATAAATGTTATTGACATCTTTTTTTTCTTAATTTTGTTATAAGTATGGCGGCACATGGTCCGCCTTCACCTAAAATTTTTATAAATGGCTATACTAAAAGAATTTAAGGAATTCGCCATGCGAGGTAATGTCATCGACATGGCTGTCGGTGTGGTGATCGGTGCCGCTTTCGGCAAAATAGTTTCGTCGCTGGTCGACGACATCATCATGCCGCTCGTGGGAGTAGCCACAGGAGGCATGAATTTCACCGACTTCAAATGGGTGGTGCAGAAGGCTGTGATGAACGGACAGGAGATTGTAACTCCGGAGGTGTCGCTCAACTGGGGAACATGGGTTCAGACCATTGTCGACTTCTTGATCGTGGCATTCTGTATATTCATCATGGTGAAATTCATCAATCAGATACGCCGCAAGAAAACTGAGGAACCGGCTCCGGCAGCCGCTCCTACCCACGAAGAGGAACTGCTCACCGAAATACGCGATCTCCTGAAGGCACAGAACTCTCCGGAGAATAAAAAATAATAGGATGTTTGAATAGCAAGAAGTCTGGAAATTTATCTTCGCGATAAATTCATATAGGCGCTAAGCTTCTTGACACAAGTTATTTACGGCCGAAATCGGCCGGTATCTCACCCCACTCCTCGGTAGGCCATTTGACCACCGGATTGCGGGGTGTGTGTGTCTGTAGCCACGTCTCGGCACGCCTGATCAGATCTCTGACAGCGGCATTTGCCGCCGAAGGCTTTATCTGTGTGCGTGCATGACGGTCGCGCACCCATGCCTGGGCCGTGCGGCTGTCGGAGTAAACAGTCACACCGCTGCGCCCCTCCTTTTCAAGCATCGCCAGAGCATGGACTATGGCCAGAAACTCGCCTATATTGTTGGTAGCGCCGCCTATAGGACCGAAATGAAACAGTTCGCGGCCTGTCGACAGATCCACGCCACGGTATTCCATCGGACCTGGATTGCCCGAGCAAGCTGCGTCGACGCATATTGCATTCATGTTTATACCCGGCAAGGCCGAATAATTGGTGGTCACTGCCGGACGCGCTGCAATGGCCGATATGACGGCCATGTCGTCGGCCCGCGACTCGTTACGGTAGGCCGATATAGCCGCCTCGAGAGTGGAAAAACCCTTGTAGCGTGCACCCGGAAAGCCCTGTGTCTGGAGCTGGCATTCCTCCCACGAATCATAAACGCCGGTATCATGGCCGGCCCATACTACGTAATATTTCTTTGCCATCTGCGCTCAGGAAAGTGTTAGGTAAATATTTATGTCGACAGGTCTCACACGCGCTATTGAGGCTACACGGCTGTCGACAGCCTTGCCGAGAAAAGTCATTGCCGCACGCTGCATGCCCGGCATAAGTCTGAGTGCGTTGACAAGACCGTCGGAAGCCGTTATATCGCTGAAAAAAGTCAGGAAAGTATTGCTCAGAGCCATGGCTGCAGTGCGTGGCACCGCGCTCCCGGCATTTACATAGCAGCAGCGCACCTCGCCTATCTCTGCCACGGCATCGGCAAGATCTATGCATTTGAGCGAAGGAAATACCCTGCCCGGACACGACGACAGGTCGAATATCACCACCCCGCGCTTCATCTCGTCGACAATCTCACCTCCAAGCACCGGAGGAATCGACGTATCGGTCACAACTACTATGTCGGCAGTGCGCAACGCCCCACGCACCACTCTCGGATGAAGCGAAGATCCTATGGCCCATGCCCCGAGATCGCGGGTGACATCGCGAAGGCGATACACGTCGTCGTCAAATATCCTCACCATCGCACCGGCGCCCGAGGCCGAGCGCGCAGCCGCACACGCAGCTATGCCCGAACCAATGATCGTGGCCTCACATGGCACTATGCCGGCCACACCGCCGAGCAAAATGCCCTTGCCATTGACCGGATCGGCAAGCAGCGCCGAGGCTATGGCCACCGAGGCCCGGCCGTCTATCTCCGAAAGTATGTCGGCAAACGGAGTGTTGCCTCTGCTGTCGGATATGCGGTCTATGGCTATGGTTATTATATGATTGTCGAGCAAAGCTTTCACACCACGTCGGTCGAGCAGATGATAATGGCTCATTGTCAGCAACATCGCTCCACGTCGCATAAGTCTCGCCGATTGTTCTTCGACCGGACGGAGATGTATCACTATATCGCATCCGAAAGCTTCGGTGCGCCCCGTTATCACGGCTCCGCAACGTAAATATGCCGCATCCGGATAGTGGATCGAACTTCCGGCTCCATGCTCCATGCGCACCTCATATCCGCGCTCCGTCATTATCGCCACAGCCTCGGGAGTAAGCGGAAAACGCTTCTCGCCTCCGCCATCACATCGTGGCAGACCTATGGTGAACGCACGCTTCGACTTCCTTACAGCCGCCGGAGCCTCGCAATTTTCTATAGCGGGTGTATTCATATATCGCTTTCTTTTGCAGTGAGTCCGAGCTGCGATATGAAGCGTGAGGCAGTTTCGCCCACCTCGGCTTCGTTTTCGAGAAGATCAGACCTGAAAACCATGCTCGCCTTGCTATAGTAAGGCATACGGCTTTCGAGAGCTTTCACTATGAATTCACGCAGCTGTTCCGATTCCATGCCGGCTATAAGCGGACGTTTGTGGCGTCCGCGCATCAGGCGCGTATGGAGTTTTTCAAGCGATGCGTCGAGATACACCGTCACACCCTTGCTGTTCATTATCTCCATATTGTCGAAAAAACATGGAGTGCCGCCTCCACAGGCCACTATCACATCCTGAAAATCCGACGTTTCAATAAGCATCCGGCGCTCTATGTCCCTGAAGCCTTCCTCGCCACGCGAAGCGAATATCTCTTTTACACTGGCATGAAAACGCGCCTCTATGAAGTTGTCGAGATCTATGAACTGAAGACCTGTCATCCGTGCGACATTGCGTCCGAGAGTCGACTTGCCGCAGCCCATGTAGCCTATGAGAAATATCGGTTTCATAATATTTTATTGCAAACTTACTTAAAATATCCGACTTTTTAGTTAAGTTTGCTCATAGAATCGACTACCTATGGAAAAACTGATGCAATATGTATGGCAGCATCGTCTGTGGCGGCAGAACGATATGCGCACCGTCGACGGACGACGCCTTCAGGTCATCGATCCGGGAAGGCTCAACAACGATGCCGGTCCCGACTTCTTCAACGCCAAGATAAGCATCGACGGACGTATATGGGCAGGCAACGTGGAGATACATTTCAGAGCAAGCGACTGGCATCGTCACGGCCATTCGTCCGACAGGGCATACGATTCGGTGGTGCTTCATGTCGTAGACCGCGACGACGCCGTCATACGCCGGTCCGACGGCCAGATAATACCGCAGATGCGAATGCCATGCTCACCCGATCTGCATCTTAAATATGGCGCTCTGGTAGGAGCCGCCGACCGCGATATCCCATGTGCGGGAGCTATAAAGGATATGCCCTCGGTATATATTACCGACTGGATGTCGACCCTCGGATTCGAACGTCTTTATGCAAAGGCCGAACGACTCGAAGAAATGCGCCGCCGCTTCGGAGGCGACTGGGAACAGGCTGTCTACATCAGTGTGGCCCGCTGTCTTGGATTCAGCGTCAACAGTGAGCCTTTCGAACGTCTGGCCATGAGTATGCCTCTTATGTTCATAGGCAAGCATGCCGACTCTCAGCTGGCTGTGGAAGCTCTTCTTTTCGGCCAGAGCGGACTTCTCGACAGATATGCCGGCAGCGATCCCTACGCGGCGCGTCTGAGCCGTGAGTATGCTTTTCTGTCGCATAAGTTCGGACTGCGTGCTCCCGAAGCACTCGGATGGAAAATGGCACGCATGCGTCCGCCCAACCTCCCGTACCGTCGCATAGCAGTGCTTGCTTCACTGATTCGTTCGGGATTCAGAATGACTTCACGCCTGCTCGCCGTGCGCACCATAGATGATGCCATGGCTCTTTTCAGCCCTGCAATGGACGGATACTGGTCGACACGCTACACTTTCGGACCCGAAGGCAACCGCACGCTCAAAGCCATGAGCCGCGAATCGGTCACTATCATGACCATCAACTGCGTAGCTCCTTTGATGATGGCTTACGGAACAGTACATGGCGACACGCACCTCACCGACCGCGCATCAGCACTGCTGCATTCGCTTGCACCCGAAAACAACAGGATAGTATCCATGTTTGGTGAGGCAGGCATCAAAGTTCCCGACGCATTCACAAGTCAGGCGCTTGTAGAACTCAGACGCAACTACTGCGAGAAACGCAAATGCCTGTATTGCCGGATAGGCCACCGTATGCTTGCCGACAGCGCACGCCGCCGCGAATAAATGTCATTTTATCATCCGTATCAGTCAGTAAATTTTTTGCCTGATACTTCCTACACTACAAACCTGCATATCACAACAGCTCGATGCCGGCCGCATGACAGGCATCAATCTGTTCCTGCGGCCATATGCTTGCCTGCACTTCGCCTATATGGGCTTTCTGAAGCATGAACATGCACAGACGGCTCTGACCTATGCCTCCTCCTATGGAATAGGGGAGTTTACCGCTCAACAAGGCCGAATGAAAAGGCAACGAGGTTCTTTCGGTGCATCCGCGCATTTCAAGCTGACGGCGGAGCGATTCGCCGCTGACTCTTATACCCATCGACGATATTTCGATTGAACGTCCGAGCACACTGTCCCACAATATTATGTCGCCGTTAAGACCGTTATGTCCATCGCCTGTCGGGGTGATCCAGTCGTCATAGTCAGGCGCGCGCCCGTCATGTGGTTCACCTCCGTCAATAGGCGCTCCTATCCCTATCAGGAATATAGCTCCATATCTGCGGGCGGCCTCATCCTCGCGCTGCTTCGATGTCATGCCGGGATATATGCGCTTGAGATCCTCGGCATGTATGAATTCTATATTTTCGGGAAGTCGCGGAGTTATATGCGGAAATCTCTCGTAGACTTTGGCTTCGGTGGCTTTGAGCGAATCGTATATTTTTTCTACGATCGATTTAAGGAACGACAGATTGCGGTCCGATTCATGTATGGTCATTTCCCAGTCCCACTGGTCGACATACAGCGAATGAAGATTGTCAAGATCCTCATCGGCTCTGATGGCGTTCATATCGGTATATAGTCCGAATCCCGGCGCAATGCAATATGCTCCGAGCTTCATTCGCTTCCATTTGGCGAGCGAATGGACCACTTCGGCTCTGCTACCTCCGACTGCTTTTACTTCAAAACTTACCGGACGCTCCACACCGTTGAGATCATCGTTGAGTCCAGTGCCCGACAGCACAAAGAGCGGGGCAGTGACACGCCTGAGATTGAGATTTGACGACAGACGCTGCTGAAAATCGTCCTTTATCATCTTGATAGCGACTTCCGTCGTTTCGGGAAGAAGCTTGCGTTTGTAGCTTTTTGGTATTATCAGCGACATTTTTATTGACGTTTTGCTATGTGTTAGCGCAAATATACAACACTTTGCCTATATATCCAAACAACGCACGCCTTATATTATTTATATAACACGCCATTATATTATATGTGGCCTTATCGACATCCTCTAAGGCATTGAATAGCGTTTGATAATTCTTTAAGCTTCTATACATGCCTGAGGTGTACACCGTGGCTTACTGACATCGTGATATATTTATTTGAAAAATTAAAATCTTCAAAAAGCAATTCCAAAGAAAAATAACAATTGGTGTGAATTGCAACAATAACTTTTCGATGATTTGTTTGCATAATACTGTTATTGCATTCACATCTTATCGTATCATCACTTTATAAACACTGCAAATCTTTGTAAGATAATGTAACATCTGGTTTATTTACATCATGTTTATAACCTGTCGCGTAAGTAAGATTATAAAGATTATTGTGTATAAAAACGCCTTGTAACGGTGAGAAAAAGGTTTGATAATGCGTTGTTATCTTTTTTGTGTTTTTAAGCCTGCTGGTATATTGAAAATAGCAATGGTATATGCAAATTAAATTACTGAAAAGTTACGTTGTTGTTTTCAACACCATTTCAACACTTATTTACCATCGTTTTCATGTTAAAATAAAACATACTCTTACATACCTTATCTCGACATCTGAAGCATCCTTACTATCGGACGTCGGGCACGCTCGGCAAGCGTGGCATCTACCTCTACTTCGGGCGACATTTCGGCCAGACAGCGGCGTAGTTTTTCAAGTGTGTTGAGTTTCATATATGCGCACTCGTTGCATCCGCAGGTATCCGACGGCGGAGCGGCTATAAATTCCTTTTCAGGACATTGGAGACGCATCTGATGAAGTATGCCGCTTTCGGTAGCCACTATGAACCGTGTGGCCTTGCTTTCGCGTGCATACTGGAGCAGTACGGCTGTCGATCCCACCTTGTCGGCTACGGTCTGGATAGGTTTACGGCATTCGGGATGAACGAGTATCTCCGCGTCGGGATTTTCTCTCTTAAGCTCAAGTATTTTCTCAAGCGAGAAACGTTCATGTACGTGACATGCTCCATCCCACAACACCATGTTGCGGCCTGTCAGGCAGTTGATATATTCTCCGAGATTACGGTCGGGACCGAATATGATTTTCTCGTCATCCGGAAGAGAATTCACTATCTTAAGAGCATTGCCCGAGGTGACTACTATGTCGGTGAGAGCTTTTACGTCGGCTGTAGTGTTTACGTAGCTAATGACCGTATGACCGGGATGAAGCTTTATAAATTTTTCGAAGTCCTCGGCCTTGCAGCTGTCGGCAAGAGAGCATCCGGCTTCCGGATCAGGCACGAGAACACGTTTGTCGGGACAAAGTATCTTGGCTGTTTCTCCCATGAAATGCACTCCGCACATCACTATTACATTCTCTTCCACATCCTGGGCTATGCGGGCCAGTGCCAGGGAGTCGCCTATGAAGTCGGCCACATCCTGTATCTCAGGATTTGTGTAGTAATGGGCCATTATCACCGCGCCCTTTTCTTTTTTAAGCCGGTTTATCTCTTCGTGCAGACGGGTTGTTTCCTCGGAGTAGCTCTTTGTACCCATGATTTATATAGTATAGGATAAAATTAAAATATAATACCAAGTAAAAGCAATAATGTCTGTAAGCGGTGTGGAAAGAAATATTTCCTTCATTGCCCGCAAATACGTTGTCAACACTCTTACTTACATTGACTTTATATTTATAAACACTAATGTATATTGAATATCAGTATATTATATAGTTTATAAACATGGTGTCAATTTCATGCAAAGTTAATAAATATTTGAGAATGCAAAGCTTCATAATTGTAAAAAATGCATCAGGAAGTTTGTCATAACTTTGTGTGTTGTCATATATTTGCTTGGGGAGGGCTTGTAAATGAGAAGATGCTGAAAAGTATGTTACAGGTATAAACACACTTTTCAACATCTTTATTTACATCGGAGGTATTCTCAGGTATGTTTACTCCTTCACGCCGTAGGCAAGGTCGCCGGCGTCGCCGAGTCCGGGCACTATGTAGGAGTGAGAGTTTATCTCATCGTCGACAGTCCCTGCCCACAGTGTGGTTTCGGCAGGGAACGCGCGTTCCACATATTCTATGGCCTGGCGTGAGGCTATGACTGATGCTATATGTATTTTGGAGGGATTTCCTTTGGTGAGAAGCGCTCGATAGCTTAGTTCCATCGACGATCCGGTGGCAAGCATAGGATCGACAATGACGAGGGTCTTTCCGTCAAGCTTGGGAGAGGCTATGTATTCGATAAAAACGTCGAAGTTTTCTTTTTCGCGATATTTGCGATAAGCTGATACGAATGCATTCTCGGCTTCGTCGAAGTATGAAAGAAATCCGTAATGAAATGGCACTCCTGCGCGGAATATGGTTGCAAGCACCACCTTGTCGGATATATTGCGGCACGGGGCTATACCCAGCGGAGTAGTGATGTCCACTTTGTCGTAGGCGAGTGTCTTGCTGATTTCGTATGCCATTATCTCTCCTATGCGTTCGAGATTTCTACGGAAGCGCATCCGGTCGGTCTGGCGTTCGACTGATCGGAGTTCTGATACATACTGGTTGATGAGCGAAGGTGTTTCTTCGAAATTTATGACTTTCATGACGTTTTTGGTTTGATGCAAAGTTAGCCAATCATTTCCGGGATAAGCGTAAATTTCGAAAAAAATGATCTACATGATATTGATGTGGTATGTGGAGTAATTTTTACAGCTTCACGACCGCTGTTTGTTTATTTTTTGCAGGTCGAGAGAAGGCGTTTGAGATTATTGAACGGAAGCGTCGGGTCTGCCGGTGATATAGCGGCTGCGATGGAATTAATGGAAGTATGGCTCTCGTCGGTTTCGGCAAGTAGCAGATGGGGAGGTATGTTAAGGATGGCGTCGGGGTTGAATTTTTCTCCCAGCGACAGATATATGCCCCGTGATGTGATCTGTCGGGCAGTTTCGGCGTTGCCTCTGAATCCGTGGATAATCCACGGACTGCTGGGACGGTGCTCTTTGTGTAGGCGGAGTATTATGTCGAGGGCTTTGACACAGTGAATGATAAGAGGTTTGCCTGTGTGTTCGGCAAGCTTTATGTGGTGGATGAATATATGGGTCTGAATCTCTTCCGATGCTCCGCGCAGACGGTCTATTCCGGTTTCGCCTATGGCTGCGACATCATTTCGCGTGGCAATATTGTCGAGCATAGACATGGTTTCTTCGATATTGTCCTGTCCGGTAAGCCACGGGTGTATTCCTACGGAGTAATGTTTCCCGTGTTCGAAGCTGTCGAAGAGTGGATCGACGGATATGATGCCGTCGGCCGATAGAAGGTTATGGGTGTGCGTGTCGAGTATCATGGTACGGGATCATAGCCCGATCCTCCCCAGGGATGGCATCGCATAAGGCGTTTTAAGGTAAGCATTGTGCCGCGTAGCGGTCCGTGTTTCTTTAGGGCTTCTATGGCGTATTGGCTGCAGGTAGGGCTGTAGCGGCACGAAGGCGGAAGCATGGGCGATATGCAGGCGCGATAGAAATATACCGGCAGCAGCATGATGGCGACGGCCAATCTATTTACATGATTCATCGCCTTCATCCGGCGTTAGCACGGATCGGTATATGCGGGTAAGTATCTTTTCCACGGCCCGTTGTGTGCGGTTGAAGTCGGTCAAACCTTGTCCGACGTAGATAAATGCTATGTCTACGTTTGTAGCGTCAGTAAGCAATGTTTGACGGCACAGTCTGTATGCTTCGCGACATCTGCGGCGCATGGTGACGCGATCAACGGCATGACGCAGTCGCTTTTTTGGTACGGCGATGAGAAATCTCGCTCCTTTCCATCTGTCGTTTTCGTGACGGTGTGATTCACGCCATACCGCTCGCCACGGATAGGCCATAATGAAGCTGTTCCCACCGTCGGCATTGCCGGCCGGTGAGAACAATTTTTCAATAGCCTTCTGGCTGCAGAGTTTTTCTTTTTTATAAAGTCGGAGCGATGTCATAGGATTGTTGTGGATGCCGTCAGGCTTTGGCTTCTTCGGCAGCTTCATCGCGCAGGAAGTTGTCGAGCGCGGCGGTCATCGAAGGTGCGGATACTGTCGGAGCCTCGATGTCAAGGCGTAGTCCGGCATCTTTAACGGCTTGTGCGGTGGTGAGTCCGAAGCAGCCTATCTTTACGTCGTCCTGCTTGAAATCGGGAAAATTCTTGAGCAACGACGCTATGCCGGCAGGGCTGAAGAAGAGAAGCATGTCGTAGTCAAACTTCTCGTTGGGATCGAACTGTGTGCTCACCGTGCGATACATCACGGCTTTCGTATAACGGATCTTGGCGTTGTCAAGAAGGCTTGTGTCCTCTTTGTGTACATCGCTGACGGCATACAGATAGTTCTCCTTGTTGTGCTTGGTGAGGAAGGGTATGAGTTCTTCCATTTTGCCTGTGTTGCCGTGGAATATCTTGCGTTTGCGATAAAGCGTATATTTCTGCAGATAGAGCGCGATTGATTCGGTGGTGCAGAAATACTTCATGGTGTCGGGTATGGTGACACGCATCTCTTCACAAAGACGGAAGAAATGGTCAACTGCCGTACGTGCGGTAAATATTATAGCCGTGTAGTCGGAAATGGTAATTTTTGACTGACGGAATTCTTTAGCTGTCAGGCCTTCTACCTTTATGAATGGACGGAAATCAATATCCACTCCGTATTTCTGTGCAATATCGAAATAGGGCGATTTGTCGGACGTCGGCCGTGGCTGCGATACTAAAATTTTCTTTACTTTCACGCTTTGCTATGGATAGTTTGACAGACTTGATTACTCTATGTAATTGCTGTTTCGGTATAGAAACACGATGGGTGCAATTTCCAGGGTGCAAAGGTACGAAATAAAGTAGATTAAGGAAAAAATATTGGTATAAAAAATTCTAAATCCTTTGAATATAAATATCATACGTCCGATTACGTAGAATGAACCGCTTATCCAGAGCATGATGACGGTCAGACCCGGATTGAAGAGCAGGGCAAGTGCCGGAAGCAGAAGTGCGAGGGCGAGCAGGGTCTGCGAGGCGTTGAAGCCGCGAAGCCACTGGCTTCGTCCGGATGGTGTGCTGAACACATATCCGGTAATGCTGTATGCAATCAGTTGCAGTCCGTATATTCCGGCTGCGAAGAGGGTGCATATTGCTGTAGAAATGAAAATACCAGGATAAGTGTCAGAAATGAGCCTCCAAGCTCCGGCAATCAGTATCCCTTCGGCAAGAAATAATGTGACGAGTAGTCCGCCGGTGACGAGCGATTCATTGACAGTATGGTCGTCGAATATGTTGGAGTGCTCTCTCACCGTGAGAAGATCCTTCAAGAAGGTTTTTATGAATGTGGAGTGATTGCGGGTAAAAAACGATATTATGCAGAATATGCCTATCACCAGAGCCATGACTCCGCTGTCGTAGCCCGGAAGCATCTGGCGAGGTTCTCCGGGGATACCCTCGGCGCAGGAGGCGGCTCTGTGTATAAGGCTGAGCGATATCAGGTCGGAGGGCGCCTCGCTCTCGATACATATTTCAGCAAAAGGCCATCCTTCGACAGCCGCAGTGCCTGAGGCAATGCTGTCGGGTGCGGATGATTCGGCTATGGAAGCCGGGCCGAACGGCACTATGAATACGCTGTCGTCTTCCACTTATATTATATAGTATGTTGAGTGGTATGAAGGGATTTTAATTGCGTATGATCAACCGAGGCTTTTCTCTACGGCCTCTTCGGGAGTTGATGCCAGATGCCAGAGATTATGGCTTCCCTGACGCATGAAGTGTTGATCTATCGTGCGCTCAAGCATCGCTATAAGCGGGTCATAGTAGCCGGCGGTATTGAGAATTGTTATGTTGCCGTTGTAGAGTCCGAGCTGACGCCAGGTGATTATCTCAAGGAGTTCCTCAAGAGTGCCAATTCCTCCGGGTAGGGCTATGACGGCGCGGCTCATCGAGGCCATGGTCTGTTTGCGGCGGTGCATGTCGGGTGTGGCTATCATACGTCCCAGGTCGGGATGTTGCCATTGACGGTCGATCATGAACTGTGGCAGCACACCTATTGTAATGCCCCCTTTTGAGTTGGCGCCTTCTATGGCCTGCGCCATCAGGCCTCCACGGCCGCCGCCACACACGAGCGGACATCCGGACATGGCGATGAGTTGTCCTGTCTGGCGGGCTGCATCCTTATATATGGGGTCGATACGGCTGCTTGATGCTCCGTAGACGCAGATGGCGTCGGTAATGCTTTGTTCCATTATAATAATATATGGTTGCAAAGTTACAAAACCTGCGCCTTATGATCAAATTCTTACCTGCCTGCGATGAGCGTGTGACGAGGTGTTCCGACATAGTTTCAATCCCTTCGTGTTTGCCTGTTTTTAGGCTAAGAACACCCCGAAAAAGTCAGAAAATCGAAAAAAAACGCGAAAAAGTGATTTTTTTTGACGAAATATTTGGAGGAATCAAAAACTCGTATTAACTTTGCACTCGCAAAACAGCGGTAACGCGCTGTAAAGCTCTCACCCCAGAACCGGGTTTCCGGTGCGGTAGTTCAGTTGGTTAGAATACTAGCCTGTCACGCTAGGGGTCGCGGGTTCGAGTCCCGTCCGCACCGCAGAGGAGAGAGGAGAATGAGTAATTGTTGAGCTTAGGCTCACGTTACTCATTCTTTTTTTATGCCTTTTTGAAATGAAGCCTGCGTGCGTGTCGGGGGTCAGCGGATTTTTCCGGTGGGCGGAAGGGGATGTCGGAGCATAGTGTTATCTTTGCAAAATGAAACCAGACCAACTACTCAGATCCATCCTCCCCGAAGTCCTGATAGACAACTTCGACATTGACCGCTTTGAAAAAAGCGAGAGCCGTTCAAAGCGAGCCTTTCCAACGACTATTTGGCGATATGCTGCTTAAAGCCAAATTTTGATGCGGTTGCCCTGGTTTCCTTAATTTTCTTATGTGTAAATTTATAGTTATTTTTGCATTGCTTAAATATTAAGAGTAATAAGCCTACAACATATTATGTAGAAGTTTACGATGTTTTTGTCTTGTTTTTCAGAGCCTGCTTAGACGCCTGCTTTATAGACGAAGAAAGTAATGGTGTGGCACTTTTAGTGTATTATAGAAACATCGTTAGCGTGTTCGACTAATCTGGCATAAGACTGGCTTGGAATGACGACAGAATACAATAGTACAGATTCCTAATATTCTACGGTTGTTGTAGATTAGATTTATAAACTGTCTGGTCTGGGGAATCTACAGAGATTTAACGAATCAAGATGGGAAGAATCAGTCTTTGTCTTGTCATAATGTTCTTCATCTGTAGTGTTCAAAAAATTGATGCACAAGTACAGAATATCAGAGAGAAACAAGATACCATTTTGGTGACTAAATCATTAGAGCATATCAGGCCCGAGAATATCAAGAAGGGACCATTGAATAGTGCTTTGGATGTATTGAGTGGTCAGTCTGCCGGTGTGAACGTCACCACTAATGGGACTGACCGACTCGCTATGCTGAATAGTATCCGTGTGCGTGGTACCACATCCATTATGGGTGGCAATGACCCGTTAGTAATTATTGACGGAGTGACATCTGACATCGCTACGCTATCTACCATATATCCCGCAGACATCGAGAGTTTCACTATTTTGAAGAATGCTACCGAAACGGCAATGTACGGTTCCCGTGGTGCTTCAGGTGTAATTGAGATTAAGACCAAGAAAGGAACGGGGCGCGGTTTCGAAATATCATATGATGGCAACTACGGATTCGAGTCAATGTATAAACATCTGCAAATGCTAAACGGCCCGGAGTATATAGCTACAGCAGAGGCATTTGGATTAGATTACAATAATGGTGGCTGCAACACCAATTTTCACGATGTAATTACTCGTTCGGGCTTTATACATCAGCATCACTTGGCTTTTAGCGGTGGTTCGGAAAACTCAAACTATCGAGCATCGTTCGGTTTTATGGATCATAATCTAATTGTAAAAGTTAACGATTACCGAAATATAGTGGTAAAACTTGATGCTACACAAAAGGCTTTCAATGGTCGCTTAGTTGGCGATTTTGGTGTATATGGCTACTCGTCAAAGATACACGACGTTTTCGATACACGAATGCTGTTTTACTCGGCAGCTGCACAGAATCCTACATATCCAGCAGGAACTGATGTTAATGGCAACTGGGTGAAGAATTCGGCTGCTTCACACATAAACCACCCCGGAGCACTCCTCTATGAGAAAAATGACTCCGAAGAACGGAATTTCAATACACATTTGGGGCTGAAATTTAATATCCTTGACAATCTGATATTGTCGG
This sequence comes from Paramuribaculum intestinale, assembly GCF_030759015.1. Classification (GTDB taxonomy): domain Bacteria; phylum Bacteroidota; class Bacteroidia; order Bacteroidales; family Muribaculaceae; genus Paramuribaculum; species Paramuribaculum intestinale. The sequence goes on along the minus strand of NZ_CP098825.1, from coordinate 2,694,061 downwards.
CTTTCGGCTCTTATTCATATTCATCTACGGGAAATGCTCAATTTTGTCCTACATGGGTGTGGGCGCAAGGCAATGTTTATCGTGGAGAGTTCAAGGGTGAAGACTACTTTACAAATGTGTCCCTCTCATATAACAAAGCTTGGGGAGACTCACACCTTGATGCTGTTGTTGGCGCAGAATATCTTAAACAGGTAAGGACTGGTTTATGGGTGCAGGCAAAAGGAATAACAACAAATGATTTCTCCTATAATAACATCGGAGCAACATCATCGCGTCCTTTCGGTGGTACGAGCAGTAGCTATGAAGACCCGTCACTTGCTTCAATAATGGGTAGTGTCACATATAGTTACAAGGATAGATATTATATTGCGGCAGCACTCCGTGGAGATGGCTCTTCAATGGTAAGCGATAACAATACTTTCGGATTCTTTCCATCAGTATCACTGAGTTGGGATGTAAAAAAGGAAGGCTTCCTCTCTGATACTGATTTTATAACAATGTTGAAACTAAGAACCGGATATGGTCGGTCAGGAAATCTTGGAGGTATTACATCCTATACAACACTTAATACCGTAAAGGAGAATGGTATCGTATCCATCAACGGTGCACCTACCGTAACCATGGGAAGTATACGCAACACGAATCCGGACCTTAAGTGGGAGACTCGTTCAACATTTAATATCGGTTTTGACTTAGGTCTATGGAATAATCGGTTGATGCTTACCTCGGAATTCTATTACTCAAAGACAACGGATATGCTCTATGAGTATGATGTTCCCGTTCCGACCTTTGCGTTCGATAAGCTGATGGCAAATATCGGCTCGATGTCTAACCAGGGTGTCGAACTCGGAATCTCGGTAGTTCCCATTCAACGGAAGGATATGGAGATGAATATCAACTTCAATATGTCCTGCCAGAAGAATAAGTTACTTTCGCTTAGTGGAGAGTATAATGGTATGCATATGACAGCTTCAGATATTACTCCGATTGGCTCGCTTTATGGCGCAGGCCAGAACGGTGGTGACAATAATGTAGTATATCAGATTGTAGGTCAGCCATTTGGGGTATTCTATCTGCCTCACTGCAAAGGGATTAAAGAAAATAAACTTGGTGGCTACAGTTACGATATTGAAGATTTGAATGATGATGGCGAGATTGATTTTAGCGATGGCGGAGACAGGTATATAGCAGGTCAAGCAACCCCCAAGGTAACTATTGGATCAAACATCAGTTTCCGTTACAAGTCCTTTGATATTGCCATGCAGATAAATGGTGCTTTCGGTCATAAGATATTCAATGGCACGGGCTTGGCTTATACCAATATGTCGATATTCCCTGACTACAATGTATTGAAGGGTGCTCCTGAAAAAAATATTATTGACCAGAATGTCTCAGACTATTGGTTGGAAAAGGGTGACTATGTAAATATTGAACATATTACCATAGGCTACAATATTCCAATGAAATCCAAGGCTGTGAAGTCATTGCGTCTTTCGGCAGGCATTAGCAACCTTGCAACAATCACAGGCTATAGCGGTCTTACTCCAATGATAAACAGTTATGTAGTAAGCAACACTTTGGGCATTGACGACAAACGCACCTATCCTTTATATCGTACCTATTCGTTAGGTCTTAGTATTCAATTCTAACCGCTTACAGTTATGAAAAGATATATAAACATATTGATGGTTGCTTTGGCAACGATGATGACCTCTTGTCTTACTGAAGATCCTAGAGATCAACTTTATGAAGAAGACATTTACAACAATGCCAACAACATATATATTAATGCAGTGGCTGTGCTCTACAATTACATTGGTGGCAGTGCAGACAGTGAGGGTTTACAGGGAACCTGTCGTGGAATTTATGACTATAACACACTTACCACAGACGAAGCCATGATACCTATTCGTGGTGGCGACTGGTACGATGGAGGTTTGTGGACGAATATGTATCAGCATAAGTGGAGTCCTAATGATTTACCACTCTACAATACTTGGAAATACCTCTACAAGGTTGTTGTGTTATCGAACAAATCTCTGCATATCATCGATAAGTATAGACATAACCTATCTGAGGAGCAGAGAGTGGCCTACGAAGCTGAGGTGCGAGCTCTGAGAGCACTTTTCTATTACTACATTATGGATATGTATGGCAGAGTGCCCATCGTAACATCCTATGAACAACCGCAGGATGAAGTTGTGCAGAGCGAGCGTAGCGAGGTTTTCCGTTTTATCGTGAATGAGTTGCAGGAGGTTGCCGAGTTGTTGCCAAATGAGCGTAGTAATAAGATGGGTAACTACTATGGTCGTATAACAACACCTGTAGCTAATTTCCTTTTGGCTAAGTTGGCTCTTAATGCCGAGATATATTGTGATGATAATTGGACTGATGGCGTTCCACGGAACGGTAAAGAGATATTTTTCACCGTCGATGGTGAGAAACTCAACGCTTGGCAGACCTGTATCAAATATTGCGATAAACTTGCCGAGGTAGGTTATCGGTTGGAGGACGATTATAGCTATAATTTCTCTGTGCATAACGAGAACTCCAACGAAAACATATTCACCATTCCGTTGGATAAGAACCTATATGCTGCGCAGTTCTGGTATCTCTTCCGATCACGACACTACAACCATGGCGGTGCGTTGGGTGGCTCATCGGAAAATGGTACCAGTGCCAATATTTCAACAGTCTTAGCCAACGGATACGGCACAGATGATGTAGATGCTCGCTTTGAAAAGAACTTCTATGCCGGCATCGTAGAGGTTGATGGAAAGCCTGTAATGATGGACAATGGACAGCAGTTGGAGTATTTCCCATTGGAGCTAAAGTTGAATCTTACGGGAAGCTCCTATGTCAAGACAGCTGGTGCTCGTATGGCAAAATATGAGGTTGATAGGACCTCACATTCCGACGGTAGACAACCGGATAACGACATCGTGCTATTCCGCTATGCCGATGCTCTCCTGATGAAGTCCGAGGCAAAGGTACGTAATGGTGAGGATGGCTCGTTGGAGTTGAACGAAGTCCGAGGTCGTGTTGGTATGCCATATCGAGAAGCTACGCTTGAGAACATATTGAAAGAGCGTTTGTTGGAGTTAGTATGGGAAGGCTGGCGACGACAGGATATGGTGCGTTTTGGAGTTTATCATAAATCATACGATCAGCGAGTCCAACTGGCTGATGAGAAAAATGGGTATACCACAGTTTTTCCTATTCCACAAAAAAGTATAGACTTGAACCCAAAATTAAAACAAAATGTTGGATATAAATAACTTTAGCCTATGAGTATTCAATTTGACATTGCAAAACAGATTATAGCTGAAACATGCCCTAATCGCAAACTTAAGTTGGAGAATATTTGCCTTTTTGCAGATATTATTCAGCCTAAGAAATATCAAAAAGGTGATATAATTCTAAATGAAGGTGATATCTGTAATTGCCTATTTTATACAATGATTCGGTAAAAATTACCGAAGTAGTTAAACATTGTGTAGGCTCAGCGTATTATGTGTCTAGGTCAGGGGCTATGTGGCGTGTGAGCAGTGCGAATACGCCTGTAATCACGGTAAGAGCAACAAAAACTATTGCTGTGGAGTGAAGTATATCGCCCATGCCTACAAGAGGCGACACCACCGCGCCTACTGCATAACCCGCTACTCCCAGCACTGCCGATGCCTCTCCGGCATGTTGCCTCCCTTCGTTCATGGCAAGTGTGTTTGTGGTAGAGAATATGAGGCCGAGGCCGAGCAGACTCACACACATGCATGCTTCGAAAAGCCAAAGGCTGTGAACGTGCCATAGAGCAATGGCTTGAGCAGCTACACCTGCGGCGAGCAATCCGGCTCCGGTGACGGCTGCTTTTTTCAGAGGGTGAAACCGAAGGGCAAGCATTGATCCGCTCACTACAAACAGCGAGTTGAAACCTATAACGAAACCATAGGATGTCTGCGACAGGCCATAGTGGGTCTGCAATATGAACGGCGCCGACGATATATAGGCGAACAACAGTCCCAGAGCTGCGCCTTTGAAACATACATGAACCATGAACCGGTAGTTGCCTAAAAGATGACGGTAGCCTCCGAATGACCGGAGTATGGATCCAGAGGATCGCTTTGACTCGGCGAGCGATTCTTTCAGTCCAGGCGACAGTGCGAGAATGATGGCGGCGAAAACGGCGAGAACCACAAATACTCCCTTCCAACCCCATTGGTCGGCTGTCACTCCGCCTATCACCGGAGCCGATGCCGGCGCTATGCCGTTGATGGCTCCGATAAGAGCCATGAGTCTGGCCAGAGGCCGCCCGGAATATACATCGGCAGGTATGGTGCGGGCCAGAAAGTATCCGCCCGATGCTCCCATTCCTTGAAAAAGTCGGCAAAGATTGAATGTGTGTATAGTCGGAGAGAATACACTCACTATAGCCGACACTATGAAAAGCGACAGTGACACCATGAGCACCGGACGCCGGCCATAGTGATCGCTCACCGGGCCAAGTATAATCTGTCCGAGTCCAAGCCCTGTCATTCCCATCGTAAGACCCATCTGTCCTGTGGGAACAGAGCAGTGGAAGAATTTCACCATTGCCGGCAGAGCAGGGGAGTACATGTCGTTGACAAACGAGCCGAGAGCGCTCAGACACACCAGATATCCTACCAGAAACGTGTAGTAGCGCGGGTGTGCCGACAGCTGTCGACCCATCGCTGATACTGACGTTGTGCTGTTTGTGTTTTGTTTTGTATTGTCCATATCCTGTTTTATAACAATCTTCCTATTGAATAATGTTGTATTTTTGCATCGGAAAATCGTATCAGGGATGTCGGTAAATGTAAAGAATGCCGGAAAGGTCGATATGATCAACGGACCTTTGGCCGGAAAAATAATGGTGTTCACTCTGCCGATCATAGCGAGCGGCATTCTCCAGCAGTCGTTCAATGCTGTCGATGTCGCCGTCATAGGCCGCTATTCAACCAGCCAGGCCATTGCTGCTGTGGGTAGCAATGGCCCGATCATCAGCATTCTTGTCAATCTTTTTTTAGGCATTGCCGTCGGTGCCAATGTTGTCATTGCCAATTATCTTGGGCAGAAACACAATCAGGCCGTACGACGTTCGGTGTCGACTGTGGCCGTTGTTGCGCTTCTGTCGGGAGCTATTCTTCTCGTGCTTGGTTCTTTATTGGCGCGTCCGATACTTGAAGCCATATCCACGCCACCCGATGTCATAGATCTTGCCACCCGGTATCTCCGAATATATTTCTACGGCATGCCGTTTTCGATGATCTACAATTTCGGGTCGGCCATAATGCGTTCGATAGGCGACACTCGGCTGCCGTTTTATTCGCTTCTCGTGGCTACAATGTGCAACATGGTGCTCGACTGGGTGTTTGTTGCTCTTTTGGGGATGGGGGTCGATGGAGTGGCATGGGCCACTGTGATATCCGTTGCGGTCAATGCCATGATAATAGTATTCTTTCTGATGCGTGAGCCTGATCCTGTGACGCTGCGTCTTAGCCTGCGTCGCCACGATTTTTCGTCGGCCGATTTCCGTAAGATGCTTCAGATAGGCATACCCGCCGGACTTCAGGGAATGGTGTTTTCGATTTCGAATATATTCATTCAATCGTCAATCAACAGTTTTGGATCTGATGCAGTGGCCGGTTCTGCCACAGCTCTGACCTACGAAGCCTACTGCTATTATATAGTGGTTGGCTTCAATGCGGCCGCCATTGCGTTTACAGGGCAGAACTACGGTGCGGGTCGCCTCGACCGTTGCCGCAGGGTGGGGGTGATCTGCATGATGATGAGCGTCGGGCTGTGTGCTCTCGCAAATATTATTATAGTCTGGCAGGAGAAATTCTGTATAGGAGTTTTCACGTCCGATCCGAATGTTGCGCGATATGCCATGATGCGATTCCACACTGTACTGGTGTATCAGTGTCTGGCAAGCAGCTATGAGGTGGCCGGATCATATATGCGTGGTTTCGGCCGGTCGGTGACTCCGATGGTGCTGACGATATTCGGCACGTGTGTGTTGCGTCTGGTGTGGGTTGGCAGTGTAGTGCGTTTCCACCACACTTTCGAGGTGCTGATGATGATATATCCCATCACATGGATCATCACCGGAGTTATGGTTGTCGTCGCTGCTCTGGTTTTGCAGCGTCGTCTGTCGCGTGTTGGAAGAACGGACGGCGGTCAGCTCGAGTCGTGTTGACGACACTTTTTTAGCGCGAGGATTGTGCTGGTCGTATTTTTACGGTTTTGAGAGTCGTAAATTTCCGTATGATTCTCTTTGTTAGCCTGATTTTTTGATTCTAAATTCGTTAAAATTTAATCAAAATACTGATTTGTAAGGTATTATTATTCTTTTTTCTTGTTTATTTTTTTAGCCGGAAAAATTGATTACTTTGGGATATTGCTATTTTTTCTGTTTTTGACTACTTTTGTGATAGTTATGAAACAGATTTCATGGAACAGCCAGGGCATAGACATGCCTGAGCTTGATTTTGCCGCTGTCGAAAAGTGGATAGCCGATGTGGCGTCAAGGCAGGGCAGGGGAGTAGGGCAGATCGGCTATCTTTTCTGCACCGACGAAAAGATTCTGGAGGTCAACCGACAGTTTCTCGATCATGATTACTATACCGACATCATCACGTTCGATTATTCCGACAGCCATATCATATCTGGCGATATAGTCATATCGCTTGATACGGTAAGATCCAATGCCGATCAGTTCGTGCAACCTTACCGGCGCGAGCTGATGCGTGTGATAATACATGGTATTCTACATCTCTGTGGAATCGACGACAAGGGTCCCGGCGAACGCGAGATAATGGAGCGATACGAGGACGAGTCACTTGAAATGATTGGACTATGATCTCTGAGTATGATGTTATAGTGGTAGGTGCCGGTCATGCAGGATGTGAGGCTGCCTCTGCTTCGGCGCGCCTCGGATCGTCGACGCTGTTGATTACCATGGATATGGACAAGATGGCGCAGATGAGCTGCAATCCGGCTGTGGGTGGCATAGCAAAGGGGCAGATTGTCAGGGAAATAGATGCTCTTGGCGGACATATGGGCATTATTTCCGACGCTACTGCGCTGCAATTCCGTATGCTCAACCGTTCCAAAGGTCCTGCGATGTGGAGTCCGCGTGTGCAGTCCGATCGCATGAAGTTCTCTGCCGCTTGGCGTAAAGTGCTTGAGTCCACTCCCGGTCTATATCTATGGAGCGACAGCGTATCACGTCTGATCATCGAGAATGGTGCTGTCAGAGGTGTAGAGACTCTCCACGGAGCGCGTTTTTCAGCTCGCACTGTCGTGATCACGGCCGGAACGTTTCTCAACGGACTGATGCATATCGGTCGTTGTCAGTTTGAGGGCGGACGTATATCCGAGCCGGCATCCATCGGGTTGACAGAGCAATTGCGCGAGGCCGGAATACGCACCGATCGCATGAAGACTGGCACTCCTGTGCGTATCGACGGACGTAGCGTCGACTGGTCGAAGACCGTCAGGCAGGACGGCGATGATGATGATCTGCATCGTTTTTCATACCTGCCTTCGTCGCGTCGTTGCCTCAGGCAGCTTCCATGTCATCTGGTATATACCAACGCTGCTACCCACGATATACTGCGCCGCGGATTGCCGGATTCGCCGCTATATAATGGTCAGATCAAGAGCATCGGACCGCGTTACTGCCCGAGTATCGAGACGAAAATCGTCACCTTTGCGGACAAAACAGAGCATCAGCTTTTCATAGAGCCGGAGTCGGAGGATGGCAATGAATACTATCTCAACGGCTTCTCTTCATCTTTGCCCATGGATATTCAGTTGGAGGCACTGAAGACAATTCCCGCTTTTGCCGACGTACAGATATATCGTCCGGGTTATGCAATCGAATACGATTTCTTCGATCCGACTCAGCTTAGTCATACGCTCGAAAGCCGTGTCATTGATTCACTATTCCTCGCCGGGCAGGTCAACGGCACTACCGGATATGAGGAGGCGGCAGGGCAGGGTCTGATAGCCGGTATCAACGCTCACCGCAAGGCTCACGGGCTCTCGGATTTTACCCTTGCCCGCGATGAGGCATATATAGGAGTGCTGATCGACGATCTGGTGACAAAAGGAGTGGACGAGCCTTACCGTATGTTCACCTCGAGAGCCGAATACCGCATATTACTCCGCCAGGACGATGCCGATATGCGGCTTACACCGCGCGGATATGAGATAGGACTTGTCAGTCCCGAACGTTACGGGCTGATGGAGTCAAAGCGCGGGCAGCGCGATGCCTTCATTGGTTTTGTTTCGTCGTTCAGTGTCAGGCCTTCCGAGGTGAATGCATTGCTCGAAGAGCTTGGCGACACTCCGCTCCGTCAGGGAGTGAAGCTTGTCGACCTTATTCTTCGGCCGCGTCTGACGGTGGCTGTTCTCGCGGGAGTATTGCCTGCGCTTGCCGATTATATTGAAGGGCATATAGAGGCTGAGCGTCGTGATGAGATAGTTGAAGCTGCTGAAATATTGCTCAAATACGGAGGATATATCGACCGCGAGCGACAGATTGCCGAGAAGCTCCGAAGGCTTGACGAGGTGAAGCTTCAGGGACGCATCGACTATGATGCCGTAAGTTCATTGTCGACAGAGGCGCGTCAGAAACTAAAGCGAATAGATCCTTCTACCGTCGGACAGGCGTCGAGAATACCCGGCGTTTCGCCGAGCGACATCAATATACTTCTGCTCTTGCTCGGTAGATGATTGTTTCACGTGGAACGTTAGTTAGTCAATTATTATCAAATACTTATATGGAATACGTTAAGACCAAAATCCGTGATGTAATCGACTTCCCCCAGAAGGGAGTCATATTCCGTGACCTCACCACCGCTTTCAAGGATCCGAAGGCCATACATATCCTCGGATGGAATCTTTCGCAGATATATCGCGACAAGGGAGTTACTAAAGTGGTCGGTATCGAGTCGAGAGGGTTCATCTGCGGTTCGATCCTTGCCTTCGAGCTTGGAGCCGGATTCGTGCCCGCACGCAAGCCGGGTAAACTGCCCAGCGAAGTCATATCGACATCCTATGATAAGGAGTATGGCAAAGACACCATCGAGATACACAGCGATGCGATCACGCCCGATGACGTTGTCGTGATCCACGACGATGTGCTGGCTACCGGCGGCACGATGGCAGCTGTCTACGAACTCGTAAGACGCTTTAATCCCCGGAAAATCTATATCAATGCTATTGTGGAACTGTCCGATCTCGGAGGAAGAGCCAAACTTCCGGCCGAAGCTGAAACCACGGCGCTGATCACATACTGATCCTTTCACAGGCCATATACATCATAAGCCACACACATAAACCGCACTCTTTTTGCCAAAGCATAGAAAATCACACGAACTGGAGGAGAAAATATCCATCCTGCCGTCTACCCCCGGCGTATATATGTACTACGACGCCGAGGGTACGGTCATATATATAGGCAAGGCCAAAAACCTCAAAAGGCGGGTGTCGTCATATTTCAACCGCACTCACGATTCGCTCCGCACCAATCTCCTCGTCAGAGCTATCGCCGATATGAAATATATCGTTGTGCCCACCGAACAGGATGCGCTCAATCTCGAAAACTCCATGATCAAGGAGTACAAGCCGCGCTACAACGTGCTCCTTAAGGACGACAAATCATACCCATGGATTGTAGTCACCAACGAGTTTTTTCCACGGGTGTTCATGACGCGTCAGCGCATCAGGGACGGATCGAAATACTACGGACCCTACACCGACACCGGATCTGCAAGAGCGGTGCTTGATCTCATACGGGAGCTTTATCCGTTGCGGTCATGCAGGGGAGTAATTACTCCCGAAGGGGTCGCCTCGGGCAAATACCGGCTATGCCTCGACTATCATATCAAGCGCTGCTGCGGACCCTGCACGGGACATGTCGATGAAGTCGCCTACCGGCGACATATAGAGCGTGTCAAGGATATATTGCGCGGCGACATGTCGGAGCTGCTCGATCATCTCAGGAAGGAGATGGAGGAGCTTTCATTGCAATTGCGCTTCGAGGAGGCACAGACTGTCAAGGAGCGGTATCAGCTGGTGGAGCGTTACTGCGCCAAGAGTGTCATCGTCAGCCAGACGATCGGTGATGTCGACGTGTTCGGAGTGTGGGACGATGGCGGCGACGAGGTGTTTGTCAATTATATGCACATGCATCGCGGAGCCGTGGTTCGTAGCGTAACCCTTCAGTATCGCCGCTCGATGGACGAAACCGTGGCTCAGCTGCTATCCTATGCCATGGCCGAGGTGGAGCGTGAGCTTGGAGCTGTCTATGATGAGGTAATAGTGCCCGAAATGCCCGACGTGGATATGCCGGGAGTGACATTCATCGTGCCGCAGAGAGGCGACAAGAGCAAGATTCTTGAGGTGTCGGAACGCAATGCGCGACAACACAAGATCGATATGCTGAAACACATGGAGCGCAACGATCCGGAGCAGCGCACCGACCGGCTGCTCGAACGCATGAAAGCCGATTTCCGTCTGTCGGAACTTCCAAGGCATATCGAGTGTTTCGATAATTCCAACATACAGGGCACAAATCCTGTAGCGTCGTGCGTGGTGTTCCGTGACGGCAAACCGTCCAAAAAAGACTATCGTCACTTTAACATCAAGACCGTGGAAGGACCCGACGATTTCGCTTCCATGAAGGAGGTGCTCACACGTCGCTACACACGTCTTGTCAACGAGGGGCAGGGGCTGCCGCAGCTGATCGTCGTCGACGGCGGCAAGGGGCAGCTCAGTTCGGCCGTTGAGGCTCTCGACGAGATGGGACTGCGTGGCACCATCGCTGTCGTAGGCATCGCCAAGCGTCTTGAGGAAATCTATTTTCCAGGCGACAGCGTGCCGCTTTATATCGACAAAAATTCTGAATCGCTCAGGGTCGTGCAGCATCTGCGCGACGAGGCCCACCGCTTTGGCATAACCCATCACCGCAACCGTCGCAGCCGTTCGCAGACAGTGTCGGCTCTCGATTCGATAAAGGGCATAGGCGAGAAGACACGTCAGGCTCTGCTGACGCATTTCAAAAGCCTCAAGCGTGTGCGCGAAGCCGATCTCGACGATCTTGCATCGGTCATAGGCCCGTCGAAAGCTTCTATAGTCTACAATGCCTTTCATCCTGAAGGTGATGCTGATGGGGAAAATTATGAAAATGTCAACATAAACAGCTGAATATAAGTAACTAATAATTTACATAAAACTTAAAGTGTTATGTTTGAGAAAGATATCTATGTAAGACGTCGCGCCGAACTGAAGAAGCGTGTAGGTTCAGGCACACTGCTGTTTCTCGGCAATGATGAGTGTGGATGCAATTATGCCGACAACACATATCCATTCCGTCAGGACTCCACGTTTCTCTACTATTTCGGATTGCCCTACGACGGCCTTGCGGCAGTGATCGATATCGACAACGATCAGGAAATCATATTCGGCGACGAACTTACCATCGACCATATCGTGTGGATGGGAACTCAGCCCACTCTCCACGAAAAAGCACATCTCGTCGGAGTCGACAATGTGCGTCCGTCGGCCGATCTCAGAAGCTGGCTCGACCGCTCTCTTCAGGTCCGGTATCTGCCGGTCTACCGTGCCGAACACCGGCTTAAGCTCTGGCGTCTGCTCGGCATCATGCCGGGAGAGGAAAAGCCTTCGGCCGAATTCATCCGTGCCGTAGTCGATATGCGCAATCACAAGCAGCCCGAAGAAATAGCCGAGATTGAGAAGGCCTGCGATGTCACGTCCGACATGCATATAGCCGCCACAAAGGCCATCCGCCCGGGAATGTACGAATATGAAGTGGCGGCAATCATAGAGCAGGTGGCGGCATCAGCCAATTGCAGCCTGTCGTTCCCCACAATCTGCACCATCAACGGCCAGACACTCCACAACCATTACCACGGCAATCGCATCAACGAGGGAGATATGGTGCTTATCGATGCCGGAGCCGAACGTCCGTCGGGCTATGCGGGCGATATGTCTTCTACCGTATGTGCCGGAAAGATCTTCACATCGCGTCAGAAGGCCGTATATGACATTCAGGTGGCATCTCATCTGGCAGCGGTGGAGATGCTTCGTCCGGGAGTGCCTTTTGTCAAAGTCTACGAACGCGCTTCCGAAGTGATATGCGCCGGAATGCGTGACCTCGGCATACTTAATGGAGATCCTGCCGAAGCTGTTGCCGCAGGTGCCCACGCGATGTTCTTCCAGTGTGGACTCGGCCACATGATGGGGCTTGATGTCCATGATATGGAGAATCTCGGTGAAGAATTCGTCGGCTACGGAGGCAAGCCAAAAAGCACTCAGTTCGGACGCAAGTCGCTGCGTCTCGGACGCGAGCTTGAGGAGGGATTCGTCCTCACTATTGAGCCGGGAGTCTACTTCATACCCGAACTGATCGATCTGTGGAAGGGCGAAGGACGCTTCAAGGAGTTTATCAATTACGGCGAGCTCGAAAAATGGCGCGGTTTCGGAGGAATCCGCAACGAGGAGGACTATCTAATCACAGCTACCGGATCGCGTCGGCTCGGCAAGAAGATACCGCTGACCACCGAGGAGGTTGAAGCACTCCGCTGACCGCTTACTCTGGATATGCAATGAAAGCATCATCACGTGCCATAGTATTGGCCGCCGTCACAGTGTTGAGCTGGTCGACGGTGGCCACTGCTTTCAAGATCGCACTTGCCTCCATGGGAGTGCGGGAGATGATATCGGTGTCGGTTTTCTCTGCTTTCGTGGTTCACGCCGTGTGGATGACGCTCAGCCGTTCGTGGGGCGAATTGAGCCGTCTCTCCGCAAAGATGTGGCTGAAGTTCGCTCTGCTTGGTCTGATAGCCCCTGTGAGCTATTATTTCGTGCTTTTTGAGGCCTATGATCATCTTCCCGCACAGATTGCTCAGCCGATCAATTACACGTGGCCTATCATCCTCTCTGTGCTTATTGCGGTGATCGACCGTCGGCCGGTGTCAGCGTCAGGATATGCCGCGATGGCCGTATCGCTTGCAGGAGTAGCGCTTATATCTCTCGGCGGAGGTGTGGATGGAGCAATATCACTCACGGGGATTGCTCTTGCATTTGCATCCGCATTGCTGTGGGCGCTCTACTGGATTGTCAACGACAGTCTCAAATCGTCCGTCAGCGAAACGACCTCACTCTTCCTGACATTCTTTTTCGGAACGATCTATCTCGCTGCCATGTCGTTGCTCCGTCCGCTCGGACCGATAGCATCCGACGGCCTCCTTGCCGGATGCTACATAGGCATATTCGAGATGGGACTGCCGTTTATATGCTTCGGCATAGCACTGCGCACCACCGACAACCCCGCGCTCGTCAATCAGCTCTGCTACCTCGCGCCATTTCTGTCGCTCTTTTTCGTGGCTCTCTTTGTAGGCGAAACGATAATGCCGTCTACCTACATCGGGCTGATACTTATTGTGGGCGGAATAATCTGCAACCGGTATCTGACCGCACGAAACCGACTGCAGCACACATAGCCTCTCCCGACCGATCACTCGCGATCGTATGCAAAAGACACCGACAGCGTAGCTTGGGCTTATACCCGGCTACGCTGTCGGTCTGTTATCGTCTGATGAAGCCCTACGGCTTCTGACGGTTATTCGGCTTCATTGGCTGTCGACACCGGAGCAGCCTCATTGTCATTGAACGTCATCACCTGACCCTCGCCGGTGTATAGCTTCACCGGCTCTTCAAGTTCAAGAGCCAGAACAGTTATCTCGGGGTCGAGCACTTCGTCGGGAACATTTATGTAGTAAACGCCCGGCACCTGGCTCCATGAAATGTCGTTATACTGGTTCCACGACAGTTCCTTGTCCGTGCCTACCACTCTCACCTTCTTCACGCGGCTCTTCAGACCCTTCACCTCCACCGATTCATTCGGGCGGTAGGGCAGATAGAGATAGAGTATGTCGCCAGCCTGGTTGAGCGATGTATAGGCGTGTACATGTCCGGCCGGAATGCCTGCGCGGGTGTCGTAGATGGCCTCGGCATGCTTTTTTGTCCAGCGGCCGAGATCCTTGAGCACCTTCACCTCCTCTTCGGGGATCGTGCCGTCGGCTTTCGGGCCGATGTCGAGCAGAAGATTGCCTCCGAGGCTTATGCAGTCCACGAGCATTCTCAGCAGCGTTGAGCTGCTCTTGTAGTTGTGATCCTCCGTGCGGTAGCCCCATGAGTCATTTATGGTCATGCAGGTTTCCCACCATTTCGACTCCGGACGTCCCACAGGCACTCCCAGCTCGGGTGTCATATAGTCGCCGTAGCCCTGAATGCGCGAGTTTACTATCACGTCGGGATTGTAGGAGTGGAGCTTGGCCACGATCTGCGGCGATTTCCACTCTTCGGCCGAGTGTTCCCAGTCGCCGTCAAACCACCACAGATCCGGATTCCATTTCGTAGCCAGTTCCTTCATCTGCGCGTCGTTGAAATCAAGGAAATGCTGCCACCGTTTCGGGTCATCCTTGATCTCATATTTTTTTGGTCCGGCGCGGTATATGTCGGTATAGTCCTCACGCGGCCAGTCGATGAGTGAGTAGTAGAATCCGAGCTTGAGCCCCTGCTTGCGCACCGCATCGGCAAACGGGCCGAGAACATCGCGGCGTGCCGGCGACGATTTCACGGCGCTCACATCGCCCGCTTTTGTGTCCCAGAGAGCGAAGCCGTCGTGATGCTTCGTCGTGATGACGGTGTAGCGTGCGCCGCTATCCTTGATCAGCTGCGCCCAGTATTCGGGATCATAATTGGCGGCGGTGAATTCATCGGCCTGTTTCATGTAATCCTCAAGCGTGACGTGGCCGTTGTGGAAAGCCCAGCTCTCGGATGTGCGTCCGGTCGAGTACGGCCCCCAGTGGATAAAAATACCGAGTTTCGCTTTCGAAAACCAGTCCATGCGCTTGGCCTGTTGCTGCGGGGTTTCCCCCTCGACGCTCGACGCTGCTACCGTGGCGCCACCCATTGTTGCAAGGACGGCTGCCGTGATAATAGTTTTAAGGTTCACGTGTAATCAGAATTTTTAAGATGGTTATACTGTTGTTTTTATCATGCGGGATCTCTGGCTGTCAGCTTGCTCCCAGGCCTCTCTCTGCCGGCTTCGCTTCAGCCTGCATCTGTCATGTTACCATTTCAGTTGGTATGCAAAGATAATGGTTAGCTTTGTATTATCCGTCATCCTGTTTCATAATTTTCCATAAAACCCCATTTCCGCATTATCCTGCATTATCCCCTCTCCACCAACTCACCCTCTTCTCCCGCGGCATGTCATCTATTCCCTGTCGGATGAGGTGCGATTCCCGGGTCTGCTATCCCCGATTACTTCTGGAGTTCTGATTCTTCCGAAAACTCCGATTGATTTGACGTCTTCCTCCCCTTTCCTCCATGGTATGAGTTGTTGATGTAGGGTAGAGATTATGGCGTCTGCTACTTGATTTCAGGTAGGCTTGTGTGTCTGTTTTGTCCTTAAAAAGCCTGTGGAGTGCCCCCGATACCGTGGACACGTTGAAAAAATCATTGTTTTGTGGTATTTCCGTATTGTGTGTTATTGTCTAATTTTGCATCGGTTAATCAGGTAAGAAAGATTATGTGATTTCTTTACTCTACACAAAAATATAACGTAAGCCTTCGATCGGGCGGGACAGTGATTGTTCCGCCCGATCGGCATTTGATGGCTGATCCGATGATGCGGCGGATTGAGCTCTTTTTTGATTGATTTGTCTGGCATATTGGTGCGCAATAAAAAAATGTAGTAACTTTAACGCGGAATTAATCAAAACCCACACATGTGGATTTTGAAAACGATTGTAATGAAGATTTCCCGACAGGGTCTTAGTGTTTTGATTTCATGAACAATAATTTTGTAAACAGAATCAGTCAGTTCTTTGTCAGCTATTTCACACTGTCAGATCTGGTGCCGCAGGCCGAAGCGGAGGCTGTGATACGCGAGGGTGTCACTTTTCGAGGTACCAATATACTGATACTCATCGTGGCGATACTGATCGCTTCGCTCGGACTCAACACCAATTCCACAGCCGTCATTATCGGAGCCATGCTCATATCCCCTCTTATGGGACCGATCATCGGCATCGGACTGGGCATAGGAGTGCACGATTTCGAGCTTATAAAGCGATGTCTTCGAAATCTCGTGATGGCGGCCGGCTTCTCCGTGCTCGCCTCTACCATCTATTTCATGATTTCGCCTGTCAACGAGGGGCACAGTGAGCTTCTCGCACGCACTTCACCCACCATCTACGATGTATTGATCGGATTTTTCGGTGGCGGAGCGGGCATCATCGGACTCGGAAGCCGGTCCAAAGGCAATGTCATCCCTGGTGTGGCCATCGCCACGGCGCTTATGCCACCGCTTTGCACTGCCGGTTACGGACTGGCCACTCTGCAGTTCCATTATTTTCTTGGAGCGAGCTATCTGTTCATAATCAACTCCATATACATTGCGTTTGCCACCTATATCGGAGTGAAGCTTTTCAAATACAAGCCCGTGGCCACGGTCGATGCCGATCGTGCCCATCGGGTGATGAGAATAGTCTACACGCTGGCCATCCTTACCATGCTTCCGAGTATATG
Organism: Paramuribaculum intestinale; assembly: GCF_030759015.1. Classification (GTDB taxonomy): domain Bacteria; phylum Bacteroidota; class Bacteroidia; order Bacteroidales; family Muribaculaceae; genus Paramuribaculum; species Paramuribaculum intestinale. The sequence continues at coordinate 2,677,414 of NZ_CP098825.1, read as the reverse complement.
GCTCACCTACAATATGTTCAGACAGAATAAGTTTCAGGTCAATTCCCAGCGTTTTGTGACAGAGGAGTGCCGGTTTCCTTCCACTCAAGTGTTGAGTTCGGATGCCTACGTCAGCAATGGTGAGCGATATATCAAGATCGCCCTGATCGGCAAAGTTCTTCCTGAGGACTCGCTCAATATGGCTTTGAGTTCACGACTGAGCTACTACGGCCTGGGCGGCACAAGGCTAATGATCGTGCAGGGCGACGCCGTGGCCGCTCCCGATGCGACTGCGGCTGCATCCGACATTTTCAAGATCACACAGGCCACCATAAGCTCCCAGCAGCAACAGATCGATTCGCTGCGGATGCTCGTCAGAGAGGCCGGATCGGCGCGTAGTGCAGGGCGTCTGATTTCGCCCGAACTCAAGGTGCTATTCCCGCAGGTGGAGGATATAGCCATTGCCGAGCCGGTGTTCAGTTCGGTCGACTCGATGAGACTTGACACTGTCAATGTGGCTCTGGTGCGTTTCTCATCGCCGATGAATCAGCCCACGGAGCAGAAGTTCAGGGAATATCTCTGCGCGCGTCTGCAGTTGCCAGCCATAAGCATTGTGCATGTCGACCGTAAGATACTTGACGAATCCGACCATAAATCCGCTCATAAAAAATGACATACCACGAGTCTTTGCCCGCCGGGTCACGGCCATTGAAAGTAGCGATGATCAGCCACAGCGACATGCTCGGAGGCGCATCGGTGGTCACCTACCGGCTTATGAAAGCGCTGAAGGCCGAGGGGGTCGACGCGCGTATGTCGGTCTACAACCGGCTGACCGACGATGCTTCGGTCAGGCAGGTTGGAACTGCGGGAACGCGCGGAGTGCGCTTCGCATGGGAGCGCGTGCGCATCATGGCCGCAAACGGATTCCGCCGCGATGATCTGTTCAAGGTATCGACTGCCGACACCGGATTCAACCTGAGCCGCGACCCATGGATCAGGGAAGCCGACGTCATACTTCTTGGATGGATCAATCAGGGGCTTCTCTCGCTTGACGATATAGAAGCTCTCGGGCGTCTTGGCAAGCCTGTGGTCTGGGTCATGCACGACATGTGGTGTCTGACAGGAATCTGTCACCATTCGCTCGGCTGTACCCGCTACACGGAGTCGTGCGGCCGGTGTCCGCTGCTTCACAGCCGCCGCGACAACGATCTGTCGCGCCATGTGTGGGAACGGAAAATGAAACTTTACGATGCTGTCCCACTGACATTCGTGGCCGTGAGCCGATGGCTGGCCGACCGCTGTGCCGAAAGCTCGCTGCTGGCGAAGCGTGATGTAAGGGTGATTCCAAACGCTTTTCCTGTCGATTCGTTTGTCATCCGGCCGCGTGGCGAACTGACGGTGCTGCAGGGCGATCTCGATCATGACATAATACTCATGGGTGCGGCGCGCCTCGACGACCATATCAAGGGACTTCCTATGGCTGTCGACGCACTCAATTATATCTTCGACAATCATCCCAAAGTGGCGCAGCGCACCGTTGCAGTGTTTTTCGGCGACCTGCGATCGTCGGCCGCTCTTCATAATCTCCGGTTTCCGCACTTTCATGTCGGACGCATCAATGATCCTAACCTGCTGCGCGATCTCTACGCTCGCTCTAAAGTGGTGCTCAGCAGCTCTCTCTACGAAACTCTTCCGGGCACGCTTATCGAGGGACAGGCATCAGGATGTCTGCCGGTCACATTCGGTCGAGGCGGACAGGCCGATATTGTCACACATCTCTCCGACGGATATATTGCCCGATATGCCGACACGCGCGACCTCGCCAAGGGTATTCTGTGGGCGCTGGATCAGAATGTCGACCGCCAGGCGCTACACGAGAGCGTCCGAAGGCGTTTCTCTTCCACGTCCGTAGCCCGGTCGTATATCGAACTGTTCAATCAGCTTGTAGCTGTAAAATAATCAATTGAAAACAAGACACAGCAATGCAGACGGTATTGTTTCATGAAACTATATTCGGACCGATTCACAGTCGGCGTCTCGGAACGTCGCTTGGAGTGAATCTGTCGCCTGTCGACGGCAAGACATGCACGTTCGACTGTCTTTACTGCGAGGCCGGATTCAACGCCCAGGGACCTGGCCGTAGCGGATTGCCTGCGAGAGCCGACGTGGCCGCGCAGCTCGAAGCACGCCTGAGTGCCATGAAAGCTGCCGGCGAAAAACTCGATGTCATAACTTTTTCGGGCAATGGCGAGCCGACCATACATCCCGAATTCGAGGGCGTGATCGACGATACCATAGCTCTCCGCGATCGTTATTTCCCTGAAGTGAAGATCAGTGTGCTGAGCAATGCCACGCGCCTTGCCGATCCGGGGGTGGACAGGGCGCTCAGGCGTGTCGACAACAATATTCTTAAACTTGACAGTGCCGTAACTGAAACCATGAGGCTCATAGACCGTCCGGGATCGCCCGATTTCACCTCGGAGCAGGTCATCGGTCAGATAGCGTCGTTCGCTCCGCAGTGCATCGTCCAGACCATGATACTGCGCGGAAGCCACGAAGGCCGCACGGTCGACAATACCGTCGACAACGAGATCGAGGCGCTTGTCGAGGCCTATCGCACGATACGTCCGAGGGAGGTGATGCTGTATTCCATTGACCGCCGCACGCCCGAACAGGCGCTCGTAAAAGTGGAGCGCGATGAGCTTGAACGCATCGCCTCGCACATACGTGAGGCCGGTATCAACGTTTTGGTAAGCTGATTATGGAGAATATTATGGAAAGTGACCGCCCTCTGATAGTGCCTGAACCTCTGCGTCCGGGCGACCGTATAGCCATACTCTCGCCGGCCGGAATCATCAAGCCGGAGTTTGTCTACAAGGCCATGCAGGTGTTGCAGGATGCCGGATACCGTCCGTTTGTCACGCCGCACGCTCTCGGCCGGTGGCGCACCTACAGCGGCACACCTCAGGAGCGTTTCGACGATCTGCGGCAGGCGCTGCTCGATTCGTCGGTGAAGGCTATCCTTTGCTCGCGCGGCGGTTACGGCGCGGTTCATCTGCTTGAGGATCTTGACCGGCTTCCGCTGCGCGAAAATCCCAAGTGGATCATAGGCTACAGCGATATCAGCGCGCTTCACGCTCTGATGCACCGCCACGGCATAGTTTCAATCCATGCACCCATGGCCAAGCATCTGACCACGCTGAAGGGGCGCGACGACGATGCGCAGGCGTTGTTTGAAATACTGGCCGGCGAGCCGCAGCTCTATTCTATTCCACCATCTCCGCTCAACCGTCAGGGCACGGCCGTGGCGCCGCTTGTCGGCGGAAATCTCGCTGTGATAGCCGATCTGGTGGCGACACCGTTTGACACCATTCTGCCCGACACTATCCTCTTCATTGAGGACATCGCCGAGCCGGTCTACAAGACGGAGCGCATACTCTACCAGTTGCGTCTGAGCGGAGCGCTGTCGCGCATCAAAGGGCTTATTGTGGGTGCGTTCACCGACTACGCTCCGGAGGTCGACGGACGATCCATGGAGGCGATGATCAGCTCTATGGTGGCCGATTATTCCTATCCGGTGGCGTTCGGTGTGCCGGTGGGGCATGTCGACCATAATCTGCCGTTGCAGGTGAGCCTGCCTACACGCCTTGAGGTCACAGCCGATCAGACGGTCATCGTGCAGCCTGCCGGCGCCTGAATTAGCGTTTTCCGGCAAAGAACTCCTTCATGAGCGCGCTGCACTCGTCGGCGAGCACTCCCGCCTTGACAGTGGCTTTGGGATGGAAAGGATTGCCGCCAAGCCGGCTGTAGCCGCGCTTCGGATCGGAAGCGCCGTAGACGATCCTGGGCAGCTGACTCCATCCGATCGCTCCGGCGCACATCACACACGGTTCGACTGTGACGTATAGGGTGCAGTCGGTCAGGTATTTGCCGCCTAAAGTCTGGGCGGCAGCGGTTATGGCCTGCATCTCGGCGTGGGCGGTGACATCCGAGAGTGCCTCCGTCAGATTATGGCCGCGCCCTACTACAGTGCCTTTGCATATCACCACTGCGCCTATAGGCACTTCGTCCTCTTCGAGAGCGCGGTGCGCTTCGTCAAGAGCCATGCGCATATAGCGCTCGTCGTCGTTGATTGCCGTTGTATTGTTCATAACAGATCTATTTTCATCCCTTCGTCGGCTGCGGTGACGTTTTCAAACTCTTCGCGCGCCTGGCGCAGCAGCAGTTCCGTGGATGTGTATCGGTTGGAATAATGCCCTATGATCAGGCGTTTGGCTCCAGCCATGCGTGCTATTTTGCCGGCTTCACGGGCGGTGGAGTGTCCGCGGCGGCGAGCCTGTTCGGCAAGCGAGTCGTCGTAGGTGGCTTCGTGATATATCACGTCGACCCCCTTTACGGCTTCGGCCACTGCCGGCGAGAACATCGTGTCCGAACAGTAAGCGTAGCTGACCGACGGCTCGGGATCTGTAGTCAGACGCTCGTTGGCTATCACACGTCCGTCTGGCGCTGTCCAGTCGGCTCCCTGTTTGACGGCGTGGAGGTCGGCTATCGGAATGCCGAAAAACTTGATCATGTCGCCGCGCAGATGCCGTGGTTTGGGATTTTCCCTGAATATATAGCCCAGACACGGCACGCGGTGCTTGAGCTGAAAGGCCTCTACGGTCATGGCATGGTCATCGGCCACGATGCAGGGCTCGTTTCCTACGCCTTGATATTCGATCTCAAAGGGTGAATCCGGGCAGAAGAAACTGATGATGTCGCGCATCCGGTCGAGCCCTTCCTGCGGAAGCGTCAGGCGTATCCGGCCTCCCTTGTCGTGAAGAGCCATGGTCGACAGCAGTCCCGGTAGTCCAAGGCAATGGTCGCCGTGAAGATGGCTGATGAAGATGTGCTCCAGGCGGTTGAAGCCTATGCCCATCCGCCTCATGGCCAGTTGAGAGCCTTCGCCGCAGTCAACCATCATAAGCCTGTCGCGGAAGTTGATTATCTGTCCCGAAGGATTGTGGCGCACCGAGGGAGTGGCCGATCCGCATCCGAGTATATCGATCTGAAATTTTGCCATAATACGGATTTTTCAGGTGTGTTCAGGCGGTTTTGACGCGGTGTCGTCGCAGTCCGAAGCAGTTCTCGCGCCGGGCAGCGAAAGCGATGTAGCCGAGCAACAGGGCTGTGCGCAGCGTATAGTCGATCCAAGGATTGCCGGTGGTCAGCACGACTGCCGAACCGTAGAGCGCGAGAGCGAGAAAGAAATACGTCAGCAGCGGGCCGAGCCGGTAGCCGATTGGATGTTTTATGCGTCCGGTGACGTAGGATAGTACCATCATCACTCCGTAGCATGTCAGAGCGGCCCAGGCACACCCCATATAGCCGATCGACGGCACAAGAAGGTAGTTCATCAGCAGGGTCACCGCAAGGCCCGTCAGCGAGAAATATGTGCCCCATATGGTGCGGTCGGTGAGCTTGTACCAGAGCGAGAGGTTGAAGAATACCCCGAAGAAAAACTCGGCAAGCATTATTATCGGCACAACCTTAAGCCCGGAGAAGTATTCGCGCCCTATGAAGTAGCGGAGTATGTCGAGATAAAACATCACGCCGAGAAATATCACCATAGAGAATATCACGAAATAGAGCATCGCCACTCTGAATGGACGGTATTTGTCTGGATCGTTTTTGTCGGTGCGGTTCTGGGCGAAAATAAAAGGCTCGTAGGCAAAGCGGAATGCCTGAGTGAACATCACCATCACGATCGCTATCTTGTAGTTGGCGCTGTATATACCGAGCTGCCTCATGCCTTCGGCCGGATCGGATATCAGTGCCGGAAGAAGAATCTTGTCGAGGTTCTGGTTCATGATGCCGGCGAGTCCGAGCACGAGCAGGGGAGCCGAATACGACAGCATCTCGCGCCACAGAGTGCGGTCAAACCGCCACCTGAATCCGGTGAAGTCGGGTATGAGTATCACCAGTGTGACCAGTGTGGCTATCAGGTTGGAGAGGAATATGTAGCCTATGCCGAAGGTGGGTGAATAAAACGCCGATACGGCATCGGGCCAGCTGCGGTAGAGAGCCGGGCAGAGGAGTATGAAGAACAGATTCAGCCCGATGTTCATCCCGATGCCGATCAGTTTCACGGTGGCGAAGCGTATCGGGCGGTGACGGTAGCGAAGCCAGCTGAATGGTATGGACGTGAACGCGTCCACTGCCACGGTGACGGCCATCATGGCCACATATTCGGGGTGGTCGGGGCAGTGCATGGCGCCCGACAGCCACGGCATGGAGGCCATGACCAGAATGACGAACAGAGTCGAGCTGCAGGCTATCGAGGTCATGGTAGTGGAGTAGACCACATGCGGATCGGGATAGCGATCGTGGTTGGCAAACCGGAAAAAACCGGTTTCCATGCCGTAGATCAACAGGGCGAGCGTCAGCGCCACCCATGCGTAGATGAAGCTCACGGTGCCGTATTGCGCCTCGGCGAACGTGATGGTGTAGAGCGGCACCAGAAGCCAGTTGAGAAAACGGCCGATGATGCTGCTGAGGCCGTAGACGGCCGTATCTTTTGCGAGCGACTTTAGTGAAGGCAAGGCTGTAGGGGTGTTAGCGTTGTTGTTCAGAATAGCGACGGCTCGTCGGTTGGCCGTCGGTTGCGTATGTGGCCGAGATGCCGGTAGGCAAGATCGGTCACTTCACGGCCGCGCGGAGTGCGGTTGATGAATCCTTCCTTGATCAGGAACGGTTCGTAGACCTCCTCTATCGTGCCGGCGTCTTCACCCAGGGCGGTGGCGATGGTGCCGAGACCCACAGGGCCGCCGTTGAATTTTGTGATTATCGTGGTGAGGATCTTGTTGTCGATCTCGTCGAGGCCGTGCTTGTCGATGTTGAGTGCTTCAAGCGAGTAGCGGGCTATTTCGGGATCGATGCGCCCGTTGCCCTTCACCTGGGCGAAATCGCGCACCCGTCGCAGCAGCGCGTTGGCCACGCGCGGCGTGCCACGGCTTCGCAGAGCTATTTCGTCGGCGGCCTCGGGGGTGCACTCCACTCCGAGCAGGCGTGCCGAACGAAGTATGATACGCTGCAACACCTGATGGTCGTAATACTCCAGATGGCAGTTGATGCCGAAGCGGGCGCGGAGCGGCGAGGTCAGCAGGCCGCTTCGGGTAGTGGCGCCGATGAGGGTGAACGGCGACAGGGTGAGTTGCACCGACCGCGCGCCGGGACCCTTGTCGATCATTATGTCGATGCGGTAATCCTCCATCGCGGAGTAGAGATACTCCTCGACGACGGGGCTCAGGCGATGGATCTCGTCGATAAACAGCACGTCGTTTTCCTCCAGAGAGGTTAGTATGCCGGCCAGATCACCCGGTTTGTCGAGCACCGGTCCGGAAGTGACCTTGAAGCCCACGCCGAGTTCGTTGGCTATGATTGCCGACAGTGTGGTCTTGCCCAGCCCGGGAGGACCGTGCAGAAGCAGGTGGTCGAGAGCTTCGCCGCGCATACGGGCGGCTGCCACAAACACTTTCAGATTGTCCACTATGCCGTCCTGTCCGGCGAAAGCCTCAAACTGCGATGGGCGCAGGGCTTTCTCGATATCGCCGTCGCGGTCGGAAGCCGCCTGTCGGGCGGCGCGTATGTCGAAATCTTCTTCCAATTGGCTGTAGGGTTTTTAGAGTATGTTTGAATTTCACTTCTGTTCACTCAAAGAGGATTTTGTAAAAAATCAAACATACTCTTACTTGCTGATTGTTTCTCTTACTCGTGATATGATCTCTTCGGGGGTTATCGAAGTCATGCAGCGATAGTCTGATGTGCGGCAGGGCCGGTTGCCGAACACCGAGCATGGGCGGCACGCCATCGGTGTCTGTACGGCAAGCGACGGATCGAAGCCGCAGGGCGTGAACCCCATTGAAGGGTGGGTCGCTCCCCACACCGTCACCGTGGGCACTCCTGTAAGGGCGGCCAGATGCATATTGCCCGAATCCATGGCCACCATGACGTCGAGCCGGCTCATCACGGCCATTTCGGTCCGGAAACCGAAGCGCTCGCGTGCCATGCTTGTGACTCGCGGAAACTCCTCGCTCCACCGACCCAGAATCAGCTTCTCCTCCTCGCCTCCGCCGAAAAGGAAGATCCTTGTCGACGGATCTTCCGACAGCGATGCGATCACCCGTTTCATCTTTTCCTCAGGGTAGATCTTGGCCTGATGGGCTGCAAACGGGGCTATCCCTATCCATCGCTCGCCTTCGGCTTTGTCGGGGCTTGCGGCGGCGAATGCCGACGGGTCAGCACCCCCCTTGAAAAACCTGACCGGCTCACCCGAAAGCTTCAGTCCGAGGCGCTCCAGCACGTCGCGGTAGCGTCGGTCGGTGGCGGTGAGTGGTGCAGGATATTCCGAAAAGTCGGCTACCAGACGCGCTTTCTCGCGGCGCCCCTTGCGGATACGGCTCACTCTGATGCCGTGAAGGTGGCAGAATACGGCTGCCAGACGGGTCCGCAGCACGTCGTGAAGATCGGCCATGTCGGTGAAACCATGCTCGCGGTGAAGCTCTCGGAGCAGCCTGATCATTCCGGCCGTACCGCTGTACTGGTGCTTCATGTCGGCTCCGACCACCGTGAGATTGGGCGGAGTTTCGAGCAGCAGACGTGCTGTGGGAGCCTTGGTCAGAAACACAAAGCGCACGTCGGGATTTGACCTGCACGCATCGTAGAGCGGACCGACGGCCATCGCCACATCGCCAAGCGCTGAGAAGCGCACGGCCAGCACGCACCGGCCTACGGTATGGCGGTCGGCTTTATTTGCCGGCATAGAGCACCGGATTGGTCGACGGATCGTTGTACATCTTCATCTGCCGGTAGACCTTCATGAACTTCCGACCGGCGGCAATATCGTCGATCAGACGGTCTATGGCCGCCGTCAGATCCTCGCGCTGGGTGAGAAGCACGTCGAGCTTCGCACGGCACTTGGCCAGATGCTGTTCCGAAGCGTCGGTGCGCTCCGTTTCGGCCTTCATGTGGTATATTTTCAGAGCGAGGATCGACAGCCGGTCTATTGCCCATGCGGGGCTCTCGGTGTTGATCGACGCGTCGGGAAGCGGTGTCACTCCGGCATATTTCTCAAGAAAATACGTGTCGATCTCCTCCACCATATCGGTGCGCTCCTGATTGGATCGGTCTATACGGCGTTTGAGAGCCAGAGCCTCCACCGGATCGATCTCCGGATCACGGATTATATCCTCCAGATGCCACTGCACGGCATCGATCCAGTTTTTGGCAAACAGAGTGTGTGCCGGATCATTGGCGGAATAAGGATTCTGCGGCTTGAAATCCACATCGTCGGTGAGATGGTAGAGAGCCACTGTCTCATCGAATATCCTGTTGCACTGTTGAGCGAAAGTCATGTTCATTATCGGAATAGTCGCTGTTGCGAGATGGTTTGCAAAACACAAATGTAGTGAAATTCCTCCAATCACCCCCAATCTTCCAAAAAAAATCCCAAAAACCTCACGCTCCGCACATGAAACCCGCGCAAGCTTATTCTGCGGTCCATAGCTGCATTTAGGATCGATGAAATTTTATCTAATCATTTGTATAGGGTTCTGGCGGATCACAAGCCAGTCCTTCAAATATGCCGTACAATTTCCTGACCGGCTGGTATGACTGATGTGGCTCCTCTGTTGAGTTCTGAGGCATAATGATGTCAATTTGATTGAACAGTCGCATGACAGCACGACCGATAGCCCAGGATAAATTGACTGGAACAGCATTTCCGATCTGTTTGTATTTTGCAGAAAGAGAGCCACAAAACTCCCAGTCGTCGGGAAATGTCTGTATTCGTGCATATTCACGGACGGTTAATGGCCGTGTTTCTGTAGGATGACACCTTTCGGTCTGTTTTTGAGCCGGAGCGCAGGTAAGGGTCAGGCTGGCTTCGTCCATGGAGAGGCGTCGTGCCATCCCTGTTTTGCCGCCTCCAAGATGATAGCTGCCCTTCATGTATTCTTTAGCTATATCGTCGGGCAGATCTCTCCAGTCTCCTCCCTCCGGCACAAGTTTCATTACTTTTTCTTTTGCCGCCGGATATTTTTGTCCTTCGCTTTCAGGCACGTCGCAGTCATAAAGATCACCATGAAAAAAAGCGTCACGAAGAGTGCGCAGTTGACCGCATACCGATGGCCATTTGAAGTTGACATGTGGAGCTATATCATACCGAATTGCAATGAGAATAAGTCGCTCTCTTTTTTGTGGGACATTATATTGAATGGCGCGGAGTACACGTGGCTCGATCAGGGTGTAGCCAAGTTCAGCTATGACAGATTTAATGGTTTCGATAGTGCGTCCATTGTCATGTTCCAGCAATCCTTTCACATTCTCGGCCATGAATACTTTTGGCTGTATTTCTTTGACCGCACGAGCCAATTCAAAGAAAAGAGTGCCTCGGGTTTCTTCAAATCCAAGCCTTTTACCGGCATAAGAGAATGCCTGACAAGGGAAACCTCCGGTCAGTAAGTCGACCTTGCCATGATATGGAGTGAAGTCGATGTCATGGATATCACCCTTGACCACATTCCAGTCCGGCATGTTCTTTTGAAGTGTAGCGCAAGCATCCTTGTCATACTCATTAAGCAGCAAATGCTTGAAGCCGGCCTTGTGCATGCCCAATGCAAGCCCCCCTCCCCCTGCGAATAGCTCGATTGATGTGAAAGTTCTGCGGGGCACAACCTCGTTTTCCTCGTCCCAGATATTGTTAAGCATCGCTGAAATTTCTGGAAATGAAGAAAGTTCTGAAACGATCAGATACTTCTGATTATGCTCGTCAATACGGGCTACACATTTGCCGTTGGCAATCCATTTGTCAACGGTGGCACGTGAAACGCCCATAATGTCGGCGAAATTATTCAGTGATATATGAGTATCCCGGGTCATTTGTTGTTGAGTTTGTCAAATCCCTCATATGTCTTGAATGCGAGAATGTACAGACTGGCGAGAATGTCGGCATGCTCTTTTGTGAGTTCTTCGTACACGGTGTTTTTGAGAGCAAGAGCGGGGTTGTCATTGACTACATCCTCAATGATTCGGGGCAGTGCAGCACACAATCTGAAGAAGGCGTCTTCAACGCCGAATACAAGAGCATAGAACTTGTCAATTGACATTCTACGGATCTTTTTGTGCTCACGTGGTTTGCCATCGAGTGAAACTTTCCAGGCATCGTCGCGGGAACGTTTGGAAATTATTTCGACAAGGTAACAGGTCGCTTCGTCATCGTCCAACAGCTTCCCTTGCATTTTCATATATGTTTTCTGAGATGAAGCGGAATTCATGGTGTTGTGCTTGTTCTTCATCTCGACGTAGATATGCAGTTCATCGTTTTCCACATCAAATCCCGCCGAAGGTACAACCCATCCGTTGCCGGCATATCGGAATAGGTTTTGATGGAAATATCCGATGCGGTTGGTGTTGGACTTGTCAATCTGCCGGAAGCATTCATCTTCGACGGCTTGTTGAATAGTCTTGCCGTAAACCTTGGCGTCAAATGTCAGCTTGATCGGGTCAATGATATTCTCATTGAACTGGTCAAGAGTTATTTCTCGCCGGTAAGCCTCTACGGTCTTTTTGACATGTTCGTAGATATCTTCGTTAGAAATAAAACCGAGATTGTAGTTGTGTGGAACAGTTGGCATTTATCTGTGTTAGCGTCTTTTAGACGCAAAGTTACAAAAAAAACGATATATCCCGTCTATATTTTCAGGATTTTGTCAACATGTTCGATACGCAGGATAAATCGGTGCAGAACAACGGCGCTGCGTCAGAATACCGGTGTTTTGACGCAGCGCCTGCTATGTTCATCCGTGTGGCATGGTTCCCGGAGGAGCTATGCGGGGCGAGGGATTCGTGTCAGGATTTTTTAGAGGCTTTCCATTCGTCGGCAAACTGTTCGAGGATCTGGCGTATGTTTTTGCCCAGACGCACGTAGTCGTCCTCGTTGAGGTTGGCGAGCGACACACGTATGCTCCAGCGGGGGCCGTCGAAGCCGTCGCCGTTGAGCACCACGCTTCCGGTTTCCGAGGCGAGTCTGAACACTATAGCCAGCGGGTTGTAGGTCTTGTCGAGATAGTCGGCGAATTCCTGCCCGTAAAGCTTCTTGGCCCATATCATCATGTCGATTTCCGAGTAGTAGTCGGCACGGAGCGGATCGTCGGGCATTGAGAATCCGAAGTTCTTCCACAGGGCGTCGTAGCGGCTGTGTATGAGCTTTATCATCCGTTCGTGGTAGGTGTCGGCGGTGTCGATGAGCGTCGACAGTGCGAAGAACGACATCTGTATCTGCTGCGGTGTCGACAATCCGGCTGTGTGATTGAGGGCTATGAGCCGGCTCTCGGCCACCATGCGGTCGATGAATTTAAGGCCGGAGACGTCGATCGTTAGGCTCTGGTAGCGCTCTTCAAGCTGCTTTTTCTTGTCGTCGGGAAGCTCGGATATGAGCTTGTCGAACACGTTGTCGGAGCTGACGGCTGTGACGGCCACTCGCCATCCGGTGGCTCCGAAGTATTTCGAGAACGAGTAGCACGATATCGAGTTGTAGGGCAGCTCGGCGGCGAGGCTGCGGTAGCCCTTGACAAATGTGCCGTAGACGTCGTCGGTCAGTATCATCAGCCGCGGATTGGCCTTGACCACCTCCTTGAGCGCCTCGACCGTCTCGGGTGCCATGGCGTAGCTGGGCGGGTTGGACGGGTTGGTGACGAACAGCATCTTGTATTTCGGATCCTTGAGCTTCTCTATGTCGGCTCTCTTGTACTGCCATGTGTGCAGGCCGTCGGGGGTGGTGGCGTCGGCGTCGATGTCGAGCACCGTGTATTCGAATTCGTTCAGCTCCGGTATCTCTATGTAGGGTGTGAACACCGGCACCATGATGGCTATGGCGTCGCCCTTTTCGAGCAGATGGTTCTGCTTGAGCACGTCGAAGCAGTAGCACATTCCGGCCGTGGAGCCTTCGACTGCGAATAGGTCGAATGTGACATCCTTCGGGGGATTGGAGGCGCAGATGGCCCAGTCGAGATATTTGCGCACGATCACTTCGGTGTAGTGGAGTATGCGCGGCGGGGTGGGATAATTGTCGCCCACGATGCCGTCGGTCCACTCGTCGAGCAGGGCGTCGGGGTCGGCCGAGAGTTCCATCAGGCAGTATTCGTAGGCCTTGCGCAGGAAGTCGACTCCGGGCATCGAGGCGTTGTCGCGCATCCATGTCTCGAAGCGTGCGGCCATGCCGCCTTTCTGCGGAGTGCCGGCGATTCCTTCGGGGAGTGAGAGGGTGCGGTGGCACTCGGTCATCGCAAACTGTCCGAAGGCGAAGAATGCGCTGCGCGGAGCGTCGCTCACCCAGTTGGGGTTGCCGCGGCCGGCGTTGAGCAGTGAGTTGGCGGCCTTCTTGACTTTTTCGTCGGCCATCTCTATGATTTTGCCTTTCAGTTCGAACGGCGACAGCTTCGACAGTTCGTTGTCGATAGGAGAGTTGATGAGATTGTCCATAGTATTGCGTGTAATTGAAAGTTGTGGGTTATGTCGGGTTTTATGCGAAGAGTATGACCATAACTACGCCGAACAGTATCAGCAGCGTGTTGCCGACGGCATAGGTGACGGCATAGCCCATGGCGGGCACATTGCTGTGGAGCGACTCCTCCACGGCGCCGAGGGCGGCGGTGGTGGTGCGCGATCCGGCTACGCATCCGAGGGCTGTGCCGGGGCGGAACTTGAACACGTAGCGTGCCAGCAGTATCGAAATGATCAGCGGCAGGGCTGTGGCTATGGCGCCCCACACGAGCAGCATCCAGCCCACCTGGGCGAAAGCCTGCACGAAGTGAGGGCCGCATTCGAGGCCTACGCAGGCTATGAACATGTTGAGGCCGAGGTCGCGGAATATCCACACGGCCGGTTCGGGCACCTGTCCGTAATCGGGGCGTTTGCTGTGCCACCATCCGAAGATGAGGCCCATGATCAGCGCTCCGCCCGAAGTGGTCAGCGAGATAGGCACGCTGCCGGCGTTGAACGATAGCACTCCGATGATGCCGCCGATAAGGATGCCGAGCGACACGAAGATGATGTCGGTGGCCGTGGTCTGGCGCGATGCGCGGCCTATTGCCTTCGCCGCCGTATCGACATCGTAGGGGAGTCCGACGAGGGTCATCATGTCGCCTCCGTCCACGACATTGTTTTCGCGCACCGGTATGTCGATCGACTGCTGGCGTTTGATCGAGCGGATGCTCACGCCGTGCATGAACGGCATCTCGCGGATCTCCTTGACAGTCTTGCCGTCGACCGCTTTCGAAGCTACCATCACGGGCTGTATGCGTATCGGGAAGTTGAGAAGCTCCGGATCCTGCGCCTCTTCGCCGATCCATGTTTCCTCACCGATAATGGCCTCGCGGCGTCCGCTGAGCACCACCTCGTCGCCCTTGAATATCATGGCCGAACCTTTGGGGGTGTCGGTGATCTGCCCGTTGTGGCGTATGCGGTCAACGAAAAGCCTGCGGCCCTGCGACTTCAGATAAGCCTCGAGGTCCGACACCCTCTTGCCTGTGCCAAACCAGTCGTTGTCGACCCTGTAGCAGCGGAATGCCACCTCACGCAGCGATGAGCCGTAGCCCGGCTGGTCTACGAGAGTCTGACCCATCTGGGCCTCCTCCTCCACGCAGTCCTGACGGCACTTCTGGAAGCCGCCCATCAGCCTCGGACCCACGAAGGCTATGATCCATGCCGAGCCGGCGGTGCCGAACACGTAGGTGACGGCATACATCACCGGCACCACATTGTTCATCGACTCCTTGGCCGCCTCGGAGATATGCAGTCCGTTGATGGTCTCCTGGCCCACGCCGATCACCGCCGAGATGGTCTGCGCGCCCGAGAAAAGACCCACGGCCTCGCCGGCATTGTAGCCCGCCAGCTTGGCGCAAAGCCATGTCACGCCGAGGCAGACCACGCAGACCACTGCGGCGAATATCACCTGCGGAAGTCCCGTCTTGCGGAAACTTCTGAAGAATTGCGGTCCGACGCTATAGCCGATAGCAAACAGAAACAGCAGGAAGAAAACCATTTTGAGCGGAGGCAGTATCTTTACTTCCGGCGCCAGAATGCCGAGAACCACGCCCACGAGCAATACGCTCGTGACAGTGCCCAGAGTGAGCATCTTGTACTTAAGCTTGCCGACAAGATACCCCAGGCACAGAGTCAGGAAAATCGCCATAGAGGGATTCTCCACCAAAAAGGGAACGATAGTGTTGTGCCACATAATGAAAAGAGCGTTTAATGTGTGTTTTATATTGAGTGTGTGTTGTCATCATAAGCGCATCGTTGGCCGCGTATGCATAAATTACAACGCCCTCTTCCCCTGCAAAGTTCCGATGACGGGAATGTTGTTCTAAAACACTATAAAGCCGGTCTCAGGGTGACATGAAGCAATAGTTTGCCCCGACCAAGCCCCTCGCCCGGTGTTCAAACCCTAAAAACACCTCCCCTTTTTTTTGAAAAAGCTGCAATCGTGTTTATGTTCAGCTCCATAAATTTGGGTCAACGCAATTTGATCATCGATAATGACACAAAAAACAAGCGAACCGACTTTTCGATTCGCTTGATGAAGTGGAGTATAGCGGACTCGAACCGCTCACCTCGACACTGCCAGTGTCGCGCTCTAGCCAGATGAGCTAATACCCCGATGTTTGCGGAGGCAAAGTTACGATAATTCCTTGATATGACAATGTGAAATAAGGTTAAAAACGAATCATGTCGCTATATATTTGCGCGTGCGGTCATATTTATGTAACTTCGCGATATGAAACACAGCCTACTTTTTGCAGTGGCCGTGGCCGGTGCGCTGACGGTGCAGGCCTCGGGCCAGATCAATGGGGCCGGCGCGGCAGGATATCTGGAACGCGGCTTCCGAATGTTTGACGATCTGAACTATACAGGGTGCATCGATCAGATGCGTGCCATGGAGCGTCTGACCCCTTCGCCCGGTCAGATGGAGGAGGCTCGGAGGCTTACGGCGCTGTCGGCGCTGTATCTCGGCCACGATGACGCTCTGCGGCTGTTGCAGCGGTGGATAGCCGACTATCCGGCGTCGGCACGGCGCGAGGAGATGCTTGCGGCCGTGGGCGACTGGTATTTCCACCGCTCGGATTACCCTGCGGCTGTGGAGGCCTACGGGCGTGTCGACCGCGATGCGCTCGACAGCTATGTGGCGGCCGATGTCGACTACCGCCAGGCATATTCCCGTCTTATGCTCGGTGACACCGAGGAGGCCATGCAGGGCTTCAGCCGTCTGGCGCGGTCCGACCGCTATCGCGCCGCCGGAGCTTTCTATCGTGGATATCTCGAATATGCGGCCGGCAATTATGCAGCAGCGCGCACGCTTTTCAAGGAGGCGGCGGGCAACGCCGAGCTGAATGACGTTGCGCAGTACTATCTGGCGCAGATCGATTTTGTTCAGGGCGATTTTTCCGGAGCCTTGTCGCTCAGCCGGCAGCTTCTGAAAAACGATGCCGTGGAGCAGTTCGCGCCCGAAATGAACCGTATAGCCGGCGAGTCGCTGTTCAACCTCGGCCGCGAGGAGGAGGCTCTGCCTTATCTGCGCCGCTACGCGTCGACCACCGACCGTATCCGTCCGTCGGCGTTCTACATTTTAGGAGTGGGCGAGTATCGCCTCGGCAACTATCAGGCAGCGATACGCAGCCTCGGGCACGCGGCTGCGTCCGACAATGCCATGGGGCAGAGCGCCAATCTGATTCTCGGCCAGAGCTATCTCGCCGAGGGCAAGGCCGACGGGGCATTGATGGCTTTCGAGAAAGCCTATCGCATGGGATTCGACCGCAATGTGTCGGAGTCGGCCATGTACAACTACGCCGTGGCCAAGTCCGAAGGCGGACGCGTGCCATTCGGCAATTCCGTGGCGCTGTTCGAGAACTTCCTGCGCGAGTATCCGCAGTCGGAATATGCCGATCGAGTGCGCTCTTACATGATATCGGGATATATGACCGACAACGACTATCAGTCGGCACTGAAGCTGATAGATGCGATGAACCGTCCGACGCCGGAGGCCAATGCCGCCCGCCAGCGCGCGCTCTTCGCTCTCGGCACCCGCGAATATTCGTCGGGACGCCTGACAGAGGCTCTCGACCGTTTCCGCCGGGCCGCTTCCATCAGCGGAGCCGACCGCTCCATAGCCAGGCAGTCTCTCCTGTGGGAGGGTATATGCCAGTATGACCTCGAACGCTATGATGCCGCAGTGCGCTCCCTTGAGGCTTATCTCAAGGAGTCCCGCCGAGGCGATCCCAATACCGTGATAGCGCGCTACAATCTCGGATATGCCCGCTTCTCACAGGCCGACTACAAGGCTGCGCTAACCGATTTCCGCGATGTGATCGCAGCACGTCCCGACAACCGTATGCTTGCCGACGCCTACAACCGTGCCGCCGACTGTCTTTACTACGGCAGTGACTTCGCCGGCGCGGCCGACGCCTACGACAAGGCGTTTGCCCTCAATCCGGAGGCCGGCGATTATGCTCTCTATCAGAAGGCAGTCATGAGCGGTCTGCAGCGCAACCACAAGCAGAAGATAGAGCTTATCTCCGACCTCTGCAGACGCTATCCGACATCGTCGCTCATACCGGCCGCCATGCTTGAACAGGCCGACGCATATACAGCGGTTGGCGACAACAATGCAGCCCTTAAGGCTTACGACAATCTGCTGCGCGACTATCCCGCATCGACCTATGCGCGCCAGGGAATGCTCCGCAAGGCCATAGCCTCGCTGAGCGCCGGACGCCGCAAGGAAGCCAAAGACTCCTACCGGCAGATAATATCGTCATATCCTACAAGCGAGGAGGCACGTATGGCCGCCGACGACCTCAAGCGCATCTATGCCGACGAGGGAAAGCTACAGGAGTATTCCGAATTCATAGCATCGGTTCCCGACGCTCCGCAGACCGAGGCCTCAGAGCTTGAGGCACTGGCATTCCGCGCCGCCGAGTCCGACTATGTGGCCAACGACCGCACGGAGCGTCTGGCCGACTATCTGCGCACGTATCCGGGCGGAGTCCATGAGCCGCAGGCTCTCCTGCTGATGGCAAAGGCTGCAGAGGCCGCCGGGCGCGACGCCGAGGCTCTCGAATATGCCACACGCCTTACCGACCGTTATCCCCACGCCGACGTCAGCGAGGACGCGCTGATAATCCGTGCCGAAGCCGAGCTGGCGCAGGGTCGCGGAGCGGCATCGCTCGAATCATACCGGCGTCTGGAGCAGAGCGCGTCGAGTCCGCGCCGCCTGCAGCAGGCGCGCCTTGGAGTGATGCGCACGGCGCTCATGCTTGACGAGAACGCTACGGCCCTGGAGGCTGCCGACAGGCTGCTGTCATCGTCGGCCGAAAATCTGACCGGACTGCAGGAGATCTCCTACGACCGCGCTCTTGCCCTCAGCCGTCTTGGACGCAATGACGAGGCCGAAGCCGCATGGGCTCTTCTTGCCGCAAGCCCCGAAGATGAGTATGGCGCACGTGCGGCCGTCAGTCTGGCCGAATCGCAGCTCCGCAGCGGCAACGCCGAGAAGGCGCGCGCCACGGCCGACGCCCTCATAAACGCCAATCCGCCCCACGCCTACTGGCTCGCACGAGGATTTATAGTGCTCAGCGATGCGCTGCGTGCCCAGGGCAACGGTTTCGAGGCCGACGAATATCTCCGTTCGCTCAAGAGCAACTATCCCGGCACCGAAGCAGAAATATTCGATATGATCGACTCACGTCTGAAACAACAGCAATAACATCCGCTCATGATAAACCACACTATAAGATTGACGGCAATCGCCGTAATATCGGCGGCCGCCACAGCCACGACAGCCGCGCAGCAGCTCAACAAGGAGATCACTGTGGAGCGCGAGGTGGTGCCGATACAGCGCGAGGCCACACGCCTCGGCTTCACGCCGTCGGTATCTCTCCCACCTCTGGCCATGGAGCGCCTGTCGCCATCCACAAGAGCCATCACCTCACGAGTGCCGGCAGGGATAGTTGTGCTCGATCCGGCCGCATGGGCCGACAGCATCTACATCAGCCCCTACCGCGGATATGCCTCCATCGGCTTCATGCCGCTCTATAACGCCATGCTGTCGGCCGGATACAGGATTGTCGACAATTCCACCACCCGTGTCGGAGCATGGCTGCAATACGACGGCACCGTCTACACCTCGCGGCGCACCCCCTATGACCGTGCTTCATCCGGCCGGAAGGAATACATACGCGACCATACCGCCACCGTAGGCATCTATGCCTCGCAGCGTATCGGCGCATCCTCGGAGCTGTCGGGCGAGCTTGACTACTCCTACTCGCGCTACAATCATCCGGGTTACAGCCCGGCTACAGGCGATTACGGCATGGAATACCAGTCGGTCAACCGCTGGAACGCCGACCTTGCATGGAAATCGACCGTCAATGATCTAGGCTATGGATTCCGTGCCGGTTACTCGCGCTTCGCGTTCGGCGACGACATCCGTTATCCCTACCGTCAGGATCAGCTTCCGGCCGAGGCCGAGAACAATTTCCGTTTCGGAGCCGGACTGAATGCTGACTTCGACGGCGGATCGCTTGCCGCGCTCGATGTCGACTTTTCGGGTTTGCGCACCAATCCCACGGTCGAAAATCCCAATATCGGCACCCCGCGGTCATACTCTACATGGCTTCTGCGGTTCAGTCCCTCATATTCCTATCGTGCCGGAGCTTTCGACCTCCGGCTTGGAGCGCGTGTCGACCTCACCCACAATTCAGGCAAGGCGTTCCATATAGCCCCTGATGTAAGGATCGCTGTCAACCCGTCGTCGATGTTTGCCCTGGAGGTTAGTGCCGGAGGAGGAGAGTGGCAGAACACGCTCGGATCTGTATTAGCTTTCGCACGCAACATTGAGCCATGGGCGGCTTATGCCAATTCACACATACCGCTGACACTCGACGCGCGCCTGCGCATCGGACCGCTTCACGGTCTGTATGGCGAGATCTCCGGCGGATATGCCCGTGCCAACGACTGGCTCATGCCTGCCATCACCGACAGTTACGGCAGTCTGATTCTTGAGCCGGAAGATGTCAAGGGATTTCATTTCGGGGCGGCCGTTGGCTACCGGTGGGGATCTGTCGCAGATGCTCGCGTGGAGTGGCACACAGCTCCTTCCGCCTACGGCAAAGGCTACTATCTGTGGCGCGACAGGGCGCGCAATGTGCTCGACGCGTCGGTCAAGGTCAATCCGGTGGAGCGTCTGAGCGTCGATCTCGGCTTCACTCTGCGTACCGGCCGCCGTATATGTCACATATACGATGGAGCATCACCTGCCATAACTCTCGGCGATGTGCGCGATCTGTCGGCCGGAATATCCTATGGGATCACCCCGGCTCTGACAGTCTTTGTCAATGGAGAGAATCTGCTCAACCACCGTTATTCGACCGTCGACTGTTTCGAATCACAGGGCATCACCGGACTGGCCGGAGCCTCACTGAAATTCTGATCACGCAGCCATGCATCAGAGCATAGTAATCATACCTACATACAACGAGATAGAGAATATCGACTCTATCATACGCGCTGTCATGGCCCTTGGCGACAGCGAGTTTGACGTGCTTGTGGTCGACGACGGGTCGCCCGACGGCACCCCGGGGGCTGTACGCGCCCTCCAGCAGGAGTTCCCCGGACGGATAAAGCTCCATGAGCGTCCCGGCAAACTCGGACTCGGCACAGCCTATATCGAGGGTTTCAAAATATGTCTTGCCGATCCTGCCGGCTACCGCTATATCTTCGAAATGGATGCCGATTTCAGTCACGATCCCAAGGATCTGCTGCGCCTTCTGTCGGCCTGCCGCGACGAAGGAGCGGATATGGCCGTGGGCTCGCGCTACGTCACCGGCGTCAATGTGGTCAACTGGCCCATAGGACGCGTGCTGATGTCTTATTATGCGTCGGCCTATGTCAGGCTGGTCACCGGAATGCCGGTTCACGACACCACGGCCGGTTTTGCCTGCTACACCCGCCGGGTGCTGGAGGCGTTGCCGCTCGATTCCATCCGCTGCAAAGGCTACGCATTTCAGATCGAAATGAAGTTCCAGACATTCAAGCGCGGGTTCCGCATCAAGGAGGTGCCCATCGTGTTTGTCAATCGTGTGCTCGGCACGAGCAAGATGTCGACAGGTATTTTCAGCGAGGCTGTGTTCGGTGTGCTGCGCCTGCGCCTCGACAGCATGTTCAAAAAATATCCGCAATATGGATCGCAGACCGATACTGATTCATGACGCCCGGATAGTCAACGAAGGTGTCACCGCACGTGGCTACGTGCTTATAGAGGGCGATGTCATCGCCGATACCGCGGCGGGCGATGCCCCGGCCGCACTCATGCAGCGCGACGATCTGGAGAAGATCGACGCGGCCGGACGTCTGTTGATGCCCGGTGTCATCGACGGCCATGTGCATTTCCGCGATCCGGGACTCACGCACAAGGCCGACATGGCCACCGAGAGCCGCGCGGCCGTGGCCGGAGGCGTGACGTCGTTCATCGACATGCCAAATACGCGCCCCGCCACCATTACCCCCGATGATGTGGCCGCCAAGCGCGAGCGTGCAGCCGAAGTTTCGGTGGCCAACTATGGCTTCTTCATCGGAGCCACCGACACCAATCTGCAGCAGCTTCTTGATGCCGACTGGAGTCTGACCGCCGGAGTGAAACTGTTTCTCGGGTCATCCACCGGCAACATGCTTGTGGAGCGGCGCGAGGTGATAGAGCGTATATTCCGCGAGGTGCCGGCGCTCATAGCTGTCCATGCCGAGGACGAGGCTACCATAAAGGCCAACCGTGAGGCCGTTGTGGCGCGCTACGGTGAGGATCTGCCGATAGCTTTCCATCCGGTGATACGCAACCACGAGGCCTGCCTCAAGGCCACGCAGACAGCCGTGGATATGGCCCGGCTGACAGGCGCGCGGCTTCATGTGCTCCACGTTTCCACCGCCGACGAGCTTCGTCTCTTCGAGGCCGGACCGGTGGCCGGAAAACGTATCACTGCCGAAACTTGTCCGCAATACCTGCTGTTCACCGACGAACAGTATCCCCACCTCGGAGCCAGAATCAAATGCAATCCCGCCATAAAGCGTCCGGTCGACCGCGACGGACTGCGCTATGCGGTGGCCAACGGTCTTATCGACGTTATTGCCACCGACCATGCGCCGCATCTTCCAGAGGAGAAGGAGGGCACGGCTCTGACAGCTGTCAGCGGCATGCCTATGGTGCAGTTCTCTCTCCCCGTCATGCTTGAGCTGTCGAAGGAGGGGGTTCTCTCGCTTGAGCAGGTGGTGGAGAAAATGGCCCACAATCCGGCCACGTTGTTCGGCATCGAGCGCCGCGGCTTCATCCGCAAGGGCTATTATGCCGACCTGGTGATGGTCGACGACGATGTGGAGCCTTATCCCGTCACTCCTGAGTCGGTCATCAGCCGGTGTGGCTGGAGTCCGCTTGAGGGCGCGCCGCTGAGTGTGCGTGTGGATCAGACGTGGGTCAACGGCCATACGGCCTACCGCCACGGCATAGTGTTTGCCACAGCCCGAGGCATGGCTCTCAGATTCAGTCATCAATGACAGATTATCCTCTCATACATATACACTTAAGTGACTCGCAAAAATTAGCTGCGAGTGATTTTTGAGATCTGTTCGAGTGGTTTTCGCTTGAAGACGAGGGCGTGTAGCGAGCTACACAACTGAGGATGAGAGTAAAAAACGCCGGATAAAATCAAAAAGCGCCGCAGCAGACCATGGGTTACTGACGAGTTTCATAATATCAACTAATTTTTATATGGATTGGAAAGAACAACTTCACACGATGATGCCGCTGCTGGGGCATCGCAACTGGATCGTGGTCACCGACATGGCTTATCCGTTGCAGACCAATCCCGGAGTGCTCACCCTTGATGCTACGGCCGACGATTTTCCGACCGTGCTCCGTACGATCCGCGGCGAGCTTGACGGCGCCTCTCATGTGGTGGCGCATGTATATCGCGACTCGGAGCAGTTGCGCCTCGACGAGCGGCTCTGTCCCGGCATTACATCATATCGTGCCGGAGTCGACGAAGTGATCGGTGGCTACGGGGCCATAAAAGATCTCGGCCACGAGGATCTGATATTGCGGCTCGACGAGGTCAGCAGGCTCTATCTGGTGGTTGTCATCAAGTCTGGGCTGACTATTCCCTACACCTCGCTCTTCTTTGAGCTTGACTGCCGCTATTGGGACGCCGACAGGGAAGCGGCCATACGCTCCTGATCCGCTCCGAAGTGACGCAAAATGACCGCGGACGACTCCATAGTCAATGGAGGGCGTCCGCGGCCGTTTTTCAAGATAGTGTGTTTTTATAGTAATGTGTATGGGTGTGGTATGGCTTTTCAGCGGTAGTCGGCGAAGCGTGTCTGGAGCTGTTGGCGCGCGAAGAATATGCGGCTCTTGATTGTGCCCAGCGGCAACTGCATCTTTTCGGCGATCTCGCCGTACTTGTAGCCGGCCACGTGCATCGAGAAGGGTATGCGGTATTTGTCGGGGAATTCGTTGATGGCGTCGGTGATCTCCTTGGCGCCGAATGAGCCTTCGGGAGTTTCCAGGCCCGAGTCCTGGCTGAGGTTGAGATGGTAGAGATCGTCGGTCTGGTCGATGACCGTGGCCGAGCGCACCACGCGGCGGTAGTTGTTGATGAAGATGTTGCGCATGATGGTGAACACCCATCCCTTGAAGTTGGTGTTCTCGACATATTTGTCGGCGTTGTCGAGGGCTTTCAGCGTGGTATCCTGAAGCAGATCGTAGGCATCGTCGCGGTTCGATGTGAGCATGAAGGCGAAGTTGAGGAGGTTTGCCTGAAGTCCCATGAGTCTGGATTGAAAGTTTGCTGTAGCCATTGTTGTGAGGTTTTAGAGGTGTAATGGGTTGTTATGTCGGTTTGTCAGCGCTGATGTTACAATTCGTTGACAATGCAAAGTTACGGAGAATTACAGCTCTACAAGAGTTTTTGTGTTAAACGAAGTTAAATCAGTTACAGCCTTGTTACATCGAGCGCGCATCGAATACTATGATATTGTTTTATAGTAAGTTGTGAAGTTCAGTAATATCACACTAATTAACAGCTTTCCGCTACCCCTCCGATAGCTCTGATAGCTCCGATAACTCTGATGACTCCGATCAAAGAAGAGCCTGCATAAAACCCCGTCATGGCGTCGCAAAGCGCCGCCTTGACGGGGTGGTAGATAGTAGTATGCTGTGTTTTTACTGCAGCGAAACCTTTATGGTCGGTGGGAGAGTGCCGTTGCGGCGGTTGCATGCGTCGACTACCTCGCGGGCTACATGGCGGAATGCCTGGCCGGTGATTGATGAGCCGTCAAGAGCCACGGGGCGTCCTTCATCGCCCCCCTCGCATATCGACTCCACGACCGGTATCTGCCCCAGAAGTCTCACGCCGAGTTGCTGGGCGAGTTTCACGCCCCCTTCGCGTCCGAATATATAGTATCGCTCGTCGGGATGGCGTTCGGGAGTGAACCATGCCATGTTTTCCACAAGTCCGAGTATAGGCACATTGACTTTCTCACCGGTAAACATCGATATGCCCTTGCGTGCGTCGGCAAGAGCCACCTCCTGAGGAGTGCTGACGATGACCGCACCTGTGATGGCGAGTGTCTGCACCAGCGTCAGGTGTATGTCGCTCGTGCCCGGAGGCATGTCTATGAGGAAATAGTCGAGTTCGCCCCAGTCGGCTTCGCCTATCAGCTGCCTGAGGGCGTTGGAGGCCATGCCGCCGCGCCACAGCACAGCACTGTCTTTGTCGACAAGAAAGCCGATAGAGAGAAGTTTCACTCCATATTTTTCAAGCGGGATGATCAGCGCGCGTCCGTCGACTTCGTGCATATATACCTGCTCGTCCTCCACGCCGAACATTTTCGGGAGCGACGGACCGAATATGTCGGCATCGAGAAGCCCCACCCGGTAGCCCTCCTGAGCGAGAGCCACTGCGAGATTCACGGCCACGGTCGATTTGCCCACGCCGCCCTTGCCTGAGCTGACCCCTATGATGTTTTTCACACCCGGAAGCATCGGCTGCGCTTTTTGTTCGGGCTGTCGCGACGCCGTGGCTATGGTCGGTTCCACTTCGGGTGATATATATGTGCGCAGGGCGGCCTCGGCAGCCTTGACTATCGATTTCATGAACGGGTCGGTGGGCTTGTCAAACACTATCGTGAAGCTCACTTTCGGGCCGTCGATGCGTATGTCGTCGGCGATCATGTCGAGATCAACGATGTCGCGTCCGTTGCCCGGATAGCGCACATTGCGCAGTGCGTCGAGTATGAGGTTGGGATATAGTCGTTCCATAAAGATCAGCTGGGGTGTGTTGATGTCTGTTTATAGTTCATTCGCCTTCGACATGGCCGCGCGAGAAGCTGCGGTAGGTGTCGTAGGGTATCTCTATGTCGGGTTCCGACAGCTCGCGGTCGCGCGGAATGGCAAACCGCAGATATTTGATCGTCAGGCCGCGCGATAGCCATTGCTGCTCGTAATAGGTGCGTATAGACAGTATGTCGTCGGCCGGATGCGACGGATCGCCGTAGAGGTCGGCCGTGTCGGCTTCGGGTGTGATGCCGTTGTGCGAGGCCATGGCGCGTGTGTAGGTGTAAAGAAACGGGCTGTCGGTCTTCAGATGCAGTTTCCCTTCGGGCTTCAGTATATGGCTGTATAGTTCCAGAAACCGGGTGGACGTCAGTCTCTTGCGCACCTTTTTCATCTGCGGGTCGGGAAACGTGATCCATATCTCGCTCACTTCGCCGGGGGCGAAAAAGCGGTCAATAAGCTCTATGTCTGTGCGCAGAAATCCTACATTGGTCATTCCTGCGGCCAGAGCGCGCTTGGCGCCGGTCCACATGCGGGCGCCCTTTACGTCGATGCCTATGAAGTTCTTGCCGGGGATGCGTTCGGCGAGGCCAACGGTGTATTCGCCCTTGCCGCATCCGAGTTCAAGCACTATGGGATTGTCGTTGTGGAAAAAGTCGCTGTTCCAGTGTCCTTTCATCCCGAATCCCTCTGACGCCAGTGTGGCAAACGGACATTGTACGACGAAAGGTATCTCTTCCATCTCCCGGAATTTTCGCAATTTGTTCTTGCCCATAATCTGTCGGTAGGTTGTCTGCTTTGTGTGCAAAATTAAGGAAAATCCGCGGATTTTCCCTAACTTTGCCTTCAAATGAGCAAAAACGTACTGATAATAGGAGCGGGCGGTTTTGTCGGCGGTTTCATCGCCGACGAAGCGCTGCGTCGCGGATATACGGTGACTGCCGGCATACGTGAGTCGACATCGCGCCGATACCTCGCCGACAGCCGCATCCGTTTTCTGATTCTCGACTACGAAAATCCGGAGCAGATGGCCGAGGCCATAGCCGGGGCAGTCCCCGAAGGGGATGATTACCGGCTCGTGTATAATCTCGGAGCTACGAAATGCACCAATTTCGCCGATTTCAACCGTATCAATTACCAGTATCTGCGCAATGTCGTCGAAGCGTTGCGTATGGCCCGCCGTATCCCCGGACGGTTGCTCTACATGAGCAGCCTGTCGGCGCTCGGACCGGGCGACGAACGCACCTATGCGCCGCTTACCGGAAAGACCATCCCGGCACCCGACACCCGTTACGGCGTCAGCAAGATAAAGGCTGAGACATTTCTCGAAACATGCCCCGACATTCCATGGACCATCTTCCGGCCCACAGGTGTCTACGGCCCCCACGAGCAAGACTATCTGATGATGATCCGAAGCATCGACCGCCACTGGGATTTCGGCGTGGGACTGCGCCGGCAGATGCTTACGTTCATCTATGTAAAAGATCTTGCCGCGGCTGTGTTCGACGCGCTCGACACCGACCGCACTCTCCGGCGGAAATACATCATATCAGAGCCACGCAGCTACACACAGGCCGAATTCCGGCGCATCGCCGCGCGCATACTCCGCCGCCGGCTGGTGATACCGGTAAGGGTGCCTATATGGATGCTCTATCTGGTTTCGGCGGTGGCCGAGAAGATCGGCGTCATACGGTCGAAACCCAGCACGCTCAACCGCGACAAATTCCGCATAATGCGTCAGCGCAACTGGAATTGCTCGGTCGACGAAGCTGTAGCCGACTTCGGATTCGCACCGCGCTATGATCTCGTGGCGGGGCTGACCGAAACCGTGGCGGCCTATCGCGAGAGCCTCGGGGAGGAGGCGTCGCGATGAGCGGACGGTCGGGTTGCCGTGCTCCGGCATGGTTCATAGTTCTGGCGGTAGTGATGTCACTTCCGGCATTGCTCACTCCGGCGCTGCTGTCGGCCTGTCCGCCGGATGGTCCTGACATGGTGCGCACATTGGTGTGGATCTATCCGTTCTACGTGGTTGTGGCCGCATGGCTCGCATGTCTGTGCTGGGACAGCCGCCGCACCATGGCGTGGGTGCTGCTTGCCCTCATGGCGCTTACCCATGCCGGAATATGGATGCTGGTCAACGCTCCCGGTCTTTGAATACACTTCTCATCAAAAGCTCCATAAAATCATGGATATACTCATTATCAACGGTCCAAACCTAAATCTGCTCGGGGTGCGCGAGCCGGCGGTTTACGGCAACACCTCTTTCGACGACTTCATGAAGCGATTGCGGAGCCTGTATCCGCATATCGGATTCGACTTTTTTCAGAGCAACCACGAGGGCGCGATCATCGACCGGCTGCACGCCGACGGTTTCAACGGCCGATATGCCGGGATAATACTCAATGCCGGAGCTTATACCCACACCTCGCTCGCCATCGCCGACGCCATCGCGGCCATCGAGACACCGGTGGTGGAGGTGCATATATCCAACGTGGCGGCCCGCGAGGAGATACGCCACCGTTCGCTGATAGCGCCTGTGTGCCGTGGATCGATAGCCGGATTCGGACTCGACAGCTACCGTCTGGCCGTAGAGGCTATAGCACGGCCTGAATAATAATATTG
This sequence comes from Paramuribaculum intestinale, assembly GCF_030759015.1. Classification (GTDB taxonomy): domain Bacteria; phylum Bacteroidota; class Bacteroidia; order Bacteroidales; family Muribaculaceae; genus Paramuribaculum; species Paramuribaculum intestinale. The sequence continues at coordinate 2,649,402 of NZ_CP098825.1, read as the reverse complement.
ACAATATGAAAAGACTTACCGATATAATGGCAACGGTCACCGATTTGCGCTGTGACCGACACTTCCTGACGTCGCTGAGGCGCGCCGGAATGGATTCAGTCAGGATCAATTCGGCGCATGTCGACGGCGAAGGACTCAGACGCATCATCCGCGCCGTGCGCGAGCATGTGCCCGGAACGGCGATACTGATGGATACGAAGGGACCTGAAATCCGCACGACGCAATTGTCCGGCACTCTGGAGTCGGTGACACTGGCCGTCGGCGACGAAGTGAGACTCGCCGAGTGTGCCGCTACCGATTCGTCGGTCATAGGCATAGCCGTGGAGGGAGTGTGCTCCGCTCTTCGAAAGGGTCATCGGGTGGTGCTCGACGACGGAGCCATGGAGCTTACAGTGCGTCATGCCGACGGTGCTGTGGCCGAAGCCGTAGTCACTCTCGGCGGCGAACTCGGGTCGCGCAAGACAGTCAATCTGCCCGACACCGATCTGCCCCCGATCCCGGCCGTGTCGGAGCGCGACCGCTGCGCCATCGAGGTGGCTGTGGAGGAGCGCATCGACATGATAGCCCACTCCTTTGTGCGCTGTGCGGCCGACGTTGAGGCTGTCCGCGCTCTGACCGCCGGCAGCGATATACGCATCTTCGCCAAGATAGAGTGCCGCGAGGCGATACGCAATTTCAACGGCATCCTTGAGGCTGCCGACGGCATTCTCGTGGCGCGCGGCGATCTCGGCACACAGATCGACGTGGCAACCATACCGGCCGTGCAGCACAAGGCCTGTGCCATGGCCCGCGCGGCGGGAAAACCTGTGATAGTATCGACGCAGATCCTCACATCCATGATCGATCACCCCTATCCGACAAGAGCCGAGATGACCGATGTGGCCTTTGCGGTGCGCGACGGAGTGGAAACGCTTCTGCTCACCGGCGAAACCGCGCAGGGAAGCTTCCCTGCCGAGTGTGTCGACGCTATGCGCCGATGCATAGAGGCGTCGCAGACCTATTTCACCTCGTTATGAGCAATCCGCTGACACTCACCGACGACCGGCTTGAACAATATATCGAGAGCCATATCTCGCCGGAGCCCGATCATCTTAAGCGGCTCTACCGCCATACATGGCTTCACCATCTCTATCCCCGCATGTGTTCGGGACATCTGCAGGGACGTATACTGAAGATGCTCACCTCCATGATAGCGCCGAAGCGTGTACTCGAGCTGGGTACCTTCACCGGCTACTCCACGCTTTGCATCGCCGAGGGGCTGCAGCCGGGAGCCACGCTCGACACTGTGGAGATCGACGATGAGATGGACGACGAGCTGCGCGAGCGTTTTGCGGATTATCCGTCGATAACGCTCCATATCGGCGACGCGGCCGAGGTGGTCGGACGTATGCCCGGAGAGTGGGACATGGTGTTTGTCGATGCCGACAAGCGCCGCTATCCGGAGTATCTCGCCATGCTGAAGCCGCGTATGGCCCGCGGAGGATATATCCTCGCCGACAACACTCTCTGGTCGGGACGGGTGGTGGCCGACGATGCAGGCCGCGATCCGCAGTTGCGCGGCATTCTGGAATTCAACCGCCTTGTGGCCGAAGATCCGGAACTGGAGTCGGTGATATTCCCCCTGCGCGACGGCCTGTCGCTCATAAAGCGTTTATAAATCCGTTGTAGATAAAAAACTACTATATACATGCCACAGCTTGACAAAGATCTCATCTCACAGCCTGAACTATGGAGCCTTGTGATGCAGCTCTCCGACCGTAGGCTGACTGCCGCGCTGTTGCCTCCGGTCGACGGCGAACAGATGATATTGTCGCACATACCGCTACCCGTAGCCACTGCCGGAAGCTATGCCAAGGCGGTGGAGGAGGCAGTCTACGACAATCCGCTGCTGCTTTCCGATTTCAGCCGCATCGGGTTGCTGACATCTTCGCCACGTGTGGCGCTTATCCCCGCTTGTCTTGACGACAAGGCAGCCGAAGAGGCTTTTGAGGCTACCTTCGGGAGTGAGGCGTGCGTGTCGCTTCGTGAACCCACATGGCGCGAAGCCGTGGTGGTTTCGGACGACGACGAGCAACTTCTGGCCTTTTTCCGACGCACCTTTTTCAACATAACGATACGTCCTACTCTCGCGGCCATGATCGAATGCTACCGTGCCGACGGGCTTTGGGTGTCGTGTGAGGACGCGGTGATACGCTGGGTGTATAATCTCGACGGCAATCTCATGGCGGCAAACAGTTTCGATATCAGCGCGCCGGAAGATGCCGCCTACTATGTGGCGGCTCTGCGTCGCGTCGTGGGCGCCGACCGTGGTACGGTGTATCTGCGTCGTGCCGGGGCATCGCGTGAATGGTGTGCCGCGATGGCCGATATGCTGCGCGGGGCATCATGTCCGGTGGAGATGGTCAATGCTTCGCCGGCAATATGCCGTCTGGGGCATTCCGGGGCTGATCTGCCCGATTATTTTCTTCAGGCGTGATCTTCACGGGGTGTCGGGGCGTTATGCACATAATGCATAGGCAGAGGCCCCGCATATTGTTAAATCTTTTAATGCAGAATCTGACAAGGTGAGAATCATAAGAGGAAAATACGGACGTCGGCGGTTTGATGTGCCGACATCCATCACTGCGAGGCCTACAACCGATTTCGCCCGCGAGAATATATTCAACGTCATCGAGAATCTGATGGATCTCGAAGGTGTCCGTGCGCTCGATCTGTTCGCCGGCACCGGAGCCATCACGTTCGAACTTCTTTCGCGCGAGGCCGCCGAAGTGACAGCCGTGGAGCGCGCGCCGGTGCAGTGCTCGTTTATCAGGCGCACGGCCGAGGCGCTCGGCGCCGACAATCTGCATCTCGTCAGGGGCGATGCGCTGCGGTATATATCGACCGCCGTCGCTCCGTTCGATTTCATCTTCGCCGATCCTCCCTATGACATGGACGGATTCGGCGAGATTCCGGGCAAGGTGCTCGGCTCGAAGCTCGTCAAGGAGGGCACGCTGTTCGTGATGGAGCACTCGCGTAAGTTTGATTTCTCCACGTTGCCAGGCTTTTTCGAACACCGTGCCTACGGCAGTGTCAATTTCTCCTTGTTCAGACTCTGAACGTAACTGTGCAAAAAAACTTTCTCCCGATGAAAAAACTCGTAATCTCCACCGGCGCAGGCATGAGCGCCGAAAGCGGTATCAGCACCTTCCGCGACAGCGGCGGACTGTGGGAAAACTATCCGGTGATGGACGTGGCCAGTGCCGACGGTTTCAGACGCAATCCACGTCTTGTCCATGATTTCTACAACGCCAGGCGGCGCGAACTGCTCAAAGCCGAGCCCAATGCAGGGCATCTGGGGCTGGCGGCTCTCGAAAAGGACTACGAAGTGTATGTCATCACACAGAATGTCGATGATCTCCACGAGCGTGCCGGCAGTTCCAATGTGCTTCATCTTCACGGCGAACTGATGGCGGTGCGCACGGTCGACGAGCCATATCGTGTCTATCGACTCGATCCCGATCATGCCGATACCTCGCCCGAGAGCCGCGATCCGGAGGGACGGCCGTTGCGTCCGCACATAGTGTTTTTTCAGGAGGCCGTGCCCATGATGGAGCCGGCTGTGGAGCTTGTGTCGCAGGCCGATGTTTTCGTTGTCATAGGCACGAGCCTGGTGGTGTATCCTGCGGCCGGACTGCTCAACTATGTTCGCCGTGGCACGCCAGTCTATTATATCGACCCCAATCCGGCTCCTGTGCCCGAATGGGTCCACGTCATACGCAAAGGCGCGTCTGAAGGCGTAGCCGAGCTTACCCGGATTCTGACATCACAGTATAACGATTGATTATGGCAGACGGATATATCGAGAGCCGCATGGCCGATCATATCGCTTCGGGAAGCGCGCGGCGCACGGCGGCTCCTATGGGCATCCGCAAGGGTGTGGCGGCCGCGCTGAACGCGCTGTCGCTCGTGTCTGTGACTACTTTCGCACAGGGACGCGTGGTTGATGTGCAGTCGCCGTCGATGCGTGTTTTTGTGCCCTCAAAACCTTCGGGAATGGCGTTGGTGGCTTGTCCGGGAGGAGGATATTCCAAAGTGGCCGCCGATCATGAGGGCTACGACTGGGCGCCGTTCTTCAACAGTCTGGGAGTGACGTATGCCGTGCTCGACTACACTCTGCCCGATGGCGATCGGTCACGTCCGCTGACCGATGTGGCTGATGCGTTCAGGGTGTTGGCCGACAATGCCGAAGAATGGCACGTGGATATCTCCCGGACGGGTATCATGGGCTTTTCGGCCGGTGGCCATCTGGCTGCCGCCATGGCCAATGGCGCTGTACCCGATTGTCGCCCGGCCTTCCAGATACTGTTTTATCCGGTGGTGTCGCTCATGCCGGAGATAACACATCCCGGCACGGCTGCGCAGTTTCTCGGCGACGCTGACTCTCCAGAGCTGCGTGCGCGCTATTCGTCGGAGCTTCAGGCCTCTCCGTCGACACCGCCTGCATTGCTGCTGCTGAGTGCCGACGACAAGGTGGTGGATCCTCTCAATTCGATCAATTATTTTCTTGCCATGCGCCGGCACGGTGTCGACGCCTCGCTCCATATTTATCCTTCTGGAGGTCACGGTTGGGGCTACAGACGCGATCAGATGGCGTCCCACAATGCGGTGATGGTAGAGCTCGCCGCGTGGATACGCAAGCGTCAGGAGAAGCTCTGACGCGCCTCTACGGTGGCTTGCAGCCTCAGGCAAGCATCGGCGCAATGCGGCGCAATGCGCCGATAAAGGCGTCGGCTTCCTCGAAGGTATTGTAGGCGGCCATCGACGCACGCACGGTGCCGCTCACTCCCAGCCGCTCCATCAGGGGCTGGGCGCAGTGGTGGCCGGTGCGCACGGCAATGCCGAGTTTGTCGAGCAGCAGACCGGTGTCGTAGGAGTGTGCGTTGCCTATCAGGAATGATATGATGGCGCTCTTGCCCGGAGCTGTGCCGAATATACGCATTCCTTCTATCTCGGCCATGCGCTCTGTGGTGTATTCAAGCAGCTGCTCTTCGTGGGCGGCGATCCGTTCCACACCGGTGGCTTCGAGCCACTCCACTGCCTTTGCAAGCGCCGCGATTCCGACAAAGTCGGGGGTGCCGGCCTCGAATTTGAAAGGCAGGTCGGCGAATACCGTGCCGCCGAAGCTCACGGTCTTTATCATCTCTCCGCCCCCCTGGTATGGAGGCATTTTTTCAAGAAGCTCACGGCGTCCGTAAAGCACTCCGATACCGCACGGACCATACATCTTATGCGATGAGAATGCATAGAAGTCGGCGTCGAGTGCCTTGACGTCGACCTTTGTATGTGCTATGGCCTGCGCGCCGTCGACGAGCACCGCAGCTCCGGCTTTGTGGGCTTCGGCGATCATTTCGGCTACGGGATTGACCGTGCCGAGCACGTTGCTCACGTGGGTCACCGCCACAATGCGCGTGCGCTCGTTGAGCATGCTCCGGAATGCGTCGAGATCAAGCACTCCGCGGTCGTCCATCCCTACGACGCGTATTTTCAGCCCGCGGCGCTCCGCGATAAGCTGCCAGGGAACTATATTCGAGTGGTGTTCCATGACCGTCAGCACTATCTCGTCGCCTTCGTTCATCAGCGCGCCATAGGAGCTTGCCACGAGATTGATCGACTCGGTGGTGCCGCGGGTGAAGATCACCTCGGCGCTGTCGTCGGCGCCGATGTATCGGGCCACAAGTTCGCGTGTGGCCTCCTGCCGGGCGGTGGCCTCCTGCGACAGTGTGTGCACGCCGCGGTGTACGTTGGCTTTCGAGTCGAGATAACCGTCGCGTATGGCGTCGATCACCGGCGATGGTGTCTGCGTGGTGGCGGTGTTGTCGAGATATATCAGTTCATGACCGTAGATTTTGCGGCTGAGGGCGGGAAACTGTCGGCGTATGTCGGCGGTGTCGAGTGCTGTCATGGGGTCGGTGTCGTTTTGAAGTTTATTTTGCAGGGCAGTCGCCGCATACGGCTGTGTCGCCTCTGAAGCGCATTTCTGTCAGATGCCGCAGACGGTCGGCCAGGCCGGGTATGCTCACGGAGTCGATCACGTCCGACATGAATGCCTGCATAAGCATCATGCGGGCCTCGCGCTCTGGGATGCCGCGGGTGCGCATGTAGAAGAGAGCCTGCTCGTCGAGCTGACCGGTGGCCGCTCCGTGTGAGCAGCTCACCTCGTCGTTGTAGATTTCGAGCTGCGGGCGTGTGTGCATTCGTGCCGTCGACGAGGCGAGTACGTTGCGGTTGCTCTGGTAGGCCTCGGTATAGGGAGCGGTGGGAGCGACGAGTATCGATCCTTCGAAAGCGCCCTGCGCATAGTCGTCGAGCACATATTTGAAGAGCTGGCGGCTGTGGGAGCGGGGTTGCAGATGGCGCACCACCGAACAGTTGTCGGCGTGACGGCGGTCGGTGCAGATGGCCATGCCGTTGATTTCCGTGCGGCAGTGCTCGCCGTTGATGTCGGTGCGCATGTCGTTGCGGGTCGTGCCGCATGACAGCGTCACAATGTTGGCGCGCAGCTGCGATCCGGTCTGCTGACTGACGTAGAGACGTGAGCAGCGGGCGTTGGATGCCGCTGTTTCCTCCATGTCGCAGATGTCGAGGCTGGCACCTTCGTCGAGCCATGCTTCGGTCACCTGCAGCGAAAGGCACGAGTGTGTGTCGGATTTGCTGTGGTCGCAGGTGAGGATCATGGCCGAAGCGTCTTTCTCCACGATCACGAGCAGCCGGCGCACGGCCATCTGAGGCTCTGCGCCGTCAAACACGTTGACAATCTGCAGCGGTTTTTCGAGATGTGTTCCGGCCGGAATGCGCACCACAGCGCCGTCCTGGCACAAAAGGGTGTTGAGGGCTGTAGGGACGTCGTTGAGGTCGGCAAGCGTGCCCAGACGCGGTTTTATGATGTCGGGCCACTGCTCACATGCACGTGCCAGCGATGTGAATATCACTCCTTCGGGCAGACGGCGGTCGAGCCCTTCGGTGGGCACGAATGTGTCGCCCACGAGATATGCCTGCAGAGTCGATACGTTGGGCAGCTCGCAGCGTATGGCTGTGGATAGATCAAACGAATGTCCGAGGCGCATTATGTTCAGGCCGCGGTCGGGAGTCATCATCTCGTCGAGCGATGTGCGCTCGTAGCCCTCCGTGTGTGTGTCGGGCAGCTCTTTGCCCTGCAGGGCTTCGAATGCACGCGGGCGCAGCTCGTTGAGCAGGGCGGGTGCGTGTGCGTCGATATCCTTGCAGTGGGCGTTATAGAGGTCGGTGTATTGTCTGAGAGCGTTCATGGCAGGGTCAGTCGACTTGTTGCTTGATCCAGTCGTAGCCACGCTCTTCGAGTTCGAGCGCGAGTTCAGGTCCGCCGCTGTGTACTATGCGGCCGTGATATAGCACATGCACGAAGTCGGGGCGTATGTAGTCGAGCAGACGCTGGTAGTGGGTTATGACTATGGTGGCGTTGTCTTTTGTTTTCAGCTGGTTGACGCCCGAGGCTACGATGCGCAGGGCGTCGATGTCGAGTCCGGAGTCGGTTTCGTCGAGTATCGAGAGCCGCGGCTCGAGCATAGCCATCTGGAATATCTCGTTGCGCTTCTTTTCTCCGCCCGAGAAGCCCTCGTTGACCGAGCGCGATGCCAGGCGGTTGTCAAGCTCCACTATCTCGCGGCGCTGGCGCATGAGTTTGAGGAATTCGGTGGCGGGCATGGGATCCTCGCCGAAATATTTGCGCTTGGCGTTGATTGCCGCGCGCATGAAGTTGGTCATCGACACTCCGGGTATCTCCACCGGATACTGGAACGACAGGAACAGTCCTTCGTGGGAGCGGTCTTCGGGCGAGAGCGACAGCAGGTCGACGCCGTGGAAGCTGACGCTGCCGCCGGTGACGCGGTAGGATGGGTTTCCGGCCAGCACACCCGAAAGGGTGCTCTTGCCGGAGCCGTTGGGTCCCATTATGGCATGGACTTCGCCGGCGCCTATCTCAAGGTCGAGTCCGCGTATGATCTCCTTGCCCTCGACCGAGGCGTGGAGTCCTTTTATTTCAAGAAGTTTGCTCATTGTGGCAATTTTTTTGTTCGGTTATGATATGATGCGGGTCATCCCACGCTCCCTTCGAGCGATATCTGGAGCAGTTTCTGGGCTTCTACGGCAAATTCCATAGGCAGCTTGTTCATCACCTCCTTGGCATATCCGTTGACAATAAGCCCTACGGCCTCTTCGGTGGGTATGCCGCGCTGGTTGCAGTAGAATATCTGCTCTTCGTTGATTTTCGATGTCGTGGCTTCGTGCTCCACTACCGAACTGTCGTTCATGACATCGATATAGGGGAATGTGTGTGCTCCGCAGTCGGGGCCGAGCAGCAGGGAGTCGCATTGGGTGTAGTTGCGGCATCCATGTGCGGAGGCCACCACTTTCACCTGGCCGCGGTAGGAGTTCTGGCTCCGTCCGGCCGAAATGCCTTTGCTGACTATTGTGGAGCGGGTGTTGGGTGCCAGATGTATCATTTTCGTGCCCGTATCGGCCTGCTGGCGGTTGTTGGTGACGGCTACGGAATAGAATTCGCCGGTGGCGCCTTCGCCCGCAAGCACGCATGAGGGGTACTTCCACGTGATTGCCGATCCGGTCTCGACCTGCGTCCACGACAGCTTTGAGTCGCGTCCGCGGCAGAGTCCTCGCTTGGTGACGAAGTTGTATATGCCGCCGCGGCCGTCGCGGTCGCCGGCATACCAGTTCTGGACGGTAGAGTATTTCACTTCGGCGCGGTTCTCCACCACGATCTCCACGATGGCGGCGTGAAGCTGGTTTTCGTCGCGCATCGGGGCGGTGCACCCTTCGAGATAGCTGACGTAGGAGTCGTCGTCGGCTACGATAAGGGTGCGTTCAAACTGACCGGTGCCTTTGGCGTTGATGCGGAAGTAGGTCGAGAGCTCCATCGGGCAACGCACGCCCTTGGGGATGTAGACAAACGATCCGTCGGAGAATACCGCCGAATTGAGGGCGGCGAAGAAATTGTCGGATGCCGGAACGACCGATCCGAGATAGCGCCGCACCAGATCCGGATACTCCCTGACGGCTTCCGAGATGGAGCAGAATATCACGCCTTTGTCGGCAAGCAGCTGGCGGTGGGTGGTCTTGACGCTCACGGAGTCCATCACTGCGTCGACAGCCATTCCTGCAAGCTGTTTCTGCTCCTGAAGCGGTATGCCGAGTTTGTTGAATGTGTCGATAAGCTGCGGATCCACTTCGTCGAGGCTTTTCGGCCCCTCTTTCTTCACCGGAGCTGCGTAGTAGCTGATCGCCTGATAGTCGATGGGCGGTATGTCGAGATGCGCCCATTCGGGCATCTTCATCGTCAGCCATTTGCGATATGCTTTCAAGCGGAAGTTGAGAAGCCATTCAGGTTCCTGCTTCTGTGCGGAGATATACCTGATGGTGTCCTCCGACAGTCCGGGAGGCAGTATGTCGGTGTCTATGTCGGTGGTGAATCCGTATTTGTATTCGCCGGTGGCGGCCACAGCTTCGGCCGGCGCTTTATGCTGCATTGCAGGCGATGGGTCGTTCGTTTTCATAAGTCTTTAGTGTAACAACCTTGGCGGTGTCATTGTTGAGCCGACACCATGCGGACTTGCCCCCGGCAAGACCGATACAAAATTACATCATTCTCCCCACAATGCAAAATTTCCCTCCTGCGACGCGGCATCCCCGCATCCGCAGCATGTCAGATGCGCATACAGAGGCGGTCGCGGTGCATCCATGCGAGAATCAGGAATACGATGGCGAAGTTGCCGGCGGTCAACACCGTGTCATACCATTGTCCTAATATGGGGCTGGAGTCCGACGAGCATGAAAGGTCGAGTCCGCGTAGCAGGTCGAGCGATTTGAGGCGCCCCTGCACCGGAAGGGCGGTTGTGGAGGCGGTGGTCATTATGTGGTGGTGATTTCTTGTGATTTTTGCAAAGTTATGGAATAATGCCTAATTTCGCAATACAGTGAACAGACCGATGGAATACGATTATACCGACGGCGCCGATATGGCTCCGCAAGCTTGTGAGCATATCGCTGCCATGACGGTAGGCGGAGAGATGGATCTTGCCTTCCGCATAGTGGAGCAGACGGGAGCCAACCTGTTTCTTACCGGAAAGGCCGGCACCGGCAAGACGACATTTCTCCGGCGGCTGCGGGCCACCTCACGCAAACGCATGGTGGTGCTCGCGCCGACAGGAGTGGCGGCCATCAATGCCGATGGAGCTACCATCCACTCATTCTTCCATTTTCCGCTGACCTGCTATATCCCCGGGCAGGGGTTTGTGGGCGAGGAGAAGTATTTCAAGCCGTCGCGCTCCACGCGTCGCATACTTGCGGGTATGGAGCTGCTTGTGATAGACGAGATCAGCATGGTGCGTCCCGATCTGATGGATGCCATGGATATGGCTCTGCGGCGGTTTCGTGATCCGTCAAGGCCTTTCGGCGGGGTGCAGCTGCTGCTGATAGGCGATCTGCGACAACTGTCGCCGGTGGTGCGCGATGCCGACCGCGAGCTGCTGCGGCCGTATTATAAGTCGCCTTATTTCTTCGACAGCCATGCGCTGCGCGAGGCCGGGATGCTGACCATAGAGTTGCAGACAGTGTTCAGGCAGACCGACCGGGATTTTGTTGATATGCTCAACGCCGTGCGCGACGGCAATATCGACGACACGCTGCTCCGGAAACTCAACGGACGCTATCGGCCGGGATTCGATCCGGCCGACGAGGAGGGATACATACGCCTCACAACCCATAACGCCCGGGCTGCGGCTGTCAACGAGGGGAAGCTCGCGTCACTCGCCGGGCAGCCCACAGTGTTCCGGGCCCGGATCGAGGGCAAATTTCCGCCGTCGGCCTATCCGGCCGACGAGGAGGTGACTCTCAAGGTCGGGGCGAGGGTGATGTTTATACGCAACGACGGGCCGGAGCGCCGGTTTTTCAACGGCATGATAGGCACTGTCACATCGCTCTCCGACGGCAGGGTTGACGTCAGGCCGCTCGGCAAGGACGAGGAGATATGTGTGGAGCCGGCCGAGTGGGTCAATACGCGTTACGATGTCGACGAAGCAACTCAGAAGATCACCCAGAAGGAGGAGGGGCGTTTCGTGCAGATGCCGTTGCGTCTGGCATGGGCCATAACGATCCACAAGAGCCAGGGGCTGACGTTTGACCGTGCTATAATCGATGCGGCTTCGTCGTTTGCTCCCGGACAGGCCTATGTGGCTCTGAGCCGGTGTCGTTCGCTCGACGGACTGGTACTCGACACGCCATTGTCGGATCGTTCGGTGATTACCGATCCAGGAGTGACGGGATTTATCCGCGAGGCTGTGGCCGGAACTCCCGACGAGGCTATGGCTTCAAGGCTCGCCGACGAGTTCTATATACGCAATCTGGTGGAGGTGTTTGATTTCGGGCGCATACGGCGTGAATTTGACGCGCTGTCGCGCGCGGTTCAGGAGTTTGTGGCTCCGGTGCATCCGGAGCTGTTTGATGTCTATGGACGTGCGTCAAAGGATATGGCCGATGATCTGGATGCGGTCGGAGAGCGTTTTGGCCGTATTTACGCCTCATATCCCGGAGGGGCGCAGGCTCTGAAGGGGTCGGAGGAGCTGCGGCTCAAGGTCAGAGGAGGGTGTGCGTATTTTATTGAAAAGCTGTCGCCGCTGTTGAAGCTGGTGCAGAGGGTTCCGTCAGATATAGGCAACAAGAATTACCGCCGCAGGGTGGAGGCGGCGCGCGATGTTGCGTGGGAGCTTATGCTTGCCAAATACAAGGTGCTGACGTCGCTGTCCGATGCCGATTTCAGCGTGGAGGCATATCTCGATATCAAGGCGCGGATCGCGCTTCAGGGCGATGATTCCGGCATTGTGGAGATGCGTGCCAAGCCCGACAAACCGGCTTCCGGAAGCCGTAAGGGTGAATCCGGACGCAAGGAGAAGCGTCCCAGAGGATATTCCACTTTCGAGTCACTGCGTATGTTTGACGACGGCACATCGCCCGAGGATATAGCCGCGTTGCGCGGTCTGGCTCTTTCGACCGTCGTGGGGCATCTGGCGGAGTGCGTGGCTTTGGGTCGGCTCGATGAGTCGCGCCTGATCGACGGCGACACTTGCGGGGAGATCGGCCGGATGCTCGATGCGGCGGCTGATGCCGACGGACGTGCCGCCGCCTTGCATGAGGCCGAGCGGCGTTTCGGTCGGCTTAAGGTTCTGGTCTACCGCAAGATTTATGGCCGCGGACGTTGAGCTTTTTTGAGCGCGGTCCGGGTCAGTCGTCACCGGCGATAGCGTCGGTCGGCTCGGCGGTAGCGTCGATCATTTCCGGGTCGTCGTCAAGCTCGATCGCATTCCATAGGTCGGTGCGTATGCCGGCCTTGAAGCGCGGCATTTCGCCGCTGGCGGTCGGTTCGAGCGCGGTGCCCTTCTTCTCCTCGCGTGGCGGAGGTGAAGTGTGTGAGCCTATGGTTACCGATTCTTGTCCGTAGGCATCCATGAGGGCATGTCCCACAAATTCGCCCGCCGTAGTGTCCTTTGGCGCAGAGGGCATTTTGTAGTAGACACACAGTTCGTTGACCGCGCGTGTAAAGGCCACGTAGATCACGTTGGTTTCATCCGTGGCCATCTCTCTGACGCGTCTCTGGTAGCGCGCTCCCATCGGGGTGGCGAGCATCTCAATGCATGGGCGTAGTCTCACGTAGGGAGGTATGTCGGCGGTGTCGCAGCCCTCGAGGGTGAGTCCGCGGGTAGGAAACCATTCGTCGCTTTTGAGCGAAACGGCGTCCCAGTCGACCATCGGTACGTGTACGCAGGCCCATTGCAGGCCTTTGGATTTGTGGATAGTCATCAGATTGACCGACATGGTGTCGGGCGGGGTCTGCACATACAGCCGGCGCCCGTTGATGTCCCACCACCGCAGGAAACTGCGCGGGTCGGGGGCGTTGGCTGCGGAATATTCGGTCACAGCGTCGACAAAGGCCGAGATAGCGGCATTCTGGTCGCAGGCCATCTCAGCCGGGACACGCTCGCGGATGATCCAGTTGACGAGTGTCACCAGATCCCATGATTCGTTGTTGCTTTCCGCTGCCTGTTCGCCTCGGCGCCCTACGGCCTCTTCAAGGGCGTCGGAATCGCTCAGGCCGCGGCCTTTGGCTTCGTCGAAGCGCGATGTCAGCAGCGTCACCTCACGCATGCTGCGGCGCCGTTCCCTGACGTCGTCGGCGGTGGTCGATCTGAGTCGCAGAGCGCTGATGATCATTTTTACGGCGGGGGAGTCCTGCAGGCGGAGCGATTCGTCGCTCGTGATGCCGAATCGCGGATCGTCGTGGTTGTCGTGCTGTCGTGCCGACAGGTATTCCGCTACCTGTGTGGCGTCTTTGCCGTCGCGGACAAGTATGGCTATGTCGGCGGGGCGGTAGCCGGCCCGGAACTGACGCACGATGTTGTCATACATCCGCGGAAGAGCCTCGTCGGCCATCGTAGAGCCTTGCGGCGGAGTGATGCGTTCTACCTCCACATAGCCGGGAGCCGACTGGTTTTTGGCCGCTACAAGCTGGTGTACGTTGCCGTAGACCCCTTCGCCGGCTCTTGCAGGACCCATGGCCTCGAAAAGACGGTTGTTGAAGTCGACCACTGTGGCCGACGACCGCCAGTTGGTGTTGGAGCCGGGGGTGTTGCCTTTCTCCTGAAAGTCAAGGGCGCCGAAGTCGGAGGCCACCTGTGAGCCGAGCAGCGTCGGGTCGGAGTTGCGAAAACGGTAGATGCACTGTTTCTCGTCGCCGATTATCAGAGAGTCGTGTCCGGGTGCAATGCCTTGCTCTACAAGAGGCCGCAGTATGTCCCACTGCATGCGCGATGTGTCCTGAAATTCGTCGATCAGGAAGTGGTTGAGCCACACTCCCATGCGTTCGTAGACGAAGGGGGTGTCGTTGTCGCCGATGATCCGGCTGAGCAGTGTCTTCGTGTCGTCGAGCAGCAGGGCGTTGCTCTCCTGCCGCACTTCGTCGATATAGCGCATGGCGTGGCGCATGAGCGACAGCGACAGTGTGGAGTCAAGCAACTGACGGCATATCTTGCCGCGTGTACGGCAGGCGAGTATGGCCTCGGAGGCGGCGATGACCGACGCCTCCACTTCAGGCGGGAGGGTGCGCCCTTTGTTGAGCACCGATTCCACCCCTTCGGCGGCGGGCTTCACGGTGGTGGTGGCGCCGCTGTCGGATGACGGATCGGCCTTCACTTTCTCCAGGCCTTTGATGAAGTGGTTGGCCTTGAACACTCCGGTGCCGAGGCCATGGCGCTCTATCGCGTCGAGGCATTCGGTGGCGCGGAGCTGTGCTTTGCGCGTGAGCGCCGATATTTCGTTCATGAGTGCCGAGGCAAACCGGTTGAGCCGTGTCGGATCAGAGAGATACTCCATCGTCAGGTCGTGGGCTGTGGCCTCTTCGCCTTCGTGGCGTGTGGCGAAATCCTCGTCGTTCATGCTCGATATCTCTCTGACCAGAGTCTGGTAGGCTTTCCCCGAGCGGTTGAGCAGATCTGAGGTTTTTCCTTCGTTCATCTTGTTGAGCAGATGACGGGTGATCTGCGCCAGTATGATGCCGTTGTTGCGGCTGTCGTCCTCTTCAAGCGACTTGAACAGGCGGGCCACTCCCTCGCTGACGCTCGGTGCGGCTTCAAGCGTCAGTTCGTAGTTGCCCGTAAGCTCGGCTTCACGGGCGAATGTGCGAAGTATCGTCTGGAAAAAGGAGTCGATGGTCGATACCTGAAACTGGCTGAAATCAAAAAGTAGGCCGGTCAAAGCTTCGCGTGCGGCCCGGGCTATCTGTTCGGCGGTGGCTTCGAAATGGCGTTTCAGGTCCTCCATGTAGCCTGACCGCGAGTCCCAGCCCGGCTCGCATCCGGCCAGAAGGGCGAGTTCGTGGATTATACGGCGCTTCATCTCGCCTGTGGCCTTGTTGGTGAAGGTTATGGCGAGGATATTGCGGTGTCCGCCACGGTTGCCGTTGTTGAGGCGGTGGCGTCCGTCGCGGTCGGTGTGTCCGAGCAGCAGTCTGATGTATTCGTAGGCGAGAGTATAGGTCTTGCCCGATCCGGCCGAAGCGCGATATATGGTAAGCATCGTCAGCCTTTTACCTTGTAGCCCATGTCGGCGAGCAGCGTGCGGAGTTCTTCGCGGCGGTCGCCCTGCACGAGTATCTCTCCGCCGCGGGCCGATCCGCCCGTTGCAAGCCGTTTCTTTATCTTGGAGGCGATCTCCGAGAGTTGCTCGTCGGAGCAGTCAAATCCGGTGATGATCGTGGCCGGTTTGCCCCGACGCTGCTTGCGCTCGTAGCAGAGGGTCAGCTGACGGTTGCCTGTAGCGGATGTGTCGGATGCCTCTTCGGCAGTCTGTCCGTCGTCGGCGGGCTCATCGGCTCCGGGGAGTGTGGCCCGCAGGGCTGCGAGGCTGTCGGTCCAGTCAGTGTTCATGGCTGTCGTTGATTATTGTCTCCGGCAGGGTGTCGGTTTCGGCCTCTCCGGGCAGGGCGGTTCCGATGCTCCCGGCTATAGTGGCCAGCATCTGCGCGTTGGCGGTCTGTTCGGGGCCGAGTTGCGAATAATATTGGCGCGCGGAGTCGGAATCGGTGGCGAAAGCCTTTCGGTAGCAGTCGGTGGCGCGTGATATGTTTTCGCTCTGGTTACCGTCGTCCGAAAGCTGCATGTAGAGTATCGACAGCCTGCAAAGCTGGCCTGTGGTCATGGCGTCGAGATGCTCGTCGGAGAGGCGGCGGGCTATGCTTGTGGCAGCTGTCATATCGCCTTCGGCCACGGCCATGTCGGCCTGACGCAGTTCGTCGTCGAAACGGCGTGTGTCGTCGCTGCTGCACGATGTGGCGATGAGGATGGCCGTCAGTGCCGTCAGAAGTGTGAATGTTCTTATGTGCGGTATCATGTCGGAGGTGTGTTTCTTTACTGTCGGATAGGTGAGTGGGTCTGACGTCCGGCGTCAGAGAGTAAGCTTCAGTCCTTTGATGAACTTTTCGAGCATCGGACGTTCCTTGATGATGGTGAGCATCAGCTCGCGGTCGTTGAGCACGTGGCGCATCGGTTCGCGGTCGGTGACTTTGAGCTGCAGTGTGAGATGGTCGTTCTGCAGACGGTCGCGCATCCACTGCAGCAGCTCGCCAAGCTCTTCGCGGAAGGTGGACAGCTGTATCTCCGAGTCGAGATCCACCCCCACCTGCGTCTCGTCGAGGCGCACCGGGCGCGATGTCCGCATCGAGTTGACCAGAATCCGCTTGCGGGGGAATGCGTCGATAAACTCGTCCCAAGCGTTGTCGAGATCGGTCTGCGAATACGGTTTGCACCGTCCGCTGCCGGCGGTATTGCCCTCTGTGGTGTCGTCCGTTGCCGCAGCCGTTTCGTTCGGTCGGTTGATGTTGAACACCGGCATCTTCAGCGTCGACCTCATGCCCGGTGCAGGCATGTGTGTCGCGGGGTGTGACGCCTGTACGTGGGGCTGCGGTGCAGCCGGAGCTTGCGGCGCGGCTTGTGGTGTCGCTCCCGTTGCCTGTGGCGATGTGGCCTTATGAGTGGTGGCCGGAGCCGACGGTTTTGTCGGCGCGGTGGCGGCCGGAACGCTCACAAGCGGTGCTTTGGTGTCGGCAGCGTCTATTTTTCTCAGCCGCCCCTCTCCGTCGCTGCCTTTGTTAGGGGAGGGGCTGAGTGATTGGCATATTTTGGCGAGCGTCAGCTCTACGAGAAATTGCTTGTTGGTGGCCGTGCGGTAATTGAGGTCGGCGTCGTTGCAGAGGCTCATGGCGCGGTATAGGAAGCCCGGCGTACATCGGGCGCCTATGTCGGCCATCTGTCTGCGGGCCTCCTCTCCCGCCTCGACGAGTCCTACGGTCGACTGGTCGCGGGCCATCATCAGATCGCGAAGATAGGCGGCCAGGCCGTTGATGAAAAAGAGCGAGTCGAATCCGGCGTCGCGGATCTCGCGGTAGATCACCCATGTCATCAGCACGTCGCCGGCCAGAAAAGCTTCGGTCAGGCGAGTGTAATATTTGTAGTCGAGCACGTTGAGACTCGCTATCGTGTGCTCGTAGGTCACCTTGCCCTGCGAGGATGCGGCCACCTGGTCGAATACCGACAGGGCGTCGCGCATGCCGCCGTCGGCCTTGGTGGCTATGACGTTGAGAGCGGCCTCCTCGGCCTCCACTCCCTCCTGCGAGGCCACGTACTGCAGCTGGCGGATGATGTCGGGGATGGATATGCGGTGGAAGTCGTAGATCTGGCAGCGCGAGAGTATCGTGGGTATGATCTTCTGCTTTTCGGTGGTGGCGAGCACAAACACCACGTAGCCCGGCGGCTCCTCAAGGGTTTTAAGAAACGCGTTGAAGGCCTGCGTGGAGAGCATGTGCACCTCGTCGACGATAAACACCTTGTAGCGGCCCTGCACGGGCGGCACTCTCACCTGCTCGGTGAGGGCGCGCATGGCGTCTACACCGTTGTTCGACGCAGCGTCAAGCTCTATGATGTTGAGCGAGGTGCCTGCGTTGAAAGCCTTGCACGAGTCGCACTCGTTGCATGGGTTGCCCTCGGCGGTCAGATGCTCGCAGTTGATGGTCTTGGCAAAGATACGGGCGCATGTGGTCTTGCCCACTCCGCGCGTGCCGCAGAACAGGTAGGAGCTGGCTATACGGCCCGAAACGACGGCATTTTTGAGCGTCGAGGTCAGAGCCGACTGTCCTACGACCGATTCAAACGTCGTCGGTCGATATTTGCGTGCCGATACAAGATACGGGGTCATATATTAGTTTCGGAGATGGATTCTTATGCAGGGACAACTGTGTGGGTTTCCCACTACAAATTTATGCAACATTTCTCCCGCTACCAAATTTTCGCCACGATTTTCCCTTTGCTTTCCTGCCGCGCACAAAATATGTTTTTTAACATAATGAGGGTTGTTGAGGGGTGGTTTGGCGTTGAATTGAAAGAAATATTGTGTAAATTTGCAGAAAATCAGGCCTGGATAGGTTTTTGCCGGGCATTGTCAAGAACAAACATTGCCGGGAAGGAGCATCCTATTGTCGGCGCAACAAGACTATTATTACTCCAAACAAATATTACTCCAAAACAAAATCAAAAAAATGCGTTTTAAACGTTTCCTTATTCCCGCCATGGCGTTTATGGCTCTGGCCGTGGTGTCATGCGCGAAGACCGAACAGAAGTCCGACGAATGGAAGCTCGTATGGTCAGAAGAGTTTGACTACGACGGTCAGGCCGATACTACCGTATGGTCGAGAATCCCCAAAGGCACACCCGACTGGTGTGCTCACATGTCGTCGGACGACCGTCTGTATGAGATGCGCGATGGCAATGCCGTGCTCAAAGGTATTGCCGACAGCGCCGGCACAGCCGGTCCGGTGGAATATCTCACCGGCGGTATATTTACCAAAGGCAAGAAGGCTTTCCTCGGCGGACGTCTGGAGGTCCGCGCCAAGCTGCAGGGTGCGCGCGGCGCATGGCCTGCGATCTGGATGCTTCCGGAGCCTTCGGCGTCGGAGGAGTATGGCAGCACCCAATGGCCTTACGGTGGCGAGATCGACATCATGGAACGCCTCAACTCCGACTCGATAGCCTATCAGACCGTCCACTCCGATTATACGTATAATAAGGGCATGAATGATCCCGTGCCGTCGCGCACCGGTGTCATCGATCCGGATGATTACAATGTGTATGCGGTGGAGATGTATCCCGACAGCGTGCGATTCTTTATCAACGACACGCATGTCAACACCTATCCGCGCATCGAGGGTGCCGACGCTGCCAGTCAGTTCCCCTACTATCGCCCGATGTATCTGATGATCGATATGCAGCTTGGCGGCCAGTGGGTGGGACGTGTGTTCCCCGAGGATCTGCCGGTGGAGATGCTTGTCGACTGGGTGCGCTACTATGAGCGCGCTGAGTGATGCGCGCCGTGTCTTTGACTGATACCGGATAACAGTCACCCCGGAGCATTGAATCGTCTGATTCGCGCTCCGGGGGTGAGTTGTTTTTTTTCGCTGCTGACTGCGCCCGTGCGGATGGCGCATCGTCATGCGGTGGGATTCATTAGCTGTCTGCTCCGCTCTCCTCTTCCTCCTCTTCGGCCAGATTGTCGTAGGTCTGAAACAGGAAGTCGTTGTAGGGGAAGCGGGTAAGGTGTATCTGCTTGGCGCGCTCGTAGAGTTTGTGTTTGAGTTCGTCGATGTTGATGCCCTTGCGTGCGGAGATAAACACCGCGTCCTCGCCCATGCGGCTCATCCAGCTCTGCTTCAGGTCGTCGAGCGACAGGTTCTCGCGGCGTGCCGGAGTGAGGTCGTCGGCATCCTTGGGCGTGTAGGTGAAGGCGTCGACCTTGTTGAACACCATGATCATCGGCTTGTCGGCCGATCCGCACACGTCGGCAAGCGTACGGTTGACAACTTCGATCTGTTCCTCGAAGTTGGGATGGGAGATGTCGACCACATGCAGCAGCAGGTCGGCTTCGCGCACCTCGTCGAGAGTCGATTTGAAGGAGTCCACAAGGTGTGTCGGGAGTTTGCGGATAAACCCTACGGTGTCGGTGAGCAGAAACGGCAGATTTTCTATGATCACTTTGCGCACGGTGGTGTCGAGCGTGGCGAACAGCTTGTTCTCGGCAAACACGTCGCTTTTGCTCAGCAGGTTCATCAGTGTCGACTTGCCCACGTTGGTGTAGCCCACGAGAGCCACGCGGGTGAGCTTGCCGCGGTTTTTGCGCTGTATCGACTTCTGCCGGTCGATTGATCTCAGCTCCTCTTTTAGGCGCGAGATCTTGTCGAGTATTATGCGTCGGTCGGTCTCTATCTGTGTTTCGCCGGGGCCGCGCATGCCTATGCCTCCACGCTGGCGTTCGAGGTGGGTCCACATGCGTGTGAGCCGCGGCAGCAGATACTGGTACTGGGCCAGTTCCACCTGTGTGCGTGCGTTGGCCGTGCGTGCGCGCTTGGCGAATATGTCGAGGATGAGTCCGGTGCGGTCAAGCACCTTAATCTTCAGCTCTTTTTCGATGTTGGCCACCTGTTTCGACGACAGGTCGTCGTCGAAGATCGCCATCGCTATGTCGTTGTCCTCGTTGTATTGGCGTATCTCTTCGAGCTTGCCTGATCCGACGAAGGTGCGGGAGTCGGGGCCGTTCATCTTCTGTGTGAACTTGCGCACTGTGACGGCTCCGGCCGTGTCGGCCAGAAATTCCAGTTCGTCGAGATATTCCTTGGCGCGTGCCTCGTTCTGGGCCGGAGTGATCAGTCCTACGAGTATGGCGCGTTCGGGTGCTTCGGTGGCGGTGGGAAGATCTTTCATGCGTGGTTGTTTGTTTGTCAGATGCAAAATTAACAAATAATTCAGTAATTTTGTGCGGGAAACATGCTTGATGTGTTTGTTTCTATCACTTATCCTGATTCGCGAACCGACTGACAAATGACATCTGATAATACAACATCTTCAAAAAGACGTCCGTTGTGGCGTCGTGTGCTCAAATGGACGGCTGTGGCTGTCGGCTCTCTGGCACTGCTGGCTGTGGCCGCTACGGCATGCGTGGTGTGGCTGCTTTCGCCCGAAACGCTCACCTCTATGGTCGAAAGATATTCCGGAGAGTTTATCGACGGCCATGTCAAGGCTCGTCGCGTGGAGCTGACGTTCTGGAAGACTTTCCCTAAAGTCAGGCTCGACGTCGACGATCTGACGGTGGTGTCCGACGCTCTCGACAGCATCACACCCCAACAGAGAGCCCAGCTGCCTGCTTCGGCCGACACTCTGCTGACCGTAAGCCGTCTGAGCGGCGGCATAAACGTGTGGGCGGCCACGATGGGCTATATAATGCTTTATGACGTGGAGATAGATGCTCCGAGGGTCAATCTCGTGAAGGTCGATGACCTCCACGCCAACTACGATATAGTTCCGGAGGCCGAAGAACAGTCTGATACGGCTTCCTCGCCTCTGCCTTATATAAGCATCGACCGCTTCGTGCTCAATGGCGCCGCTCCGGTGCGCTACGTTTCGCTCGCCGACTCGATCGATGCAGTGCTCGACATCGCCCTGACGGCTGTCGACGGAGAGAAGGCGCCGGTCTATACCATTTCGGCGAGAGCCGAGGGTGGCGGGCGGTTGGCGCCGATGATGGATCTGGCTCCGGTGACGCTCGGAGTTGACGGCAGTGTGAAGTGGGATCAGCGGCGTCCCGATCATCTGCGGCTCGAGGATTTCACGTTCGACATCGGAGGCAATACACTCGGGATGAATGCCGATATCAGTTTTTCCGACTCGCTGCTGATCCACAGTCTTGATCTTTATGCAGCCCGGCTTCGTGTCGACAATATGATGGCGCTCGTTCCGGAGGGGTTCAAGGGCAGTCTGCCCCGGATCGTTTCCGACGCCGAGATCGATGTCAGGGCGCGTCTGCTTAAGCCTTACGATATTGGGCGTCTGTCGGACAGCGTGCCGGCTATGCCCGATGTGGAGGTGTCGGTGATGATACCGGGTGGCTCGTTTGAATACGATCGGCTGAAACTGCGCCGTGTTCAAGCCGATATCACCGCTACGGTCTGTGGCGGAAATCCCGACGGGTCGCGTGTCGACATAAAACGTCTCGACCTGCAGGGAAGGGCAGTGGGCTTCACCCTCAATGGCACTGTCACGCATCCGCTGAGCGATCCGAGGGTCGACGGTGTGTTCGACGGACATTTAGATTTTGCCGCACTGCCGGCCGATCTGCTCCGGCGGCTGCCGTTCACTGTCAGAGGGCGTGTCGACGGTCATACCGATGTCGCGCTGCGGTTGTCGGATCTCGATCCGAAGCGGTTTCACAATATCAGGGTCAACGGCAAGGTGGGGCTCGACGATTTTCTGCTGCGCATGCGCGATTCGTCGGCTCTGGCCTACGTCACCCGTGCGCAGCTGAGTTTCGGCACCAACACACATCTCACCACGGCCGACGGTCAGGAGGTGGACTCGCTGCTGCGTGTCAGTCTGACATCCGACACCCTCGCTTTTGTCGGCGACGGTGTGGCTCTGCTGTCACGAGGCCTGAAGGTGGGTATGGGCACACGCAACACCAAGGCTACGTTCGACACCACCGTCATCACGCCGCTTGGCTTTACGGCAAGCGTCCGGCGCATGTCGCTGCGCTCCGATTCCGACTCCATGAGGGTGGTGATACGCAATGCCGACATAAAAGCCACCTTGCAGCGCTTTGAGGGTGGAGCGCGCGATCCGCTGCTGACGGTCGGCATGTCGGCCGGGCGTATGCGGTATTCCGACGCGTTCAGCCGTCTGGCGCTGACCGATGCCAAGGCCGATATATCGCTCCATCCGCGCCGACGGCCGAAGCGGCGTATCGCTGTCTCGGCGTCCGACTCGCTGCAGCGGGCTGCCCGCATGAGGCGCATGCGGGCTGAGATAGATTCGGCCAATGCCGGCAGGGAGATGATGGATTTTGATGTCGACCGCGATCTGGTGGGACTTATGCGCCGGTGGAGCGCGTCGGCTCACATCAAGGCCAAGCGGGCAAGAATGATGACACCTTACTTTCCGGTGCGCAACCGCATCACCGGACTCGATATGCAGATCTCCACAGATTCGGTGGTGATACGCAACACCCGATACCGCATGGGCAAGTCCGATTTCCTGATCAACGGCACCATCTCCAACATCACGCGTGCGCTTTCATCGCGCCGTGGCTCGCCGCTTGAAATGGATTTCACCATCAAGAGCGATACCGTCGACATCAACAATATCACTTCGGCCATACTCGCCGGTTCGGCGTTCGCGGAGAAGAAGTCGCTCGGACAGGCTAAGGCGATCAGTGCCGACGCTTCCGATGAAGCGGCTGAGAATGTCATGGCCCTTCAGGCCGCCGACACCGTGGGAGCAGCGTTTGTAGTGCCTTCCAATGTAAATGCACGGCTCGATATCGACGCTGCAAACGTACTCTATGCCGATATATGGCTTCAGAAGCTGCAGGGTAAGCTCAATGTCAGCGACGGAGCCATACATCTCGACCGTCTGGCCGGATATACGCCTATGGGATCGATGGATCTGACGGCGCTCTACGCCGGACAGACCAAGCACGACCTGAGGTTTGCGGCCGGAATGGTCATACGCCGACTGCATCTCAAGCAGTTCCTGCACTTGATGCCGGAGATAGATTCCATACTGCCGCTGCTGCGTGAGGTCGACGGTATAGTGACAGCCGACGCGGCTATGACCACCGATCTTGATTCGCTGATGAACATGAAGTTCCACACCTTCAATCTTGTGCTGAAACTTTCGGGCGATTCGCTCCGGCTGATCGACGGAGAGACGTTCCGCACGATGGCGAAGTGGCTGATGTTCAAGGATAAGAAACACAATCTGATCAAATCGATGCAGGTGGAACTGATGGTGCGCGACTCGCGTCTGGATCTGTTCCCGTTCGTATTCGATCTCGACCGCTATCGCCTCGGGGTGAGCGGTGGCAACACGCTCGACATGGATCTCGACTATCATGTGGCCGTATTGAAGTCGCCGCTGCCGTTCAAGTTTGGCATCAACATCAAGGGCAAGCCGGGCGATCTGAAGATAAGGCTCGGCAAGGCACGCTTCAACGAGTATGCCGTGAGCTCGTCGCGGCAGCTCACCGACACTACCCGCATCAACCTGATCCACAAGATTCAGGAGGTGTTTAAGTTCGGTGTCAGCAGCGGCCGCCAGACAAAACTCATGATGGAGGCTCCGCGCCCCGACAGGGCGGAGTTCTCCGTGGCCGACACGCTGACACACGCCGATTCGGTGATATTCATTCAGGGTGGAGTGCTCGAAGGCCCCAAGGAGCCGCCGTTTCCCATGCCCGACAATGCATCGGACACCAAAAAATCGTCCAAAAAAGATAAAAAACGCAAGAAATGATGACTGACAGCATACAACGTTTCATAGCTTCGCGCGGATATCCGCGTTTTGAACTCCGTGCCGCGCTGATCGACATGGACGGCACACTCTACGACTCCATGCCGCGCCATGCCGAAGCCTGGCGCCGTATGATGCTGACCGTGGGTGTGGATCTGCCCGTGGAGGAATATTTCCTCCATGAGGGGCGTACAGGCGCCGCCACCATACGTCTGCTCATGGAGCGCTACGCCGGGCGCGTGCCTGACGATGACGAGATCAAGGAGCTTTATCGCCTCAAGACCGAGTTTTTCGCTTCGATGCCCGAAGTGTCGGTCATGCCGGGGGCTGCCGACATGCTCCGTCAGCTTCAGCAGTCAGGAGTGAAGCGGGTGCTTGTCACCGGTTCGGGGCAGTCATCGCTCATCAACCGGCTCGACAGTGATTTTCCCGGAGCGTTTGCCCCCGATATGCGCATCACGGCGCTCCACACTCGCCGCGGCAAGCCGGCTCCCGATCCTTACCTCGCGGCTCTTGATCTGGCCGGAGTGGAGCCGTGGCAGGCTCTCGTGATAGAAAACGCACCGCTTGGAGTCGCTTCGGGAGCGGCCGCCGGCGTAGCCGTGGCCGGTATCACCACCGGTCCCGTGCCGCAGTCGGCTCTTGCCGATGCGGGCGCCACTGCTACTTTCCCCTCGATGGCCGCCTTCGCCGCGTCGCTCCCCGCCTTGCTGCGCGACTTCGCCCCGGAATAACCGGAGAAGTGTAGCGGGCTTTCCGACAAAAAACACTACGGTGTGGCTGCATCCTCTTGCATGGATAGCAGCCACACCGCTCTTTTTGGTAATGGATGGTGCTGGATGAAAGCGGGGCAGGCGCCAAAGCGACCGTAGTCGCTCTGGCGCCTGCCTTTGGTAGGGTTTGAGAAGCAGTTGTTTAGAGCTGCGGGCCGGCTGTTACGAGAGCCTTGCCGGCGGGGTTGTTCTCATACTTCTTGAAGTTCTTGATGAAGCGTGCTGCGAGATCCTGAGCCTTTACATCCCATTCTTCGGGGTTGGTGTAGGTGTCGCGCGGGTCGAGGATCTTGGGATCAACTCCGGGCAGTTCGGTGGGAACCTCGAAGTTGAAGATCGGGAGCTTCTTGGTGGGAGCATTCAGGATAGCGCCGTCAAGGATCGCGTCGATGATGCCGCGGGTGTCCTTGATGGAGATACGTTTGCCTGTGCCGTTCCAGCCGGTGTTGACCAGATAAGCCTTGGCGCCGCTCTGCTGCATGCGCTTAACGAGCTCTTCGGCATACTTGGTGGGGTGGAGTTCGAGGAACGCCTGTCCGAAGCAAGCCGAGAAGGTCGGGGTGGGCTCGGTGATGCCGCGTTCGGTGCCTGCGAGCTTGGCGGTGAAGCCGGAGAGGAAGTAGTACTTCGTCTGCTCGGGGGTCAGGATCGATACGGGGGGCAGCACTCCGAATGCGTCGGCCGAAAGGAAGATTACGTTCTTGGCGGCCGGGCCTGCGCTGATGGGCTCAACGATGCTCTCGATGTGGTTGATGGGGTAGGACACACGGGTGTTCTCGGTGACGCTCTTGTCCTTGAAGTCGATCTTGCCGTTGTTGTCTACGGTCACGTTCTCAAGCAGTGCGTCGCGTCTGATGGCGTTGAAGATGTCGGGCTCCGACTCCTTGTCGAGGTTGATCACCTTGGCGTAGCAGCCGCCCTCGAAGTTGAACACGCCGTTGTCGTCCCAGCCGTGCTCGTCGTCGCCGATGAGCAGACGCTTCGGGTCGGTCGAGAGAGTGGTCTTGCCGGTTCCCGAGAGGCCGAAGAAGATGGCTGTGTTCTGACCCTGCTTGTCGGTGTTGGCCGAGCAGTGCATCGAGGCGATGCCCTGCTGGGGCAGGTAGTAGTTCATCATCGAGAACATGCCTTTCTTCATCTCGCCGCCATACCAGGTGTTGATGATCACCTGCTCGCGCGAAGTGGTGTTGAACACGACAGCGGTTTCGCTGTTCAGGCCGAGTTCCTTGAAGTTGGTCACCTTGGCCTTCGATGCGTTGAACACTACGAAGTCGGGCTTGAAGTTGGCAAGTTCCTCAGCAGAGGGCTGGATGAACATATTGGTCACGAAGTGAGCCTGCCATGCCACTTCAACGATGAAGCGCACAGCCATGCGGGTGTCGTGGTTGGCGCCGCAGAAGCAGTCTACCACGTAGAGTTTCTTGTCGCTGAGTTCGTTGACGGCGATCTGCTTGATCTCCTTCCATGCAGCTTCGGTGACAGGCTTGTTGTCGTTGGGGTATTCCTCGGTTGTCCACCATACCTTGTCCTTGGAGTTGTCGTCAAGTACGATGAACTTGTCTTTGGGCGAGCGGCCGGTATATACACCGGTCATCACGTTGACGGCGCCGAGTTCGGTCACTGTGCCTTTCTCAAAGCCTTCCAGCGAGGGATCGGTTTCGTCTTTGAAGAGCTGCTCGTAGGAGGGATTGTGGATTATCTCCTTGACATTCTTGATGCCATACTGCGATAAGTCGATTGTGCTCATGTCTTAAAAACTTGAAATATAAGTAATTGAGTTGATTGTTCTAATCGGTTGGCAGGCTGTTGGCCGCCGGTACGGTCGACTTTGCCTTGTTTACCGTCTGCAAAGTTAGCTTTTTTTTCGATGCGTGGGAGTATGCATTAAGGAAAAATTTCCATATTAATTATTTTTAAGTTTAGTTGGGTAGGATTGGAGTAATATTGTTAATTTTGCCGCCGTATTTGCGCTGCGGCGCATTGCGTCGTGTGCAGGTCGTTATTGCGGCCTGATATTGACATCCCGACAACCGTCATTGTACTTATTATGGTAATACTTCAACTTGCCGTTTTGTTCACGTTTCTCGCTGCAGGCGAGCTTGTGGTGTGGCTCACCGGGGTGCCGGTGCCCTCGAGCATCATAGGTATGCTGCTGCTCACTCTGGCTCTTAAGCTGCGCATAGTCAGGCTGCGTCATGTAGAGGGTGTGGCCGACTTTCTGGTATCCAATCTCGGCTTCTTCTTCGTGCCGGCGGGTGTGGCTCTCATGGGCTGCTTCGATCTGGTCGAGGGGCAGTGGGGAGCCGTCATAGCCGCTTCGGCTGTCAGCACGGTGATAGTCATAGCCGTCACCGGGCTTATTCATCAGTTTTCACGCAAAATCATGCCTCACAATGGAGTTTCTCGAAAATAACTACTTTCTGCTGGCTCTCACCTTCGTGGTGTATATCGGAGCGCGTATCCTGTTCAAGCGCACCGGGCTGGCCATACTCAATCCCATACTGGTGTCGGTGGCGGTGCTGATACTATTTCTGGTGCTGACAGGAGTGCCCTACGAAACCTATACCCAGGGCGGAGGCATGGTGGAGTTCTGGCTCAAGCCGGCAGTGGTGGCGCTTGGGGTGCCGCTCTACAAGCAGCTGTCGACAATCCGCAAGCAGATCCTGCCTATCATTGCCGCCGAACTGGCCGGATGTGTGGCCGGAGTCGTATCGGTGGTACTGCTTGCCCAGGCCATGGGAGCCTCACGCGAAGTGGTGCTCTCGCTGGCGTCGAAGTCGGTCACCACCCCCATAGCCATGGAGGTGACGGCCGCAGTGGGCGGACTGCCGCCGCTGACCGCCGCAGTGGTGGTGTGCGTTGGAATTTTCGGCGGCATGACCGGATTCCGTGTGATGAAAATGACTCGCGTGAAAAGTCCGATGGCGCGGGGGCTGGCCATGGGAACGGCCGCACACGCTCTCGGCACCACGGCAGCCATAGAACATGGCGGCAGCCGATATGGCGCGTGGGCCTCGCTCGGACTTACGCTCAACGGGCTTTTCACCGCCTTGCTCACTCCGACGCTCCTGGCCGTGATGGGTTATTGAGCCGATGGCTGAGATTGCGGAGTCTTTGACGATTTCTGATTTCTTTACAGAAGTGTAATCAAATGGTATTCAGAAATCGAAAAACTGCAATATAATGTTTGTGAAATCATTGACGGTGCAAAAAAAATATTGTAATTTTGCGCAAACAGGAAGGATAAGCATCAGCTTGGATTTGCTCCGTCGCGCAGGTTTCTGTCTGCATGTCCGACCATGGTTTAGATAGTCCGTCGGAATAGAGATTCCCTCAAAACGGATCGTTTGTTAATAAGATTATATGAGCAGACCGCTCTTATTCCCTGAGTCTGGAAACCGCCATACAACACATGTCCTCTGGAATAAAGCTACTCTATCCGGCCGTCATTGGGTCGGAACCGGTGGCCTTATTGTAGGAGGACAAGGCGCTTGGCGGTGCCTAAGGCAGACAATAAGAACATCCGGTTCCGCCCATTTTTTTATTCTCCACACCATTTTCTTTTTCTTATGAGCCAAATTTTTATCGGCAAGCTTATTGAGGAGGAGCTCCGCAGCCAGGACCGATCGGTCGTCTGGTTCGCCAACAAGCTGAGCTGCAACCGCACGAATGTCTACAAGATATTCCATCGCGCAAGCATCGATACAGAGCTTCTGCTGCGTATCAGCAATGTGCTGAAACGCAACTTCTTCGATGTATATACCGATCGCCTTTCGGTCTGACAGCCACGCCGTGCGGACACACCGCCGGCTCCATTTCCCGCATCGCCGAAACGTCACTCCGATTTTATCCTCAATAACGCCTGAAAAACTGGATACCGGCGCCATTGCTAAGCTTCCTCCCCCCCCCCGCCAGAGCTTCCATGACTCTGCCGACACTTCATCCCCTTGTCACCGTTGACTGCCTCGACCGCCCATATCACGGCCAAGCATCCTTTCTCCGCACCTTTGCCGATGCCACTCCATAGCATCGGCCGCACGATGCTGTTAAACTATCGCCTCCGGCCGACGGTTGTATCATTAGATGCAAATCGCTAACTTTGCCAAAACTTAAACACGAAAAGCGCATGAAAAAAAGTCAGTTATATACAGCCACCGGCGACCAGGGCACCACATCGCTCATCGGCGGCCAGCGAATCGACAAGTCGGCTCCAAGAATCGAGGCTTACGGAACGATCGACGAGCTCAACTCACACATCGGGCTTCTTGCCGCACACATGACCGCGGATCAGATGCTTGCCCCCCGCTTCCCCATGATCCAGAGCCGGCTATTCGATATAGGGTCATCGCTCGCCACTCCGCCATCGGCCGACACTCCGCCCGCACCGGGAGTTGATGCCGCCGAAATCGCCGACCTCGAAGCATTGATCGATGAAGTCGACGCCGCGCTCCCGCCCTTCCGTTGCTTCGTACTCCCCGGAGGCAGTGTCGCAGCCTCGCAGGCTCATGTAGCGCGTACAGTATGCCGTCGCGCAGAGCGCCGCGTCATAGCCCTCTCGCGGCTCGAACCGGTCGATCCCGCCTGCATAATATACCTCAACCGTCTGAGCGATCTGCTCTTTGCCGTTGCCCGTCGGTGCAACGTGGCTGAAGGATGCCCCGAAGTTATATGGAACCGGAGGCGCGACAGATAGCTCCGCACATCACTTCATGCCACCCCCACATCTCCTCCGGCCGCATCCCGGAGCATTCTGCTGAGGCATGGCTTTTGCCGCCGCACGCTTCTCTGACGCTCGATCCCACGTAGCCCCTCTGCCTATCGCGGGAGAGGCGTGCCACACAACCCGTAAAACCTCAAAAAACCGACTCAATCATTGATGATAATTGATCATAGCGTTGCAAAAAACAAAAATATTGGCTAACTTTGCACACGCAAACCCACAGTATTGCACCTGGAGAGATGGCAGAGTGGTCGATTGCGGCGGTCTTGAAAACCGTTGAGGGTCACACCTCCGGGGGTTCGAATCCCTCTCTCTCCGCTCGTAACGCTGAAAATCAGCGAATTAGCAAATAAGTACCCGAAAAAGTACCCAAAAACGGACTTTTTCGGGTACTTTTCTTTTGTTATGCCCGGAAATAGACAAGCCGGAAGCTGCCCCACGGCTTCCGGCTCGGTTCTTGTGTTAGCTGCCCTTCTTCGCGGCGTTGTGTATTTTAATAATTGTCTTTACGCCGTAAAATAAGGCATAGGCAGAAAAGCCGCCGACAACTATAAGGTAAAGCCAATCCCAAATAGCGAACTTCGGCTTTTCCTCGGTCTTGGTTTCGGTGGCTTCCTGTTGGGCCGCCGAAACGTCGGCTTTTATTGCGGTGTCCTCAGTGGCGGTCGCTTGGGCTGTGGCTTCGGTCGCCCGGCTCTCGTTCTTTTCGCCGTTAATGACTGCCCGGCCCGTAGTGATACTTTTCACGTTGGGGGGCTTCGCCTTCGTGCCGTCCTCAATGGATCCGCCCGGAACTATCGCGTTAAGCCAATCGGGGGCGGTGCTGTCGGAAGGAAGCGTAGGAACTTCGCCGGGGTAAAATTCCACCTTGGCGAAGTCTATAACTACGTTCTTCTTCTCGTCGGTCTGCACGTTGGTAATTATTGCGGTCTGCCCTGTGGCTTCGGTGTGCTGCTGTCCGGCGGTCGTCGCTGTAAGCTGCGCTTCGGCCTGGGTTTTGGTCGCCGTTGTCTTCCGGGTGGTGGAACAGCCGGAAAGGAAGAAGGCGACGGCGGCTATTAGGAAAATGGCTATTCGTGTCATACGTCGGGGAAGGTTACTTTTTTAGCGGGGTTCGTGTTGTGGGTAAGGCTTCCGTACTGAATACGGTTAAGGCGGTTAAGCCAGCCTTTCCTAAACCGCTTTTGTGAAGGGTTGGCGGCTATGATGCCTTCAATGAAGGCGACGCGGGCGGCCTTAATCTTGTCGAACAGGACGCGGGGCGGCTGTGCGTTAAGGGCGGCTAAGGTCTTGTCGCCTACAATGCCGTCCACCGTTACGCCGAGAAGAGCCTGCACCTTGGTTATTCCGTGCTTGCCGGAAGCCCATACCCAATCGACGACAATGTTAGCGACGGACTGCGAAGTAATGCGGTCGGCTTTCCACCGGTTCCAATAGTGGGGACGCATAACACGCTCCACCGCGTCGGTGTCGGTTATCTTCTTGAGGTCGTCTACGTCGATGTCGCCGTCGCCGTCCTTGTCGTAGCCAACTTGTCGCCACGTCGCAATAGTAACGCCTTTGTTGGTCGCTCCGCCCCGGTCTAAGGGGTCGTTTACAAAGCCGCCTTCGTGCGACAAAATGAAGGGGGCTAAAATTGCTAAATTTGCCATGCTGTGTTAATATTGGTTAGTCAATGAAGGCGGGCAGAATGTACTGAATATTCATAGCGGCTTCGTGAAGAATGGCGCGGGCTTCGGCTTCGTCTATCTTCTGCCCGTGGGTAAACTCGCAAAAGATTGAGCCTACCCAATCGTGCGAATTATCGGAAAGTCGCTTTATTATTACCTGCTCCGTGCCACACGACGAAAGTAAAGATTTTGCGTAGCGGTCGGTTACTTGGTTGTCTATGTCAGTTATGAACATAAACAAGTTCTTAGTAAGGTCGGCGCAAAACTTCGCTACGTCGCACATTTTTAGGTTTTGAATACGCGGCTTCATGCTCTCCACTCCTTTGCGTTTGCTTTCAAAGTAGATGCTTACCATGCTTTCGTTGCCTAATGGGTGCGGCTGAACTATATAAACCCGGTCGGCTTTAAGTTCATGAAGTATTTCCCACAATTCGCCGTGGACTAATGCCGAATTGTCGGAACGCCGCTTACGCTTTACTTCGTTGTCGCGCTGCATCTGCTCTACCTTCAAGTCGGTAAGTTTATTTTTTGCGTATTGGTTGTAACTGAACCACGCGGTAATAATCACAGCCAACGCGCTAATTATTTCGGGTAAATACTCCATCGTTGTATAGGTTGGTTAGTACCCGGCCCCGGCGAGGTCTACCTTAACCATCGCCTTAATCTCGGCGACGCGGCGAAGGTGCGCGGTATAGCGTTCTTCGGCTTCCTTGGCTTCGGCTTCCTCTACAAGTCCGGCGCGGGCGGCGTTGTAGTCGTTAATCAGTCCGAACTCTTCCGTTTCCGAAACTTCGGCGCGGATGACGGCGCGGGTTATGTCCTTGTAATTGGGCGTTCCCCATAGCTGCACCGTGTTGCAGTCGTAGGTCGTGCGGGTCTGCGGCGTGGTGTCTGCCACGTCCACGCCTTCGGCGTCGTCTGCGACGGCCTGGGGTTCCACTTCCTCGACGCGCTCCACGATGTTGTAGTTGTAGTAGTACGCGCCGTTACCGAGTGGCTGAATAGCCAACGGTCTAACGTCTGAATTTGATTTCATACGGGCTTATTTTATTAAGTTTGTTAATAAGGTATTGGCTATCGCTGTATTTTAGCCAAGCCCACCACGGCGCAATAGCCTGTAAGAAGTCTTCCCGTGATATAGGGTGCTTGGCTTTCCTCAA
This sequence comes from Paramuribaculum intestinale, assembly GCF_030759015.1. Taxonomy (GTDB): domain Bacteria; phylum Bacteroidota; class Bacteroidia; order Bacteroidales; family Muribaculaceae; genus Paramuribaculum; species Paramuribaculum intestinale. The sequence continues at coordinate 2,617,119 of NZ_CP098825.1, read as the reverse complement.
CTTGGCAATTTTCCGGCAAAGGCTTCGCTTTATTCCCTTCCTTATCCGTGTTTCGTTCAGGTAAAAGACGAAGCCTAAAAAGTCAATGCCCCGGCCGTGCTTGTCGCTGCTGTCTAAGGCTACCGGGAAAATTTGCTTATTCCGCTTTACTTCTATCCGTAGTTTTACGTTGGTGTAGTCTTCGATGTCCGCTAACAAACGGTGCAAAAACTCTTTGTCGTTGGAAAGTATGCCAAAATCGTCGGCGTAATTTATAAGCCACTTAACGCCCTTCTTCTCCTTCAAGTAATGACAAAGGTAAGTTATATAAAGGTTCGATAAGTACGGGCTTATTGGACTACCCAACATAACGCCTTCCTCGCTGTCTATAATGGCGTCCAATACGCGAAGGATCCGTTTGTCCTTTATGCTCCTTCGGACGATGCCTTTTAGAACGTCATGCTTTATTGTCGGGTAGAATTTTCGTATATCAAGTTTAAGACAATACACAGGGCCTCCCTTCCGGGCTTCCTGTATGTAACGGCGCATCTTAAACGCCGCTGGAAGTTGCCCCCGTCCTCTTATGCCGCAGTAACTATCGGAAATAAACACCTTATCCCAAATCGGGCGAAGGGTCAAAAGCATGGCGCGGTGTATTATCTTATCGGGAAATTCGGGAACTATGGTAAGAAGCCGTTCCTTCCCGTCATTGATGGTTACGTTGTAAGTTGGCGACGGTTGGAACTCGTCGCGTTCAAGCAAAGAACAAATTACCCCCGTGTTTTCGGGCTTGTATTTGTCCGACATCCGGGCGGCGCGGTCTATATTCTCCACGCTGCTAAATTCGCCGTATATGTTTCCGCGTCGTTTCACTTCTTTTTGCTTTGCTGATTCTATGGCGTTCTTCGGCGGGTAGCCTACCAAAAGCCGTTAAATAATTACTATTTTTCGCCTTTGCGGGCGGGGTCTTTGCCTTTTTAGTATCGTGTCTTAACCCTGTGGGGCTAAGTGTATCAGTAATTCCGGGAGCCGATGTTCGCATTCGTATTCGTAGCCGCGTTGTTCGTATTCGCGTTCGCAAGCCCGGCATTCGCGCCGTTGTGCGCATTACCGCCGAACAAAACGCCCGAAGGCAAACAACCCAATTCGTTTTATTCAAAGTAGTAGCGCGTTCCCGAAGCCCTCATAGTGACTTTTCGCGGGAAGGCGTTACGCTTCTTAATCTCACGAAGCACATACTTTATTTCGGTGGAATTGGTAAAGAACTTTTCCACTTGCCCCGCCTTGTCGGGGCTGTTGTCCGGGTGCTTTATCTTCACTAAGAAGCGTTCCGCCCCGAACTTGGTCTTAACTCCGTCGATGAAGTCAAGCACGAAGAAGGAAAGGTTAATTAACTTCTGCTGCGTGGTTTCGTGGCAGTTGAAGTGCTTGTCATTCTCGTCCTGTGGAATATTCAGGAAGGCGAGGGTTCCGTCGTCGTGTCCGGGGTTCGTTTGAGTATCCATATTTTTGTTTTTTATTGACCCCAACCGCCGAATAAACGGTACGCGGCGGTTGGGGCGGGTTATTGTGTTTTTGTAGGTCGTGGGGGCGTGGTCGTGCTACGCGGCGGGTATAAAGCAAAGCCGGGAGCCGAGGTTCGCACCCGTATTCGTAGCCGCGTAGGTCGTAATCGCGTGCGCCAGCCCGGCAGCCGCGCCGTCGGCCGCATTACCGCCGAACAAAACGCCCCTCATAGCCACGCCGGAAGCGGGTATAGAAGTATAGAAGTAGTCCGAGAAGTAGGTCGTAGAACCGCCGCCAACCTCTCGCGGCATATTCTCGCCGAACTCTCCGGCAAGTATGGCCTTAACGTAGCCTTCCTTTCGGAGAAGGTCGCCCCGGTACTCGTAGCCGTTATAGCTGCTGTCTTGGAACTGAGCCGGGTCGTTGCAAACGTAGAACTTCGACAGCCCGCCGTCCGCGTCGCTCTGTATCTCACACTTACAGCCGTCCGTCCAGCTCCAAATATGCCCAAAGGGGTTTTCTAACCCTCGGTAACTTGGAACCTGTACGACTAAGGGGGTAGCGTCGTATTCGGTGGGCATTGTGAACTCTACCACGCCCGTAGCGTTGCCGAGGCTGTTGGTATAGCCACACGGCACGAAGGGATAATAGCTGTTAAAGGTGTTCCACTTCGTACTATTAAGCGTTGTTACGCCTGCGCCGAGTCCGCCCTGCTTGTAGCCGTTTGCGTCGGGCTGCGCATTAAATGCCGCTTGACAATTAAGGTTGGCGTATTCAATGACGAACAGCCAATAGGTTGTAAGCTGCGCGGCGTATAGGTCGCAGTTCCACCCTTTGCCGTTAAGCCCGGCTTCGCCACGGTTGCGGGCGTAGTTGCGGAAGTTGGTAAGGGAAATTTGTGTAGCCGGAAGTCCGAGAAGGCTGCGGTATGTTCCATCCCACGCGGTGTTATTGTTTCCACCACGGAAGGCGGCGGTAGCGTTGACGACGGAAGCCAATTTAGGCGTAGCCGTAACGGTGCGGTCTACGGTGGCTTCGTAGGCACTGCGGTACATTAAGGGGATTTCGTGGAAGCCGGGTAACGGGTATTCGGAAATAAGGGCTACTAAGTCCGTGCCGTCGAACTCAAACTTTCGGTAATGGCGGGGAATTTCAACCATTACTTGCCCGTCCGCCCCGGTAAGGTTGGCGGCGGCTCCGTTGTCGCGCTTGGTGCTGTCGGTAGCGTGAAGGTAGTAGGCTACCGTTCCGTTGTCACGAAGCACACAACGGCGCATTTTGGACTGAATAGGCAGCGAAACGTGAAGTTCCGGGCGGCCCACTCTCTCCAACGTGGTAGCGGCTACGGTCGTCTTGATTTTAACGCCGTAGTAATAATCGTAAGGGAAGGCGGGCTTAGTGTTGCCCGCTGCTATGATTAAACCCATATTCGTATGTTGTTTTAATAGCCCCAAAGAAGGGCGGTTTTTTGACTTGTTGATTTTATCTCGCGGACTATTTCGGGGTTCCACCCTGTTTCAAAGCGCGTGGCTATAAACTCGCCTTCGGGCATTCCCCAAAGGTTCACTTCAAGCACTACCGCCGCTTCTCCGTCGTTCTTGACGCAAAAGGGGGTGCCTTTTCGGAAACTGCCGCCGTCGAAGTTGACCGGGCCAATTACCGAAACTTGTACGCTTACTTGGTCGCCGTTCCTGTTTGTCATATAGGGTCGTTTTAAGTTGGTGCAAATTTACTTTATAATCGTATCAATTTAATACGTCGCTAAATATCCGTGAAGTGTTTGTTATCCCGCCCGCCGTGTAGGACGGGGTAACAAAGCACTATATAGCGGCGTGTTTCAGTCGGTTAACTTATATGACTAAGCCAATAAGCGTAATAGTTGCTACTTCCGTCCCAAACTAACATAAATTCGGCGGTGTCGCCCTTAGCCATATTCATTTTACCTGTTTCGTTGCCGCCGTTTTGGTTTAGTCGGTATGGGTAACTATTACTATTCATCGGGTACGTTGTGGCTCCGGCGCTGCTCTTGCCCGTTACGAAGGTATTACGCCCGGTAATGTAGCCTGTCTTTGTGCTTGTGCTATCGACAATAATAGTAAAGCGGACGGCAAAAGGGGTACTACTGCCAATTCCTAACGCGGTGGCTATGGATCCACGCGAAGGGAAGCCAATCCCGGCGTTATCGTAAATGAACTTCGCTTTAATGCGGAACATTGTAGGCGAGGTTAACTCGCCCGGAATATGGCAATTGTTGGTAGATGGTGTTATTGTCGCAAGTCCGTAACTTTCTATATAGCTATCCGAAACTATTGCCCCGGTCGCTTTTATTGCGAGGTTGGTTGTTGCTCCTGTTACGCTAATAAGAAGGCCGTAGTTCGTACCCCATGAGTTTGGCGTTGAATTAGTAAAACGTCCTACGCCTACCATTCCGACGGACGCGGGCAATACGTTGGCACCAATCGAAGCCCAGCAGTAAGTGTTAGCGAATTTTATAAAATCGCCATACAGGGATAGGCCACTCCCCGAAGAAGCCGTACTACTTGAAGCCGTGCCAATTCGTCCGCTTCCAATCTCAAAGCCGCCAATAGTGCCGGAATTGGCGTTAATGGTTCCCGTGATTGTTCCCTTGGTGGCTACAAAACTACCGTCTTGAAGGACGCGGAAGGGAGCGGTAAAGCGATTCGCCTTACTTGCTCCGGCCCAAATCCTCACCTTTCGGGCTTCGGTTTCGTTAGCTGCTTCGTTCTCGCCGCCCGTTATTCCGGCTACAATACTTTGGGAATTTCCGTTAGCAAGCTGCACCGTCCCGGCTGTAATTATACCCCGGTCGATGGTTACTTGGGTATTGTCGTAAAAGGTGGCTTCCGCCCAATCGTTCACGTTAAAGCCGGAAGCGCGGGCGGTAACACAACGGTAGAGGTCTTTCCGGGCTACTCCTGTGCTATCCGTCCACGAGCGTAGCCAAAGGTCGCCTACGTCGTAAGGGCCGTAAGGCTGTGCTACGAATACTTGCCGCTTGCGGTCGGCTGTGTCCTGTACGTCGGCAATGTCATAATAGTTGCCGTCGCTGCCTACGAAGCGAATAACGCCGCCTATCTCGTCGTTATCCAAATCGAAGTAGCACTTACCGCCGCCGCTGCTCTCAATTCGTCCGGTACGAAGGAAACGCCCGTTTATTGTGGAACTGCCGTAAGTAAGGCTTACCAATCGGCCGGGGTTCTTGCCGCCCGCGTCGGTTACGACGCTGTTAAGCACTCCGACGAGGAAGTTATAGTACCCTGCTTCCTGTTCTACGGTTATAGCACTTTCCGAAAGGATAATAGTACCGTCCCCCGCTGCTGTGGAACAACGGGCGTAAATGTAATAGGCTGTTGCGGGTTTAAGGTTGGTATAGGTCGCCGTAGTCAGTACCCACTGCCTAATATTTTCTTCTATGGCGTAATGGGCCAACCGGCCGCCGGAAATGTATAGCGCGTTTGGATCCTTGTTGTAGTTCGGTTGGAAGGTTACGTTTAACAGCGTGAACTGCGTAGACTTCGCGCCAACGCTTAACATCTGCGTTTCAATGGAAAGGGGCTTTATTTTCTCGCTGTAATAGTCGCCTTCCGGGTCGAATACCATGTTTAACAACTCTTGCGTAGCCATCCAACGTCGCCGCGCCCTTGTGGGGTCGGCTAACTTGTTGATGTTTATCACGTCGTTAATGTCGTCTATCTCGTTCAATACGCGGACGGTAGTAGACTTCGTAACGGTGTCGCTCAGGGTTATTTCGTAGGTATGCCGCTTCAATAGGTTGCGTTCTATCCTCACTATGCGGACAGCCTTGTTAATGCCTAATTCTTCGTCCTTGACGTTAATGTAGTCGCCAACGTGGAAAATTTCGGCTTCCACCTCTTGCCCGAAGGTCTTTATAAGGAAGTCTTCGGAAAGGGTAAGTTTATAACTTACTTGGGGCTGTGTCATGGCCGGGAAGTCCTTCTTTGCGGCTTCCGCTAACTTGTTTTCGGCGGCGGTAATATAACTTTCGGGCAGTTGTATCTCGGTAATTATATACTTGTCGCCTTTGGAAATTTGGAACGCGCCGGACGTGGCGGAAGGGAATACCATACCATTTTCGTCCGTGAAGCGGTTAAGTATGAAGGTTCGGGTAGCGTGGTCGTACTTGTGTACATCAAATTCGTAGCCCGCTAACTGCCCGGTTTGGAATTTGATTTTTGCCGCCACTCCGTCCAATAGATAACGGGTACTTCCGTCCGGCTTTTTGGCGTTCAAGTCGAACATAGCGTTATCCCCGGCGGTGGTGTCGGAAAAGGTTATTTCGTCCGGGCCTATGGCTGTAACCTCGCCGACGCGCTCCGGCTTGATGTCGTAAACTTTTTCGTTTTCCTTTACGCCGTATTGGGCTATTGCCTTCGCGTCCTCTAAGAAGGAAGTAAGGCGGTCGGTGTTGGGAAGGCACAGCCGGGTATGGCCGTAGTTTTGTCCGAGGTTATCCTGTCCGCCGTAAACGAAAAGGCGGGTAGTTAGTCCGGCATTGTTCACGTTGGTACGTTTAAGGCTATACAAGCCTTTGCCACGTCCGTAACGAAGCGTAAAGGCGTGGGTAACGCCCGCCTTCTCCTTGATGTTAATCGTGTTGAAGCCGTTGCCGGGTGTTATCTCAAATTCTACGTTCCATTCGCTACAAATGTCTTGAAGCACTTGTAGGCAGTTACGGCTTGACGTGGTTAGGTTCTTGTAGTCGGTCGTTCCTTCTGCCGGGCAGCTCCCTAAACGCCACTTGTTAGGCTGTACGCGGTTGGCGTTCCACACCAATACGCGCAAATGCCCATATAGGTCGCTGTAATAGGTATCGCCGTAAGCGTCCGGCGGTAACTTATATTGCGCGTCTATCAGCCCGTATTGTAGCCCTTCAAAGGTCATGTCGTATTCGTAGCGGCGTAGTCCGTTCTTACCCGGTTCGGGTAATTGGTTAGCCGTATAGGTACGCCCGTAGACTTTTATACGGTCGCCAATATCGACGGGAAGGGGTACGGCTGACGAAACGGTAACCGTAACAACGTCGTCGGAAAGTAAGGCGGTTTTTTGGGTCGCCTTACTGATTCCGCTGACGTTCTTACGGCTGAAAAGCGGGGTTTCGCTTCCGTCGGAATGGGTAATTATAATCTGTTCCATACGATGATGCCGTTGGTAGAAAAGTCGGTTATTTCCTCAATAACCCCGGCAATTACGACGTAGTAAACGCCATTTTCGGCGTAGGTATGCTTCAACGCCTTCGCGCCTGTGAAGTCGCCGTAAACGTCTTCGGTTACGGTGCCGTCGCCCCAATAGACGTTAACAACTTTGTCGGTCTTGAGGGATATGCTTACTTCGCGGCTTGCGTCGTTTATAGGTTGGTGGCGAACTACACGCTTCACGGGGTCGGGTTCCTTTAATTTTAGGCTGAAAGTGCCTATCATCTTGTCGTCGCGCCAACGCTTGTTAAAGGCTATGCCGTCCGGGGCGTAGACTTCGTAAAGTAGCGGCTTTGTCGGGTGGATGCTTATCATAAGCCGCGCCGTTCCGTCCTCGCGTAGAATTTCGAAAAGTCGGTTTACCCTCTCCACGAAGTCAATTTTACCCGAAGCCTTCAACCAACAATTAAGCGTTATTTCGCGTTCCTCGTAACGCTTGTTTGCGAGGTCTACTACTTTGCCGTGGTAGTCGGGCCAATCAACTGAGGCGGCCTGCTTCAACTTCGGAAGGTCGGTTACGCCGTTGGAACTCTCTACCCTTATACCCATTTCGCGGAAGTTTACGCCGTTAAGGTAGTATTCAAGTTGCGAAACGCTGTTAAGGCTTCCGGCTATATCGTCGTCGGATAGGGCTACATTGTAAACCTTCACTTCGTCCAAATCGGCGTAGCCGTATTCCGTTCCATAGACATCTTGAATAATGGCTATTCCTGTAAGCGCGGCGGGTAGCGTAACACTGCTAACGCGCTGCGTGTCTAAGTAAAGGGTTACGGTGTTCCCGGCCTTCTTTATGGTAAGGAAGCCCCAACTATCGGGGTTTACGTCTATCCAAATTTCGCGGCTTCCTTCCAATAGCGCGGTATTACAAAAAAGCCCGATTCGCTTTCCTGTAACTCCGTCGGCGTATTTGTTCGCCTTGACCCACGCTAAAATAGTGAAGTTCCCGGTTAAGGGTATGACGTTAGCCGGAACTTCGGCGTAGCCTTCGCCGGGGAAGCGTAGGCAGTTGCCCCGTTTGCCTACGACAAAGGGACAGCCTACTATTTCCGCGTCGTGGCGGTTGGCGGCGAAGTCATAGGCTACGGTTGAACCGTCCGCTTCGTCGAAGGGAAGGTTAAGTATAAGGTTTTGCTCTAATGCCATGTTACTTGCGTTTATCGGTTGTTTTTATTCTCGCTTGCTCCGTGGCCTGGGTTTGGCACTCTCCGCCGTGAAGGATGACGCTTACCCGTGCGTTGTCGCTTGCTGTTATGTTGACCTTTGCCGCGCCGTCTATGCTGACGACGACAAAGGCGTTATTTCTTGCCGTGATGGTTATCTCGCTGTTGTCACGCGCCCACACTTGGCCGGCATCAAAGTTACCGTATTCAACCGTCCCGGCGGCGTTGTCGAAGGCTATAACACTTCTTGGACTTTTCGCCGCTATTAGGTCGTCGGCGCAAAACACACCGAAGCGGGCGCGTATGTCGGAGAACTCGGCGCGAAGTTCCGGCGAAGGGTAGTTATTTTCGGAGCAGAAGTCCTGACCCTTGACGAAAAGGGTTATAAGGCGTTCTTTAGAAGAAGCCTTTAATATGAAGTCGTACCACTCCGAACAAATACCCGCCGCCTTCGCTTCGGCTGCTAATCGTTGCTTAAGTTCTTGTAGTTGCATTTTGCTGTTGTGTTAATCGGTTATTCCTTGGCTTCGTAGGTCGTCGCCGTCGTCTATTCCCAAACGGTTAAGTATGGATAGAAGGCTTCCGGCTATGTTCCCTAATCGGTTATCCATGCTTGAAAGGTGGATAAGCTGCTGCCTAAAAATTTCAATGGCTATAACTTGGTTCTGCCTTACGGCGTTGGTCTGCCCGGCCAATAGGTCTATACTTTCTTGGCTTGCTCCCTTTATTGCACCGCTTAGGCTTGTCGGGTCGCTTTCGTCCAATTCGGCGAATAGGTCTTTATACATATCCATTGCCGCCTTGAAGTTCTGCCCGGCTGCGGCTACCGCAGCCTTAAAGCGGTCTTGTTCGGCTTGGGTTAGTCCGTCGAAACTGCCGTTTCCTTCTGCGTCGAAGCCCATATCTTTTTGAAGCTGCTTAATTGCGTTCTGCAATGGCTTCTCCAAAAATTGAAGTTTTAGGGCGTTGGAAACAGCGTTTTTAAGCACGTTGTCGGCTACGTCGCCGAATACCTTTGCAGCGTCCTCTCCGCTCTCGAAGGCTTCTATAAGTGCGTCCTTTAATTCGTTGGCTAAGTCCCCGGCGGAAGTTTGGGTAATGCTTTCCGTGATTTCGGCGATGATGTCCTCAATCTGTCGCCCGGCTTCGTCGTAGCGTTCTTGGAACTCCTCGACGCGTCCCCAATCGGTTTTCTTCTTGGAGATTTCGTCGTTAATCATTCCTTGTATTTCGTTCTGCTGCTGCCGTAGGTTCTGAATTAACGCGCTTTGGTTTTGGTAGACGGTTTCGCCGAGGGCATTGTCTACGGCGTGTTCCAATGCTGTATAGGCACGTCCCAACCGGGTAACGGCTTCTTCATGCTTCTTAATTGACTTTTCGGCCTTGCGGTCGCGGCTGTTAAATAGGTCGAAGGCTGACGACAAAAAGCCTATGGATCCTTGAATAATGCTTAACGGGTTGGCGGTGGCTATGCCTGTGGCAATTTGAGAGGCCCCGTCCAACATTCCGCCTATGTCGCCTAATATGGCTTCCGTTTCCTCGTCCATGCTAATACCCATTTTCTTTATGCCGTTTGTCACACTTCCGAAGCACGACGAAAGGAAGGTTAGGCTACTGCCGAGGTCGCCGAAGGCTTCCTTAAAGCCCGCGCCAACGCTCTTTGCTACGCCTGTTTCTTTGTTAAGGGCGGCGTTCAATATATCGAGCTGCTCCTGTCCTTCTATGGTAAGTTCGCCCTTAATTTTAAGTCCGTTAAGGGTGGCTATTTTCTTGTGGAGCATATCGACGTAACTACTACCTTCCGCCAATAGGTCGGCGTAGGCTTCCTTCGCGGCTCCGGCTAATGTGGTGCCGCTGCTGTTTATAGCGTCGGTATAGTCGGCGTATTGCTTCTTCTTTTCTTCCAACGACTTTACAAAGGGGTCGTCGCTGTCTAATAACTTTTCCGCCTTCATAGCGGCGCGAAGTTCGCTTAGGCTTTGGCGAAGGGCCAGGAAGGGGTTACGGGTGGCTAACTCGTTCTTCGCCTTTTGTAGTTGGTCGTTAATGGCTTTAAGGTCGGCGGGGTTGAACTCTGCCGAAAGGTTGATTTTCCGGCTGTTGATGTCGTTCAAAAGTCGGTTAATCGTGGTCGTACTGAGCCGGGAAATGTCGCTAAACAACTGCCCCCAACTCTCGGAAGCCATAAGACGCTGCGCCGCCAATTTGGAAAGTTCACTTTGTTGCTTGGCGTTAATCTGCGCTATCATGGAAGCGTTGCCCTGTTGCTCGGCTAATGCACGTTGGGCGGCGTACTTTTCAAGTATCGCGGTTTCCTGTTGCTGATAGGTTTGGTATTCCTCTAACAGGGCGTCGTATTGCTCGTTCCCGCTGCGCTTGGCGTATTCCTCGCGCTCCTTTTCAAGCGCGGCTAATGCGGCTTCGGCTACTTGGCGTTCTGCGTCCGTGGCTGATTCTGCGGCTTGACGGCTTAAAAGTTCCTTCTTCCGGGCGTAACTTTCTTCAAAGTCTATCTTCTCTTGAAGGTAGCCCGCGTATTCCTGTAACAAAGCCTTCGTTTCTTCCTTCGCCTGTTGGAGTGTGTCTGCTTCGGCGGTGTTAAGGATTTCCGCCTTCGCGTTATCCACGTCGGAATTATCCCCGGAAAGTTCGGAACGTCGGCGTTCAATGGTCGCCAACATTTCGCTAATGGTCTTGCACTGGGCTAACTCCTGTTGTAGCTGCGCGTCGAAGGCTGAAATAACCGATTCGCGGGTGGCGTTGGCTATCTCGTTGTTAAGGGTTGTCAGGTTCTTTAAGTCGGCGGCGGTTTTTGTGGTCTTGGCTTCAATAGCGGCGCGTTGGTTCTCCAAATATTGCAGATAGCTACTGCCTTCCTTCAATAAGGGCGCGAACTCGGAAGCGGCGGCGTTCCTTACGGTTTCGTCGCTGCTTGTTATCCGCTTCAAATATTTTTCGTAAAGTCCTTTTCGTGTTGCTAACTGCTCGGCGAAGGGGTCTTTTTCATTTTTGCTACTGCTTCCTGCACTTGAACCGTTCCCGTTTGGTTTATTGGATCCTTTGGTGCGAAGTATGTCTAATTCTTTTAATTCTTTTTCTGTTAGTGCTATCTGCTGCCTTGTATAGCCTACGGTTTTGTCTAATTCGGCTTGTGCTTCGCTGTGGATTCTTTGGTTCGTGCTTCGGGCTTGACTTACACGGTACGCATTAATAGCGTCTATGGCCTTTTGGGTTAATTTGAAGTCGCCGCCGCTCATCGTGTACCATTCGTTATCTTTGTTATATGCGTCACCCGATGCGCTGACCGCTCCGGCGGCCTTCATAGCCGCCCCGAGGTCTTTTTGGTCTTGTGTCCCTTGCTTAATTATATTTCCTACCTTGGTGTAGAAGCCTCCCCCGGCCACGCTTTGGTCGGCGGCTATAATTCGTTGGTAATATTGTTCGTAAGCCTTCATTTGAAGTTCTTGAAGGGCTAATGCCTTAGCGCGAAGTTCCAACGCCTTAACAACGGACTTGGTATTTTTTATAAATACATTGTCCGCGTCCGTAAGGTTATTAACGGAAAGGGAAAGGCTATCAAATTCGGAAGCGTTGTTTTTAATCCATTCTTGTTTCTCTGCTGCTGACTTCAAGTTATTGTATTCATCGCGTAGGCGTTGGTATTTACCCACTAAGTCCGCGCTTTTTGATGCGGTGGATTTGTGGTACTCATCAAAAACTTTTTTTGCTTCTTCGTTTGCCTTTGTCGCGTCTTTTGCCTTACTGCTATATTTATCCCAAAGATATATAGCGGCGGTAATGGCTACCGATAAACCAAACGTTAAAGTAGCCATCAATGCTTTTGCGGCCACGACTGAGCCGCCCAAAGCCACGGTTAAGCGGTTGGTTGCTGCGGATAACAACTCCTTCGCCTTGGCGACGGTTACAAGCATAAACGCGCTATCCTTGTTTAAGGCGTTCGCTACTTGCTGCAAACCCATTGTTATGGACATAAGGGCCTGCACCTTCAACATTATTTTTTGAAGGTTTTCGTTTTCTCCGGCGAAAAGGGCTACCGCGCCTTGTGCCGTGCTGAACGCTCCGGCTACGCCACTAAGTCCGGCTATCATTCCTTGAAGCCCGGCGTTATCGTGGCTAAATATTCGGGCCTGTGTCTGTGCGTCGCCTATGGCGTTGGCAAGTCGCCCGGCTTCCTGTTGCAACTTTCGGAAGGTGTCCGTTCCGCGTAGCCCGGCTTCTTCCATTTGTCCTAACTGCTCCCGGACGTTGCGGAGCTGCGTCCTTAACGAAATTTGGGCGTTGGCGTTGTTTCGGGCGGCTTCCTCTGCCTTCCTTAACTGCTGTTCCTCGCGTAGAAGTGCGTCGGCTTGCTTTCCGGCTTCGTCTATGACGGTTTGGCGTAGGGTTATTTCTTCGCGGAGTTGGGCTTGTTTGGTTTGAAGGGCTGCCGCTTCTTCCTTATGCCCTGCCGAAAGTGCCTTAGACGCTTCCACACCGAGCCGCTTGTATTCGGCTTCCAACTCGGCAATAGCCGCCTTATTGGTGTCTACTACCACGTCTATTTGTGCAAAGGCTTTGTCTATGGCTTGGGCGGCGCGTGTAAAGGCCCCGTCCATCTGCTTACCGCCTAAAACGGCCGCGCCTTGGAACTCCTGTATAGCCTTCTTACTCTCGTTAAGAACGCTAATAAGTTGCTTGTTGTTACCGGAAATGTCAAACGACAGCCCGCCGCCTTGAATATTCATCGGTTTCTGCTGTTTATAAGGTTCATAAGTTGCTCGGCGTTGTCGTCGGTAAGGGCTATTTCGGTATCGTCGCCGCCGGACGTTCCGGGGGTGGTGCTTCCCTTGCCCTTGTCGTCAATGCCGGGCGCGTCTATCATCATTCTCAAAACCTCGCCCCACGAAATACCGTGTAGCAAGTAGTCCAATGTCCAACCGAAGTGAGCGCAGACGGAACCCCGGCGGCCTTGTGGACTTTTTAACCCTGTTGCTCTATACGTGTCGTTTCCGGGTCGCTTGTTCGCGCTGCGCTCATCAACCGCATAGAGTTTACAAAATCCCCTAAATTGCTTACGTTGGTTACTATAATCGCCAAAGTAAGAAGTTCGGAAGGTTTAAGGGTGTGGAAGAAAAGCCGTGTAAGGTCGCGTAGAGCCTTCTTGTCTTCCTTCCGGCGGTAGGTCGTGCCGTCGTAGGTGGCTATATAGTAGTCTTCGCCCAATACGGCGACGGCTACCGCTTCGGCAAGTTTGGCGGCTTCCTTGCTTGCCAAAGCGCGGGCGGTGCGTAAATAATCGTCGTCGCCTAACTTGGTTTCGTCTATCTCCATTTGAAGCCAAAGAAGGCTAAGACGGTCTAAGGTGGCTAACGTCGGTTCTTTAATCTTGTACGCCCTCGTTTCGGTTATCTTCTCCCGGCGACGGAAGAAGCCCCAAAAACCGGGCTTGCGGCGGTAGTGTGTTACCTCTATATCGAAGTCCACCCCTTCGCCTATCATTTTGCGCAGTTCCGCTTGTTCACGGTTCAACGCTTCTATTTTGTCGTCCTGTGGCATGGTCTTAATAATTGGGAAGGCCCCGGAACAATGTAGCGGGGCCTTCCGGGTTTGGTGTAAATGTGCGGGGCTGCTCGGTTAGGTCGTCTTCTTGATGACGGTAACGTACAACTTTTTAAGCCCGTCGGTATGGGGCTTCTGAACGGTGGCGGTAACTTCAAGAAGAAGGAGGCCTTTCTTGGAAAATTCGCCGTTGAACTTCGCCTTAATCTTGGCGCGGGGAACTTGAAACTTCAAGCCCTTGCGCGGAATGATGATAAGCGATTCTTCAATGTCGGCGGTAGCGTCGGGGTAGGCGTAAATGTCTGCCGCAATTTCGCCGCCGAAAAGACGTTTAAGACAGGCGAGGTCGGGGTTCATGATGGAAAAGGCAAACGTAGTTTTCCCGGGCTTGGTTATGATTTCTTCCGGGTCGTCGTTTTCCTCGGAGTAAAACTCCGTTTCCTCGCCGTCTTCCTGTGTCATCTTCGCTGTGTCTTGGTAGGTCAGGCCGTAACGGGTATAGTCCGTTTCGTTGAAGTCGCCATTTGCGGGTTCTTCTGTCTTGCCGAGAATGGCCGACAAACCTAATGTTATAGTAGACATAGGGGTATGGTGTTAAATTGTTAATGTATATTCCAGCTTATTCTCAAATTGCGGTAGTGCTGCTTTACCTCAATCTCTTTTATCGTGGTGTCGTTCTCAATCCAATATTCTAAGTCGGCTACGTTCTGTTCGTCCAAATAGGCTACAAGCGCGTCGCCAATGGTGCGTAGGCGTTCCCGGTCGGCTTTGCGCTGTTCCCGTCCGCGTATCTTTACTTTCTTGTCGGAAACAAAGATATTCACGTTGGAAGTACCCGTTTGGGGCTTTTCGTGCGTTACGGCTATCGTGTTTATTACGATGTCTTCCGCTTCGCTGTCGTCGGGTCGCTCCCCTTGGACGAATACGCCCCCGGAAATTTTGACTTTCCCGGAAGTAACGGCTTCCTGTACCAACTTGTAGAGGATGTCGTCCGTGTCTATGCTGCTGCAATGTTTCACTACTTGAAGGCGTTTTTAATGTTCGTAACTAAGTCGGCTAAGTGTTTGGCTACCTCCTTTTCGGCAAATTTTTCGGCGGAAGTCAATACGTCGCGGCCTTTGCTCTCGACGTGAACGGCGTAGTTCATACCCGCCACGACTACCAAAGCGTAGCCTTCGGTCTTGCTTCCCACTTGTAAGGCTAACCGCTGCCCTTCGTTAACTCCGGCATGTCCGCCCTTGACTGCGGCAAAAGCCACGTTTACGGGCTTACCGTCCACCAATACGACGTAGCCAATAGATGAGCGTAGGTTTCCCGTGCGGTCTTTGAAGCCACGTTCCGGCGGTATCATCTTCGCTAACTTTACGGCTTCTTCGCCTACGCGGGTAAGGCTTTCTATTAGCTGCCTATCCACTTCGGCTAACCACGCCTTAAAGGTCGCGTCTATGTCGTTAATATTGAAGTTCGCGCTTATACCCATAGCCTACAATGAAGTCGCCCTTTATCGAATTTCAAGCACTCGCCAATAATCCTAACTGCTCCTTCCGCCTGTGCGTCCTGTAAGGCTTCGTCGGTAAGCTCTGACGGTAGCAGTTCGCGGTCGGCTGCGGCCACTTCCTGGCCCAATCCTACGCGCTCCGTTCCCGCCGGAAGTTGGATAAGGGAAGCGAATGTTATAAACCTACCGTTCGCCGCCTGTATCTGCGTTCCCTTGCCGTTGGTTTCTTCCCGGCATGAAGCGTGAAGTTTCCACGCTGCCCCGGTTGTCTGCCAACTGCCGTTAGCGTCCTGTACTGCTTCCCCGCCGCTGTTGCGGACGTAAAGGAAGTGCGGGTATTGGTTGTTTATAATGTCTTGAATTGCTACCATATCCGGCTTCGGTTTTTAACCTTCGGCGCGTTGGCGGGTGTTATCCCCAATTCGCCGCAAGTTTGATTATACCAAAACTTAATAGCGTCCCAATTCCACGAAACGGAATAGCCGCCTTCGCTGACGTTCGCCAACGGTATAATAGAGCCGAACTCTTTACAAAGGGCGGTTTTCGCCGTCCTTACGTCTACTTCGGCTTCGGGGTCGGGAATTAGCCCGGCTTGGTTGGCTAAAATCAGTTCCGCGTCTGCTGCGGCTACGCCGAAGCGGGAAGCGGTGCGGGTTATCCATTCTTTGTAGGTCATCGTTGGAAGGGGTTAAGCCGGGAAGTTCCGTTACGTCGTGTTCTTGCCGATAACGACAGCCGGGTCGGGCTAACTGCACTTACGAGGTGCAAAGAAGCACGACGCGCCGAAACTCCCCGGACGGTTAGGGTTAGTGGTTCCACTTATTAGCGTCGGTAGACATAAGCCAACTATCGGATGAAGTTTCCCACGCGGGGAAGGCGTTAGCAATACCCATCGTCACTTCTTCAAGCGGTTCCTCGTTGGCGAACTTCTTAATAAGGGTGTGGCCGTTGAGGGTCTTGAGGGCTACCGAACCCTTTACGTTAAGGTCGGCGGGACGTTTCCAGAAGGTATGGCCCAAAACCTTGCTTGCGCTGAACATTACCACGTCGTTAACGAAGGGGTTGCCACTGAACGGGCGGCTTCCGTCGCCTAATTCGATGGTTATGTCTTGGTCGATGACAATGATTTGAAGCCCGTAAAGGTAGGAAAGTCCACGAAGGGCGGTGTTTACCTGTTCGAGGCTCGGTGTCTGCTGAACGCCGAGTGCGTTGGCGGCGAAGGAAGCACACGTTTTCTGCACTTCTTCGGTTTCCGTGAAGGTGGCGAAGGTTTCCGTAGACATAAAGGCGTACTTCAACGTAACGCCCTTCTTCTTGGCGGATTTTACAACAGCCTTGAAGTCCTTTGTAATAGGACGGGCGGCGGTAGAATTAGCCCACGAAGCGGAACCGGTTTGGAAGCCTACCTTTTGTTCTTCGGGGATAAGGTAGTCTACATCGTATTCGGTAAGTACCGAAGTGTTGTTTTCGTTGGTAAGCGTAATTTTGCCGAGCGAAATGGACTGCAACGCTATCCACTCCAAACGGGCGGCTACGCCGTCCCAACAAAATTTAGTGTCTTCGGCCCACGCTTCCACAAGTGCGCGAAGGTCGGGGTTCTTCGACGTGCGGGCTATCATAAGTTCGTAGTCGTCGAGTTCTTCCTCGTTCTTGGTGCGCTTAATGGCAATTTTGGGGATGTCGCCCTGAATACGGGCTATTGCCTCGCGGGTCTTTTTGTCAATGGTTGCGCCACGGGCTACGAGGTCGGCAGCAATTTTAAGCCCTATTCGCGTTTCCAACGCCTTCCACGTTAGGGAGTAATTCTCCTTCAACGGGAAAAGTGTAGGATAGTAGAAGGGTTTAAGGTCGTAGGTCTTGACTACGCCCGCCATATCCTGTTCGTTAAGCCCCTGCATTAAAGTAGGTATCATAACTTATTGTTGTGGCTTGTTGGTTAGATGAATTTAATTGTAGGAAGGGCGGCTTTAATCGCGTCGCTAATCGGGGGGCAAAGCGCGGTTTTGAACTGCCCGAAGGTTACGGCCGGGACGGGGGTGTTAGTAAGTGCTTCCACCGGGTAAGAGTCGCCGACGCAAGCGAAGGGGGCGTATTTGAACGCCGAAACGGTTGCGCTTTCTTCTTTGGCCTGGGTAAGCACTCCACCGACGGGAATAGCCGCGCCGAGGGTTGTTCCTACGGTTACGGTGTCGTGGGTCTTGGCGGTGGTGTCAATGGCTGTAATAGCGTATGACTTCGCGCCCGTCTTGAACATCACGAAGTCGCCTACTTTGAAGTGGTGCCCCTTGGCTACCTTGTAGGCGGTGGCGGTGCTTGTGGCGGCTTCCGTTACTTCTGCCGTCTTGACGAGGTGGTAAATACCCGCTTCGTCGGGGGAAATAACGGAACCTTCACGAAGGGGAACGCCGGGGATAAGGTCGGCGACGCTAACGGTTACACCGTTGGGAACGTCGGCGAGGTTGTGCGTACAGGCGTGGGCGGTTCGCTCGTCCTGTTTGCGTGTGTATCGCATAAATCCCATTTTCGTTGTCGGTTTAGGGGGTTGTTAAATTTCCTTCCCTGTAAGGGTCGGGTTGTTGTCACTCTGCGAAGCGATGTAGTCTGCTACGCCTTGGCTAATACCTTCTTTAGTCACGGCTCCAAAGAGGGGCTTATCGTGGCCTTGCAGTCCTTTGTCGCTTTGCTCCTGTGCAATGCCGTCGAGGTCGGCCTGCACTTCGTTTAAGTACCCGTTAAAGTCGTCGTCGTCCTTGAAGGTGGGGGCTACGCGGTCGAAGCTGCGCAGCATCATTTCGCGCTGCTTGCCCTCAATCTTGGCGGCTTCCAACTTCGCTACAAATTGTTCACGGCGGGTGGCTGTGGTTTTCTCGGCACGTAGGCTGTCGTAGCCTTCGCGTATTGCCTTGTTTTCCTCGCGGATAATTTCGCGTATCTGCTCGGCTGTCAATGCTCCCGCCGGGGCCGGTGGTGTCTGCTGTCCGGGCTGAGGTTCGCCGCCGGGCTGTTCCTTCTCCTTGAAGTCGTACTTACGTCTAAGGCCTTCTTCGTGGGTCTTGTTTGCCTTGGCTATCTCCGCGTCGGTTCGGCTTCGGTAGTCCTTAACGAATTTGCTAACCTTGTCGGCGGTAAGATTCCCTACGACTTCGGTCGCTTCTTCAATGGTCGCGGCGTTTAAGCCTATGAAGGCCGCAAGCTGCGTTAAACCGTCTTTTCGCTCGCCTGCAAATTTTTCCTGCAGTAGTGCTAAAATTGCTAATGTTAATTCGTCCATAAAATTTGTAGTGGGGGTTACTTAAACATAGCGCAAAGTTAGCGTATTACCTTAATACAAGTTTGAATAAGGGACGGCAAACACTTCGCCGAAACTTCCACCGCTCGGCGGCGGTTGCCGTACACTTTGTTAGCCTTTTATATGCGGAATGTGAATTATTTGCAGTAACTTTGCGGTGTTGCCGGGGAAAAATCCGGCGACTTATCGAAGAAGCGATAGGTTCTTAGTATTTGAAAATCGCCAAATTAACAAATTACGAAGAATGAACCTAAGCGCGTAGCGTCGTATATCCTTACCACGATATACCGATGAAGCGCGGCTATACGGTTTGTTTTCGTAAGGCGTTTGGCGATGCCGCAAATACTCAAACCTATATAGTCCGCGCTTTTTTCGTGTGTATAACCCGGCTACTTCGGGCGGTGGCTACAAAGTTACTAATTTTATGAAGAAGTTACTTTTATTGCTCTGCCTTTTGTTTCCGGTGCTGGGTTTGGCACAGGAGCGCGGAACGCTTGACTACCTCGACGCTCGCCCCTTCTTTGGGGAAATAGTGTTAGGCGATTCCATCACTAAGAACCTGCGTAAGCTGCACCTATTGGAAGAAAAAGCCGAAAAGGGCGGCTTCCGTTGTGAAGTTACCGAAAAAGGAAAGGAATGTTATAAAATCGGGGGGCATTCTCCATTGGCTATCTATGTAGACGTTGTGGACTACAAGATTAAAAATATATTGGTCTACTTCCTTATTGGGAACGGCGAAGAATTGGACGTTGTAAAGGCCTTAATGGAGGACTTTGGCGAATGGGCGCAAAATGACAATGGCTTTAATTGGTATGGTAAAAAGGTAAATGTTCTGTCGCATTACTCCGACGACTTGCGAACATTCTACGTTTTCTTTAACTATGCTACACAGCCTTAATATGGAAGTCGTTTTATTGTGGGTTGCCGGGGTTCTTATTGGCGGCTCGTTCCTGTTTATTGTGGTCGCCCTGCTGACGAAGCCCCGCCGTATGAAGAAGAAGGCACAACGGGAAGCCGAAGCGCGGGCGAAGGAATTAGCCGACATCTACGGGCGTGTCGCTTGCACCCGCGTAAGATTGGGCGGTCTTGAACGGGCTACGCGAATACTTGAAGAAGCCCGGAAGAAGGACGACGTACCAAAGTAATACGTTTGAGTATTTTTTGCTATTGACTTTTTCGGTTGGTAACAATTAGTTACGTCCGTTCCACGTTATACGCTTACGGCTGTAACTCCGTGGGTATCGTATTCCCGTCAGGCGGTCGGGTCTGATTTGGAAGCCCCGCGTTATTGTGCTAACTTTGTGGCGAATAAACAACACTTTGCCACAATGGAAGAAAAACAATTAACCCCCGCCGAAGCGTTCTTTATGAAGAAGGCGGAATTTGAACACAACATAACGGAAGCCGTTAAGAACTTCGCCGGGTCGTATGCCACGGACGTAAAAATAGCGGTTGCCGTTGAAGTACAGCCCGCCCTTGCTAATTCCGGCGACGTCGTGGACTGTCGTATTAAAGGAGTTGAAATTGAAGCCAAATATAAACAAAATGCCTAAGCCCTTAGCCCCCGCCTTCCAACCGCTACCGTTCCCGTATTCCCCGGTACTCCGGGACGCAATGGCGGAAGTTTCCCGTTCCGTCGAGCCTATGCTTGACGACTTGGTAGCGCGCTACGCTCCCACCAATGAAGGGCGCGTTACTATTGCCCTGTGCGACGTTAAGAACTCCCACGGACGCGCCCGGCGTGATGCACTACGTAGACTTGACCGGGTTGTTACTGAACTATTCCCACCCGTCGAAGGTGCGCCGCTTCCTTCCGAGGAACTGAACGGGAAGCCGGACGTTTTAGCCGGGGCCGCCTGTATCGGCTACGACTTCCACCCCGAAAGCAATACCTTCGGAATAGGTTTTATTCCTTCGGGCTATGCTCCGTTTAACTCCAAATAACAAAGGCTATGAAAATACCGCGTATCAATACCACGAAGGGCAAACAGCCTGTTACCGTCGTTCCCGATAACGTCCTTGTCGAAGGCTTCCTTAATTCCGACGCCCCGGCGGAATATATAGACGTCGTGCGGCTTCTTGAATATGCCGAACCGGACGCCGAAAAGAACGGGGCTATTCTCCGGCAATGCTTGGAAGGTAAAGCCCGGCTTCTTCCTGTATATCCCGGCGTAGGAGAAAAAGAACCCACGGGCGCGAAGCTCGTAGGTTCTATTATGGACGGCGGCTTATACCTCGTTCCTATTCGTTAGGGTGTCTTAAACGACTTCGCTAACGCTACCATTTCCGCGTATTCGGTTGGCATCAACAACTGGAATACGCGGTTTCCTATAAATGCATTTTCAAAGGCGTGGGCTAAATATTCGTGTTGTTTCATGCCGTAACTCTTGAAGTAACTAACGGAATGACCCCAGCCTACGTCGTCGCGGTTTACCAAACTTCGCAACGTGTCCATAAGTCCGCCGAACTGCTCCAACGCATCCGGCTTTGAAATGCCGTAACGCTTAAATATCGGGTCGTCTTTGTCCTTAGTCCGTATTCGCTCGTAAATGTTTTTTATCTTAGCCGACAGCGTTATTATACGCATTTGGTTTACTTCGTGCTTGACCTTCTGAACCTCGTACTTCCCCGTTTTATAGTTCCATACCCTTTCCGTCGTGTAATAGGTCGTCTTTTCGCGGGTGCGTAGCCGCTTGGTCTGTGCGTCGCGGAGGTCTGTAACTTCCTTCGCAAACAATAAATTCCGTTGGTCGGCTATGGCGTGGCCGAACTCATGGTAAATAACGGATACGCGGTGCCACGGCGAAACTTCGTTACGTCCTTTCGTATAGACTACGACTAAGTTGCCGCCACTTTCGTAACTGCGCCCGGTGCTGTTGTGTATCTCTAACTTAACCTTCCGTTTGAGAAGGTCGAAGAAGTCCTTACTAAATTCGTGGTCGGCGTCGCCTAAATATGCCTTACCCTTTTCCAACTCGGCGGGCATATTCGCGGAATAGCTGCCCTTCTTGGCTTTTGCGGCTGCTAACTTGGCGGGTAGCGACGCGAAGAAGGCTTTAAGGCGGCTAATGCAGTCGCCGTAGTAGTTGTTAGTCTTTACGTCGTTGGCGTTAAGGGCGGCTTCTATTTCCTTCACTATGTCCGGGAAGCCTACCGCCTTGTCTGCGAAGTCTTCCACCTCGTTACGGGCGGCCATCCATTGTTGTAGCCTATTGATGCGTTCCGTGTGTAAGCGTTGCAATTCGGCGCGAAGTCCGGCGCGGTCGCCGGCCGTCCTCAATGGATCCAACCCCGAAACGTCTAAGCCGAACGTATAGGCCCACGCTTTATAATGGGCTATCTCGCTGTCGAACTCCGTACAGGGTTCGGACGGCTTTGCCGTGGTGCCTGGCATTTGTGTCTTCTGCGGAATAGCCGGAAGAAGGCCGCCGGAAATAACGCCGTTCTTGAAGTTGTCGCGTATGTAGTACGGCATAGCCTTCCAATTCTTAGAACGGTCGGCTATGGCTTCTATGTGGCTACGGAACACCGCCGGAACATCGCGGACGGTGCGACGGGAAGGAAGGCTTTTGTAGGTCTGCCCCCGGACTATGGCTTTTAATCGGTTCGCCCTCTCTTTGTTGAACTCGTCGTAGTCGGACATAATAGGCACGACAACGCAACGGCATTGCGGGTGCCAACCGAGGAACTTGAAAGTTTTGGGATAGTCGCCCGCCAACTCGTCGCAAATGTCGGTTAACGGTACGGTCTTCCCCTTGCTGTCCTTCGTAGTGTGGTTGTTGCTCAACATCACGCGGAAGCCTACGACAAAATCTAATTGTTGCCATCGTAAGTATTCGGCTTCCCTGTATGCCATATTTACTTCCGTCCGTGCCAAACGCTCGGCGTTCTTGGCTGCACTCCTGTAAACGCCTTGGCCGGGGTGGTACATCTTCGCCGCCTTACTAAGCCGAAGGTTTCCGCCCTTATCGCGGACGCGCCTAAATAATTTGTCCGGCTGTTGTAGGTATTGGCGAAGGTCGCGGGAGAGCTGCTGTGCGCTACGTCCTTCTCCTACGGCTACGTCTATACCCAATTCTAACGCCGTCTTAAATTCTTCCGTGTACTTCCATACGCGCTGACTAAGCCCCAAACCTCCGGCTTTACGCTGTTGGAAGGCTTGTAAGGCTTCGAGGTTACGGGCTTGGTACTTCTCCGCTTCTTCCGGGGTTAGCCGGGACGTGCGAAGTATGGAACCTAAGAAGGCATCGCTTTTGTCGCAGGCCGCTTGCCACTCCGTCCGCGTCCCGGTAGTTATAACGGCTTCTACCTTCTTCGTAAGTCGGGAAAGTATGCCTTCGGCTTGGCGACGTGTAGCCGGGAAGTCGTCGAAACTAAAAACGCCGTCTTCGGGTATGGTTATACGTCCGGCGGCGCGGGCTATCTCGTCGCAAGCGGTGTTATATAGCCGTTCCACTTGGCGGGCGTACTGCCGCGTCTTGGCGTAGTGCCGGGCATCAAAGCCACGAAGTCGGACTATAAGGCGGTTTTCGGTATAATCGGGCATAAAGTTATTTTTTCGGAATTTCGCGTTTAAGCGCGTTCCGCTTCCGAGGTGGGTACTTTATCCATTCGGAAGGAAACGCGGCCTATACGCGGCTTAAAACGGCTTCTTTTGGTTTGTATTCTCCATAAATAGAGCGTATTACGGAATTTTAGGCGGGTTCGTAGGCTTAAAGGGTCGGTTCGCCTTCCGTCCATGCGTTGGCCCGGTCTTCTTCCGTTTGTATTTCGGCCTGTTCTACGTCCGGGTCTTCCGCCCAACCTAAACGGCGTATAGTCGTCTTTTGGCTTGCTATCGGCTTGCCGCCGTTGGCACCTTGGAGCATATTTATTTTCGCCTGTTCGTCCTCAATAATGTACGGCGTTATCCGGGGCGAAACAATAAGACGACGGGCGGCGGCTTTGTTCTTGACGTTAGCCGCGCCGAGGTAGGCTAACACTATGTTAGCACGGCGGGTTAAATAGTCGTCGAATACTTCCATTTTGTCCTGTACCTTTAAGTGTGCGTCCATAAATAGAAGTTGAAGGGCTACGCCGCTAACCGCGCCTATTCCCTTCACGCTATCAAAGGAAATATCGGGCGTTTGGGTAATGGTGTAAATCATTCGTAGAAGCGTGTCTATTTCCAACCTTACGCTTTCCGGGGCCTGCGCCCATGATAGGTAGGTTGCTTTCGCGCCTTCCTCGCCTTCGATTATCGCTCCGGCTTCTCCCTTCCTTGCGAAGCCCAATATTTTGCCTTCTACAAAGATTTTCGGGCTTGCGTGGTAGTCGTTGGTGTCGGCGAAGTTGGAAAGTAACTTTTCCAAACGGTCGATAAGGCTCTGCACGTCTTCCCACTCTACGGCGGGTTGACTTCCGTACACTATGGGGATTTTGCCGATGGTTAGCTGCTTGGGGTAGCCTTCGACTAACTCCCAGTTCTTGGCTTCCGTCCCGGTCGGGCCTTCTGCTGTCCATATATAGTGCGCGTCCTTCGTGTAGGTTTCAAAGTATGTGCGCGTAGTCAGGTCGTCTGCCTTCTTCGTGAACTCACGGGAAAAGGCTATTAGGTCGCGGTTGTCGTCGAAGTATGGGTAAAGTTTATCCCCAAAGGCCGGACTAAACAGGGCTACGCGAAACTTCGTTTTTGTCGGGAAGCCGTAGAGGTCGTGCGTTTCCTCGGTTTCTACCGGGTACCAATATTCTGCTACCTCGGTAGAATTGAAAATACTACGGGCTACGCGGCGGTTAAGGGTTCTTTCCTTGACTTCGTGGAATACACGTTTAAGCGCGGCAAGTACCGCCTTTTCCTCGTCGCCCTGCGGGTCTGCATCGTAGGCGGGCGGGTTGCCGAAGGTAAACGCTACAGCGCGTTTCACTATCAACTTTTGAAGGGCTAACGCTATGCGGGCTACGGGTTCAATTCTAAACCCCTGTTCCGTGGTAAGCTCGGCGTTTACGTTGATGTTCTTGACTTGGCCGTATTCCTCGCTATCCTTGTCTGTTACTACAAGTTTGTCCGGGCGTTTGCGCGGGTCGTTGATGTCGTGCTTTGCAGGGTCGTACTGCGCGGCGTACTGCTCCGAATTGGGAAGGGTTGTAATTCGCCCGTTTCTCAACTCGTTTATAGCTGCGGGGTAGTCGCCCGCTTTTAGTAGTTCGTCAATAGGTGACATAGTCTATTGGGGTTTATGGGGTTAGAAAATTTGTTTTAATCTTGAAATACTTTGCTTCCCGTCGGGGCGTTTCTCCACCGTTCCCGTTAAAGCGTCCGGCGCGTCGTCGTGGGTGTTTCGTCCCTGCTTCTTGTATTGGGTTATAGCCTTGTGAAACTTCGGCCATAAGTGCGCCCACTCCTTCGGGAAGTGTGTAAGGTTCTGCACCTCGTTTGAGTGGCTGAATATTCGTATATCCTTGTTTTCGCCTTGGTGGAACCAGCGTACAACGGTACGGCGGTTTCCCAATATCCGGCAGTTTTCTTCTACCTTCCGGGCGAAGCCGCGCCCGCCGTTGTTGCTCTCTATTATCGCTTCCTCTACTTCCCACTTCGTAAGGATCCGCGCCGTTTCCGGCTCGGTCGTTTCCATTGCGGCCTGGGTATAGTACACGTCTAAAATGAAGTTGCCTATTTCCGTTTCGACGTAGACAATACAGCAAAGGAAGTCTTCGCCCGTGTCGGCGGTATCGACGTAGGCTTTTACTTTGTGCTTCTTGGTTACGGGCAATACTTCGTAGGTCTTAAACTCGCGTTCGTACATAAGCCCCGTTATCGGTCGGGGGTTCTGCATATACTGCGTTTCAAATACCCACCCGCTTTTTTCTTCCAATTCGTGAAGTTCGGCTAACGTGTGTTTGAACTCCCACAGCGGCCGCTCCTTGCCGTCGTCGTCAATCTCAATAACGGGAAGGCTCAATACTACCCATTCGTCCGGCTCCAACTTCTGCAAGTAGCCGCAAAGGTCGTCTTCGTCCAAACGCTGCATAATTATAATTATCGGCGTTTTTCGGCTGTTAACGCGGTTTCGTATGGTGGTTTCAAACTTTTGGTTTACCTTCTCGCGTATTTGTTCGCTTCGTGCGTCGTCCGGCTTAATAGGGTCGTCGATGACTATCGCGCCGCCGAACTCGTCCCCTTCGGAAGTAATGGCGGCTACCTCGTCGCCTAATTCCTCGTCTTCGTCCTTATCCACCAAACCCGCGCCGAAGCCTGTTACCTGTCCGGCTGATGAAACGGCGTAAAGGCCGCCCCCGGCTTTTGTAAACCATTTGCGGGTGTTTACGCTCGTAGGCATAGCGTCCGGGAACAATCGCCTATAACTCGGTTCGCGCAAAATTTCCTGTACTCCTCGGCTGTTGTCGCGGGCTAAGTCGTCCGAATAACTGAGGTGTATAAACTTCGCCTTCGGGTTAATGGCGAAGCCTTCCGCGATGAAGCTCTTAACCGCTAATTCGGTCTTGCCGTAGCGTGGTGCGATGTTTATTATAAGCCGGGTTATCTCGCCCTTTAATACCTTGTCTAAGGCTTCGGCTATCCTTTCGTGATGTTTGCCTACGACGAACTTACGCTTATACTTTTCTTTGAAAAAGAAGCGTGTAAAGTTTAGCGTTCCTTGGCGGATCCACGTCTTTATTACGTCTATGTCGCGGCAGAAGGACATTAGTATTTTTCGTTTAGGGTTTTGAATAATTCGGCGGCTTCTTCCTTCGTAAGCGTCCGGGCCGGTATCAAGTCGCCGCCGTCCTTTCCTGTAAGTTCCATTCGCTGCGTGGGCTTGCCGTACTGCCTTTCGCGCAGCTTGTCTAACGTCGTGGTCTTGCCGTTCTTCATATCGCTAAGTATGGCCCGCGCTAATCCTTTGGGGTATATCGGGGCTTCCTCCCACTTTACAAGTAGTTGAAGGTCGGCGAAGGTAAAGGAAAGTATAGCGGCTTCCCATTCGTTAATCTCCACGGCGGAAAGGCTGTAAAACTTCTTCGCCTTCGCCTTGCTCCCGAATATCTTTACAAGCTGTTCGGGTACGCGGCTTTTGGGGCGGCCTTTGGGGTTGCCACTCTGTCCGGGTTTGAACTGATGCGGGGTTATGTTTTCGGGGTTTGGCATATCGCTGTTATTTTGTCGTTTTGTCGCTGTTCGGCTTTGAGGTTTGTTCTTTCTCCAAATGTTCAATAAACGCCCCTATTTCGGTTTGAAGGTCGCGTAGTTTATTTATGAAGTCGCCTATATCGTCCGAAAAGGTTTTATGTAGTCGTACCTTAGTCCGGCAGCTCGCAATTTCGATAAATGTATTCCGTTCTATTCCGTCCGAATATTCCGTTATCCCGTCGAAACATACCACGCTTCCCGTGCTTGGACTTGTCGGCGGGTTAAGCCATCGGCGTGTGCAATAAAATGTGTTATTATCCATCGTAACTCGTTTTTATTCTTCACTTGGGGCGAAGTTGCCTATTCGTTCCGCTTCGTCGCCTGTATATTCTTCCCACCGCTTTATTATCACGTCTATATAGGCGGGGTCTAATTCCACGGTATAACAAGAGCGGCCCAACTGCTCGGCCGCCATAAGGGTGCTTCCGCTTCCGCCGAATAGATCTAACACGACTTCGCCGGGGCGTGTGCTGTTCTTAATGGCGCGTCCCATCAGTTTTATAGGCTTCATCGTAGGGTGGTCGGCTGAACGTAGCGGCTTATCCTCGTGTATTGTCGTGGTCGGGGTGGCTTCGCCCAATAGCGAACGAAGAAGGGCTTTTAACTCGTCCTTCGTCATTGCGTCTATGTCCGGGGCTTCGTCCTCGGTTACGGTCAATAGGTCGCGGCGGTTTACGAAGAAGTGCGACGCGCCGGGCTTCCAACCGTATAGGCAGGGTTCGTGCTTCCATTGGTAGTCCTGTCGCCCTAATACCATGTTGTTTTTAACCCATATAAGTATCTGCTTCAACTCCCAACCCACGGACTTAACCGCCAATTTGAAGTTAAGCCCTTCCGTTCCGGCGTGCCAAATGTAGAACGCGCCGCCCTTCTTGAGGTAGCGGTTGGCGTTGTCGAAGGCGGCTTTAAGGAACTCTAAAAAGGCTTCGTCGCCCATCTTGTCGTTGGCGATGTCCTTTTGTACCCGGTTCCCCTTGTCGGCGGCGTTTAGGGCTTCGTTCTTGCTTGAATAATCCACGTTATAGGGCGGGTCGGTTAAGAATAGGTCTACTTTGCCTTCGCCTATCAGGATATCCAATACTTCCGGCTTCGTGCTGTCGCCACAGATTAGGCGGTGGTTTCCTAATTGGTAGATGTCGCCGTATTTCGCCTTCGGCTTGCTTGGTAGGTTTCCGGCTACGTCGTAATTGTCTTCTTCCGCTTCTTCTTCGGCTTGCCCTGTGTCAATGTCGGGAAGTTCCACAGCCCAACGGTCGAGGTCTTCTATTTCCCATTCGTTGGCTAAGTCGTCATAATCCCAATCGCCGAAGGCTACGTTATCCTTTATGACAATGGCGCGTAGTTTCTCCGGTGTTGTTTCCGGGGGGATTACTTTCGCTATTGTTTCCGTGTAGCCCAATTCTTTAAGGGCGCGGTAGCGCATATTTCCGCCTATAATGACGTTATGCCCGTCGTATTGGTAAATAAGCACTTCCCGAAGTGCCAACATTTCGGGGTCGTCCTGTATCGACGCTTTCAACTTTCTAAATTTTACGTCGTCCTTCATCATTCGCGGGTTCTTCGGAACTCCGGGAATTTGCCCTTTGTTCAGTTCCAAATCCGACAACTTCAATACGACGCTTTGCACCAACGGCGCGAGGGCCTTGGCGGGGGTAGCTGCTCCTTCCTGTGTTTTCTTCTTTGCCATAGTTTCCGGGGGTTAAGGGTTAGAAGGGCGCCGGGCCGCTGTGTCCGCCGCCGAAGGGGTCAGCCCAATACGCCATAGACGCGCCGCGCATACTCGCTGCCGTCGAACTCTGAATAGCGGAACCGTTGCCGCCGCTTCCTGTACTTCCGTTGTCTTCTGCCATTTTCGTGGGGTGTTAATCGTTAAACTTTTTCCGTATCAAGTCCGCCCATGCGTCTTTACCCCATACAGGCTTCCGTATGGTTTGGTAGCGTTCCAATATCCGGCTAAAAAATTCGTCGTAGAAGTCGTAAAGTTCCGGGCTTTCCTCTATCGTGAATTGCTCAATACTGCCGGAACTGCGTAGGTTCGCCGAGCCGTGGGCTATTATCTTCTTCCCGCCTAATGTTTCAAACTGCGCCGTTTTGGTGTGGACGTTCGCCACGGCTAATTGTAGACGGTTGTCTATATCCAAATGGCGGTAAATGTAGGGTATTAAAGCCCGTATCTCCATGTTGTAGAAGTACGCGCTTATTATTAGGTTCAATTCGTCTATATAGCCGTGGGTTATAAGGTTGTGTAGGCTGTCTATGTTGTTTTGGTTCATCGACAGCGTGGAAATTGTCAATTTCTTACACTTGGCGTTATTCCTCACTATGAAGGCTTCTAAGAAGTCGCCGAAAATGAACGAGCCGTTAACTATCACGTCGTAGCGGCTTCCCTCGGTCATCTCTATATCACGCGCCAATTTTACGGCGTTGTCGTACATAACGAAGTCCGGCTTACGGGTGTAAACCTTCGGCTTTATGTAGCGTGTTTCTTCCCCTTCGTCGTCGCTTAGAACGTCAAAGAGGGAAGTATCTACGTCGGGAAGGTCGAAGTTACCTATATCCCCTATGTCGAAGTTAAAGCCGTCTTCGTCGGCCTGGGTCTTTTTTCGTCTGCTCATTTCCTTTGTCAGTTTATGGAAAAGGGCGCGGTTTCGGTCGCCGCGCCCTTCCGCTTCGGCAGTGTCGCCGTTGCTTTCAGCTATATGGAATTTCGTAGAAGCCTATGTTAACCACGCTATCCACGCCCAAACAATGCCTTCAACCACGAAGTAAAGAAGAAGCCACGTTAAAGCCCCGGCGGTCGTCCATAGGAAGTCGGCAAGTTCCGGCGTTCCTTTCTTGGTTGCGCGGTCGTAAACTTCCTTTGCCACTCCTACCAATATGGCTATACCCACGGCGAAAAGCACGGGCATAAAGTTGGTAAGAACTCCGGCAATAAGAAGCCCGGCGGCGTAGTGTAGTTTCTTGTCGTAGGCTATCCGCTTAATGAAGGCGGCGGCTTTTTCTATTGCTTGTTTGGGTGTCATACGCGGGCGGTTTATTATGCCGCAAAGTTAAAGGGTTTGCCGTATTAAATTGATACGACAAACCCTAAAACACTTCGCTAAAACTTCAAGTAGGCGGCTATACTGCGCCCAAATACTCCGTTATTTCGCGTTTGAAGTCGTCGAAGCTGCGGACTATAACGTACTTGTTGCCGTTGGCTTCGGCGGCTTTCTGCCATTCCTTCTGCGTCTGTCGTTGTGAGCCTTTCTTGGTCTTGAACTCCACGCAAAGGGAAGCGTAGCCGCCCGAAGGCTTCAAGAGGATAGCATCTGCAACTCCGGCGGTAACGCCTTCCGCCTTCAATATCCCGGCTTCCCGTTTATTGCGGCCGCCGCCGTTAGGGACGGCAAAGAATAGCGGGCGAAGGTGCGGGTATTGTAGCCCAAACCAATAGAAGCAGTTCCGTTGTATGTGGCTTTCTATGTGCCGGGGCTTCGCCTTCTCCTTGGTGGCGTTGGCTCTCTCTACCAACTCGTCGAAGGTTAGGCGCGGCTTCTTCATCCCGGCGGGCCGGACGGGTTCGTAGCACTCGCCTATAAACTCGTCGAAGCCGTACTTTCTTTCGGGCTGCGGTTCTGCCTTCTCCTTTTCCCGAAGGGCGGCGGCGCAGGACTTGCTGCAGCACTTTCCCCAACCTCTTGCGACGTTCCGGCTATCGGCTTGGAATGGGCGGCCGCAATTCTCGCAAATTCTCGTAACGTATGCCATCGTTATTCGGGCTTAAAGTGGAACTTCGGGGCTTTCTTCGGTGTGGGTAAACCGTTAAAGGCGGCTATTCGTCGGTAGGTGTCTAAGGCTACTTTCTTGAGCTGCTTCTTCTCCTTTCGGGGAAGTCGTAAGGTTGGCCCGGTATTGTCGAGCCGGATTGTGGCGTGGCTGAAACTGAAATTTTCGCCTAATGTCGTTTGCATGGTTGTTGTCTTTACTTGGTTCTTAACTATCGGGAAATAACGAGCCTTGTAGACGGTCGGCGGCGGCTTTCGCCCGCTCCGCTTCTATCTGCTGCACTCGCTTTATTTCCTTGTCTATCTCGGCTTCTATCGCCTTCGACTTTCGTAGAGCGTCCGGCAAACGTGTACGGAAGTATTCGCGTTGTGCTTGCCGAAGCTCTACTACTTTGTCGAAGAATTGTTTAGGGGTCATAACTGCGAAAAGAGGTTAAGTTGTATTCCTTTCTTTGCTGTCCGGGCGTAAATCGGGCAATTTTCGCGGTAATGGCACGCGCCGAACTTGGCTTCTTCAAACCTTTGCGCCCAAAGTTCCGCGTAGGCTTCCGTTCCGGGTTCCGCTTCGCCACTAAGGAAGGTTACTAACTTCATACAGAAAAAGCCGCGTTCTTTCGTGCTTTCGCCGTTAATCTCTACTAAACCGGTTCCGTTCATCTTAGTAGGGCATATTTTCGTTGCCGGGGCCTGGGAATGGTTCGCCGGGATAGCCGCTTCCGTATGCTCCACCGCCGTAGCCTTGTGCGCCGTACTGCTGTCCGGGTTGGGCCTGCTGTTGGTTCTGCCCGTCCTGTCGGCTTCCGAGCAGCTCCAACTCGGTAACGGTGCAATTAAGCCCCGCTTCTACGCCGTTCCGTCCTGTGTACGGTTTGGCGGTAAGGTTGCCCCGGCAGAATACCTGCGTTCCCTTCTTGAGGTATTGCACTACCGCGCCGTCGCCCGGTTTAAGACAACTTACCCACGTCGTCCGGGTTACGGTTGTACCCTGTGCGTCCTTGTAACGCTCGGAAGTAGCCACGTTGAAGGCTATAAACGGTTTCCCGTTGAAGTTCTTGATTTCCGCGTCGGATCCTATGTGTCCGACAAATTCCGCTTTTAACATAGTTGCTTGTTTTTGTTGGGGGTTATGGTTATTTTGTTTTCTTCGGTATGAAGCCGACGTAAAGGCTTGCTTCGTAGTCTACCAATCCACCCGGAACGGGGTGTATGTCGGCGCGGTGGCGTATATAGCCGAAGTCCTTTATTCGCCCTAAGACTTCTTCGGTTAGGTAGTCCCGGTAGAGTCTTACAACTTCTTCCGGCGGCATTTTGCCTTCCTGTACTAAGTGGCTAACTCGGCTTACCACTTTCGCTACTTGGTAGCCCGGCGGAAGTGTGGCGTGCGTTTCGGGATGAAGGGCGTAGGCCCAACGGCGCAAAAGCGCGGCTAATTTGGTCTTAATCTCCATATCTTTTCGGGGGGTTAAGGGTTAAACTTCGTATTCGTAAATCATTTTATACTCGACGGGCTTGTACGGTTGCCATGTGTGGCGTAGTCGCCAAACCGTTACTTCGGCTACTAACCTTTGTTCCATTCGTTCCTGTACGAACTTTTGAGCCTTCGTCTTAGCCGTGAAGGTATGGCGGCTAAATTTCGCTTCACGTTTAAGGAAGTCGGGGTATTCCCAAAGTTCGACTTCGTAGGTTGTCGGGTAGCCGTTTTCGTCTACGTCACATTCGCCGTGGTACATAGCGGTTGAACGTGGAATAAGTAGCGGTTCGTCCGTGCGTTTGTGGTGTTTTATTTTGGTCTTAGTCATCGTAAATTTTCGGTGTTTATGAATTCAATAGTTCGGTAAAATTTGCATATTCAATTGAATATCAATAAGATGCAATAACAATTCAATATCAATGCAAACTATTGTGTATCAGTGCGATACAGCTATGCCTGCTCAAAAATTACCGAACTGTTGTGAATTGGAAAATATGCTTAATTACGTCTACCGTCCAACCGTTACCGAGCATTCGGTATGCCTGGCTATCACTGCAAACCCATTCGTACCAATCGGGAATAGTTTGTAGGCGGCTGCACTCGGTGGGGGTAAGACGGCGTAGAACTGCGTCGGGTGTTAGAACTGCGGGCGCGTGTCCGGCGTGGGCTGAACACAAAGCAGGGGTTATGCCGTCGGCTGAATAGACGCGGTTTTGTTGGTATGGCTGCTTTCCGCCGCTCTCGGTGTCCGGGTTAAGTTGTATTACCTCGCGGCTTTGTACGATGTTGTTGGCTTCGTAGCGGCTTGAAGTAACCGTAGGGGCTTTTCTACGGAATACCGCGCCTTCGTTAAATCCGTGGGGAAGTTGAAGTATTAGATTATCTTTTTGAACCGTTGTTAGTGTATTGGTTTTCCCGTCGGTTCGCGGCTCTAACGCCGTCATGTTGTGGCGGCTCTCCTGTACTTCTCCGGCTTCGTATTGGCGGCGTATAGCCTTGCCGTATTCGGTTCGGCGTGGTGTCAAACACGCGGATTCTATGTAAATTAAATTGTCCTTCTCCACGCTTGTAAGGCAGTTAGTCTTACCGTCCGGGCGAAGTTCCGGCGTTTGCTCGTTCCTTCCTGTTTCCGGGTTGAAACGCCCACGAACAGCCACGCAACGGGCGGCGCGTTCCCCTTGAAGTAATACTATATCGTCGTGGCAGCTCCCGCCTACGCGAAGGGTGTTGCTTTTTTCGTCTTCCGCCCTTGGGTGGAAGCCGAAGCCGGTACCGGCTTCGGCTTGCCGTTGATGGTGTTCTATAAGTTTCTTTATTCGTTGGGAAGTAAGGACGTAGCGGGGTTCTACCTCGTCTTCCAAAATATCGCGTAGGAATATTCCCCGGTCTTCCGGCTGTGGAATTGCGGTAAATACCTTTGTGTCGAATAGGTTTGCTTCTTCGCGTGTCCGTATGTTAGTCCAATACAAGCGGACGCGGTTTTGTGCTGAAACTAAGGCGGAATTTATTACGACGGGTTCTAATCCTAATTGGTCGGTAATGACTTGTTCGCACTCCTTACGCATACGGACGTTTTCAAGTAGGAATAAAACGCCGGGGTTATACTCCTGTATCTCCCGAAGAATACGGACGTATTCAAAGAACAGGACGCTTCGGGGGTCGTTAAAATTTAACTGCTTTCCGGCGAAGCTGAACCCTTGGCACGGCGAACCGCCTATAAGGAGGTCTATGTGGGGAAGGTCGGCGGCGTGTACTCCTGTCACGCTGCCGAGCTGCACCGTGTCCGGGAAATTGTGCTGTGTCTGCTGTATGGCGAATTTGTCAATTTCGGAAGCAAAGTATTTGTTTACCTTTATTCCGGCTTCCCTTAACGCTATTTGCCCGCAGCTCATCCCGTCAAAAAGGGAAAGTACGTTTATTCCGTTGTTGTTCATTTCGTCTTATATTGATACGTCCGAAGGCGTAGTTAATTTATTACTCAATAGCGTAGCCACTTTTTCGGCGGCGGCGCGGAACTCTCGGTTATACTTGTATTCGTTTTCGTATCGACGGAGGTGGTAGTGAATTGTAGAAGTGTCGTGTTTCGTTTCTTCGGCGATGGCCTGTGTCGAAACGCCGCGCTTTTTGCAATGGTGGGCGTATATCATTCGGGCGTAGACGTACCAACGCCCCCGGCTGTCGTTCACTATGTACTTGAAGGGAACAGCCATCGCTACAAGTATGGCGCGTTTAATATCCCGGTGCAACGGTCTACGTTCGTATTCCACCGTTAAACCTAAACCTTTGGCTATCTCCCGTTCTAATGTCGCCCCGTTGCTTAACTCCCAATTCGCAAGCATATAAATCGCGTCGCAGTCAAGCAATAAGCGAATATCCGCTTTCATTTGCTCTCTCCACGGTTCGGACGGATCCACGCCGTTGTTAAGGGGGTTAATCACGGCGTAGCCCTGTGCCGTTAGGCGCGTGGCGGCTGCGGTAAAATTCGCGGTGTATTCTTCCGGGGTTAATCCCGAAATTTGGCCGCTTATGTAAATCTTAGTTTGCTTCATGCGATTTTGGGTTTATTTTGCTTCTATGGCGTTTTATTGTCGTCAGCCCTTCAACTACCCACCCGAAGGGCATAGCGCGAAATTTGGGGCGTTTCCGTGGCTCTGGCCTACTTTAACGGCGTTAGCCTATGCCTATAACTTTGGTTGTCAAATGGTAAATAATCAAACATTTCGGCGAAGCGGTCATTTATGCGGTCGCCGTACCTGTTTACTATGTCGTCTTCACTTTCAAGATTTGACGTTATCACGGTAAAGAGTTGGCGGTCGTAGCGTTGGTAAAGAAGTTCTACCATTGGGCTTACTTCGTTACCCCAAACCTTTACGCTTGTAGCTTCCGTTCCTACGTCGTCGATAAATAGCAGTTCGGTCCCTTTAAGGTCTGCTAATAGTTCGTTCCTTTCATCCCTTGCTAAATCCACCAATCGGGATGCGGGAATTTTTCGTACTTGCTTCCTTTCGTTGGAATAGTTGGAATAATAAAGCGTGTCTATTAGCTGCTTTATCGCGTCCGCTAAGGTCGTTTTTCCGTTCCCCGGTTTCCCAAAAAGGAACAAACCGGGCTTTTCGCTTTTGCCGACGAGCCACTCTGCGGCCTTTCGTATGTGTTCGGCGGTGGCTGTGTCCTCGTTGAAGGTATGCCCGCGCCGCTCCACTTGGAAGCGATAACAATCGGTAAGCATTTCGGGTATTAGGTCTATATACCTATCCACCTTAAAGCGTCCCTTTGAAGCGTCGCGGAGTTTGCTCAGGTGCATTTTCCACCGTTGTAGAAACTGGGCGCGTTCCTGTTTGGGGTCTTGAGATTGTTGGTTGTCCATAACTGCTTGGTTTTTGTTTTTGTAAATATCTATCGACTACCCATGAACGAATGGCGGCGGCATCGCTTTTATAGCGTTTCCCGTTGGCTTCTTTGTAGTCGTTAAGAATTTGGGTTAATTCGCGGGTTGTGTCTTCTCCGTATTGCTCGACAAAGGCGTTATATTCTTCCTGTGTCAGTTGTACGCTCGACGCGAAGGCTATTTTTTCTTTTTTCTTTTTTTCGGTTGTTTTTTCTTTTTCTATTTTTTCTTTATCTTCTACGTTAGTAGAAGTTAATATAGATTTAGATATAGATATAGATATGCTTTGTTTTGGGTTGTTTTCTTCGACGGTTGAAACTTCTTCGGTTGTTATTCCTTCGGCTTCGGTTGTTTTGGGTTGTTTTGGGTTGTTTTGGGTTGTTTCTTTTCCGTTTTCGGTTGTTTTTTTTTGTGCGTTTTGGTTTCCTTTTGGAGCCCCGCCTTTCCTTCCGTTTGCTTGGTTACGTTCCAATCTTGCCGCATTCATATCAAACCGGGACTTAAACGCCAAAAAGAACCCTTTCGCTATCGGGTCAGCGTCTTCGTCGGGTTCTTGGTCGTCGAAGGCGTAGGCGAATAGCAACCGCATTACTTCTTTACAAAGTTCCGGGGGCAAAGTGAGCAACGTGTCGCGTATGTCACGGTATATAATTATGCTGTCTTGGCTCATAGTGGTTGTTTTAATGGGGCGCGTTCTCCGGGTATGGCTAACGCGCCCCGGTTTATTAGTCGGTTGTTACTTTTATCTTCTCCACCTCCTTATAGGCGACGCAGAAGGCGTAAGGAATAATCGCGTTCAAGTTGAAGGGCGAAGCCGAAGTAAGCGAAATTTCAAAGGTGCGGGCTTCCCGTCCTTCTTCTTCCGCCCGCTTCTTCATCGTGGTGTTAATCCACGCTGTAATTACCGCCTTCGCGGTGTCGATGTCGCGTGTCTTAACTATGAAGTCGTAACTACTTGGGCGCGGTTCTTCTTCGTCGCCTTCGGTCGGAACTGCGGTTATGTCGGCTTCAATGCGGTAATACTTCGTATCTTCGCGGGCTTCCTCTCCGTCCGGGGTTTCCTCTCCGGCTTCGTTGCCGCCTTCCACTTCCTCGACGGCGCGGCGGAAGCGGTCGTTTAGAATTATGCAGCCGGGCATTAACTTGACGCTATCCACCGAAAAGGCGGAAGTAAAGTTAAGTTCTATGTAGTCCGTGACTACTTCAATAGCGGCGGTCGCGCTCTGCGCCTGTAAGATGAAACTCTTACGCTTGTTTCCTACCACGGCGGTAGCCTTGTAGGGGCGTAAAACGTAGTCCTTTGAGGGTTGGGCTAATCGGCGTTGGTTACTTACTTCCACGTCGGCAATATCGCCGCATTGAATGTGGAAGGCGATGCTTATCGCGGTGTCTTCGTCTATGTACTTGCCCTTCTCAAAAAGGATGTCGTTACGCTCCACCGTTATTATTTCCCCGGTGTCTTGGTCGGCAAAGTCTTCCTTCCACGTCTTGACGACGCGGGAAGCGAGGAATTTGCCAACCATCCGGCGTTGGTCGTCGGTGCGGTAGCGTATTTCGTCCTTCCGGGTTTCGGTTCTTTCCTGTGCTTCCATAACTTAGTCCTGTGCTACGTTGAAGTCTGCGGCGGGTTTGAAACTTACCACTTTCCGCGCCGGGACGTGGACGGGTTCGCCTGTGCTGATGTTTCGGGCGGTCTTGGCTTTTCGGTTCTTGTGTCCGAAGGTACCGAAGCCCCGGAGGGTTACTTCCCCGCCACAATAAACCACGTCCTTAATTACGCCGAGGGTGGCTGTAATTACTTCTTCCACCACGGCGGCGGGTGTGCCGTGGGCTTCCGTTCCGTTGCAAGCTGCCGCAACTTTGGCGGCTAATTCTTTCTTTGTCATTTCGGGTATGGGGTTAGAATTTTTCTACTAAGATTTGGGCGTAAAGGTCGCGGAACGTGTCGCCCGCGTAGGCGGCGATGTCGCTGTCGTGGAAGCAAAGCCGGGAGCCGGAGTACGCAGCCGGATCCGAAGCCGCGCGGATCGCAGACGCGCTCGCAAGCCCGGCAGCCGCGCCGCAGGGTTTACCCTCTGCGTCCTTGCCCTTTCCGGGAAGAATACGGAACCAGGGGAAATACTTGTATTCGTTGGTATTGTTCCAATCCGGCCGCCAACCTTCGTTAAGGGCTTCGGTTATGGTTTCCAACTTACGGCGGGCGATCTCGTCGGGACGGAAGCCGCAGGCCTTAAATGCCTTTTCGTCCATTTCGGCTATGCCTAAGACTTCGCAAGCGTCGGCGTAGGTCTTCACGCGTTCGCGGATGTCGGTGTACTCCTGTTCCTCGGTATAGAAGTCGAATACGTTAGCGTCTTCGTCTTCGTTGATGATGTCCTTCACTTGGTCGCTTGCTTCTTCCACGCTGTCGAAGCGGGCCACGAACTCGGCGGATTCGCCGTACTTTCGGAAAAGTGCTATTTTCTTCATTTGGGGTTGTTTGTTAATGGGTTATTAAAATATTTCGGGTTTGTTTTCTTCGGGTCGGTTAGCGTCGTTGTAAAGGATCCGCCGTTGCCGGGCTATGGCTAACCGTACTTGTTTTATAGCGTCCTCGCGTCCTATAAGGCTTTGTTCGTAGTCCAATAACTCCGCTTCCGAAGTCGCTAAGAAGTAGCCGCCGGACGTGGCTATAAGGCCCGTTAGTAGGTCGGTCATTCGGATATGGTTAATAAGTTTCCTTATCCGGGGTTCTGTTACCGTATATCCGGCTATGTTAAGCCGCTGCACGATTGTACGGTTTGTTACTGCGTTTTCCTTTCCTACCTTGGTTTTCAACCCACGAAGGACGAGCGGAAGTAATACGTTTTCTTCGTACTCGGTTAAGGGCGCGGTTTCGGAATTAAAGCCTTTAATCATAGTTAGAAGGGCGTTTTATTGAAGTTAATACTAAGTCCGGGGGCTGCTATGTGTACCCGCTTCCCGGTCGCCCTGTAAACTCTCTCTTTGAAGGCTACGGGGTCGCCGTTACCCGCCGAAAGGTGTATTAGGACGATGTTATTTACCGCCTTCAGGTCGTTGGCTTTAAGCGCGTCTATACAGGTGTCTATACTTAGGTGGCTTTCCCTCACTCTTTCCCGAAGGGTCGGAATTAGTCGGCCTTCCTCTACGTTGCGGTCTAATATTTCCGGGTCGTAGTTGCATTCTATAAGGACGTTGTTTAAGCCTTTGAAGGTGTTAGGTAGGTAGTAGGTATCGGTAGCGAACAAAATGCCGCCCGTTTCCGGGTGCCAAATGTAGAAGCCCACGGGTTCGGCGCAGTCATGCTTCGTGGCGAACGGTATAACCTTAAAACCTCCTATCTGCTGAACCTTGTAGCCGTTGCCTTCTTGCTCCAACGTGCGCGGCTTCCACTCGCTTTTTACCTTGGCGTTGTCTATTGTGCCTTGGGTAGCGTAGACGGGAATAACGGCGTTCAATACTTCGTTAATCCGTCCGGCGTGGTCGCCGTGTTCGTGGGTTATAAGACAGCCTACCACTTTGGAAATATTGCCTTCCAACGCGGCTACTACCTTCTTGAAGTTTACCCCGGCTTCAATGAGCAGGGCTTCGCCCACATTCTCCAAAATGTAGGCGTTGCCGCTGCTGCTTGAACCTAAAACACGAAGTACCATTAGAAATTGGGCTTTCTTGGTGTATTATAAGCCGGGGCCGGTTGTGGGTCGGCCTGGGGCTGTGCTTGTGGTTGGGGTGCCGGAGCTGCTTGGGACTGAACCGGGGCGGTGTATGTCTGCGGCGCGGGTTCTGCCTGTGCCGGGGCGTGGACTTCTTCGGCCATTACCGTTTCCGCGTCGTCGAAGCCAATAGCGGGGCCGGTGTTTGCCTGTTCCTTAATCTCGACGGCTACGGTATCTACTACCACGTTGGGGCGGCTGCTTGTTTCGTCCGCGTCGCCGTAGTCCGTTCCTGTAAGGTATTCGTAGAGGGCTTTCTTTGCGCGGCGTTCTGCCTTTCCGCGTAGTTGGTCGTTGCTGCTGTATTGGTCGCGGCGGACGGTGGCTTGAACCGTAAGGCTATTTTTGTCGCCGTTGTAGGAATACGTTACTTTGCACGGGAATACGGCGTAGGCGGGGTTTTGGCTTGTGTCCTGTTGAACGTCGATAATGTATTTCGCCCCAATCTTTTTTAGAAGGGCGGTATAGCCTTCTTTCGTGGGGTACATCGTGCCGCTAATGATGTTGAACTGGTTCCCGGTAGGAAGAAGCCCAATTATAGCGGCATCTATTATCGCTTCGCGGACGGTAGCCACTTCGTAGGGCGGCTTTACTCGTCCGTTCTTGTCGGGCTTGCCGTCGCGGTCGGTGCGGAAGCCTACTTTTGTGTTCATCAAAGGCATAAATACCTTTTCCATTACTTCTTCGGTAAGGGCTTCGCGTAGAAGGGTTATTACTTTCGCGGCGTTGAAGGCTGCGCCGAAGTTGTTTACGATGTCTATCGCCGAAGCGTCGCGTAATGCAACTTCAAATTTTTCTTTTGCGGCTACTATGGTAGCCGGAAGTTCCGGGGTCTTGCACATGGTCGGAATATTTTTTAGTTGTTTGTTACTTGGAACTCCCCCGTAGTGACTACAAGCCGGACTAATTGGCTTTTTACGGGGATGAAGTCGTTTACACTCTCGGCGTTATCGACAATTATAGGGGCGGTTACTCCGTGGAAGGCGCAAAGGGCGTTAATCACGGCTAACCCGGCGTTAATCTGCCCAGCGTGGTTCTTGTCTTGGTATCGTACCCCGCCAATGTAGGCCACGCAGTCCGGCTCTTTCTCGCCGTTTACAAGCGTCTTATACATTCGGAACTCCACGCCGTCGAAAAGCCCGTTTACACGGCGTTCTACTTCTTCCATACGACATCTTACGAAGTCGTCTATTAGGGCTTCTTCGGTTTGAAGTGTTGCCTTTTCCTGTGCCAACGTAGCGGCTTCCTTATCAAGTTCCACTATACGGGCTTCGGCGGCTTTAATGGTGGCGCGAAGTCCGAGCTTTTGGTCTATCTCGGAAAGGCGGGCGCGAAGTGTCGCCCGGCTCTGCTGACGCTCTGCGGCGGTGTCCTGTGTTGTCGGTGCTGTCACGGCTGCACGGCGGGCGTTCAGTTGGTCTATCTCCTTTTGAAGGGCTACCCAAGTCGGAAGCGTCTGCGGGTCTATTTGCGGGTCGGTGCTTACGCGGGGATTGGCGGCTATGGTGTTGTTATAGGTCGCCTTCTTTGTGGCGTAGTCCTGTACGGCGGCGTTGTGCTTGGTATCAAGGGCGACGGCTTCCGCTTCAAGGCGTTTTATTTCCGCGTCCTGTGCCGCTATAAGCCTGTTTAGTTCCTGGCCTTCCGCGTCCATCTTGTCAAGTCGGGCGGTTTGGTTGGCAATGAAGGCGGCGCGGGCGGTGTCTTGGTTCTTGCGGAAGGATTCAAGGGCTGCGGCTGCGTCGCACTGATGGCGGTTGGGTGCTCCGGGGTCGGCGCACTGATGACCGAATACCGGGCAAATAAGCGGGCCGGCGGTCGGGGCTTGCTGTTCTTGGAATTGTTCGTTATTGACCTTCTCCCAATTCTTGCGAAGGTCGGCTACTTGGGCTTCGTAGTCCTCTTTACGGCGTTTGGCAGTGGCTATGGAAGCCGTTATTACTGACTTCTCCCGGCTGTAATATTTGTTTTCGCTTTCCTCGTCGCGCTGTACTTGAGCGAGGTCGCGGGCGGCTTCGTCGGCTACGCGGTTGGTTTCGTAAGCTGCTGCGCGGGCCGCTTCCTTCGCGTCCTGTAACGCCTTCGCCTGTGTGTCGCGCTTAGTGTTGATTTCCGCCTGTATCTTTGCCGCCTGTTCGTAGGCTACGCGGTTGGCTTCTGCTTCGGAAGCTGCCGCCGCGTCAATGTTGGCGAGGTCTTCCTGTATCTGCGCCTTCTCGCTTTCAAGGGCGGCGTAGTTCGGGGCTACCGGGGTGTTTCGGGTGGCTTCATCTTTGCGGGTCGGTATCTTTTCTAACTGCGCTTCAATCCTGCCACGACGTACCGAAATTTCCTTTTTGTATTCTTCCATCGTCTTGCCTGTTACCCGGCGAAGAAGGGCGGCAAATTCTTCGCGGGTGGCTGCTACGTCCGCGTCGTTAATCTTGCCCGCCATCGTAAGCAAGTATTCGCGTTGTGCCTTCCAATGAAGCGTAAGGAAGTAGTAAGGATCCGTAATGACCTTAAAGAGGTCTTCGGGTATTATTGTGGCTACCTTTGCGTCGTATTCTGCCTTCTTCAAGGGTACGCCGTTAAAGAAGTAGTCGGTATGGTGCCCGGACAGGGTGCGCTCGGTGCTTCCTTTGGGGGTCTTCCACTCCTCCACATAGACGCGGCGAAGTTCCACGCTTGACGCTTCCCCGGTTTCGGTGTCTACCACGTCGAAAAGCCCGGTTACTTCGTGTTCAAGGTCGGGAATAAAGTTACCTTCCGCGTCGTTGGTCTTTATCCCAAATTTGGAGTCGGAGTTTCCTTCGCTGTCTTTGCCCCAAAGAAGCCACGCGAAGGAGTCCGCTATTGTGGTCTTCCCGGTTCCGTTACGTCCGCTTATGGTCGTAACGCCGTCGCCGAACTCTACGGCTACGTTTCGCAAACCCTTAAAGTTTACAAGGGTAAGGCGTTTTAGTGTTACTTGTCTGCTCATATAGCTGTTAATTATTTAGTGTTGTTACTTTTCTTTGTTTCCGGCTAACTCTAAGGCTAAATCCGCGTCAATAATCAGAAGTGCGCCTATGTGGGTTATTGCTTTGTCAATCTTCCCGGAAGTCTTGATACGGCTTGCGGTCGTTTTGCTGCACCCTAATAGTTTCGCCAAACCTTTAAGGCCGTAGACGTAGCGGCGTTCGCCTTCCTGTTTTGTTGGCTTGTTTGCCAAAACCGCCCTTACTCGGTCTTCGACTGCATCCAAAAGTTGGCCTACGGTAAGGTCTATTATTCGGGTGTCGGGGTTAATCTTCTTCATCGTCGTCTAAGTATTTTTCCGGGTCTTCGGGAAGCGGAAGTTTGTTAATGTAATGGGCGGAAGCGGCGAAGTTGGCGAATAGAACTAATAAGACGGTTATACTTGCGTCCTCGGCGGCCGCGCAAAGAAGGAATAGCGACAGGGCGAACCATACGAAAATTAGCCACTGCCGGAACGTGTAGCGTTCCCCGGTTTCGGTCTTGCCGAATATCTTTGTTTTCAGTTCCTCGCTTGTCATGCTATCAAGTTGTTGAAGGGGTTAATATTTTCGTTCTCGTCCTTTGCTCGGCGGAGCGTTCTTGTTGTCCGTGCCGTTGTTGGTCTGGCCCCGCGTAACAAATAGTTGTCGTCGTTATTGCCGTTGTATTCGTGGAAGCCCATAACCAACAGCAGGGCTGTCGCTATGAAGGCGCGTTTAAGCGGGTCTAAGTCTACGGGAACGCCGCACTTCGTGCAAAACCACCAAACGCAAAGTTCCGTAGCCTTTTGGATGCCTATCTTGGCGTATATGTTGCGGGCGGTGTTCTCTACGGTACGGGCTGAAATAAAGAGCCTTTCGGCTACTTCTTTCTTACTCGCTCCCCACGCCAACAACTCGGCTACCTCGCCTTCCCGTCGGGTAAGCTCTGCTTTTAGTCGCATATCCCCCAAATATTTTCGGTTACTCCATACTTGGCGAATACTTCCGTAACTGCTACGGCTTGGCTTGCTTTTGGCTCCTGCTTGCCGTCGCGGTAGCAATAGAAGGAATTGCGGTTATTGATTCCCAATGCCGCCCAAAGGTCGGCTATACAGGCTTCGTAGTCGCCCATCTTTACTTGTTTAAGTCCGTTTCGGAAGCCTCGGAAGGCTGCTTTTGTCGCTGTCAATGTCATATTTTGAATTATTAAGCGGTTAGAATTTAGTGCGCGGTGGAAGGCTCGAACTTCCTTCGCCCGCTTTCGCTGCGTCCGCGCTCCGGCCTGTTCCCGGTTGTCAACGGTTTATAGCCTTCACGAAAGGGATTCTTTCTCCGTTGGCTTGCTATATAGTTGTGGTTGCTCCGTATTAACTTGATACGGCTATCGGGAAAATTAACCCTTACCCGCGTTTGCCTGTCGCTTCTCTAACCACTCATCGCGGCGGTGGCGGCACTCAATCAAGGACGAAGCCACGGTAGCGAATAGTTCCCCGTCCGGGGTGCGGTAGTCGTATTGGACGCGCTTAACTCGCTTTCCGCGTAGGCGGGTAGTGAATACTTCGTAGTTCTCGCTTCCGGCGGGGCAAACACTACAGCCCTGGTTGTCGTTCATGCTCATTGTTGTATGGTGTTAGTTGTTTCGTCCTCTATTAGTTCGCCGTTTTGTCCTATCCACAGCATTGCGTCTTGCCCGTTGTAGGAAAAATCAAAGGCTTTGTTTTTGGGGTTAAACCGGCCTTCTAATATTGTGCCTTCTTTAAGTCCGCGTATCTCTGCCAGGCACCAATAGCCGAAGTCGGTAAGCACTTTTACGACTGCCTTAGCCTTAATAGTTTTACTTGCCATATACTTGTATGCTTATTTATAGTAGAATGTAATTTTAAGCCCGCGACGAAGTTTGCATACGCACTTATCAAGCATACACTTGAAGGCGCGGGTTAGGAGGTTGTTGGCTAATTTTTCGCCAATAAGACGAAGAAGCCCACTTACTCCGACGAGGGTATTTAACCGCTTTCCTTCGCCGTTCACTCCGCTAACTTTAATTAGGAAGTTTCTGTTAATCTGTGCTGTCGTGTAGTCCATATAACTGAAATTTAAGTAATTTTTGTTATTGCTTCGTGCCGTAATTTTCGCTAACTTTGCAACTGAATTACTAACACGGTGCAAAGTTAATACTTTGCCATACACGATGCAAGTGTTTGCCATACAAAGGACGTGTTTTTAAGATTGTTTAACATTTAACCCCTTCAACGCAATGGAAGGAACAGTAAAAGAGCGACTTAAAGACTTTATAAAGTTTGTAGGTATCAGCGAACGCGAATTTTGTAGGCGGGTCGGCGTGGGGTCTGCCTATATACAAAGTATTCGTAAGTCTATAATGCCGGACACTCTGCAACAAATTACCATACAATTCCCGCGCCTTAATCCGCTGTGGCTAATGATGGGCGAGGGCGAAATGCTTCTACCCGAAGAAAAGCCGGAAGCCCCCGAAGTGGCTCCTTCCGAAATTCTGCTTAAACTTTTGGAAGATGCCCGCGAAGAAAAAGCCCGCCTTCTCTCTATAATAGAAAGTCAACAGCGGACTATCGAACGGCTAACAGAACTTACTAAAAAAGCGGATGTCCACCGGGGCGACACTGCAACCTCTGCCGCTGTCGGGTAGTCCTTGGGCGTACCGTTCCTTTATACTGAAATTTTGGCTATACCTTATTATATATAAAGCCGAGAAATACAGGTAAGTAGCGGTATAAGTGCCGTAGTAAAGTGATACGCGTAGAACGCACAGAAACGCCCCATTTTCGCGCCGTTTTCTTCGGGGTGGTAATTCCTACCATTTGGGGCGTAAAGTGCCGTAAACGCAAAATTCGGGAAAAATAACTCAGCTATATGGAAATCGCTATAAATACCTATTATTCTAACCGGGCTTACTACCCGTTTATCCCTCGCCACGTCTTCGACGCTTTGGAAGCAGCGTACTTGGACGGTCGGGAAACTATTGTTATATCGGAAGCGGACTACTTCGCTATTGTTGACAACGCCAAAGCCGCCGGACTATGCCCCGCGTAGTTAATACTTCCTGGCCCATTA
Organism: Paramuribaculum intestinale; assembly: GCF_030759015.1. Classification (GTDB taxonomy): domain Bacteria; phylum Bacteroidota; class Bacteroidia; order Bacteroidales; family Muribaculaceae; genus Paramuribaculum; species Paramuribaculum intestinale. The sequence goes on along the minus strand of NZ_CP098825.1, from coordinate 2,572,341 downwards.
AGGAAGAAATAAGCCGCCGTTTCTTCTTGGCGTTGGAACGTCTTGTAGAATTAAATAAGGTTGCGTCGCTTGAGGCGTTCTGCAATGAATACGGGCTTAGTGCGCCGAAGTATCGGGAACTTCGGTTAGGCTATGGCGTTACCCCGAAGCCGGACTACAAGCCCCGCTATAAGGGCATAGAATTGGAAGCCGCCCACTATATTACAGCCTGCTATCCCATTTCGGCGAAGTGGCTGCTTACCGGGTGCGGAAAAATGCTTACTTATGAAGTTCAAAATTAAGGTAGGATTACATATAAAGCCTAACAATAAGGGTAAGGCTACGGAAGAAGTTGGTATTAGGCTTCGGGTATCGTGGGCCGGTCTTCGGTGTGATATCCGCTCCGGCTATGTTATTGCCCCGGCTAAATGGGACGACGCTAATAGTTGCGTCCGGCTCGGAAACAAGAACAGCCACGGCGAAACAGCCGGGGCTATCAATCGCGGCGTTATGGCTGTGGCTTCCACTATTGAAGAAGTCCTTACCCGGTTTGAACTTGACAATAAACGCCCGCCTTCGGTCGCTGAATTTAAGGAAGCCTTCGACTTGGCCGCCGGACGTGCGAAGCCCGAAGAAAAGAAGCCGGAAGAAAAGCCGTTAGGGTTCTTCGCCGTCTATGACCTATTTACCGGGGAAATGGGGGTTACGAATAATTGGACTAAATCAACCTATACAAAATTCAGTAGTCTAAAAGCACACTTAAAGAACTATAATAAGAAACTAACCTTAGAAGGCTTTGATAAAGCAACCTTCGCGGGCTTTGTGGCTCATCTGCAAACGAAGGTTAGGCAATTAAACACAACCGTAGCCAAAAACGTAGGCTTCCTTCGTTGGTTCTTGCGTTGGGCTGCTGCCAATGGCTATTATACCGGGCTTGCTCATTTGCAATACCGCCCCCGTTTTAAGGGATTGGACTGCAAAGAAGTTATTTATTTGGAATGGGACGAACTTATACACTTCCTAAACTTTGAATTTCCGGCTAATAAACCTTCCCTTCCGGCTGTCCGTGATGTGTTTTGCTTCTGCTGTTTTACGGGGCTTCGCTATTCCGACGTTGCCAAACTCCGGCGTTCCGATATCCACCGGGAACAAACGCCGCCCTTTATGTCTATCGTAACAAAGAAAACGACGGCGCGGCTACATATCGAACTTAATAAATATGCCCTCGCCCTTCTTGACAAATACGAAGGCGTAGGGCTTCCAAATGATAAAGCGTTGCCCGTTATAAGCAACGTAAAAATGAACGAAAACCTTCACGAAGCGGCGGAAGTTGCCGGAATTGACGAACCCGTTAATATTGTTTCCTATGTCGGCAGTGAACGCTCCGAGGTTGTAGTGCCGAAGTATTCCGTTCTTACTACCCACGCCGGACGGCGTACTTTTATTGTAAACGCTTTGCGGCTCGGTATTCCGGCCCCGGTTATTATGGAATGGACAGGGCACAGCGACTTTAAGGCTATGAAGCCTTATATTAAAATTGTCAATGATGCTAAGGTTGAAAATATGGAACGGTTTAATTCTTTCGGTTCTAATCGTTCCACCACGGACGAAGGCGAAAAATAGGGTACCCGAAAAAGTACCCGAATTTGTGGTTAATGTTTGATTATGCTCCTACCCAATGAAACAACCGTAGCCACGCCAACCGCTGTTAGTGTGTATGTTTGGTTATGGTTGCAAATAATTGAAAATATAGGTATATCAGCCTCTCTCTCCGCGATAAATGCTGAAAATCAGCAAATTGCAAAATAAACACCCAATTTTACACCCAAGAATGTAAAATTGGGTGTTTTTGTATATTCTTAACGCTGCGTGGCGGCGTCTCGGCTCTCATTACACCCAACTCTGCACCCAAGCATACTTTTTCTGGCCTAGCCTCGTTTATATAGGTTTAGTCGGGCATATATAGAGCCCGAACCAAACCAAACTGGTTTACAGCCGTGGCGTAGTAAGGGGGGCAATGGACATGATGACTGGGAAAAAGAAACTGCATTATTTTATACCCTTTGTGGTGTAGTTTGAGATATATTTATTATCTTTGCACCCAAAAGGGTATATTTTATGACTCAGTTGGCAAAATATGTGAAAGAGATGCGTAAACAATTCGGGCTTACACAGGTTGATCTTTCCCAAAAGTCAGGGGTAGGTCTGCGTTTTGTTCGTGAACTTGAACAAGGTAAGGAAACCCTCCGGCTTGACAAGGTTAATCAGGTGTTGGCTCTGTTCGGAGCCGTCATGACACCGGGTAAAATTTCCGAATCATGAAACAGGCAGAAGTTTATGTAGGAAAGAGCCTTGCCGGAGTGCTTACTGAAGACGATATGGGCTATGGGTTCAAATATGATTCAGAGTATCTGAAATCTGACAAGGCTGAGGCTGTGAGCCTGACAATGCCATTGAGGGAAAAGCCATATCGCGATAAGGTGCTATTTCCATTCTTCGATGGACTGATACCGGAAGGGTGGCTTCTTGACATAGCTGAGCAGAGCTGGAAAATATCTGACCGTGACAGATTTTCACTCCTCCTTGCCTGTTGCAAGGATTGCATCGGCAATGTCTCTATTCAATGCATAATGCACGATGCATAATGACAAAACATAACGCAAAGATGAAACAGTCTGAAGATAATTTAATTGTGCATAAAAGCAAGCAATTTGCATTAAGGGTTATAAAGCTTTATCGCTACTTGTGTGAAGATAAAAAAGAGTATGTCTTATCTAAACAATTATTACGTAGCGGAACAAGCATTGGTGCAAATGTCAAAGAGGCAATAAGAGGTCAAAGTAAGCAGGATTTTGGAGCAAAAATGAATATTGCTTTGAAAGAAGCCAGCGAATCTGAATATTGGATTGAGCTATTAGGTGAATCAGAGTACTTGTCAAACGCTGAGAAAGACAGCATTCTCACTGATTGTCGAGAATTACTTAAAATTCTTACTTCAATAGTAAAATCAACATTTAATTCTAAGTAATTATGCATTATGCATTATGAATTATGAATTGTTTATATTGCTATAAACCGCTCGCTGATGGCGAGGTGGATTATCATAAGTCGTGCGCCCGCAAAATATTTGAATCGACAACCGTTCCGGTGCTTCCATATACCAGAGCCAATATCAAGGAGTTGGCACGGGAGATTGTTTCTGCAAGCACCACTGTGACCGGTGCGCAGGCAAAACTGTCGCTTGACATTACAAGGGGCCATGCCGGAGAGCCGCAACGCTTCACCATTGTCGGGCTGTGGGGACGGTTTATCCTCAAACCTCAGACCGACCGTTTTGCCAATCTTCCGGAGAATGAAGACCTGACTATGCATTTGGCGGAAGCGGCAGGAATCAAAACTGTGCCACATTCGCTGATTCGCTTTGCCGATGGCGAACTCTGCTACATAACCCACCGCGTTGATCGCACCAAGAATGGCGACAAGATTGCTATGGAGGATATGTGCCAGTTGTCGGAGCGTCTGACCGAGGATAAATATAAAGGTTCATACGAGCGTATTGCGAAATTGATAAAGCAATACTCGGCGGCTCCGCTATTGGATGTTGTCAACTTTTGGGAGGTAGTGGTTTTCTCATGGCTGACGGGTAATGCCGACATGCACCTGAAGAACTTCTCACTTTACCGTCCGGCAGACAACTATATGCTGACTCCTGCCTATGACCTCCTGTCCACCTCAATCGTGATGCCTGAAGATGATGAGGAGCTGGCACTGACTCTGAATGGCAAGAAAAAAAAGATAAAAAGAGCTGACTTTGAAAAGGCAATGCTTGACAGCGGAATGGATGAAAAAGCCATCGAAAAGCTTTTCAAGAAGTTTGCCAAGACATTGCCTAAGTGGTATGCCCTCATCGAGGAATCCTTTTTGCCGAAGGATATGATGACGGCTTATCGGGAAAAACTTAACACAATGTCAGCACGTTTAGGACTGCTGTAAAAGAGTCGGAATCCCCGTCGGGTTCAAATCTTTCTTAGCTCATAGACCGAATGGAAAATTATTGAACCTTGTGATTGACACAGTCTCCTGCGTTTGTTGTGGGAATCATAGGGCTCTTTCTCCCGATCCCGATGCAGTGTCGAGGTAGCGCTTAGAGGCTGATGGTGCTCTCGCCGGCGGCTACGGGTATGCTTCGGCCGCGGGCCACGAGGGTATAGGGTCGGTTGGCGCTCACTGCAATAGAATTGGTGGGGGCGTCGTAGACAAGTGATGTCTCCACGTCGCCAAACCGCAGGCGTCGCAGCCCGTGAGTGCCGTTTGAGGCCTTGATGTCCCATGTCAGAGTGCGGCTGAGTGCGTCGGCTTTGCGGAAGCCCATTATGTTTTCGATAAAAAGCGATATCGGGCCCAGGGCCGACCATCCGCAGAATTCCTGACGCACACGGTGGCCGTGTTCCGTCGAAGGCCCGTCGGCTACCGGGCTGTAGCACTCCCATATTGTGTGGGGTTCGGTCTGCTCATAGATCCGTGCCTGCATTCTCACCACTCTCTCGGCCAGAGAGTCGGCCAGCTCGCAATAGCCGTAGCGTTCGAGAGCCTTCGATCCCATGTAGACGATCGGCAGCCAGATGCCGCCGCGCCAGTAGTTGCCGGTCACCGAATCGAAGTCCTGATCCGATCGCGAAAGCGAGTTCCATGGCCTTTCACCGCCCATGAATGCTTCCGACCGCAGACGTTCCACCATTCTTGATGCCTGTGTCGAGTCGGGAATGCCGGCCAGCATGGCCCAGAACGATGCCGGAGTCATCACGCGCGAGGGCTCGCCAGTGGCAAGATTCACATCGTAGTAATAGCCGTCGCGTTCATCCCAGTAGCGGTCGTTGACCACCTTGCGGAGCCGCTCGAACTCCTTCTGCCACGCCGAAGCCTGAGCAGTGTCGCCGCGCAGACGGCACAGTTCGGCTATGTTGGTGGCCGCCAGAGCCTGCTGGCTTATGGCGTCGATCCACAATGCTCCCTGATAGCCTCCGCAGTCGCGGCCGCGTGGAGTGTTGTCCATGCCGGAGGCTCCTCCGTGCCATGAATAGCCTATGATCTCTCCGAGAGAGTCGCGGCGCACGGTGATTCTGATCGGCTGCGTCGAAAGCTCGTCGTTGCGCTCGCCGCACTGGAGCGAGTTGAAATAGTCATAGTGCTTCTGCAGATAGCGTTTGTCGCGGACCACCATGTCGATCTGGGCTGTGTCGCCCGTAAACAGATAGTTCTCCTTCTCTACCCATGCAAACAGCGGGGGATTGTCGCGCAGATGTATGCGCAGCGGACTCGGGGCGCCGTCGTGGATGGGTGCGTAGTAATTCATCAGTGTTTCCTTGCCCGGGAACGCATTCGGGGCGTATTTGGAGAACATCACCATGAAGCATCCGTCCCAGATCCATATCTGGTCGTCATAGCAGTTCTCGTCGAGATATGGCGACGCCACCATCCCCTCGGGGCCGCGGCGCACGCGTCCCGAAGCGATCTCCCATGCGCGTTCGTAGAGATTCACAAGCGAGGTGTCGGGGTGTACGGCAATAGGCACTTCCGACCGCCAGTCGGGCACCACGGCGTCGGGCGGCACGGTATTCCACTGGGCGGATGCCACGGAAGCAAACACGCCGAAAAACGTCATGGCGACAAAGCGAAGTATGGATGATCGTATCATGGTCTTTTGAGATTTTCCACAAAAATATACAAAATAAGTAACTTGCAAAAATCAGCTGCGAGTGATTTTTGAGATTTGTTCGAGTGATTTTTGCTTTCAGACGATGGCGTGTAGCTTTTAAGAGTTACTTTGCTGATTTAGTCGCATCGTTAACACACCAATCCGTCGCTCATATCAGCTTCATGGCTTTTGCCCGGCGACAAGCCTCGATCGAGTTCTTAACCTGAAGTTTGGCCAATATTTCCTGACGGTGACGGCTTACGGTGTGGACGCTTATATTGAGCCTCCGGGCTATCTCCACGCTCTTCATCCCTTCATCGATCATCGACAGCACCTGACGCTCGCGGCGGCTGAGCACAGCGCCGTTGGCCTCCGCCGACAGCTCTTCGCGGATGCCGGTGGTCATGTCCACCATATAGCTGCTCCCCTTGAAGTCAAACATCATCGGCCCGTAGAGGCATATCGCATACAGCACATTGTCACACGCCGGATCATGGACATAATACATCCTGTGCATCACATCCACCCATCTGTCGTCGGGGGTGTGCATGCGCAGCCGGCTGATCAGGCAGTGCTGTTGCCGTCGCGCTTTGGGCAGATGTCGCATGAGGTGATAAAACCGCAGCTCGGCTATCACCTTTGCCTCCTGCTGCTCTTCGGTCATCATCGACAGTATTCGGCTCTCCCAGATTGAATTCTCATGTTCATACCCATCCAGTCCGAGTGTTTTGGCAAAGCCGCCCGCTATGATGCGGCTCTCGTTCCTTGTCATGTCGCTGATCACCGCCACGACATTTTCCAGAGTGGCCAATGACCGCGCCTGCGCCATGGCTGCTTCAAACAAGTTTTCGTGGCGTTCGGCCGGTGACTGACGCAGCAGCCGGTCAAGTTGCTTCAATGGTCGTTCCATAAGTAAAAATGGTTATTTTTAGCCATTGCAGTCTGTTTATTCGCGTATTAACTTTGCAAAGTTAACAATAAACATGGTTATCATGAAGCCACGGGCTATTGATGAGTTGGATAATATCAACTAATTTTGGAGAGTTGCTTATATGAAAACGAAACTGCTCGCATTGCTTGCAATGCTCCCTTTTCAGCCGGCTTCGGCACAGACGCTTGAGAAAATGAACTGGTTCAACGAGCCGTCGCAATGGCACATATCCGGCAACGATCTCACCATGGCGGTGACGCCCGGAAGCGACTGCTGGAGAATCTCCCATTATGGTTTTACAGTCGACGACGCTCCGTTCTATTATGCCGAATACGGAGGCGAATTCGAGGCCAAAGTGAAGGTCACGGGCGACTATAAGGTGCGTTTCGATCAGGCCGGACTGATGTTGCGTATCGACCACGAGAACTATATCAAGGCTGGGATAGAGTATGTCGATGGAAAGTATAATCTCAGCACTGTAGTCACCCATCGCACATCCGACTGGAGTGTCATCGCTCTTGATCGTCCGGTAGAGGCGATATGGATCAAGGCTGTGCGTCGGCTTGATGCTGTGGAAATTTTCTATTCATTTGACGACAAGGAATATCACATGATGCGCAATGCGTGGATGGAATCCTGCCGCCCCATGAAGATCGGAATGTTCGCGGCCAGTCCCGACGGTGATGGATTCAACGCCACATTCTCCGGTTTCAAGGTGACGCATTTGCCCGACAAGATCCGTACGGAGTGGCTGAAAAACAATGCCGAATAACCCTCATGGCGCAATGTGAAAGGCGACTATTCTGTCACACTGCGCCATGAATTTTTGCCCTGGTCACAGTGGGCGCTGTCATTGCGGTTTTCAACGTCTGTCTGCCGGGTGTCGATAGTTCTGAGGTTTTTGCCTATCTTTGCCGCTCTAATCTATATTGACGCCTATGCCCCGAAAATTTTCTGCATATCTGTTGGCCATCGCTGCAGCTATTTCCGTCTCTTCAGCCGTCAGTATGGCGGCATCACGCCCCGCCTGCGCCGATACGTTGAGTGTCGACACCGTTCTGGCCCGTGAGGCCGATGCTTTTTTGCGCTCGTTGCCCGAGGGACTTCAGAAACGTCAGGAAGAGGCCGTCAGACGTGCCATGGCAGGCGATGATGCTGCGCTCGAGGCTGTCAGAGCGTCGCGCAATGCGCCGCCGATGATCCCCGCCGATGTAGTTGCCACCGATATTTCGGAAATCTACCGCCTTTATCGACCCGCGTCATCCGGCAGTGCCCGGCTTCCGGTGCTGATCTATCTGCATGGCGGCGGCTGGTGTTTCGGCAGCATCAACAGTTGCGCGCGGTTTTGTGCCGAGCTGTCGCGCCGGGCTGGTGTGGCCGTGCTGGCTGTTGATTATCCGCTCGCGCCGCGCTATCCATTTCCTCACGCGCTCGATGCCTCGCTTGAGGCAGTAGGCTTCGCTTTGGCCAATGCCGGGACCTATGGGTTCGACACCGGGCGCATATCGCTTGGCGGCGACAGTGCCGGCGGCAACCTCGCTCTGTCGGCGGCTCTCGCCATAGTTTCCGGACGGTCGGCAGGCGGCGCACGGCTCCCGGCCGATGCGCTGCGCTCTCTCGTTCTGTTCTATCCGGTCGTAAAGGCGTGGAGCGATGGCTCTGAGTCTTGGAAGGCCTACGGATCGGGCTACGGACTCGACAGTCAGATTATGGAAGCTTTCAACGAGGCATACGCCGGAGAAGCCGACGCGCGCGATCCGCTCCTGTCGCCCTTCTGTGCGGCCTCCGAAACGCTTGTGCAGCTCCCGCCGGTGATGATGGTCAGCGCCGGCCGCGACATACTCCGCGATCAGGCTGTCGACATGGCCTCTCGGCTTCGGGAGGCGGGCGTGGAGGTCTGCCACAGCATCCTGCCCTCCGCCGTACATCTGTTCATCACCGTTCCCGGCCAGCCGCGCGCCTTTGAGATGGCAGTGGACGCCACATCCACTTTCCTTACTGAAAAATAGTGACGCGTGGCGGTAGACTGTCGGCCGGCGTCAGTCGTTCTGGTTCTTGGTAGTGATCAGATATGCCATCTTCACGCTATGGCGGCGGGTGATCCGACGCATGTTGTCCATCCCTGCGCCGCTATAGACCGATACTCGGATAGATTTGCGTGAGTTGAGGAGGAAGCGATGCGGGCATCGTGACCGATGAAACCTGACGAAAATCGCCCGAAAAGACCTTTGAGGGGATAGAAAGAAGTCCATGTCTATTTCTTTGTGTTAAAATCAAACATACTATAGGACAATCTCTTGATTATTTTTATTTCGTAGGGATGATAGTTTGATGATTTTAACTAAATTTGTGCTATGCCTGATTTTCCGGCTGCCGTTGAATCATGAATTATCGGTTAACTGATTTCAATAAGTGACTCGCAGCGAGAGTCACAGGTTGCTGACGAGTTTAATAATTTCAACTATTTTTTTAAGAGTTACTTGTAAGACAATGATTCGGTAAAAATTACCGAAGTAGTTGAAACTTAAGTTAATATATCGAATTGTCAAATACAAATGAATCGCCAAAGCGTTCATTATAAAAACATTAAACAATATGAACGTATTGGCGATTCTCAAAGACTTCACCTTTCGGTGTAAGTCGGTATTTGAAAATACTACAACCAAAATGAGCAAAAGGTTCCTCAACTGGCTGATTTTAACAATACGCACTGTAGCGTTGATTCCGGGCAAAGTCAATTTTACCCGGCTGTCGCGCTATGGCGGTCGTACTGCCAAGACCTTTGCCTCCAATTTCAAGACACCCGTAGACTGGATGAAAGTCAACATAGGTATGGCGCAGGATTGTTTTGGACCGTCCGATGACATGGCAGTGGCAATCGATCCGTCGTTCATTTCAAAGTCAGGCAGCCTTACATATGGCATAGGCCGATTCTGGTCAGGGGTGGCACAACGTGTAAAACGCGGTCTGGAGATAATGGCGATCGGGGCAATAAGTCTGAGTAAACATACATGTGTGATGCTCGGTGCTGTCCAGTCCCCGGACTTCAGGACTCTTGAATCTGAGAAACAAATGTCAATGCTTGACTGGTATGTGGCACTTGTCAGGTCAAAGGCGGCAGAGCTGCTCTCACTGACGGATATTCTGGTTGCCGATGCCTTTTTCTCCAAATATGAGTTTGTAAATGAAGTGATTGGCATGGGATTCCGGTTTGTCGGGAGATTACGTGCCAATTCATATCTCAGGTATCTGGCCATACCGGATTCCTCCGCCCCGCGAAGACGCGGCAGAAAGAAAAAGTATGGAGAGAAAGTGGATTTCTCCAACCTTGATATGTCCGTGTTCACTTCATTCATATATGAGGATTCCAAAGGAAACAAAACCCGATGTCACACGGCGGTCGTACATTCGAGGGCATTGAAACGCGACATCCGTATCGTGGTCTGTCCGGTTGAAAACGCAGACCCTCTTCTTTACTTCTCTACCGACACCAATATGAGACCTGAAAAGATCATCGGTTTCTACCGCACCCGCTTTCAGATTGAGTTCGGCATACGCGATGCCAAACAGTTTACAGGACTCCAGTCGCAACAGACACGCGACAAAGACCGGCTTGACTTCGCATTCAATCTTTCCTTCACTGCGCTCAATGTCTGCAAGGAGGTCATAAGGAAAGATTATCCGGATCTTTCGGTAGCGCAGTTCAAACGGCTTATGTTTGAATCTTATCTCGCCTCAACAATTATTTCGACTTGCGGAAAATCTCCGCATCTCAAAATAATTCAGAAAATAAATCATCGGTTGGCTCAGTTAGCGGCTTAGCCAAGACTGAACAACCTCAAATTTTACCGAATCATTGTGTAAGATGAAACAACTTCTTTTTACTGCTGCTGCGGCGATCATGGCTATAGGCTCGACTGTGTCGTGTAGCCAGAAAAAGGCTGAGGCTCCCGAGAAATGGAATCTCGTCTGGGAGGAAACCTTCGACGGTGAGAGCCTCGATACAAATGTATGGGTGCGCATACCGCGCGGCGAATCCGACTGGAACAACTACATGACAACCGAGGACACGGTTTACTCCATGCGCGACGGCAATCTGGTGCTGCACGGCATCAGGAACTATGAGGGATCGGCCGATACGGCCGCATATCTTACCGGTGGAGTATATACCAAGGGAAAGAAATCGTTCGGCAATGGCAGAATCGAAATTTGCGCGAAGCTTGGCCACTGCCAGGGCTCATGGCCTGCAATATGGATGCTTCCCGATCCCGCATATCCCAACAGCCAGTGGCCTAAGGGAGGCGAAATCGACATAATGGAACGCCTCAGCGCCGACACTTTCGCATATCAGACCGTTCATTCATATTACACTCTCGAGCTTAAGAAGGACAACGAGCCGCCTCATTACAGCACCGGCACGATCAAACCTGACGACTACAATGTGTATGCCGTGGAAATGTATGACGATTCACTCAGTTTCTTCATCAATGACACCCACACATTCACATATCCCCGCATAAAGACTGAACTTGAGGGTCAGTTCCCTTTCCCCGAGGCTCCCTACTACCTGCTGATCGACATGCAGCTCGGTGGCAATTGGGTAGGTGCGGTCGACCCCGCTGGTCTTCCTATCGAGATGCTTGTCGACTGGGTTCGATTCTATGAACTCAACGAACCGGAAAAGAGATAATCCCGCCTTTGCCTGAAAGGCAATGATATCCCATAATGACGAAGCAGTGTCGTGATTTTGCGACGCAGCTTCGTCTTATTGTGTCATCATGATCCATCCGGGTCATAACCCGGGCATTCGGATTAGTGCCATCTTGATCATTCTGACTTCCTGATTTCTCTCCTCTCTCTCTTCTCTATGTCCGTATATAAAACAAAGCGATGTGCCAAAATTCATAATTTCGACACATCGCCATTATATGGTTGTTTATCGCGCGGATCAGTTGCCGTTGGCCGCGGAGTCGTCGGTCTCGGGAGCTTTGTCGATCAGATCGAGGAACTGGTCGAGCTTGGGAGTCACGATGATCTCCGTGCGGCGGTTACGCTGGCGGCCAAGGTCGGTATCGTTGTCGGCGATGGGGTTGTACTCGCCGCGTCCGGCAGCCGAGAGGCGCGCGGGATTGACACCGAAGTCGTTCTGAAGCACCTGTACGATCGACGAGGCGCGCAGAGCCGAGAGATCCCAGTTGTTGCGGATATTCGTGCGGCTGATGGGCACATTGTCGGTGTTGCCCTCTACGAGCACGTCGTAGTCGCCGTAGTCCTTGATGATCTTGGCTATCTTCGACAGGGTCTGCATGGCGCGGCTGTTCACCTCATAGCTGCCCGACTTGAAGAGCATGTTGTCGGCCAGTGAGATATACACCACTCCCTTGAGCACCTTCACGTCCACCTCCTTGAGCTCTTCGCGCGAGAGCGAACGGGTCAGATTGTTGGTCAGCACCATGTTGAGCGAATCGCTCTTCGACTTGGCCTGCACGAGTTGCTTGATATACTGGTTGGATGCGTTGATCTCGTCCACGAGCTTGGATATGTTGATCGATCCCTGCTGGTTCTGCAGCAGGCTCTGGTTGAGCGAACCCTGCATCTGCTCGTAGTTGCGCTTCAGATCCGCATTGTTGCGGCGGGCCTCTTCGAGCAGAGTTTCCAGACTGCGCGCGTTGGCGCGGCTCTCGGCCAGGGCCACCTGCGATGCGTTGTAGTCTTTCGACAGCTCGTCGTAGCGGTTCTGCAGTGCCGTGTACTTCTTGTTCGATGTGCAGCCGCCGACCATTACTGCCACTGCGGTGCCAAGAGTTATAGCCTTGAATATGTTCATGATGGTTGAGTGTTGATGGTTGCTTGATTATTATAACGTGCGGGTATTGTATTATGTTTTGGATATGACATGCTGATACCGTCTGCCGCTCACTTCACCTCCCATGTCTCGCCGGCCATGATCATGGAGCGCAGCGAGTCGAAGCCATGGGCGGCCTTGACCTCCTCCACCTGACGGTCGAGTTCCTCGTTGTAGACCGGAGCCTCCACGTCGCGTATCACGCCGATGGCCAGCGGCAGGTCGGTGCCGTCCATCATCGCCAGCTGCTGGTGCAGGAAGTTGCTCTGGCAGCGGGCGTCGTGTGTGAGCACGTCGTCTATCGTATAGCCGTCGGTGCCAAGCTCCACAGCCTTCAGCAGGAAGCCGTCGCGCACTATTCCGCGCTCGTTGTTCTTGCCGAATAGCATCTTCTGGCCATCCACCAAGTGTATGGTGCGCTCGGCGCGGTGCTCGCGGTCAGTGATGAAGTTGTGTATGCCGTTGTTGTATATCACACAGTTCTGAAGTATCTCCACCACGCTTGTGCCTTTGTGGCGTGCGGCGGCGGTGAGCACCTCCTGCGAGATCTGCAGCTCCACGTCGATGCTGCGTGCGAAGAAGTTGCCGCGTGCGCCAAACACCAGCTCCGCAGGGATGAACGGATCCTCCGTCGTGCCGTAGGGCGAGGTCTTCGACACGAAGCCGCGTGCGCTCGTGGGCGAATACTGTCCCTTGGTGAGGCCGTAGATCTTGTTGTTGAGCAGCAGCATGTTGATGTCTATGTTGCGGCGCACGGCGTGGATGAAGTGGTTGCCGCCTATGGCGAGGCCGTCGCCGTCGCCCGAGATCTGCCATACGGTCATCTCCGGATTGGCCACCTTGAAGCCGGTGGCTATGGCGGCGGCGCGTCCGTGGATCGTGTGGAAGCCATAGGTGTTCATGTAGTAGGGGAGTCGCGACGAGCATCCGATGCCCGAGATGACGGCCGTCATGTGAGGAGCGACGCCTATGGTGGCCATGGCCTTGTGGAGCGAGTTGAGTATGGCGTGGTCGCCGCATCCCGGACACCAGCGCACCGGCTGGTCGCTCTTGTAGTCAGCGGGATTGTATGCAGTGTTGTCCATTGCTTCTGTCTTGATTTGGGTTACTTAACGGTTCTCGTCCATGATGGCCTTCACCTTCTCGGCCACTTCGCTGACCATGAATGGCTGGCCCTGGACTTTGTTGATGCGGCTGATGTTCACGTCGGGGAACTTCGACTGCAGGTAGTCGGCAAACTGCCCGGTGTTGAGCTCGGCCACGATCACGCGGCGGTAGCGGCGCAGCACCTCGCCGGTGTTGGCCGGCAGGGGATTGATGTAGCGGAAGTGGGCGAAGTCTATCGCGGCGCCCTCCTTGGCAAGATCCGAGGCGGCGGTGCGCAGATGGCCGTAGGTCCCTCCCCAGCCCACAAGCAGGGTGTCGGCGCCCGGCTGGCCGATGACTTCGAGAGCCGGTATGTCGTCGGCTATGCGGGCTATCTTCTCGCGGCGGGTGTAGACCATCCGCTCGTGGTTGGCCGGATCGGTCGAGATAGCTCCGGTATTATAGTCTTTCTCAAGGCCGCCGATGCGGTGGGTGAGCCCTTCGGTGCCCGGTATGGCCCAGTAGCGCACCTTGCTGGCTTCGTCGCGGTTGTAGGGCTTCCAGCCGCTTTCGGCAGCCGCTTCGGGCGATATGTAGCGGGGATTGATGGCCGGATATTCGTCGGCGTCGGGTATCCGCCACGCCGACGAGCCGTTGCCTATGAAGGCATCGGTCAGCAATATCACCGGTGTCATGTGCTCTATGGCTATGCGGCAGGCCTCGAATGCCATGGTGAAGCAGTCGGTGGGAGTGGCCGGAGCCACTACAGCCACGGGGCTTTCGCCGTTGCGGCCATAAAGAGCCTGCATGAGGTCGGTCTGTTCGGTCTTGGTCGGAAGGCCGGTGGAGGGGCCGCCGCGCTGCACGTCGATCACCACCAGCGGCAGCTCGGCTATCATCGCCAGGCCTATGCCTTCGCTCTTTAGTGCCAGACCCGGACCCGAGGTCGACGTCACGGCCAGATTGCCCGCGAAGGCGGCGCCTATCGCAGAGCACACCCCGGCTATCTCGTCCTCCATCTGCAGAGCCTTTACGCCCAGATCCCTGCGCTTGGCAAGCTCCTGGAGTATGTCGGTCGCGGGGGTTATGGGATAGCTGCCCAGAAAGAGGGGGTGTCCGCTCTTTTCCGAAGCCATGATCAGACCCCAGGCTGTGGCTGTGTTGCCGTTGATGTCGGTATAGACGCCCTTGCGTGCGGGCTCCGACTCTATGCGGTAGGTCGAGACGGTGGCGTGGATGTTTGAGCCGTAGTCATATCCGGCATGGATCACCTTCTCGTTGGCTTCGAATATAGCCGGTTTCTTCGCGAATTTCTTCTGAAGGAAATGCACGGCGGCAGGCAGCGGACGGTCAAACAGCCAGCATACGAGGCCCAGACAGAATATATTGCGGCATTTCAGCACGCTCTTGTTGTCGAGGGCGCTGTCGGCCAGGGCTGCCTTGGTGAGGGTGGTCACCGGCACCTCCAGCACCTGGGCGCGGATGCCCAGCTCGCCGAACGGGTCGGTAGTGGTGAATTTGGCCTTGTCAAGATCAGCCTGCTTGAAAGAGTCTATGTCGACTATGATCACTCCGCCATCCTTCACGTAGCGGCAGTTCTGTTTGAGAGCGGCGGGATTCATCGCCACCAGCACATCGCACTGGTCGCCGGGGGTGTGCACACCCGTGCCCACACTCACCTGAAATCCCGATACGCCGCCGAGCGAACCCTGCGGAGCGCGTATTTCCGCCGGATAGTCGGGGAAGGTCGATACCTGGTTGCCGATGCCGGCCGACACGTTGGTGAAGATATTGCCAACGAGCTGCATGCCGTCGCCCGAATCGCCCGAGAAGCGGACCACCACCTTGTCCATGGCCCGCACTTTTGTCTCTTCTGTCATGATGCTTTTGCTTGCAATTGCACTGTGATTGATTGTTCTTTGTTTCATGGTGCGCAGGCTATTTGCCCGGCGCGCCGCAAAGTTAAGTAAAAATTGTTGAATAAAATACCTAAAGTTCATTCACTTTCGCCCACCGGCGCAAAGTCTGTGCAGACTGCATCTCCGTGTGTTTGTAAGGATGATAAAATTAGACGATGCCACTGACCGCGTTTTCGCGATTTATATGTAACTTTGCAGCATCAAGCATGCCGCACGACGGCTGCAGACTGCATGTTTCCTGTAACACACTGCCCACGACCCGATATGAGCGAACGACTGACCGACCTATGGAGCTGGACCCGACGCTACGTCAATCTCCCCTTCGTGCTGATGACGGGAGTGCTCGTCTACGTGCTCTTCTTCAACGATAATTCGATTCTCGACAATTACCGTTACCAGAAGGAAATCGACCGGCTGCAGGCCGAGATCGCCGCCAACTACGACACACTGCGATATTACGAGGCGCTCAACGAAAGGCTGCGCACAGATCCCGAAACGATGGAACGTATCGTCAGGGAGCAATACCACATGCAGCGTCCCAATGAAGACATATTCCTTGTAGAATGAACAATACATTATCTCAGCGCCCCTGGGCGCAATGGATCGCCGTGGCCGGACTGCTCCTCGTGTTCGCGGCCACCGCTATGCCGCTGTTGAAGATATCCCAGGAGCTCTACCGGTGGATATACGCGGCCGGAGCCGTAATGGCTATAGCCGGACGCGCCTGCGCCAAATCACCGTCGCCCGATCTGAGGGTGCGCCGCCTCGTCCGTCTCGAGCTGTGGGCCGCCATCATGTTCGGAGTCGGAGCTTTCTTTATGTTTTGGTATCCGAGGCAGACCGACTGGATGGCCTTTACACTCGCCGGAGGCGCCATTGAGGTCTACGCCTCGCTGATGCTCCCAAGAGCCGCAAGGCAGGCTTCGGGTAAGGGTAAAAAGAGTTAAAAGCCCACGGCACGCACAGACACTGCCCACATAAAGAGGCATAATTCAGTGGAATTTGTTAATTTTGCGGCGAAATGTCACTCAACCTCACCATAGATCAGGGCAACTCGGCCGCCAAGGTGGCCCTGTGGGACGGCGACCGGCTTATCGATCAGATCGTGGAGCCGACAATCACCTGCGCACATATCAAGCGATTCCTGTCGCCCTACGGACGTCCGGCCAACGCCATGTTCTGCTCCGTATCGGCCAAGGAAAGCCGCATGACCGATATTATAGCGAAATATGCCGACAATGTCAGCCGCCTGACCAACTCCACGCCGCTGCCCATAGCCATCGACTACCGCACGCCGTGCACACTCGGCACCGACCGCATCGCGGCCGCCGTAGGAGCCTGGGCGTCATTTGCCGGGAGGCCGTTGCTGGTGGTCGACGCGGGAACGGCGGTCACATACGACGCCGTCACAGCCGACGGACATTTCATCGGCGGAAACATCGCCCCCGGAATGCGTATGAGGCTCGACGCGCTCCATCGATATACGGCACGCCTGCCTCAGGTCGAGGTGCCGCGCAATATCGACTACGACACTTTCCTCGGCTTCGACACGCCATCGGCCATGATACTCGGAGCAGTCTATGGCATCGTAGGGGCGTTGTCCTATTACAGGGCGAATCTGCCCGAAGGCACACACACCGTGCTCACCGGCGGATGGGCCGGAGAAATCAGCAAACTGATCGATTTCGAAGCGACAGTCGACCCCGAGCTCGTCAGTCGCGGACTCAACAGAATAATCACATACAATGAACATAAATAGCAGACTCGTAGCCGCGATCGCAGCGGCTTCAATAGCGTGCGCGACTCTTTGCGCGCAGACTACCAGCCCCTACTCACGATTCGGATTCGGCACCCTCAGCGACAACGCCACATCGGCCCAGCGCCAGATGGGAGGAGTAGGCTATGCCCTCGGATCAGGACGATCCATCAACGTGATGAATCCGGCGTCATATTCGCGTATCGACTCGCTCACATTCCTCTTCGACATGGGTGTGGACTTCACCATATTCAACCGCACGCAGGGCGACACCCGCTTCAGCGACAACGGAGGCGGACTCGAATATGTCACCATGCAGTTTCCCATAAGCAAGCGCATTGGAGCAAGCTTCGGACTCCTTCCCTTCTCATCGGTGGGATATGCGTTCGGCTCAGAAATCAACAATGGATCCTACACCCAGCAGGGATCGGGAGGCATCAACCAGCTCTACGTCGGGGCCGCCTACAATATCGTCAACGGACTCTCGGCCGGCTTCAACTTCTCCTACCTCTTCGGCACCAACAACAACGAGGTCTATATCAACCCCGACGGAGGATACTCTGCCCTGTTCCGTCAGGAACTGCAGGTGCGCGACTTCCGCGTGCAGTTCGGACTGCAATATGAGCAGAAGATCGCAGCCGACCGATATATCGGAGTCGGTCTGGTGTTCGCGCCCGGCAAGGATCTCCTCGGCAGCGGCAGGGTGATCAAATACGATGTGTCGAGCAACGAAAAGCCCGACACGCTTCAGGATATTAGCCTGCGCCGCAATTTCTCCCTCCCGACCACATGGGGCGTCGGCATAAACTATCGCCACTCAGGCAAGTTGCTCGTGGAGGCCGACTTCACTTATCAGCCCTGGACCAAGGCCAGGTTCGCCGAGATGTCCGACTTCCCCACCACCGTCTATGCCGACCGATGGAAAGTGGCTCTCGGAACACAGTTCCGTCCGCGTGAACGCGGATCCTACTTCCAGGCCATGACCTATCGCCTCGGAGCGTTCTACAACCGCGACTATATCACCATCGGCGGCAACCATGTCCACGACTACGGACTCGCCTGCGGCTTCGGATTCCCCACCTACTCCACCAAGAGCATCATCAACCTCGGCTTTGAATACCGCCGGCGTCAGGCTCATCCGGTGGCTATGGTCAAGGAAAACTATTTCAGCATCACTCTCGGCATCAACTTCAACGAGATGTGGTTCCACAAGCGCAAGATCGACTGATGCCGAGGGCGTCGATGAGGATATTGCCGTTTGTGGCCGGAGCGGCCGTAGCTGTCTGCTCATGGCCCATGACCGCTTGCGGAGGCGACGACCACCGTGAGTACACGGCCAACGTCGACCCCGAACAGGTGGCCACCATGACCACCACCGACGTCAGCACCCTGATATCCGACTCCGGCATCACGCGCTATCGCGTAGTCACGCCTCTGTGGCTCGTTTACGACGAGGCTCGGGAGAGCCGCTGGCGCTTCCCCTCAGGGCTGCACCTGGAGCGGTTCGACGATTTCTTCAACCGCGAGGCCACCGTCGACTGCGACTCGGCCACATATTTCAAGGTCAAACAGCTCTGGCGGCTCGACGGGCATGTGAGAGTCACCAACATGGCCTCCGACCGGTTCCTCACCTCGCAGCTTTTCTGGGATCAGCGGCGCGGCAAGGTCTATTCCGATTCGTTTATACGCATTGAGCGCTCCGACCGGATAATGGAAGGTTATGGATTCGAGTCCAACAATTCGATGACCGACTTCCGGGTGCGCAATGTGTCGGCGATCCTCCCCGTGCAGCAGTTCACGCCCGGTGATCCGTCCCCGGCCGCTTCCGATTCGGTTTCATCCACGGCGTCGGTTGCGACCGACTCGGCCACGGTGCGCTATCGCCCATCCGACCGCAAGCGCAAAGAGCCTGAAGCGGCATCCGCCCGACCGGCTCCGGCAAAGGCAGTGGCTGTGCCCGACACTGCACGACGACCCCATAAACCTGTTCCGCAACGACTGCATAAAATCAAGATCAACGACCAACAATGACACCTGTAGCCTGGCTTGTACTCACCCTCGTTTCACTGATGTTCTCGGCACTCTTCTCCGGCACCGAGATAGCCTACATCACCTCCGACCGTGTCAGAGTCGAACTCGACGTGAAGAAGGGAGGAATGCTCAGCCGCATTCTCGGACGCTTCTATGCCGATCCCGACTTCTTCATATCCACAATCCTCGTAGGCAACAACATCATGCTCGTCATCTATGGCATGGGTGCGGCGTTCTTTATCGAAAAATGCTGGCTGGAGCACTATCATCTCAATCAGGCCATAGTGCTCATACTCTCCACCCTCATCTCCACAGGCGTGATACTCATTACCGGCGAATTCTTCCCCAAGACCATCTTCCGCATCAATCCCAACATATCGCTCCGTGTGTTCGCTCTGCCGATCTACCTCTTCTACCTGCTGCTTTGGCCGGTGTCGGCATTCACGTCGTGGCTCTCGCGTGCGCTCATGAAGCTATGCGGATTCAAGAGCGACTCCCCGCGCATGGGCATGCTGTCGGTCGGTGATCTCAATTCATATCTCGACCGCACTATCGACGAGGTCAACCCGCAGAAGGCTCCGGTCGAAAACGAAGTGAAGATATTCCACAACGCTCTCGACTTCTCGACAACCCATATACGCGACTGTATGCAGCCGCGCAACGAGATCGTCGCTGTTAATCTGGCCACCACTACGCGCGACGAGCTGAGCAGACTGTTCACATCGTCGGGACGAAGCAAGATCGTGGTCTACGACGAAGATATCGACAACGTCAAGGGATATATCCACGTCAGCGAGCTGTTCAAGCCCGACAACGACTGGCGCACGGCCATCAAGCCTATGGTGTTCGCCCCGGAAACACTGCTTGCCAAGAAGCTCATGCAGCGGCTGCTGTCCGAAAAACGCTCCATGGCGGTGGTGGTCGACGAGTTCGGAGGCACCGCCGGACTCGTCACGCTCGAGGATCTTGTGGAGGAGATATTCGGCGACATACAGGACGAGCACGACACATCGCGCACCATGGCGCGCGAGATAGAGCCGGGAGTCTACGAGTGCAGCGGCCGCATTGAGATCGAGACACTGCGCGAAACCTATCATGTCGACATCCCCGAGGACGATGACTACCAGACACTCGCCGGCTACATACTCCACAACGTCGGAGCTATCCCATCACAGGGCGAGCAGATAGAGATCGACGGCAAACTGTTCACCATAGTGCGCCGCACCGCCACTCGTCTCGAACTCATCCGCATCGCCCCCGCCACCTCCGCTCCGGTTCCATCCGCCTGACCCCTCATTTTCCCACTTCCTCTGACTTCTTCCCTCCCCGTTGAGGTGGTCGTAGACCACCGACCTTTGTAAACCCCGCCATGACGTCCGCAGGACGGCTTGGTGGGAGTGTAGTATCGTACTCTCGCGGATCTTCGTAGATGAGCCGCAGGGACAGTCCACTCATCAATTCCTCATCTCGGTATCGGCTCATATACGAAGAAGCAGACATTCTCGCCTATTATTGACCACCTCTTTCTCCCCGTAGGATGAGTTGACACCCTCGCTCTCCGATTATTCTGATCACTCCGATTCCCCTCTTCCCACCGGCTGGCGCTGACGCCCTCGCGCGCCATCTCCCTATCTCCCCCTCCTCCTCCCTGCTTTCACGGTCGTCCCTCCTCATGCGCTGACACCCTCGCTCTCTCTTCTCCCTCCTCCCTCCCGACCGGATGGCGTTGACACCCTCGGAGCCCCGGAGGGGGCGGGCAGACAGAATCCCCGGTTCGGAGCGTCACGCCAATCCCGCCACGCGTTAGCGGGGTCGGGGAGCGCGTGCCGCGTAGACCGGGGTAGCCGGAGCCGCCCCACACTCGGCTGAGCTGCGGAGCTTGCGAGATCAGCCGCCCGCGCCAGCCTAGGCCAATAGCGTAGCCACCTCCTATCCCCCCCCTGAAAATAAAGCGGCGCGTCAGCTTTTTAGCCGGCGCGCCGCCTCTATGAAGTTGATATTATTCTTCGTCGATTCTGAACTCCTCATCGTCGAGATCGCTGTCGAAGTCGAGATCGTCTATGTTGTCAGCGTTATCCTCAGCATCCTCGGACTGAGCCTTGGTCGATGGCTTTTCGGCTTTGGAAGCACTCTTGCGCGTACTGTTGCCGTCCGATGCCTTCAGAGCTTCCATTATCTTGGCCTCGATCTCGTCGGCCAGCTCGGGATTGTCTTGAAGCATCTTTTTGGCGGCGTCGCGACCCTGTGCCAGACGCGATCCGTCGTAGCTGAACCATGAGCCGCTCTTCTGGATGATCCCATATTCAACGCCCATGTCCACAAGCTCGCCGCTGCGCGATATTCCTTCGCCGAACATTATGTCGAACTCGGCGCGCTTGAACGGAGGAGCCACCTTGTTTTTCGTGATCTTCACCTTGGTGTGGCGTCCGAGTACATTCTCGCCATCCTTGATCGTCGTGCTCGAACGTATGTCTATGCGCACAGAGGCGTAGAATTTCAGAGCGTTGCCGCCGGTAGTCGTTTCCGACGGGCCGAACATCGCTCCGATTTTCTCGCGGAGCTGATTGATGAATATGCACGTGGTGTTGGTGCGCGATATCGTGCCCGTAAGCTTGCGCATGGCCTGCGACATCAGGCGTGCCTGAAGGCCTACGTTGCGGTCGCCCATATCCCCCTCGATCTCGCTCTTGGGAGTCAGAGCCGCCACGGAGTCTACCACCAGTATGTCGATCGCCGAGGAGCGTATCAGCTGTTCGGCGATTTCCAGAGCCTGTTCGCCGTTGTCGGGCTGCGATATGAGCAGGTTGTTCACGTCCACACCCAGTTTCTCGGCATAAAACCGGTCAAAAGCGTGCTCGGCGTCGATTATCGCTGCTATGCCGCCAAGCTTCTGGGCTTCGGCTATGGCATGGATGGCCAGAGTGGTCTTGCCCGACGACTCGGGTCCATAGATCTCTATGATGCGTCCGCGCGGGAAGCCGCCCACGCCGAGGGCGTAGTTGAGGCTCACCGATCCGGTAGGTATCACGTCTACATCCTCGATATTGTCGTCGCCGAGCTTCATTATGGCCCCCTTGCCATAATCCTTCTCGATCTTCTGCATTGCGGCAGCGAGGGCGTCGAGGCGTGCCTTCTTGGGGTCTACTGCCTCTTTATCTTTTTTTGAGGTTGTTTTTTTCTTTTCCATGTTCGCTTATGGTTTGAGGGTTGTGGCCGACAGTGCGTGCGGCCCTGTCGCTCACTGCAAAGTTACGAATTTTCTTGGGCAGAAACACTGCACATACCGGTTAAAAAACGCCAACGATCAAAGTTTTTCCTCTTGCACCGAACTTTCCGGATTCGGCCGCGTTTTATTGGTACATAGCAAAATTACTTTTTCCATTGCAAGAAATGTGATAATGATTGGTTTATTATCTAAGCGAGGAGACGTTGAGAGAACATCTCCTCGTTGCCTTTTATACATTTCAGACACTCTCTAAAAATAACTTATTTCTGGATCGCTTCACTTATCAGGGTCGCAAGCACCTCCGTCGTCAGCCCTGCCACATACTGTGAGGCGTCCCATCCCTCAAGAGCAGTTGCTATCGCTTCGAGCTCTGGAGCCACTCCCTTTAGACGTTCTTTCAGTTCGGTTTCGGGATCGGTGATGGCGAAGAAGTCGCCCGACAGTTCCACGCGCTCTATCAGTCCGTCGCTGCCGGTTATGACACGCGGACGTATCTCGCCCACTCCTTCTATGCGACGCCCCGAACCGCTTCGGCTGCGCCGTCGGTAGAGCCAGCTGTCGGCAAAATATTCTTCGGCCATGCGTTCTA
The DNA here is from genome assembly GCF_030759015.1 of Paramuribaculum intestinale. Taxonomy (GTDB): domain Bacteria; phylum Bacteroidota; class Bacteroidia; order Bacteroidales; family Muribaculaceae; genus Paramuribaculum; species Paramuribaculum intestinale. The sequence goes on along the minus strand of NZ_CP098825.1, from coordinate 2,549,284 downwards.
TCTCCTCTATGTCGGCGTCGGTCAGAGTCAGTGTATGGCCGCCGCATAGACTCTCCCTCACGGCTCGCTTGAACTCCTCTATGCCGATGGTGGAGTGTTCCTTGACGGTGGTGATGCGGCTTTCGACCGATTTCACCCCTTTCGACAGCATTTTGGCGCGTGAGGGAGTGATCGCTCCGGCCATCATCGCCCGGTCGGTGTCATACAGCATTGTGCCGTGCACGATGCTCCGTCCGGGCAGGTGATAGAAGGCGTTGCCCGACACTTTCCGGCCGCCGATCAGCACGTCGTTGCGCGATGTGTCGGCCGTGGCGTCGAGGCCGAGAGAGCGGAGCATGGACGCCACTCCGGAGGTGTATTCGCCGAAGGTGGTCATCACGTCGGCCGAAGGAGTGATATAACTCATCATTATGTTGTTGCGGTCGGCATATACGCAGCCGCCGCCGCTCTTGCGGCGCACCACCCTTATGTCGTGGCTGTGGCAGAAGTCCAGATCGGTTTCCAGTTCCACATCCTGATGACGCCCGCATATCACAGTCGGGTCAACCTGCCACATGAAGAAATAGCTGTCCGGGCCTTCACGCCGCGCCAGCCACTCCTCCATCGCGAGATAGAATGGCAGAGGGCGACCGATATGGTCGCCCTCTGTGGGAAGTTGTGCGTAGATCATTTGTCGGCGATAATTTCGTAGACGGTGCAGGGGCCGAGCAGTTTCACTCTCGTTGTGGCTTCGTCGAGCGCCGTTTTGACGAGTTGTGAGCTGATCGGAGTGGTGCGTATGGTGTTGCCCTTGCCGTCAAGTTCCACGAGGGTGCAGCCGGTGCCCGGGGTGCCGAGCAGCAGTGTCAGGCTCTTGGTGTCGGGCTTGCGGTCAAAGGCTATCTCCCCTTTTACTGCGTATTCGGTCGCAGGGTTGCTGTCAAATGCCCTTACGGCTTTGTCATCAGGAGCGGTGAGGTTGTTGCCGAGGCGTTCGGGCGTGAGAGGGTTCACGTCAAAAGTGCGTATCGCAAGCCAGTTTGACTTGGGCGAGTGAAGCTTGCGGATGCGCACGTAGCGGGCGTCGACAGGCGCGCCGGTCCAGTGTATGTGATATGTGCGCTGCATCGAGTCGGTCAGGGCTTTCCAGTCCTTTCCGTCGGCCGAGGCCTCAAGGATCACGTTGTCGAAATAATCCACGTCGTCAACCGAGTTGCGGCCCTGGAGTATATTGATCTCCTCCACCTTGCGCACTGCGCCCAGGTCGAGGCCGGCCCAGTGTCCGGCACGCTGGGCGTTGCCCGAATGGTAGTAGGTGGTCGAGTCATTGTCAAGCATGGCTTTGGCCTGTACGGAGCCGAGGCTGCGGTAGCTGCCGGTGCCTTTATACATCGAGGGAACTTCGCCGGAGGCCTTTTTGTAGAACGCTTCGAGCATCCCGTCCATGGCATTCTGATAGAAGGGCTGGAGCTTCATCGTTCCCGACTTGTGGGCGGTGTAGGCGGCTTTCTCCTCATCGGTCATGAGGTTGGCCAGATAGTTGTTCCAGAAGGCTGTGTCGTCGCCGCTCTCGAAGATCTTGATCAGATCGAGGGTGCGCGCGCCGCGTTCGCCGAGGCGTGTGAACTGTGTGAGCCATGGCTTAAGCTCCTTGAGCAGGGCTTTGTTGCTGATCTTGTCCATCTTGCCCTCCACCTGCCTGATGGCCTCGAACTCTTTCTTAAGAGCCTCGAACTGGGCGGGGGTATAGTTGTCGAAGGGGAAAGTGGTGGTTTCCCATGATTCGTCGCGGCGGTAGCCGGTCTCGGTGTCGGCCGAATGTATCGCGAAGAGGCGGTAGGCTTCGGCCTGGTCGGGGGCAAGTTCGGAGAGTCCGCGCTCCCAGTTGTCGATCGGGTTGTACGAGCTTACGTTCCATGCGTAGTCGGCCACGCCGTAGAGAGCGAGTTTAGAGGCTTCGCCATGCTCCATCGGGTTGCTCTCTATGCCTGAGGTCTGGGCTGAGGTGAGCGATGTGTCAAGACCATACACCGGACCCTGAAGCAGATAGTTGCGGGCATAGTCGGTAACGGGATAGTTCCACCAGTAGAGTGCGGGGCGTTTGATGCGGCTGTCGATAAACTCAAGGGTTTCGGGGGTCAGGTCGCTGCACACCACCGCGCCGGTCCAGAACACTTCGGCCTTCGGATTGAGCTTCTCGCCATAGATGGCAAGCTGTCCTTTCGGGCCGGGATTGGCCCAGAGCTGGGAGTAGTCGGTGGGGCATATCATCAGGTTGGTCACGTCGCCCTTCTTCTCCACAAAGTCGCGGGTGAGGTCGTTGACCAGTTCGGCCTGGCGGTTGGAATCGGTGCCGATGCCTTCGATATCGTCAAAAAACAGTGCGAACGATCTCACACCGAGGTCATACATCATGTCGAGCTTGCTTACGAGGCTGTCGTAGTCGGCCTTGTCCCAGCGTATGTCCTTGCCCGGATGTATGGCCCAGACAAAGTTAACGCGGTTGGCCTTGCAGGCCTCCACAAGTTCGTGTATCTGCTTGGCCTCCTGTTCGGGATAGGGCTGTCGCCAGTAGGGGGAACTGTGATACGGATCATCCTTCGGGCCGTAGAGATAGTCGTTCATCTTGTTGCGGCCGTAGAAGTCGATCAGCGACAGACGCACCTCGTGGCTCCACGGAGTGCCGTAGAAGCCTTCCACGACTCCGCGGTGAGGCAGGTCGGGATAGTCGGCGATGGTGAGGTAGGGCAGTGTGCCGTTGGAGGCTATCGGGCTTTCTACGAGCTGGCGAAGGGTCTGTATGCCGTAGAAAGCGCCTTTGTCGTCATAGCCGGTGATGGTCACTCCGTTCTTGTCCACGGTCAGGCGGTAGGCGCCCTCTTTGGCTTCCACCTTCTGCTTCTTGGCGGCTTTTGCGCCGGTGGCGATGGTCAGGAGGGTCCCCTTCCACGATGTGGGGATCGATGCTTTCAGCAGATCGGCTTCATAGCGCTGATCCCCTTTCAGCTTGAATCCGTCGGCTATGCCGAGTGTGCCGGCGCCGTTCGTTTCGAGGCTGTGGGGAGTGGGATTGATGATGATGCCTTTGTGGTCGAGCTTTTCGCCCGGAACGGCGAGATAGTTCTGCACCTCCTTGCGCTGCGACTGGAGGTCGAAGGTGTCCTGTCCCCAGGCCGGCACTATCGCTGCCAGAGCCAGGGCTGTCAGGATTGACTTGCTGATGGTCATAGTAGGAAAATGGTATTGATTTTTATGATTTTGTTCTGTCGGTATCCACTCGTTCGTGTGGTGATTACTGCAAAGTTACTTATTATCTGTCTATTTCGCAAGCTCATTTGTCGCTTCGTGCTGTCGCAGGAGCGGTTTTTCACTTCTCTTCACTCATTTTGTGCCGGAGTCGGTTCAGTGACGCCGGTTGCGTGGATGGTGGTCGAGTATCTCCTGGCGCAGGCGCGAACGGTCGAGATGCAGGTATATCTCGGTCGTGGCTATGCTCTCGTGGCCGAGCATCTGCTGTATGGCGCGCAGGTTGGCGCCCCCTTCGAGCAGGTGTGTGGCGAAGGAGTGGCGCAGGGTGTGCGGCGATATGGTCTTGGCTATGCCGGCGGCTGAGGCAAGACGTTTTATTATAGTGAATATCATCTGTCGTGTCAGGCGGGTGCCTCTGCGGCTCAGAAACAGAAAGGGCTCTTCGCCATGCTTTATCGGCAGGGCGGCGCGTTCGGGCAGATATCCTTCGATCCATGCCAGGGCTGTGTCCGACACCGGCACGAGACGCTCTTTCGAGCCTTTGCCACGGATCACCAGATACCCTTCGGCGGCATAGATGCGGCCTATCTCCAGACTGACAAGCTCCGACACGCGCAGCCCGCAGCCGTAGAGGGTCTCAACGATGGCATGGTTGCGCGTGGCTTCGGCCGTCGACGGATCGATTGACGCGATCATGGCATCAATCTCCTCCACGCTGAGCACTTCGGGCAGATGCAGGCCTATGCTTGGAGTTTCGAGCAGCTGCGACGGATCGGTGGCCAGAAAATGCTCCGTGTGTAGAAACCGGCAGAATGATCTCACTCCCGACAGGATGCGGGCCTGGGAGCGGGCGCTGATGCCCAGGTCGTGGAGCGCGGCTGCGAAGCTCTGCAGGTGCGACAGGCTCAGCTCGGAGAGGCTTATCGACTCTTCGGCAAGAAAGCCGGTGAGTTTTTCCACATCCATCCGGTAGCTGATACGGGTGTTTTCCGACAGTCCGCGCTCGAGGCTTATATGAGCCTCGTAGGTGTCGAGAAGCCGCGACATGTCGGTTATGCGGCGCAGTTCGGTCATGTGTCGGTCAGATAGTCGGTGCGTGGAAGTATGGTTGAACACACCGCGATGGCGGCGCGCCGTCCCTCGAACAGCATGCCGCACCCGGCGGAGTCAAGACGGCCGCGCATCGCTGCTATGTCGGCTGAAAACGAGGGGCCTTTGACTGTCAGTTCTACATAGTCTGCGTCGATCGGACGCCGGTTGAGCAGCCCGTGGCGATGTCCGAGCTGCAGGGCACGGACTATCGCCGGGTCATCGGTGTGGCAGGTCACATGCTGAGGCGACACGCAAAGCGCCACTCTGTAGGCCAGACGCGGCAGATAGCCGTCAAGTTGGTCGTAGGCGTAATACGCGTCTTTCTGACGGAGCACCTCGGTGATAAACCTGTAGGCAAACGGTGAGTGGACGCCGTTGCCGCGTCCGCGCCACCGTCGCTTTATAGGGCGTTTAAGGTGTTTGAGAAGCATCGTCAGTCGACATCTTTTTCTGCCGTCGATACGCTCTGGCCGGCCATGATACGCCTGAAGCCTGCGGCTATAGCGGCTGCGAGAGCCAGATATACCAGTATGATCGAGGCGTAGGCCGTGGCGGTGGTGGTCTTGAGCGAGTCGGGGTCGAAGCGCATCTCTATGGTGTGGCTTCCGGCCGGAATACGCATGGCGCGCAACAGATAGTTCACGCGCCCTATTTCCGCCTCCTTGCCGTCAATTGTGGCTTTCCAGCCCCAGGGGAAGTAGACCTCCGAGAATACTGCCACGCCGCCTTTGGCCGAGCGGGCGTGATAGGTGAGCCGGTTGGGGGCGTAGGTGGTTTCGAATATGGTGTCGCCCGGTGTTTTCGCCATGGTGCTTGCGCCGAGTGTGGCTGTGAAGCGGCGGTCGGCTACGGCTGTCTGTGCGGGATCTATTTCCGATAATGCGGCCATTTCTGCATCGGCTCCGTCCACATATATCAGCGAGTCGGCTATCCATGCGTTGCCCAGGGCGCGGTCGTTGAGCACAGCCTCTCCCTGACCGGTGATCACGTAGCGGGCGTTGAGCATGTCGAGCACTCTGAAGTCAGCCTCACTCGGATTGCCGCTGAGCAGCGGCTGAAGATGCCGGTCGATGAGATCCTGATAGCGGGTGAGTTTGGCGGCGTGATACCCTCCGATGGATTTGTGGTGATACGAGGGGTCGGCCTGCCAGAAACGCTGCATGTCCATCACGCGGTAGTTCATCGATGTGTCGGCGAGGATCGCCCGGTCGGCGTCGCTGAGCGGGAACTGAGGAGCCAGGGCAAGACGCTTGGCCACGAAGCTTTCCGAATCCACATAGCGCTTGTCGACGGTAAACAGATCCAGCAGCACTATAGCACCGATCGCGCCGATCGCCACGCCGGCTTTAAGCCGTCCGCGCATGCATACCGCAAGCACTATCGCGCCGGCGGCCACGATCATGAAGCTGCGGAGCGCGTCGCCCGAAACCATGGAGTTGCGTATCGTTTCCACAGCGGCATATATCCGGGGATTCTCCAGACTGAAATACTGCAGGGTCGCCTGGTCGGCGCCTCCCGCCGAGAGACTCTGCGAGATCATGGCGTCGATCTGGCGGTCAGAACCGCCGATGGGCGATCCGTAGATGCCGGGTATAAGTATGCCGGCGAGGCAGAGTGCCAGTACCATGCCGAAGCTCCATGTCATCGGACGCCTGAACCGCTGCCAGGCATCGGGCGTCGTCAGCAGTTTCTGAAGAGCCATAATGGCAAGCAGCGGCATCGTGAATTCGGCTATCACGAGTATGCTCTCTACGGTGCGGAATTTGCTGTACATCGGCATGTAGTCGATCATCAGATCGGTGAGCCACATGCAGTTGCGGCCGAGTGCCAGTAGTATCGACAGCGCCGTAAGCGCAAGCAGCGCCCATTTGATAGGGCCTTTGACTATGAAGCATCCGAGTATGAACAGAGCCACGATCAGTGCGCCGACATAAACCGGTCCGTTCGTTCCTTCGGGTTCTCCGAAATACTGGCTCATGTAGCCGAGATATTGCAGTTCCTGACGGTCTATCTCTCCTTTCGCGGCAAGATCTCTGGCCTTGTCGGTGTCGGCGAGGGTGAGCATCTTGCTGCTCCCTTTCTCAGGTTTCATGGATGCGCCCCCCTTGAGGTCGGGAATCAGAAGGGTGAATGTCTCGGCTGTGCCGTAGCTGTACTGCGTGATATAGTCGCGGTCAAGACCTCCGCTCGAAGAGTTGGCGCAGTTGTCGGGCTGCGTGAGCTCGCTATGCCCTCCGCGCATTGTTTCCTTGGAGTATTCGTAGGTGTTGTAGAGGCTCGGCAGATTGGCGCCGGCGGCTATGATGCCCGCCACGGCCAGCACTCCTGTGGCGGCAAGCCATCGGCGGAGCTGACCTCTGCCGGCCGACCATATCAGTATGGCTATCGAGATGCCCGCTATGACAAACATGAAGTAGTAGGTCATCTGCACATGGTTGGAGGCTATCTGCATCATGGCGAAGAAGGCCGTCATGGCGCCTCCGGCAAGATAGCGGCCTCTGTAGCATAGCAGCACACCCGCTATCGTGGGCGGCACGTAGGCCAGAGTGACGAACTTCCATATATGGCCTGCGCCTATGATGATTATGAAATACGATGAGAAGCCGTAGGCTATTGCGCCGGTCAGAGCCACATACCAGCGCATCTTCATGCTGAGCAGCAGGATGAAAAATCCGATCATCATCATCGCCACCAGATTGGCCGGCGAGGGCAGGCCGAGCCCCATCAGCGTATTGACCCAGCTTATCAGAGAACTGGAGGGATACGAGGGAGCTATCTGGAAGGTGGGCATGCCGGAGAACAATGAGTTGGTCCAGCGGGTGGTTTCGCCGGTGGCTTCGCGGAAGGCTTCCGCTTCATGGCCTATGGCTGCTCCCTGCTGCATGTCGTGCTGACGCAGCACGTTGCCTTCGAGGGCGTCGGGATAGAAAAATGCCAGCGATATGGCGGCTATGGCCAGAAGCGACACGATAGTGCCGATAAAGCTGCGCGAGCGCAGAAATTGCTTTATTTGTTCCATGTTGCTTTGATTGGATCGGAGTTCTTGTTTCGTGGATTGTTATCGCGATTGGATTGGTGAGCGGGAGGCGTCGAGAAGCAGCGTCAGGGCTTCCGGGCCGAGGCAAAACAGTAGGTCGAGCACACTGAGTCGGCCTGTTGAGGCCTGTTCGGTGGGTCTGATCTGCCAGTATTGCCCGATCGTCAGATCGGGGGTGTGCTCGCAGAGCGAGCCGGGGTGTAATGGCTCGGCGGAGTGCGAGACTTCGGTCGATATGCCGAGCAGACGGCGTATCAGGGTATCGAGATCGCCGTCGAAGTCGGTGAGCCTACGGCCTACGGCCTGTGGACCGATGATCTGCCGGAAGTCGTCGATGTAGAATTCAAAGTAGGGTGTGCGTCCGTAGGTCGATTCCATGGCTGTCAGATGCTCGCTCCACCATGATCCGTGATCCGACACTTCGACGTCGGCCCATGTGGCGTCGGCACGGTGTGGCTTGACTGTAGGCACAGTCAGCATGATCATGCCGTGGTTGCCGGGAATCAGACACCGGTGGGTCGATTTGAACCGCTTGTCATATCTCAGGCCGTCGGCTATGCATGCTTCGCCGCGGCGTGCCATCGAGGCATAATAGGCGGCCGGCGCGCAATACTGGGGCGGATAGAGCGGAGCGTTCATTTGGGGTTGGCGCTGCGCAGTATCCGGTTCCAGCGTATTCCGCCGCTGAACAGACCCTTGTCCTTGTCAAGCGAGAGCAGTATCATGATAGGCTTGCCCACGATATGGTCTTCAGGCACGAAGCCCCAGTAGCGCGAGTCGAGCGAGTTGTCGCGGTTGTCGCCCATCATGAAGTAGTAGTCCATCCCGAAGGTATAGCTGTCGGCCGGCTTGCCGTCGATATACACCGTGCCGTCCGGGTCGATATAGGCGTCGTTATGGCCCTCGTAGTTGCGGATACAGCGGTTGTAGATGTCCCAGTTCTCGCGTGTGAGGGGTATGGTGGCGCCGCGCCGGGGTATCCATATCGGACCGTACTGTGCGCGAGTCCAGTCGTCGGCGATTCCGGCGGGAAACAGGGTGTCGTCGGTCGGGGCGGGCTGTTTCATCAGGTGGCTGAACACATTGGGTTGCGACAGCATCTGTTCGCGCATTCCGGCTGTAAGCGGACCGAAGTATATCGGCGGAATGGTGCCGTCGGCGTTTGTGTCGAAGCCCAGCGAGGCCAGGGCGGGGTAGTCCGACGGAGAGGTCGATATGCGGTGGCGGTCATCGACGGCTATGCCGAGATTGTCGAAGTCGGAGTCGGTGAGCGGGCGCTTGGTCTGGAAGTAATAGTTGTGCTGGGCTTCGGCGGGCATCGGCTGCAGCGATCCGTCGATATAGATCGAATCGGAGCGTATCTCGATCGTCTGCCCGGGCAGTCCTACCGTGCGTTTCACGTAGTTCTCGCGACGGTCCACCGGCCGGTAAATGATCTCGCCGAAGGCCGGATCGCCGGAGTTTACCACATCATGGCCGTAGAGTCTTACCAGAGTGTGATAGTCGGGATTGGGCATGTTTGAGGCCACGGTGTCGCCGGCCGGAAAGTTGAACACCACGATGTCGCCCGTCTTTACGGTGTCGAAGCCTTTCAGACGGTGGTATTTGATCTGCGGGCTGTCAAGATAGCTCTTGGTGCCTCCGAGCCATCCGGGCATGGTGTTCTGCACCAGGGGGAAATGCACCGGAGTCATTGGCACGCGCGGACCATAGGCCATTTTGTTGACCCACAGATAGTCGCCGACGAGTAGCGATTTTTCAAGCGACGATGACGGTATCTGATAGTTCTGGCCTACGAAAGCGAATACAAAATACACCACCACAATGGCGTAGACTATGGCGTCAACCCAGCTCATGACGGTGCGCACGGTCTTGGATCGGCTGTTTTTCCACCATGTGAAGGGTATGTAGCCGGTGATGTAGATGTCGAAGAGAAGCACGAGCAGAAGGGCAAGCCACCAGTTGCCCATCCAGGCTACCCAGCCCAGAAACAGGAGGGCGACTATGCCGAATCTCACCCACCGCGTGGCTTTGGTGGAGCCGATGCGCGATTTCAGATCGGCAACGAATTTATTTTTGTCCATTGCTTTGTGTGGTCAAGTGTTTTAGGTGTGGATTCAGAGTCCTGCTGTCTTCATCAGCGCTGGATTGCTGATCATCCCCTCCATGAGCTGCGGCATGGTCAGGAATCCTTTGCGGTCTTTTACCCATTCGGCGGCTACGACGGCGCCCAGAGCGAATCCCTCGCGGCTTTTGGCACGGTGCTCGATCGTGATGGTGTCCACAGGCGAATCCCATCGGATTATGTGTGTGCCGGGCACTTCTCCCTCGCGCTCATGGTCTATGAGCAGTGTGTGGTCGTCGCTGATCTGCTCGCTCCAGCAGCCTATGCGCTGATCCGAGTCCATGATCCCTTCGGCGAGCGTAAGCGCAGTCCCGCTCGGATGGTCGAGTTTGTGGATATGGTGTATCTCTTTCATCGTCGGGCGATACTGCGGAAATCCGGCCATGAAGGCGGCCAGATAGCGGTTGAGGGCAAAGAATATGTTCACGCCGATGCTGAAATTAGATGTCCAGAAAAATGTCGCTTTCCCGGCGTCGCATATCTCCTTGATCTCTCCGAGGCGCGAAGTCCAGCCGGTAGTGCCGCACACCACCGGAACTCCCTGTGCGAAAGCGGCGTTTATGTTGTCAAAGGCTGTGGCGGGAGTTGTGAACTCGATCGCCACGTCGGCCGAGCGGAAAGCGTCGGAGTCGATCGCGGCGTCGCCGTTGTGGATGTCTACATGAGCCACTATCTCATGGCCGCGCTCAAGCGCTATCTTTTCTATCGCATGGCCCATCTTGCCATACCCTATCAGTGCTATTTTCATCGTGTGTCGGATATAATGTCGCAAAAATACAAAAAAACTCGCAGAGTCGAGCTGCTTTTCACGTTGGTTAATAGTCGGTTTGTGCCCTGTCCCGGATGTCGCCGTTGGCTTACGACAGCTCTTCGCGCAGGTGGTAGTGGTTGCGAAGTCGCTCGAACGATGCCGGATCGCGGCGCAGCATGGCGGTGTCGGCCATAGGATCATACGATGCAGCGATCAGGCCGGCGCTGATTGTCGCTTTTGCGCCGTCGGCCATTTTTTCGCTCCATTGTGTCGCCGGCAGTCCGAAGTGTGCGGTCAGGGCGTCGACCGCCATTTGTGTGGCGCGAATCTTGCCCTGGCGTGAATATCCGGCTATGTGCGGAGTGGCCACTGCGGCCATGTCGAGCAGTGTGCGCGATATGTCAGGCTCGTTCTCCCAGCAGTCGATCACGACATTGCTGATCCTCTTGTCACGCAGTGCGCGGATAAGTGCCTCGTTGTCGGCTACCGGCCCGCGGGCGGAATTGATTATCACCGGCCGGTGTGTCATCCCGGCGAGCAGGCTGTCGTCGCAGAGATGGAATGTGGGGCAGTCGACGGTGCGTGTCAGTGGGGTGTGGAACGTTATGGCATCGGCTTCGGCGGCGATCTCCTCGATGGACGAGAACCCTGTCGCTCCTTCGGCGAGGGCGCGTGGCGGGTCGCAGCGCATCACCCGCATCCCGAGCCGTTCGCCCCAGTCGGCAACGATTCGGCCTACGTTGCCCACGCCGACCACGCCGAGCGTCTTCCCATCAAGCGGGCCGAAGTCAGGAAGCGAAAGTAGAGAGGCAAATACGTACTGTGCCACGGCCGGGGCGTTGCAGCCGGGGGCGTTGACCACGGTTATGCCATGGCTGCGGCACCAAGGCAGATCCACATGGTCAAGACCGATTGTGGCCGAGGCTATGAAACTGACGCGGCTCTCTCCAAGCAGATCCTCGCAGCATTTCACCCGGGTGCGGGTGACGATGGCGTCGGCTGTGGCTACCGTCTCGGGCGTGAATCGCTCCGGTTCGAGATAGCTCACGTCGGCTACAGGTTCGAGGATGCCGCGGATAAACGGTATATTGGCCTCGATGATGACTTCGGGGCGGCGGGCGTTCAGGTGGTTGTCAGAGTCCATAAGATACACGACAGACAGGCTGCTGTGAGCGCTATAACGGCTATGTAGGCGCGCCGATGGCCGTAGAGCCTTACGGTGAAGGATACCTGAAAGGCTGTGCACGCGTTGAGCAGACCTGCGTAAAATACTACATTGTTGAAATCCATGATGCATAGCACTCCGCTTGCTATGCCTGTGACGGCAAGGAAGCCGTGCATGGCGCGGGTGCGGGCGTTCATGGATATGACTTTCATCAGATTGAGTGTGCCGCACACAAGGCCTGCGGTCAGGCTGACGCCGATGGCTACGGTGAGTTTCGGAGCTACCGGCAGGCTGAAAAACAGGTGTGGATCGGGCATCGGAGGCAGACGCATGGCCATCGGATCGATTATGCCTGCTGCCAGACAGCACCACAGCGGGGTCACGACGCCGGTCAGAGCGGCAAGGATGCATTTCAGGTTCAGCAGGCGCATCTGGTAGCAACCGATGAGTGCGACGATCAGATACGGCATGAAACCATACTGAAACATAGCCCCTGTCGTTATCGTCATGAATATGAGAAACACCCTGCGGGTATTGTGTCGTGACTGATACGACGCATATAGGGCGGTCATTGACATGAGCATGGCCACGGCCAGCAGGGGCGCGCCGCTGAAACGCGTCAGTTCGGTCGGAGTGGCGCTCTGAAGCAGCATGAACAGACCGGCGAACAGCACCGAAACTGTGCGCAGCAGATTGAATACACGGTTCACTGCCACCATAGCCAGAGCGGTGGCGATGCTTCCGGCTATGGCGCTGACGAAGCTTGTCGACGGGCTGTCGGAGAGCCACAGCCCCGGCGAAGGAAGCCACAGACCCATGTCGGCCGGAGTGTCCGGCATGGGGCGCATGAAACTTACGCAGGCCACGGCAGTGGCCACCATTGTGAGCAGCCACGCGAATCCGCGCGAGCGCAGAAAGTCGGTAAGGCGTTGCTCCGGACGGGTCACTTCTCGATACCTTGGAGCTTCATCAGGTCGCGGCCTATGTCGCGGCGCGAATATTTCCCTTCGAAGTCTATGCCTGCGATCGATCGGTAGCTGCGGTCGAGGGCTTCGGCTATGTCCGAGCCGAGAGAGCTGACCGATATTACGCGGCCACCGGAGGTGACAAGGCGTCCGTCATCACCGCGGCTTGTGCCGGCATGGAAAGCGATGCTGTCGCTTACGGTGTCGAGGCCGGTGATCTCCTTGCCTTTGGGATATGATCCGGGATAGCCGCCAGATACCATCATTACGGTCACGGCTGTCTGCGGGTTCTCTTTCAGTTCGAGATCGCCGAGATCGCCATGGGCTGCGGCGTTCATGAGCTGCAGCAGATCCGAATCGACGCGGAGCATCACAGCCTCTGTCTCGGGATCACCCATTCTGACGTTGTACTCTATCACCATCGGCTCGCCCTCCACTGAGATCAGTCCGAGGAATATGAAGCCGCGATAGTCTATCCCTTCGCGCTTGAGGCCGTCAAGGGTGGGGAGTATTATGCGGGTGCGCACCTTCTCCATGAATGTGTCGTCGGCAAACGGCACGGGGCTTACGGCGCCCATGCCTCCGGTATTAAGTCCGGTGTCCCCTTCACCGATGCGTTTATAGTCCTTTGCCACCGGAAGCACGCGGTAGCCGCCATGGCCGTCGGTGAGAACGAATACGGAGCATTCGATGCCCGAAAGGAACTCTTCGATCACAACCGTGGCGGATGATTTGCCGAACATGCCCGAAAGCATCTCGCGGAGCGATTCCTTGGCTTCGTCGAGCGTCGGCAGTATCAGCACTCCCTTGCCGGCGGCGAGGCCGTCGGCCTTGAGCACGTAGGGTGCTTTCAGCTCTTCCAGAAAACGGTAGCCCTCTTCGATAGTGTCGGCGGTGAAAGAACGGTAGCAGGCGGTGGGTATGCCGTTGGCCTCCATGAAACGCTTGGCAAAATCCTTGCTCCCTTCGAGCGCTGCGCCGGCGCGGCAGGGACCGCATACGGCAGGGCCGCCCTTGGCCTTGAAAAAGTCGGCCAGACCCGCCACAAGCGGATCCTCGTTGCCGGCCACTATGAGATCTATCCCTTCGCGGTCGACAAATTCGGCCAGAGCCTCGAAGTCGGTCGGCGATATGGCTACATTGGTTCCGAAAGCATCGGTTCCGCCGTTGCCGGGCGCTATATAGAGTTTCTCGAGCAGCGGGCTCTGCTTCATTTTCCATGCGAGGGCCGATTCGCGACCACCGCTTCCGAGCAAAATTACTTTCATGTCAAAAAGGGTATGTGGAGTGGTTTGATTCGTTGCTGATCAGGTCTTAGGCGATCTTCTTCGTGTTAAAAACAAACAATCTCTTAGATAATCTCTTACTTGTCGCTGTCGTTGCTGCTGTTGCGCCAGCCTCTGCGGCTGCGCATCACTACGTTCTCGCCATGCTGCGGAGGCAGGGAGGGGCCTCGTCCGGTGATCGACTTCAGGGCTTCGGGGTTGCGGCGGCGTGCCAGCGGATTCTCCTGATTCTCGCGGGGAGCGGATTCGTGGCGTTCGTCGTCGCGATGACGTCCCTGACGGTCTCTGCGGTCGAAACGTTCGCTTGAATCCTGACGGCGCTTGTCGTCGCGGCGTCCGGGCTTCTCGGCAAACCGGCCGCTTTTGGGGGCATAGCGGTCCGACTTAGTCCGCCGTTCTTTGCCTCCGAAGCCTTTGCGCCGGGCTTCGGAGCGCCATTCGTCATCGCTCATGCGTCGCGGACCTTTGCGCTCACGCTTGTTCTCGCGTGTGGCGTCGTCGGCGTCTTTTGAGTGGCGTATGGAGCCGCCCTGACGGCGGAACGAGTTGTAGTCGCCGTCAAATATCACGTATTCGCGGAGCTGGCATTCGAGAGCGCCGTTAAACACCTCCTCTTTCACCGACGGCGATAGTCCGATGGCGTTGAAATGCTCTTCGCGCAGGGCTATGATCCATGCGTGATAGCCGGTAAACACATGTTTGAGCGCAGAGCCGATCTCGCGGTATAGCCGATCCATGTCGTCGGTGACGATGCGCTCGCCGTAAGGCGGGTTGGTCACGAGTATGCCGTCGGCCGGAGCTTCGGTCCAGTCCTTGATGGCCTTTACCTCCAGATCTATATATCGGCCTACTCCGGCCTGCTTGATGTTGGCGCGCGCTATGGCTATCGCTTTGGGCGAGATGTCGGCGCCTATGATGCGGCACGACGGCTCGCGTTCCGACGATTCGTCGTTGTAGATGCTGTCGAATAGGTCGGCGTCGAAATCGGGCCACGCCTCAAACGCGAAACGCTTGCGGTAGATGCCCGGCATGATGCCGGCGGCGATCATGGCGCCTTCGATCAGGAAAGTGCCCGATCCGCACATCGGATCGACAAGAGGGCAGTCGCCGCGCCATCCGCTTTTGAGAATGATGCCGGCGGCAAGCACTTCGTTGATCGGGGCTTCGGTCTGCTCCACGCGGTAGCCGCGTTTATGGAGCGATTCGCCCGATGAGTCGAGCGACAGTGTGACGCGTTCGCCCGATATGTGGACGTTGATGAGCACGTCGGCGTCCTGCAGTCTTACGCCGGGGCGTTTGTCGGGGCCGAAACGGTCCTTGAAATAGTCGACTATGGCGTCCTTCACACGGTAGGTGACGAAGCGCGAGTGAGTGAACTCGTCGGAATAGGCCGTGGTGTCGATGGCAAAGGTCTTGTCGAGCGACAGCACTTTGGTCCAGTCAAATTCCTTGACCATGGAATAGAGCGTGTCGGGATCGGAAGCCGTGAACTTGTATATGGGCTTGAGTATGCGCAGCGCTGTGCGGCAGCACATGTTGGCGCGGTAGAGCATGGCGAGGTCGCCCTCGAACGATACCATGCGGCGTCCGGGTTCGACATTCTTGGCGCCGAGGCCGCGAAGCTCTTCGGCAAGCACTTCTTCAAGACCCTTGAAGGTCTTGGCCACCATTTCAAACTCTCTGCATTCGTCGGTTGAGTACATAATGTCAGATGGGGTGTGTCGGTTGTTTGGATTGGATGTGACGTTGCGTGCTGCGGCATAGCGGAGCCGTCGGGCTGTATGGCCGCAGTCGTGGTGCAAAGTTAGCGATTCCGCTTCATCTGTCAAAGAAAAGCGTGTCGGATTATTATCCGATTATTCTGCGGGGAGTCGCACGATATTGGTGGGGGAGGATTGCACGAGTCGTTCGCCGGGAGCTACATCGAAGGTCACCCACAGGTTGCCGCCGATCACGGCGCCGTCGCCTATGGTTATACGGCCGAGTATCGTGGTATTGGCGTAGATCACCACATCGCGCCCTACTGTCGGATGGCGCGGCACTCCTTTGACGGGATTGTTGTCGGCGTCGCGTGCAAACGATCGTGCGCCGAGCGTCACACCCTGATAGATCTTCACGTTTTCGCCTATTATCGATGTGGCGCCGACCACCACTCCTGTGCCGTGGTCTATCATCAGTCCCGGGCCTATTGTTGCGCCTGGGTGCAGGTCGATCCCTGTCTCGCTGTGGGCAAGCTCGCTGATCATGCGTGGGATCACCGGCACTCCGAGCTTATGAAGCGCGTGGGCTATGCGGTGGCAGGTGAGTGCGCGCAGTCCGGGATAGCTGAATATCACCTCTTCGGTGGAGTTGGCCGCTGGATCGCCGCGATAGGTGGCCTCGGCGTCGGCTGCCAGAAGAGTGCGCATGTGGGGCAGCTGCTCTATGAACTGCATGGTGAGACGTTCGGCGCGCGCGGCGGTTTCCTTCATGTCAGGCGGTGTGCCGCATTCGGTTTCGAAGCATAGGCCGGCGGTGATCTGGCGGGAGAGTATGCTGCGCAGCTGATCTACCGCTATGCCTATATGGTAGAGCAGATTGTCGCGTCTCACCTGGCTGTTGGCGTAGAAGCCGGGGAAGAACAGATGGCGGCACAGCTCGACGATACGGCGTGTGTCGTCGTGGTTGGGCAGTGGCTCTCCCTGCAGTCGTGTGTGGCACACTCCCGGAAGTGTTTCGGCGGCTGCCAGACTGCTTACGGTCGTGCCGATCATGTCGGCCGTGTCGTGATCTTTTGTGATGGGTTGCTGTCTGCTCATGTTGCTGTTGTGTGGAGGGATGGTTGACTGTGGGTTAACGGCTGCGGCGGCAGAAATGTTCTCATTCGGGGTGGGATGCCGTGGAAATAAAAAAACTCCCGATACATCACGCACCAGGAGTGTCCCAATTCTTGCTTTTTCTATCTTTGGCGCTTCAGGATGGGCTTGAACCAACGACCCCCTGATTAACAGTCAGGTGCTCTAACCAACTGAGCTACTGAAGCTTGTTTGTTGTTTTTGGCGCTTCAAGATGGGCTTGAACCAACGACCCCCTGATTAACAGTCAGGTGCTCTAACCAACTGAGCTATTGAAGCATTATGTTTTAGTCCCAAAGGAATTGTGCTGCAAAATTACGTCGTTTGGATGAAATATGCAAGCATTGGAGCGTATTTTATCAAAAAAAATCACATCCGGTTGTTTTTGAGGATATTGAAAAATCCCTGTGCCGACAAATTTAGACAATCTCTAAGCGGTGTCGGCACAGGGATTTGTGTGTTGTGCGTCGGATTATTCAACTATCATCGACAGTGTCGACGGGGCGGAGTTGTCGGTTATTTCCACTGATCGGCAGTGTTGCAGTTTTATTGCAAACCGGTTGTGGTGGAAAGGCGCGTAGTCGGCATTGTGGGTTATAGTGTTGCGGCGGAAAATGAGTCCGTCGGTCGATTTGGCGTAGAGCAGAGGGGCGTCGAATGTGTCGAATGTGTTGTCCTCGATCACGATGCCGGGATAGCTCTTGCCTCCGTGGAAATATCCTTTCTGATCCTGAAGCCGATGGATCTCGGGGTAGATTGATATGACGGCCTCCGTAAACTGATATAGGCTCGTGAGGGCGTTGATAAACCGGTTGTTGCGGATGGTGACGTCGCGGCAGGCTCCGGTTTCATACCACCCCATGCAGTCGCCGCATAGAAGTATGGCGGTGCCCGATGTGTGGTCGAAGAGGTTGCGCTCGGCCACTACGCGGCGCGGAGTGGAGAATAGACTGCCGCGGGCGCGGTTGTTGCGCACGGTGTTGTCGGCGAAAGTCACGCTCGGGCTCCATGTCAGGTTCTCCAGGCCGAATCGTCCGCCGGCGGCGGTGATAGCGGTGTCTATGTCGGTGGTGAAGGTGATGTCAAAATCCTTGACGCCGGCGATATCCGGTGTGTCGGCCGGTCGGATCGAGGCTATGACGAGCGGATTGCCGTAGGGTTCCATCACAGGTGCGTCGATGGGTTGCACGGTGTCGCCCGGCTCGCCCCATCGGAATCCGTAGCTCTGGCCGTGCATATAGCGTGCGCGGAGCGTGCGCGCTCCCTCGCGGCCTACGACTTTGAGATATGTGCCGTGTACGTTGATGGCGTCATCCATCATGCCTTCATAGAGGCCTCCGGTGGAACTGATATGACCTTTGCACCCCGAGAAGTGGGTGGCGTCGGCCTGAGTGGTGAAGTAGCGCGGATCGCTGTCGCCGCGCAGTGCCACCTCAAAGCCTTCAAGCGTTATGTCGCGGCACATCTGTGCGAGCAGTCCCATGCCCTGGGCGTAATGCACTTTGACGTTGGAAATGCGGATGTCGGTGCAGTCGGCCAGAAATATTCCCGGTGTGGGGCGGGCCCATGAGCGCATTGCCACAATCATGCCGGGAAGCATGGCCCGGTTGCGCCATCGGGGAGCGAAATAGCGGCGCGGTCCGGTCGGGACCACACTGTCGAGCGGCAGATACAGGTCGGCCGTGCGATACACTACGCGTCGGGTCTCCGGCTCGAAAGCTATCCCGCTGCGCTGGCGTTCGGTCCATCCTTCGCCGGTGGTGAAGAATCCGTTTTTGTCGTGCCCGGCTTTTACCCACGGAGCTACCTCGAACTCTATGCCGGTGGAGTCCGATTTCACTATGGTGGCCTGCGCTATGTGGGGATTCTCGAAGTCGATATGGAAGTCGCGCAGAGTCACGTGGGTCGAACCGCTGACGGCTACAGGGAGCATCGTGCCGTGGAATATGAAGTCGGCGCCGTTGCCGTCGATAAGCAGGCTGTCGATCCCCTCGATCCAGAATGCCACCTGCTTTGGATTGGTCTGGTCGTGGTTGGATATATACAGCTCTTTGGCGTGACTCCCTTTAGGATGAAAACTGTACCGTCCAGGGGCGAATTTCAGCGTGACGGCTCCCTTGCCCTTGTAGCGGCGGCTGATGTCGGCAAGCGCTTTGGTCAGTCGCGGCGACATGTTGCCGCGCGTGTCGGGGCGCAGTCCGTATGATGTCATGTCGACAATGGTTTCGGCTCCGGCTGTGGCCGTGGCTATGGCGGTCGCTATGGTCAGGGCTGCCATGCGGCGCGCTAATTGTTTCAGTCTGATTTTCATCCGATGGTGTTGTGTTTGGTGTATATGATGCAAAAATAAGCATAGTCGGCGAAATCTGAAAGACTTACCGGCGGGTTTTTCTGAAAATCCGGCTAATTATAGCCATGATCACGGAGTTATGAAAAATTAAACCGGAGGGTTTGCGAGAGTGTTGTAATTGTTGTAATTTCGCTCTTCGATTTTGAAATCAACCACATAACCACCTTCCACGATGAAGAAACTGCTTCAAGTAGTGACGATAGTGATCGCTGCGACGATCTGTGCGGCCGCCGGCACCCGCAGCAAGAAAAACAGCATAAGCCGCAACCTCGATATTTTCAGCTCGGTGTTCAAGGAGATGCAGACATTCTATGTCGACACCATCGACGCCGACAAGGCGGTGACTACCGCCATCAACGCCATGCTGGCCGAACTCGATCCCTATACGGTGTATATGCCCAAGAACGAAACCGAGGAATTCCGATCAATGAGCACCGGAGAGTTCGGCGGGATCGGATCGTATATCATGCAGCGCAACGGCAATGTGTATATATCCGGCCCACATCGCGACACTCCGGCATTCCGCGCCGGACTGCGCCACGGCGATCTGATCGTGGCCATCGACGGTGATACGATGCTCGGAAAGACACACACCGAGGTTTCGGCACGGCTCAAAGGTGATCCGGGCACGAAGCTTCACGTCAGTCTGCGGCGTCCCTACGCGGGAGCTGATTCGGTGATCGAGGTGGATATGGTCAGGGAGAAGATACGCATACCCTCGGTGCCCTATTTCGGAATGCTTCAGGGCGACGACAAGGTGGGCTACATAAGTCTTACATCATACTCCGAAACTACCGGCGACGAGGTGCGCAAGGCGCTCTCTTCGCTGCTCGACGACGGCGCACGCTCCATAGTGCTTGATCTGCGCGGCAATCCGGGCGGGTTGGTCGAAAGCGCAGTGAAGGTGGTCGGCAATTTCGTGCCGAAGGGCACGGAAGTGCTCCGTACTCGCGGCCGAGGAGTCCTCAATGAGAAGGTCTACAAGACCACCGGCGCCGCACTCGACACCAAAGTGCCGCTGGCCATACTCATTGACGGCGAGAGCGCTTCGGCAGCCGAGATCACTGCCGGAGCGCTGCAGGATCTCGACCGTGCGGTCGTGGTCGGCGACAGGTCGTATGGCAAGGGACTTGTGCAGATCACGCGCGACATCCCCTACGAGGGATCGCTGAAGGTGACAATGGCCCGATACTATATCCCCTCCGGACGGCTCATACAGGCCATCGACTACAGTCACCGTGACGAAGAGGGACGCGTCACGCGCATCCCCGACAGCCTTACCAACGAGTTCCGCACGTCCGGCGGCCGGATAGTGCGCGACGGCGGTGGTATCACTCCCGATGTCAAGGTGGACTATCCCGAGGCAAGTCGTCTGACCTACAATATTGTCAGCGGTTTCTGGGCGTTTGATTTCGCCAACAGATATTATGCCGAGCATCCCGATGAGATGCCCGATGTATCCACGTTCACCATCACCGACTCGGTATATGAGGATTTCAAGCGGTCGATTGATCCCGAACGGTTCCGCTACGACCGCGTCTGCGAGATGATGCTCGACCGGCTGCGCCAGGCTGCCAAAATCGAGGGTTATGAGGGCGATTCCCTCAACGCACAGTTTGCCGTGCTCGAAAAGATGCTCAAGCACTCGCTTTCGGCCGATCTCGATACCCACCGCAAGGCCATAGAGCCGCTTCTTGTGCGTGAGATAGTGGAACGCTACTGTCAGGAGCCGGGACGCATAGCTTCCAGCCTGCGCTTCGATCCCGGGATCGACAGTGTACGCAGTGTGCTCGCCACCCCCGGACGGGTAGAGGAGATCCTTAAGCCGGCCGGAAAATGAGCGGAATCGCCGATCTGTGCGCGCGGTTTATGACCGCCGAGCGCTCAAAGGCGCTGAAGGCGGCGCTGGCCGCTTCCGATGAGGCTCATGTCTATGGCCTCGCAGGCTCGGCTCCGGCCATGATGCTCGCCGCAATGCCGGCGCGCAAGCATCCGGTCATGGTGGTGGGCGACTCGCTCGACGACGCGGGATATCTCTACCACGACCTGTCGCGCATACTGGGCGATGATGCGGTGCTTATGTTCCCCTCGGCCTACAAGCGTTCGATCAAGTACGGACAGGTCGATCCGCCCTCCGAGATACTTCGCACCGAGGCGCTCAACCGATGGCATTCCGACAAGTCGCTGCGTTTTGTGGTGACCTATCCCGAGGCTATGGCCGAAAAAGTGGCGTCGCGGTCCGATGTCGATACGCTCACCCTCAGGCTCGCCCGCGGATCGGTGGCGCCGATGACCGACACCGCCCGATGGCTGCGCGACAATGGTTTTCAGGAGGTCGACTACGTCTACGAGCCGGGGCAGTTCGCCATACGCGGCTCAATACTCGATATTTTCGGCTACAGCTACGAGATGCCTTATCGCCTTGACTTCTTCGGCGACGAGATCGACTCCATACGAACGTTCAACACCGAGACACAGCTCTCCGAGCAGCAGGTAGCGTCTGTGGCCGTTACTGCCAACGTCGCGTCGTCGGCACGTGGAGAGTCGCTGCTCGACTTCATCCCGGCCGACACGCTCATAGCGGTGCGCGACGCAGCTTACACTCTTCAGCGCATCGAGGCGGTCAGCAACGAAAGCTTCTCGCAAAGCTCGCTTCTCGCCGACGAGGGCGATGCCGACGCCATGCAGAAGGTGGTCGATCCGGAGGCGTTCGCCAAAGCGTTCGTCGGATTCGCCCGGCTGCTCTTCTCGGCCGCTGCCATGCCCGAAGGAAAGGAGCTGAAGGCGTCCATCGACTTCGGTTGCACCCCGCAGGGTGTCTACCACAAGAATTTCGACATCATATCCGAGTCGCTCAGCCATTTTCTGGCCGACGGCTACTCTATATGCATCCTCTCCGACAGCCCGAAGCAGATCGATCGCCTCAAGGCCATATTTGCCGACAGGGGCGACGATATACCCTTTACGCCGGTCGGCACGGCCATACATGCCGGATTTGTCGATCACCGTCTGAAGCTGTGCGTGTTTACCGACCACCAGATTTTCGACCGTTTCCATAAATACAGTCTGAAGAGCGACCGTGCCCGTTCAGGCAAGCTCGCTCTGTCGCTGAAGGAACTTAGCGCCATTGAGCCGGGCGACTATATAGTGCACGTGGATCATGGTGTGGGGCGATTCGCCGGACTGCTCCGCACTGAGGTGGGAGGCCACGTGCAGGAGATGATAAAGCTCGTGTATGCCGGAGGCGATACGATATTCGTTTCGATACATTCGCTCCACAAGCTCGCCAAGTATCGTGGCAAGGAGGGCATAGAGCCGAAGATCAACAAGCTCGGTACCGGCGCATGGAACCGCGTCAAGGAGCGCACCAAGGAGAAACTCAAGGATATCGCCCGCGATCTCATACGCCTGTATGCCGCCCGACGGCAGGAGAAAGGATTCAGCTTCTCGCCCGACTCGTATCTGCAGCGCGAGCTTGAGGCGTCGTTTATCTACGAGGATACTCCCGACCAGCTGACCGCCACGCAGGCCGTGAAGGCCGATATGGAGAGCGACAGGCCTATGGACCGCCTGATATGCGGCGATGTCGGATTCGGCAAGACCGAGGTGGCGATGCGTGCGGCCTTCAAGGCGGCCGGCGACTCGAAGCAGACCGCCGTGCTGGTGCCTACGACCGTACTGGCTTATCAGCACTACAATACGTTCCGTCAGCGGCTTAAAGATTTTCCCGTCAGGGTCGAATATATGTCGAGAGCGAGGAGCGCCAAGCAGGTAAAGGAGATACTGGCCGATCTGGCTGCGGGCAAGATCGATATTCTGATCGGCACCCACAAGCTGATATCCAAATCGGTTAAATTCAAGGATCTCGGACTTCTGATCGTCGACGAGGAGCAGAAGTTCGGAGTGGCCGTCAAGGAGAAGCTCAAGCAGATGAAGACCAATGTCGACACCCTCACCATGAGTGCCACCCCTATACCCCGCACGCTGCAGTTCTCGCTGATGGGTGCCCGTGACCTGTCGGCTATCACCACCCCTCCCCCCAACCGCTATCCGATTGTCACGACGGTCAGCGCGCTTACCGACGACACTCTTCTTGAAGCTGTCAACTTCGAGATGTCGCGCAACGGTCAGGTGTTTATTGTCAACCATCGTATCGAGGGACTATACGATCTCGAACGGATGATACAGAGGCTTGTGCCCGATGCCCGCACCATAGTGGCCCACGGACAGATGCCCCCCGAAAAGCTTGAAAAAGCCATAATCGACTTCGGCAACCACGATTTCGACGTGCTGCTCTCCACCACAATCATAGAGAGCGGAGTCGACATGCCTAATGTCAACACCATTATCATAAACAACGCGCACTGTTTCGGACTTTCGGAGCTTCATCAGCTGCGTGGCCGTGTGGGCCGAAGTTCGCGCAAGGCGTTCTGCTACATGTTTGTGCCTTCGTCGGTGCCGCTGTCGCCGACAGCGCGCCGCCGGCTGCAGGCCATAGAAAGCTTCAGCGAACTTGGTTCGGGAATACATATCGCCATGCAGGATCTTGACATACGCGGGGCCGGCAATCTGCTGGGCGCGGAACAGAGCGGATTTATAGCCGATCTCGGTTACGAAACATATCAGAAGATACTCAAGGAGGCCGTGACTGAACTTCGCACCGAGGAGTTTGCCGATGTAATGGCCGACACCCCCGAGGATCAGCAGGATTTTGTGGCCGACTGTGCCATAGAGAGCGATATGGAGCTGCTCCTGCCTGCATCCTACGTGCCGCAGGAGAGCGAACGAATATCGCTTTACCAGGAACTCGACAGCATAGAGCGCGAGAGCGATCTCGACGCTTTTGAAGAGCGTCTGCGCGACCGTTTCGGCGAGATTCCGCCTGTGGCGCGCGAGCTGCTGCGCATCCCCCGACTGCGCCGCATGGCACGTCGCCTCGGTGTGGAGAAGGTGGTTCTGAAGCAGGGTTCCATGTATATTCATTTTGTCGACGACACCAACAGAGCCTACTACGAGTCGGTGGCATTCGGCCGCATTCTCTCCTGGTTCCAGGCCAATGTGGCGCGATGTCAGATACGCGATCGTCAGGGCAAGCGTAGCTTCGTGATATCGCGTGTGCCGTCGGTGGAGGCTGCCGTATCTATATTCGATGCCATGATGAAGCTTGATCCGGTGCCGTCGGCGTGAACTTCGGTGATGTCGTGGATGTTATAATATCGTGACCGAATTTGTTTCCAATTAATATATAGATTCATGATCAGAAAATTTGTAACTGCCGCACTGGTAGTGTTGGCTATGACGCCGCTTGCGGCCTGCAGCGACAACGATGACGACAATCTCTCGCCCGACGCGGAGCTGAAGCAGGCTCTGTCGACTAAATACCCCGCCATGAAGGTGACAGGCTGGGAAAAAGTGAAGTCTTGGAGCGTGGCCGAAGGACGTATCGACGGTATCGATGCCGACGTATGGTTTGATGTGTCAAACCAGTGGGTCATGACCGAGTATGACTACGGACGCGATATAGCGCGTCTGCCGCAGCCGGTGGCCAATGCCATAGCCGGTGGCGATTTCCGCGACTGGACGGTCGACGATATCGACTATTACGAGCGCCGCTCGGAGAGCTTCTATCGTGTGGAGATGGAGACTCCCGGACAGCCCGATGTCTACCTGCTCTATATGCCCGACGGCGCTCTGCGCGGCACAACGGCGGTCGACACCGATGTCTATCCCGACTTCGTGCTTCCGCAGCCCATATTGCCTCCTGCGGGCAACTGATATGACATAGCCCGGGGATCTCGTCAGTGAGATCGCTTCCCGATGCCGGGGAGCGGATGTCCGGCGAAATGGTATGAAAACAGCGACTGCCGCTCTCTGATCGAGGGCGGCAGTCGTCGTTATTGATTGGATGCAAAGTGCGGCGTCAGTCGGCGCACTTTGCTTTGATGAACTCGCGGTTAAGACGGGCGATGTTGCTCAGAGGTATGTTCTTGGGGCACTCGGCGGCGCAGGCTCCAGTGTTGGTGCAGTTGCCGAAGCCGAGCTCATCCATCTTCCTGACCATGGCGCGGGCGCGACGCTTGCGCTCTACCTGACCCTGGGGCAGGAGGGCAAACTGGCTCACCTTGGCCGATACGAACAGCATTGCCGAGCCGTTTTTGCACGCTGCAACGCATGCACCGCAGCCGATGCAGGTAGCGGAGTCCATGGCCACGTCGGCAACCTCTTTCGAGATCGGGGTGGCGTTGGCGTCGGGAGCACCGCCGCAGTTGAACGAAACGTAGCCGCCGGCCTGCTGGATCTGGTCGAACGCGTTACGGTTGACGGTAAGGTCGCGGATCACGGGGAAGGCCGCCGAGCGCCACGGCTCGATGGTGATGGTCTCTCCATCGTGGAACTTACGCATGTGGAGCTGGCATGTGGTGATGCCCTGCACTGGGCCGTGGGGATGACCGTTGATGTAGAGCGAGCACATGCCGCAGATGCCTTCGCGGCAGTCGTTGTCAAACACCACCGGCTCCTCGTTCTGCTCCACGAGCTTCTGGTTGAGCATATCGAGCATTTCAAGGAAGCTGCTGCCTGTCGACACGTTGTCGAGGTGATAGTTGACGAACTGGCCGGGTTCCTTCGGACCGCGCTGACGCCAAACTTTCAGATTTACGCTTATAGTATTTTCCATTTCTGTGTTGCTTTTTTCTTGACGTTTTTACGACTTGTAGTTGCGGGTCTGAACCTGGATGGCCTCATATTTGAGGGGCTCTTTGAGAAGGATGGGCTTCTCGTCGTCGCCGGTGTATTTCCAGCAGCTGACGTACATGTAGTGTTCGTCGTCGCGCTTGGCTTCGCCGTCGGCGGTCTGATACTCTTCGCGGAAGTGTGCGCCGCACGATTCGTTGCGGTGCAGAGCGTCGATTGCCATCATGCGGGCCATCACAAGAAAGTCCTCCAGACGGAGAGCCTTCTCAAGCTCGGTGTTGAGGTCGTCGGCGCTGCCCACGATGCGGAGGTCGGTGTAGAACTCCTTGCGCACCTCCTTGAGCTCCTCGATCGCTTTCACGAGGCTCTGGAGTGTGCGTCCCATGCCCACGAGATCCCACATGATGTGACCCAGACGCTTGTGGATCTGGTCGGGGCTCTTGGTGCCCTTGATGGCCATGAGGCGCGCTATACGGTCGCGTACGCCCTTCTCGGCTTCGTCAAATTCGGGATGCTTGGTGTCGAATGTCGAGCGGCTCACCTTGATCTGGTCGCTCAGATAGTTCTGGAGAGTGTAGGGGAGCACGAAGTATCCGTCGGCGAGTCCCTGCATGAGAGCCGATGCTCCGAGGCGGTTGGCGCCGTGGTCGGAGAAGTTGCATTCGCCGATGGCGAAGAGACCCTTGACGGAGGTCTGCAGCTCGTAGTCCACCCAGATGCCGCCCATGGTGTAGTGCGAGGCGGGGAAGATCATCATCGGAGTTTCGTAGGGGTTGTCGTCGGAGATCATCTGATACATGTCGAAGAGGTTGCCATAGCGGTCACGCACCACGTCGGCTCCCAGACGCTCGATGGCATACTTGAAGTCGAGATATACGGCGTTGCCCGTACCTACGCCGAAGCCGGCGTCGCAGCGTTCCTTGGCGGCACGGCTGGCGATGTCGCGGGGGCAGAGGTTGCCGAAGGCCGGATAGCGGCGCTCCAGATAGAAGTCGCGGTCTTCGTCGGGTATGTCGGTCGGTTTTTTCTTGCCGGCGCGGATAGCCTCGGCGTCCTCTTTCTTCTTGGGCACCCATATGCGGCCGTCATTGCGGAGCGATTCGCTCATGAGGGTGAGCTTCGACTGGTCTTCGCCGTGCACGGGTATGCAGGTGGGGTGGATCTGTGTGAAGGCGAGGTTGGAGAGGTAGGCGCCTTTGCGGAATGCCTGGATGGCGGCAGAGCCGTTGCAGCCCATGGCGTTGGTGGAGAGGAAGAATGTGCGTCCGTAGCCGCCGGTGGCGAGCACCACGGCGTGGGCGGCGTAGCGCTCCAGTTCGCCGGTGACGAGGTTGCGCACGATGATGCCGCGGGCGCGTCCGTCGATTATTACGACGTCGAGCATCTCACGACGGTTGAACGAGCGCACCTGACCCTTCTCGATCTGGCGGTTGAGCGACGCGTAGGCGCCGAGCAGCAGCTGCTGTCCGGTCTGACCCTTGGCGTAGAATGTACGGCTCACCTGGGCGCCGCCGAAGGAGCGGTTGGCCAGCAGACCGCCGTATTCGCGGGCGAAAGGCACACCCTGCTGCACGCACTGGTCGATGATGTTGTTCGACACTTCAGCCAGACGGTACACGTTGGCCTCGCGCGAACGGAAGTCGCCGCCCTTTACGGTGTCATAGAAGAGGCGGTAGACGGAGTCGCCGTCGTTCTGATAGTCTTTGGCTGCATTGATACCGCCCTGTGCGGCGATCGAGTGAGCGCGACGCGGGCTGTCCTGAATGCAGAAGTTATATACGTTGAAGCCCAGCTCGGCAAGTGTCGAGGCTGCTGAAGCGCCGGCGAGGCCGGTGCCCACCACGATCACGTCGAGATTGCGTTTGTTGGCGGGATTTACGAGCTTCTGGTGGGCCTTGTAGTTGGTCCACTTGTCGGCTATGGGACCCTCGGGTATCTTGGAGTCTATCTGATATTCGGGGAGCTTGGAGGACTCGATGTCGGCGTAATCCTTCATTATGGGTGTAGAGTCGATCATGCCCTCTACGCTTTTGATATCTGCCATATTTGTGACGTTGTGATGTTTATTCTGATATTACTTTACGCACTCCGTGTGATGGCCGTGACCCTCGCAGTCGGTGTGGCCGTCGCAGTCGGTGTGGATGATGCACACGGCTTCCTGAGAAACGGCTGCCTCCGGGCATACCACGCTGGTGGCGTAGTCGCGGCAGGCTTCGTCAAACGAGGTGGAGTTGGCGCGAACGGTGAACACTATGGCCTGGGCGATGAAGAGAGCCACAACGATGGAGCTCCACCAGAGACCGATGCATTTGAGGCGTTTGATCCAGATGTCGTTGTTCCATCCGCAGGTCTGGAACATTGACCAGAAGCCGTGGTTCATGTGGAACCAGAGAGCCACGAAGCCGATGATGTAGACGATCGGAGTCCAGATCTGGCTGAAAGCGATGTGGAGGAACAGGCTGCCGGCAGCGGGAGGAACGGCAACGCCGTCATGGACATACTCGCAGTGGATGATCTCGGCGAGCTGCATCTTGGCCCAGAACTGGATCAGGTGAACGGCCAGGAAAGCGAGCACCACGATGCCCAGGACGAGCATGTTCTTCGACGACCACTCTACCTGAGGCTGGCTGCCGTTTACCTGATAGCGGTCGGCACCGCGAGCCTTGCGGTTCTGGACGGTGAGCCAGAGCGCGTAGCAGATGTGGATGATGAAGAGAGCTGCGAGACCCATTGATGCAACCAGAGCATACCAGTTGGCACCCAGGAAGGCGCAGATCATGTCATAGGCTTGAGGCCAGAAGAGCGCCACGCCGTTCATCAGTGCGTGAAACGTAACGAATAGGATAAGGCAGGCTCCGGTGATTGACATCACGAGCTTCCTTCCTATAGATGAGTTGGTTAACCACATAATGAAAGTGTAATTTAATTATTTGATTTTATGATGGATTTTCAGTAGCCTGGCATTTGTCGTTTGACCGTGTTTTATCTTGATTTTCCTATGCATTATCAGTAGATAAAACCGGTGCAAGTGCAAAATTAAGCGAAATTAACCATTCCTGCAAAAATATTTGGACTCTCCAACAATATTATTTGGTAATTTTGCGGAAACAAGAAGCACGTGGATTTTGTTTCCCGGTGCATGACCAGTCAATCACATCATTTCAACACACAGATGACACTACGCAATTTCATCGCAGCAGCCGCAGTGGCGCTCGGCGTATTTGCCGCAGGAGCCGCTGTCAACGTCGTGCCGCGTCCGGTATCGGTAGAGGAGCATGACGGACAGTTCACACTTACCTCAAAGACATCCATCGGCTATGCCGAAGGCCTTGAAGAGTATGCCATGTATCTCGACAGCATCCTGTTGCAGTCGACCGGATATGAACTGCCGGTCGTGGCCGGTACGTCCAAGGCCGCTATCGCGCTCAGCATCGACAGCGCCGCAGTAGGCGCATCGGAGGGCTATCGTCTGGAGGTGGGGCGCAAGCGCATCACTGTGGTCGGCGCCGACAGGGGAGGCCTGTTCTACGGATTGCAGACATTGCTGCAGCTCTTCCCGGAGCAGATACATTCCGACCGTCCGGCAAGAAACGTGGAGTGGAACGCTCCATGTGTGAGCATCTTCGACGCTCCCGAGCGCCCGTGGCGCGGAATGATGCTTGATGTGGCGCGCTATTTCCACGATGTCGATTATGTGAAGCATTATATCGACATGATGGCGATGTATAAGCTCAACAAGCTGCAGTTCCACATGATCGACGATTCGGGATGGCGCATGGAGAGTAAGAAATATCCGCGTCTGACGGAAGTGGGCGCATACGCCGGAACGGGTCCGTCGCGCCTCGGAGGATATTACACTCAGGATCAGATCCGCGACATCATAGAGTATGGTCGGCTACGCAACGTCGAGATTATTCCCGAGATAGAGTTCCCGGCTCACATACTGTCGGCTGTAGTAGCCTATCCGTGGCTGTCGTGCACAGGTCTGCAGCATGAGCTGCCGCGTCAGCATTTCATCAGTCGCGATCTTCTTTGCGTGGGCAAGGAAAGTTCCATGAAGTTCCTCTTCGACATACTCGATGAAACCGTCGAGCTGTTCCCATCCAAGTACATCAACATAGGTGGCGACGAGGCTGTCTACGACCGCTGGAAGGAGTGTCCCGACTGTCAGGCGCTGCTCAAGCGCGAGGGGTTGTCGAAGGCTTCGGAGCTGCAGGGATGGCTGACCGATACGGTGGCGCGCATGATGGCCGACCGCGGACGTACGGTCATAGGATGGGAGGAAATCATCACCCGGGGCGATGTGTCGACCCCTGTTGTGGCGCTGATATGGCACAATGTGGCCGATTCGGTGTTCGCTTCCTCCAAAGGTCATCAGGCTATTCTGACTCCGGCCACACACATGTATCTCGATTTCCCCGAAAGCTCCACTCCCGGCGAGATAAAGGCTGCCGGATGGATGCCGCCGATATCGCTCGAAAAGGCCTATTCGATGCCTGTCAACGACTATTCCGACAGCTCGTCGGTGATCGGCGTGCAGGGATGCCTGTGGAGCGATCAGTTTATTCACGGCACAGTGCTTCAGGAACTGCCGCAGCTCGACGAAAACCGTTCGGAGGCCTATGTCGACTATCTCACCTTCCCGCGACTGCTCGCAGTGGCCGAGGTGGCATGGGATAAGGAAAGCCGCCGTTCGTGGCCCGATTTCCGCCGCAGGGTCATGACACATTTTGGTCGCCTCGACGCCATGGGCGCTGCCTATCGTGTGCCGGAACCGTCGATAACCTCCATGAAGGAGCTCCCCTCGGGTGAGTGGGAGTTTGTGCTGGAGCCGTCGATCGAGGGGAGCGAGATCCGCTATACCACCGACGGCACGTATCCCACCGTCCATTCAGCGCTTTATAAAGGCGGCAAGGTGGTAGCGCCCTCCAGATCCGATTTCCACGCTGTCACGGTCCATGGACGCAGGGTGTCGCTTCCGACATACTTCGCCCCGGATTATTCGCGTTACGAACGCTATGGAGCCATAGCGGGGCAGTGGCAGCCGCTTCAGGTGCAGACCGTCGCCACGCCATGGAACATCGACGTCATAGGCAAGATCTCGGGCAACGGATCGTATGAAATTACTTTTATCCCTGAAAAGGGAGGCGACATACACTTCGGACGCCTGAAGCTCATGAAGCGCGACGAGCAACTCGCTGATGTCGATGGCGACTATACTGTCAAGCCCGGACAGACGGCCACCTACCGGTTTGATGTCGATGCGTTCGAAGCCGGCACTCCGTTTACAGTCGTGGTGGAGCGCAACGGTGTCGGATCCAACGAAACTTCCGGTCTAGTGTTTATCCGTAAGCTCTGATCGGTTCATTGCCGCAGGAAGTCGGCGAGCACTGTGGCATTGTTGTGTATGGTGTCTTTCGAGCCATAGAGCAGTGTGACGCGAGGCCGCCCGGCTATGTCGCGGCGCAGCTGAAGAGCCGTCGGGTTTGACCGTAGCTCATCGGTGTAGCGCCGGACGAATTCCTCCCACCGGCTGTCGGGGTCGGCGTGAAACCATTCGCGCAGCGTGGTTGACGGCGCTACGTTTTTGACCCACAGGTCATAGTGGAACGATTCTTTCGATTCGCCACGTGGCCATAGCCGGTCGACGAATATGCGGTAGCCGTCGTCGGCAGTGCTGCCGTCGGGATCGGAGTACACTCTGCGTGTGATTATCTTCTGCATGTTATAAAACTGTTAAAGCGATCAGCCGTGCCTGTGTGATGACGGGCACGGCTGAACTGCATTTTGTGTCAGGGGCTCACTATTGTATGTCGGGGCTGGCTGTAAACTGGCCTGTGCCTGATGATGTATCCTCGTCGGGAGCGGTGTCGGGCAGATCCTCTGCGGTCGGCACCACGATCAGGTCGAAGGCCATATATCCGGTTGCTATCTCGCAGTCCACCTCGGCTATGATCATAGACATCGACATGACATGCTTGCCGGGGGTAAGCTCGGAGGTATCGATCGATATGTTGAACGGCGACAGGTTGGTGGCGCCGAGCACCCATCCGTCGAGTCCGTAGGTGACGGCCGTGATAGCGGCTTTCTTGCCCTGGCGCAGCGGAGTGCAGCTCACTGATGTGATCTCAAACGGTTCGCCGGCCACGGCGTAGATTGTGCCGTCGATCTTTTTCGCTCCGGCATATTCGATGTTGATGTCTACGGCAGGCAGATCCTTGTCGTCGTCGCTGCAGGCTGTCATGCCGAGCAGCGGCAGGGCGGCCATCAGAAGGTGTATGATCTTTTTCATGATTGTGTGGTTTGTAGTGTTTAGTTTCTGAACACGAGTCCGGCGTCGTCCCCCTCCTGATAGTCGATCACTATCGGATGGTCGCGGTCTACTTTCTGAGCCAGGATGTCCTTCGACAGCTGGTTGAGCACCAGGCGGTGTATGGCGCGTTTCACCGGGCGGGCGCCGAATTCAGGATCATATCCCTCCTCGGCCAGGAAATGGAGCGCGGCAGGCGTCACTTCGAGTGTCACGCCGTTGGCGGCGAGCATCTTCTGTATCGACTTGATCTGCAGCCCTACGATCTCCTCTATCTCGGCCTCGTTGAGCGGGGTGAACATTATGATCTCGTCTATGCGGTTGAGGAATTCCGGCCGTATGGTCTGTTTCAGCATCTCGAGAACCTCGTTCTTTGTGGTTTCGATGGTTTCGGCGCGGTTCTCGGGCGTCATCTTCGAGAAATTGTCGCGAATCACGTTCGATCCCATGTTGGAGGTCATGATGATGATGGTGTTCTTGAAGTTGACCAGACGTCCCTTGTTGTCGGTCAGACGTCCGTCGTCGAGCACCTGCAGCAATATGTTGAACACGTCGGGATGCGCCTTTTCGATCTCGTCGAAGAGCACTACCGAGTAAGGTTTGCGACGCACGGCCTCGGTCAGCTGTCCGCCTTCGTCGTAGCCTACGTATCCCGGAGGCGCTCCGACAAGCCTCGACACTGTGTGCTTCTCTTGATATTCACTCATGTCGATGCGGGTCATCATGTTCTCGTCGTCAAAGAGATATTCGGCCAGTGCCTTTGCCAGCTCGGTCTTGCCGACTCCGGTAGTGCCCAGGAATATGAACGATCCAATGGGGCGGCGCGGGTCGTTGAGTCCGGCACGGCTGCGGCGCACGGCGTCGGCTATGGCGCGGATTGCGTCCTCCTGACCTATGACGCGTTCGTGAAGCTCGGCTTCGAGGTGGAGCAGTTTCTCCTTTTCGCTCTGTACCATCTTGTTGACCGGAATGCCGGTCCAGCGGCTTACCACGTCGGCTATATCCTCGGCGTCGACCTCCTCCTTGATCAGGGCTTTCTCTCCCTGCATCATGGCGAGCTGTTCCTGTATCTGGGTATTCTCAGTCTCTTTCTGCTGCACTTTCGAGTAACGTATCTCCGCCACTTTGGCGTAGTCGCCCTCGCGTTCGGCGCGCTCGGCCTCGAAGTTGAGCTGCTCTATGTCGATCTTGTTCTGCTGTATGCGGTTTATGAGATCTTTCTCGGCCTTCCATTTTGCGGCGAACTCCTTCTCGTCCTCTCTCATCTGCGCGAGATCCTTCTCGATCTCCTTGACTTTCTCGCTGTCGCCTTCGCGCTTTATGGCCTCCCGCTCGATCTCCTTCTGGGCTATCATGCGGGTGATCTCGTCGAGAGCCTGCGGCACGGAGTCCATTTCCAGACGCAGTTTGGAGGCAGCTTCGTCCACGAGATCGATAGCCTTGTCGGGGAGGAAACGATCGGTGATATAGCGCTCGGAGAGCTGCACGGCGGCTATGATCGCCTCGTCGCGGATGCGCACCTTGTGATGGTTCTCATATCGCTCTTTCAGTCCGCGCATGATGGCTATTGCGCTCATCTCGTCGGGTTCGTTGACCATCACCTTCTGGAATCGGCGTTCAAGAGCCTTGTCCTTCTCGAAATATTTCTGGTATTCGTCGAGTGTGGTGGCGCCTATGCTGCGGAGTTCGCCTCTGGCGAGTGCCGGCTTGAGAATATTGGCGGCGTCCATGGCTCCCTCTCCTTTTCCGGCTCCGACAAGGGTGTGGATCTCGTCGATGAATAATATTATCTCTCCGTCGCTCTGTGTCACCTCGTTGACTATGGCTTTCAGTCGTTCCTCGAACTCGCCTTTGTATTTGGCTCCGGCCACGAGGGCGCCCATGTCGAGCGAGAAGATCTGTTTGGAACGGAGGTTTTCAGGCACGTCGCCGCGCACGATTCTCTGTGCCAGACCCTCGGCTATGGCAGTCTTGCCGGTGCCTGGCTCGCCTATGAGCATGGGATTGTTCTTGGTGCGTCGGCTCAATATCTGGAGCACACGGCGTATCTCGTCGTCGCGCCCTATCACCGGGTCGAGTTTGCCCTGACGTGCGCGTTCGTTGAGGTTTATGGCATATTTGTTGAGTGAATTGTAGGTTTCCTCAGCGCTCTGGTCGGTGGCTTTCTTGCCTTTGCGCAACTCTTCGATGGCCGCCTTCAGCTCTTTGTCGGTCAGTCCGGAGTCCTTCAGGATGGAGGACGCGGGCGAGGCGATCTCGAATAGTGCGGTGAGTAGCGCTTCGAGCGTGACATATTCGTCGCCCTGCTTCTTGGCGATGTCTATGGCTCTCTGCAGCACGTCGTTTGACGTGCGGCTCAGGTATGGCTCTCCGCCCGACACTTTGGGCTGCGATGCTATCTCGCGGTCTATGGCGGCATTGACGGTGGTGATATTGGCGCCGGTCTTCGCGAAGATAAACTTCACGAGCGACTCGCCCTCCGACATCACGGCCTTAAGGATATGCACCGGCTCAATGGCCTGACAGCCGTTGGCGCGTGTCAGCTCCACTGCTTTCTGGATGGCTTCCTGTGACTTGATGGTAAAATTATTGAAATTCATATCCTGGATAAATAAACAGTTTTTTAGAGTATGTTTGAATTTTACTTCTATTCACTCCAAGAGGATTTTCGGAGAGATTTGCGTGAGTTGAAGAGGGAGCGATGCGGGCATCGTGACCGATGAGACTTGACGCAAATCGCCCGAAAAGACCTTTGAGGGGATAGAAAGAAGTTCATATATATTTTTCGTGTTAAATTCAAACATACTCTTAGATTCTTTGCTGGACTTGACCGGATTGTGGCTCCGACCGGATGCCGGCATGTGCGCCCCGGCGGGTTGCAAGCTGTCGGTGTGATGCGGCGGCTGACCGCAGGGATCTGCCGTCTGCTGATTTTCTAACAATCTCACGACGGCAAAAGTTGGTAATTGCCAACATTTTTACTGCTTGCTTGCCGTAAATTCGGCCAGAATGTCTAATTTTGTAACTGCAAACAGTATGCCACAATGAAAAAGTTACATAATGTCATAATCCGAGTGGCCGTTGTCATGATCGCTTTCGTGGCCGCGCCGCGAATGACGGCTCAGGATACCTATTTCCAGTTGCCTATAGTGCCCGACTCGCTTCAGGGACTGCAGCCAAGAGTCGACTATCTGATCGAACACTACTGGGATTTCTGTGATTTCAACAAGGCTTTCAGCAATCGCGAGCGCATGGGAGAGAGCTTCAGGTCCTATCTCAATCTGATGCCCCACGCCTCGGCCCGACAGGCCCATAAATGCATCGCAAAGCTGCTCAAGACACTTGAAAAACGTCCCGAAGATATGACGTTTCTGGCCAATACGGCCGAGCAGCATGTGCATTCCGACACATCGGAGATCTACTCCGACGAGCTGTATCTGCCATTCATACGCGCGGTGGTCGACAACAAGCGCGTCGACAAAAGCATAAAGGCGCGCTACGAACATCAGGTGAGGGTGCTTTCGGCATCGCAGGTGGGCATGTCGGCTCCCGTATTTGACTTTACCGACCGCGACGGCAACCGGCGCACCTTCGCTCCGGATTCGGCCGAGGTGACGCTGATCTATTTCTTCGACACAGAGTGTAGCGACTGTCATCTGGCGCGTACACGCCTTAACGCCAACATACCGACCTCGCGATATCTTGATGCCGGACTGGTAAGGGTTGTGGCCATATCGGCCGAGGAACCCGACGAGGAGTGGCGTGAGAAAGTTAAGAATTTCCCGTCGACATGGACCGTCGGCTCTGCCCCCGACATCGATACGGTCTATGATATCAAGTCGACCCCGTCGTTCTATATACTTGACGAGAATTCGGTGATACGAATGAAGAATGCGAACATCGACACCGTTCTGACTATCATGTCGCGTCTTTGACTCGCTCCGGCCGTCGGGCGCCGTCATGTCCCTTAACATAAAAACTCTTCATGATGTCGAAACTCAATAAACTCATAGCGCATACATTCGTGAAATGCACGGGTTATACCTACAGCAACATGGCCCGGCTGTTCATGCGCCTTTTTGTCGGAGTGATGTTCATGCAGTTCGGCATACGCCATCTTGTGGCGTTCGAGCAGTTGCGCCATACATTCCCGTCTATGTTCGGACTTCATTCCGAAACGTGTCTGATCATCATGATTGTGATCGAGATCGTGTGCTCGCTGTTCATTATGGTGGGTTTCCTGACCAGGATAGCTGTGGTGCCACCTGCGCTGTCAATGATGGCGGCGGAGTACTATATGCTCCATAATCTGCTGCCCAACGTGTCGGTCTACGGCCTGTCGGACACGCAGCCGGGCTGTCTGCCCATAATGTTCATAGGCATCTACCTGTATATTTTGCTGGCCGGGCCGGGCAAGATCTCGCTTGATTATTTCATCTCGCTGTTCCTGATAAGCCGTCAGGGCAAGAGCGGCGACGAGGAGCTTGAAGATGTCTGAACCATGAGGATCGCAGCGTTGATATCAGGTGGCGTCGACAGCGCCGTGGCTGTCCACCGGCTGGTGGAGCAGGGTCACGACGTCAGCCTGTTCTATATCCGTATCGCGTCCGACGACGGCCGCGGCGACTGCTCGGCCGAAGAAGATCTCGAGATGTGCCGTCTGATCGCGTCGCGCTATGGCTTGCCGCTCGATACGGTCGATCTCAACAAGGAATACTGGGAAAGTGTCATGGAGTATGCCCTCCGCACGGTCCGTCAGGGACTGACTCCCAATCCCGACATAATGTGCAACAGGTTCATCAAGTTCGGCTACTTCGAGGAGCGCCGCGGCTACGAGTTTGACTATACGGCCACGGGGCATTATGCACGCACGCTGACCGACCCGGCCGACGGGCTCGTATATCTTGCCACGGCGCCCGATCCTGTCAAGGATCAGACCGATTTTCTGGCGCGCATAAGTTATCGCCAGCTGAGTCACGCGATGTTCCCGATCGGCGACCTGCCCAAAGCGGAAGTGAGGCGGATGGCTGTGGAGCTGAATCTGCCCAACGCCCGACGACGCGACAGCCAGGGGATCTGCTTCCTCGGAAAAATCAACTACAACGACTTCATACGCCGTCATCTCGGCGAGCGTCCCGGACCGATTATCGAGATAGAGAGCGGCCGCAAGCTCGGAGAGCACCGCGGCTACTGGTTTCATACGATCGGACAGCGCAAGGGGCTCGGTCTGAGCGGCGGACCATGGTATGTGGTGGGAAAGAACATCGTGGACAATGCCGTCTACGTCAGCGGAGGCTACGGCACTCTGAGGCAGTATGGCCGCACCATATGTCTCGACGAGATGCACTGGATCACGCGCGATCCCTGGCCCGACCGGTGCGACGCCGAGCCGATAGTGT
Organism: Paramuribaculum intestinale; assembly: GCF_030759015.1. GTDB lineage: Bacteria > Bacteroidota > Bacteroidia > Bacteroidales > Muribaculaceae > Paramuribaculum > Paramuribaculum intestinale. Next base: position 2,512,049 of record NZ_CP098825.1, on the reverse strand, counting down.
TCAAAAACCGTCACATGCCGGAATTCATAGAGGCCACACTCACACGCCTCGGACAGTCGCGCTACGTCATAGAAAGCTCGCAGCCGGTGCAGGGAATCGCTCCGGGGCAGTTTGCCGTGATATATACCCCCGACAGGCGCATCTGTCTAGGCAGCGGCATCATCACCACCGACGATCCTCGTCATTTCAAACTCACACAGCCATGTCAGAACGAATCCGACTGAGAGTGCTCGGGCTGTCGTACAGCCAGCTGCAGAACGGCGCATACGCGCTGATACTTGCCGAGGCCGATGGCCCCGGACGCATTCCGGTCGTGATCGGGCCGGCCGAAGCCCAGTCGATAGCCATAAGGATGGAAAGCGTGACTCCTCCGCGGCCTATGACCCACGATCTGTTTGTCAGCTTCGCCCACGCCTTCGGCGTCAAGCTGCGCGAGGTGTTCATCTATCGGTTTGAGGACGGGATATTCTCCTCCGAGCTGACATTTACCGACGGTGACCGCACGGTGACTATCGATTCACGTACATCCGACGCCATAGCCATAGCGATGCGCACATCGGCGCCTATCTACACCACGCGCGCGATTCTTGACGAAACCGGATTCGAGGTGGAGGAAACGACCGACGACCCTTCCGACCGCGATGACCGCGAAGAGTCTTCCGATCCGGAGCCGCGGCTTGAAAACTATGCGGTCGAAGAGCTTGAGCGCACCCTGCAGAAGCTTATAGGCGAGGAAAACTACGAGGAGGCGGCACGTGTGAGCCGCATACTCGAAGACAAGCGGCGCCGACGCCCGTCGGACGACGCCGACTGAGATCCGCACCTGTTGCAGGACACCAAATTGACACCATCACAACTCGATAATCACATTATACCGACAGTCTACAGCAATGCTTAAATTACGGCTTATAATCCTCAATTTTCTACAGTTCGCTATCTGGGGAGCTTATCTCACCTGTCTGGGTCAGTATGTCGGCGCGGCAGGTCTGGGAAGCGACATAGCTCTGTTCTATTCGGTGCAGGGAATGGTGTCGATATTCATGCCCGCTCTGATGGGAATACTGGCCGACCGCTGGATTCCGGTCAACCGTGTGCTCGGCATCTGTCATCTGCTCGCGGCTCTGTTCATGGGAGCTGCCTGGTGGTATGGCCATACCCATCCGCAGCTTGAGTTCGCGCCGTTTTTCACGCTCTACACGCTGAGCGTGGCATTCTATATGCCTACGATCGCGCTGGCCAATTCCACAGCTTTCAAGGCACTGAAGATGAAAGGCTACGACACAGTGGCGGCATTCCCTCCCATCCGCACGCTCGGCACAGTCGGATTCATCGCGTCGATGTGGTTTGTCAATTCAGTTTATTATCATGCCGGAGAGTGGGGCTTTACGCTCTCCGACGCCAACCCGATGAGCACCTATCGTTTCCAGTACACCGATATGCAGCTGCTCGCTTCGGCCGTGCTCGGACTGATTCTCGGCGTGTTCGCGTTCACTCTTCCGGTCAGCCCCGTAGACCGCAGCGCAGCGCAGGGACGCAGCGTGGCCGACACTCTCGGCCTCTCGGCATTCAGGCTGTTTGCCGACCGTCGCATGGCTCTATTCTTCGTCTTCTCGATGTTGCTCGGAGTGGCCCTGCAGATTACCAATGGCTTTGCCACCACGTTTATCACCTCCTTCAAAGGGGTCGAACAATATGCTTCGACTTTCGGAGCCAACAACGCCACTCTGCTCACTTCGCTGTCGCAGGTCAGCGAGGCGCTGTGCATATTGCTTATCCCGTTCTGTCTGCGTCGTTTCGGCATAAAGCGTGTGATGCTCATAGCCATGCTGGCATGGGTGCTGCGCTTCGAGTTTTTCGCCATAGGCAATCCCGGTCCGGGGGTGTGGCTCTTCATCCTGTCGATGATAGTCTACGGCGTGGCTTTCGACTTTTTCAATGTCAGCGGCGCACTGTTTGTCGAGCAGGAGACTTCAGAGCGAGTCAAGTCGTCGGCACAGGGACTGTTTATGCTGATGACCAATGGCATAGGAGCATCCGTAGGCACGCTGATAGCAGGAGCGGTGGTCAACCGCTATGTCAGCTGGCAGACCATGCCCGACGGACGGTCCTATATGCTTGGCGACTGGTCGACCCCATGGACTATATTTGCACTCTATGCGTTGGTGGTGGCCATTCTGTTCGCGATATTCTTCAAGTACCGTCATAATCCGGCACCCGACCGCCGCAGTATTGCCAAGGCGGAGGATGCCGCTCTGGAGATAGAATGATATGATACAGTTCTATGCACCCGACATAGCCGACACGCTCACGCTTCCCGAAAGCGATTCGCAGCACGCCGTCAGAGTGCTGCGCCTTCGCGAGGGCGACGAGCTGACAGTGGTCGACGGCAAGGGACGCCGCTACCGTTGCGTCATCACCGGTGCGCATCAGCGCCACACCACCGTGGAGATTCTCTCATCCGAGACGCTGCTCCCTTCGTGGTCGGGCGAGATAGTGGCCGCGGTGGCGCCGTCAAAGCATCTCGACCGCATGGAGTGGATGACCGAAAAGCTGACCGAGATAGGTGTTGACCGTATCATACCGTTGCTGTGCCGCCGTTCGGAACGACGTGAGCTGAAGCCCGAACGGCTCGAAAAGATTGCTGTGGCGGCCATGAAGCAGTCGCTCAAGGCTGTGCTTCCGGTCGTCGAACCGATGACCCCGGTTGGCGAGGTGACGGCACGCTATGCCGGAGCACAGGCGCTGATAGCCTACTGCGACCGTTCGATACCGCGCCGCGAGCTTGTGGCGACATATCGCAGCGGAGCGCCTGTCACAGCCATAATGATCGGCCCGGAGGGCGATTTCGCTCCCGAAGAGATCAAGGCGGCGCTTGACGCGGGCTGGAAACCGGTGGCTCTCGGCCCGGAACGTTTGCGTACCGAAACGGCGGCTCTGCGGGCTGTCGACGCTATCCATATACTCGACCAATACCGTTCAATCACAGATAATCCAGAAATATGAAATCAATAAAACCATCGGATAATTTCTTTCTTCTCGCCGGTCCGTGCGTGATCGAAGGCGAGCGCATGGCTCTCGACATTGCCGGGCGTATAGTGGAGGTCACGAGCCGCCTGGGCATACCCTATGTGTTCAAAGGCTCCTATCGCAAGGCCAACCGCTCGCGGCTCGATTCGTTCACCGGCATCGGCGACCTTGAGGCACTGAGGATTCTCGCCAAAGTCAGGGAGGAGTTCGGAGTGCCTGTGGTGACCGACATACACTCGCCTGAGGAGGCCGACATGGCCGCGGAGTTTGTCGACGTGCTACAGATCCCGGCATTCCTGTGCCGTCAGACCGATCTGCTTGTGGCGGCGGCCCGCACCGGCCGTGATGTCAACGTCAAGAAGGGCCAGTTTCTCTCGCCCGAAGCCATGGAGTTCGCCGTGCAGAAGGTGCGCGACGCCGGTTGCGACGATGTTGCTGTGACGGAGCGCGGAGTGACATTCGGCTATCAGGATCTGGTGGTGGACTACCGCGGCATACCGGTCATGAAGAGTTTTGGCTGTCCGGTGGTGCTCGACTGCACTCACTCGCTTCAGCAGCCCAATCAGACCTGCGGAGTCACGGGCGGACGTCCCGACATGATCGAGACCATAGCCCGATGCGGCATAGCCGCCGGTGCCGACGGACTCTTCATCGAAACACATCCCGAGCCTTCGAAGGCAAAGAGCGACGGCGCCAATATGCTCCGGCTCGATCTTCTGCCCGGACTGCTTGAGCGACTCACGCGCATCCGCACCGTTATAAACGAAATAGTGACAGAATCATAAAAATGTTGCCAATGAAACCGTTCATCGCATTTCTGCTATTGATGGCCGCGCCCATACCCTGCGTGGCGCAGTCGTCATCCAATTCGGCCATGAGCGTGGCCGTGATGAGGGTCTACGACAAAATGATCGAAAATGATCCGACCGACTACGAAACTCTGCTGGCAAGAGCCGGTGAGCTATACAACCGCGACGAGTATCTCAAGGCGATCTCCGATCTCGATCAGGCGCTCCGCTACGCGCCCGAATCGGCTCGTGAGGTGCGTTTCTCCGCCCATCAGCTTCGTGCCGGAGCGAGAGAGCGCATGGGTCGCTACAGCGATGCCCTCGACGACCTCAATGCCGCGCTGCAGCTTGATCCGTCGGCCTATACATGTCTCTACCAGAGAGCCAACGTGCTCTACGAACTTGGCCGTTACGCCGATGCGCGGGCCGACTATCAGCGGTTGCAGCGTCAGTTCCCTCACTCGCAGGAGGCTGTCTTCGGCCTTGCGCGCTGTGCCGCCCGGGAGCAGAATTTCGGCATGGCCAACGATCTGGCCGACCGTGCTGTCGATTACGCCCCCGACAAGGCCGAGAGCTACATACGGCGTGCTTCGGTCCGCACTCTGCTCGGCAACACCGAGGGGGCTGTCGACGACTATATCATAGCCCTGTCGATGGACAGCAATGTCAATGCCAAGGCACTCAACGAGCTTGTGGTGCTTGCCCGCACCAATTACCCGGCGGTCATGAACGGACTGTCGAGAGCCATACGCCAGGCGCCGAGAGTCGGGATGTTCTACTATATCCGCGCGGCGATCGCCGAGAGCCACTACAACTACACGGCCGCGATCGAGGACTACGACAAGATACTCAACGACGGCCTCTATTCCTATGCCGGGCTCAATTCGTCGCTGGCCAAATGTTTCTATGCTATCGGACAGTATGACACCGCTCTGGCAAATGCCGACTACGCCATATCGGCCACTGAGGAAAACGCTCCTTACTACGCTCTGAAGGCGCGTATCCTTTGTGCGCTCGGCGAATACCGCGAGGCTCTTGTCAATGCCGATCAGGCGCTTTCCAAGCAGCCGGGACTGGTAGAGGGTCTGGAGGCTAAGGCGGCAGCCGATCTGGCGCTCGGACATCCTCACGACGCATCGGTGAGTCTGGCTGAGGCAATACTCGACAGCCCCAACGATCCGCGGCTGTTGCTGCTTCGCGCGTGGGTGTGCTCCGACAGTCTTGACCAGGCGCCGCTCTCGAAGCTTCTCTGCCAGCGTGCGGTCGAAGCCGCCTCGGATATGTCGCCCGATAATGTGCGGTCGCTTCTCGGATTCGCGCTGCTGCAGCTCGAACGCGTAGAAGAGGCCGACCGGTGGATGGAGAATATACTCAATTCACAGCCCGACTATGACGGGATGATCCATTATTATGCATCATGCTATTATGCCCGCCGTGGCATGATCGACCGGGCTGTCGACTGCGCGCAGCTTGCCATGCAGAACGGATATGCCGACTATCACAACTGGATGGATCTCGATCTCGGATATGTCAACGTGGAGCCGTTGCGCTCTGATCCGCGCTTCCATCAGCTGATGGTGCGCTACGCCTCGATATTCAACCGCTGAAACATCAGCGCGTCGACCCATTGCCGGCCGCGGCGGATCCAGCTCCGCAGGCGGCCGGCTGTCGTAAATCCGGCACTGGTGAATGCGTGGCATGCGGCAGTGTTGTCGATTGCCGTCATGGCCCAGAGCTGATTCATGCCGAGATGCAGCGATGCGTATTGCCATAAAAGTGTCAGGGCGCGTGTGCCGAAGCCGTGGCCGCGTGCGTTTTCATCAATGATGATTCCGATGCCTGCACGAAGGCTCAGCGGATCGAAGTCGTAGAGATCCACGGCACCTGCGGCATTGCCTGTGGCGTTTTCAACAACGATCAGCCTCAACTGCCGCGCAGCGAATAGATCGGCGTCGTAATTGGCGATATATTCGGCTATTGCATGCCGCGATAGCGGTGCTCCCTGGCTTCCGGCCGACCATAGCCGTGTGTCGTTTTCCCATCGGATCATCGCATCGAGATCCGACGGTTCGAGTGCGCGCAGGGATATCGTTCCGTCATTGAGAAGTGTCTCGGTTTTCATCTGTTGGTTTTTATTGCTCCGGTGAATGTGTGCTGTGTCCGGCAGTCGGATATACCGCACGCAGCGGACGTATGCTTACGTCGTAGAGCGTTCCGTCCGAGCGGCGCGGTTTTCCCGTCAGGCGGTAGTAGAAGGTGCGCTGTATGTCCCACGATTTGAATTTCATACGGCGTGTTTCGCCGGGTGGTATGTCGGTGTCAAGCCACATCGTCGCTTCGTGGAGCTGACGGCCGTGTGCGTCGAGATACGTTATCCTGAGCTGTACCCCCGTCAGCCGGCGTCGGCTGTGGTTGGTTATGAAAAGGGTTTCGCTGGCCGACCTGAGCGGCTTGTCGTAGCCCGAAACGTCGATCATGCCATGCGATGGGGTCACCGTGTCGGCGGCTTCCGCTGTCATGGCCGTTGTTGGAGCCGACAGCCGCGTCTGTGGCCGCAGACCGCGCCGGGTAGTGCGGTCGGGAGTCCCTGCGGCGGCAATGATCATGGCTGCGAGAGCGGCGATCGTGACGAGTGGCCGTGTCATAAATATCGCGGAGTGGCCGGAATGGCCGGTTGTGGTATGATCTTGAAGCATATCTGTGCGGCCTGAGGTGTGGCGCGGCGGTGACGTATCACCCGTCTGAACATATATGGGAGCAGGCGGGTGAGGTCAAGGTAATATTCGCCGCGGGCTTTGGTGAAGGCCAGCCGCGAGGCTTCCTCTCCGAGCCTTATGGTGAATCGTCCGCCTGATAGGCGTCCCTGCCCGTCGGTGGAGATCCGTGCGTCGAAAGTGGTGGAGTCGCCGGCCGGAGTGGCCTCGCCTATGAGGGTTCCGGGACGAACGGTGCGGTCGGCGCTGCTGACCACCGTAAGCCTGTAGACAGTGGCTCCTGAGGGATCGTCGCGGCGTTCGATGGCCATAAGTGAGCCGTCGGCGGGAAACTGCCATATCCCTTCGATCGGATGCGGGCCGGAGGCTATGATCCGTGCCGCCACGGAGTCAATGTTGTCATACCCTCGGCTGAAGCCGGTGGCGCTGATGGCCTGGACGGTCAGAAGCATGAGAGCAAGGAGGAGAGGACGGAACATGTCGTGTCAGATTCATGTATTGGCAAACGTGTAGGCGAATCCAAACGACAGGATCTCCTTGAACTGGAATTTCGACCAGCCGCCGTCGCGTACGCTCGACGTGTCATAGCGCATGTGGGCGTATATGTTGGTCGAGAGATAACGGTTGATGTTAAACGACAGGGTGTGCTCCCAGTCGCCCTGAAAGCGTGAGTAATCCGAAAAGAGGAACAGTCGCGACTGATACTTGATGTTGTAGGTTATCTTCCAGCTGAGCTTGTATTCGGCGTTTGAACCGTATTCGCAACGGGCATTGCGTCCCGGACGTATACCGTATGATTCTTCGTTGATTCTTTGCGAGATGCAGGTAGAGAGCTGCCACGACAAAGGAGCTATAGTAGCGTTGAAATCAAATGTCTTCTTGTCGTTCTGATAGTTGTAGGTCATACCGAGACCGAGGTTTAGCTCGCCCGGCGAGAGAAATGCCGATTTGAGTTTGTCGGAGTTGGAGGGGTAGGAGTTGAAAAGCTGTGTCTTGAACTGCAGATTGAGCGAATAGTACCATCTGCGCGCTGCTTTGTAGCCGAATGTGGAGTTGATCTGCAGCAGATCCTCCGATATGTTCATCGAGCGGATGGTGTCGTCGGGGGCGGTGTTGGTGCCGAGTTTGTAGCCGGCCGATGTTTCGAAGAGCAGATTGGGATAATAATGCTGGTTGAGCTTCACGTTATAGGCGGCGTTCACCAGCATTATAAGGCTGCGGTTGCCGCCCTGATACCAGTTGGGCGACACATAGGCCTGTGAGAACTGGGCGGTGACAGCCAGGCTCTGTATCCATATCTTGCGGTCGATCTCTGGAGCAAGGGAGGTGACTTCGTTGCGGCGGTCGCCGACGGCGCGCTCCTGCATCTCGATGCGCCGGGTGTGCGGATTGATTATCGCCGCATATTCCTTGGGGCGCTCGGGAAGCATCCACACGTTGTATCTCACCGCTTGCGGATTCTGCGACATGTATTGCTGACGCGCGCGTGCGACCAGAAGCCGGCCCCGTTTCAGGTCGTCGAGCCAGTAATATGCGTCGCCGGCTATGGCTGAATGCTCGGGACGTTCCAGAGTCAGGGTGTCGAGAAACTGGTAGCCGTCGAATACCGGTTTCGAGTAGTCGCCGGCAGGTATTGGAAAAATCGTTCTGTAATAGTCCGTGATGATGGTGTCGGGCTCTATGTTGGCGGTATCGAGCATGTGGATGTCGTCGGCAAGCTCGTCGTCAAACCAGGGCAGGATGATGACAGTGTCGGGATCGTTCGACACAGTGTGCGCTGTTTCGCCATACGCAGGCTGAATGGTTTCACGGCAGAGCGCGGATCTCAGCGGTGTGGCGGCCGCTACGGCTCCTGAAATGGCTGAAAGAGCCAATAGGGTCATGTGCAGTATCAGTCTTTTCATTGTCATTACAAGAAACGTGAATTGCAAAATTACATATTTTTTTTATAAAATAATGTGTTGACATGGGCGTTTTTTCGGTTTTTGCGCTCACGGCAAGGTGGAAGTTTTAATAAAATTGACTAACTTTGTTAACTCAATGTCTTACCTTAAACTTCAATATCAATCAATGGAACAGACTTTATTCTGGATTGTGCCTGCGGCAGCTGTCATAGCTCTCCTGCTCGCATGGTATTTTTATCGAGGGATGATGCGCCGCAGCGAGGGCACCGAAACGATGCAGCGAATAGCATCTCACGTGCGCAAGGGAGCTATGTCATATCTGCGCCAGCAATACAAGATCGTTGGCATCGTGTTTCTGGCTCTGGTGATCGTGTTTTCGATTATGGCCTACGGATTCCAGCTGCAGAATCCATGGGTGCCGGTGGCATTCCTGACCGGAGGATTCTTCTCCGGACTGTCGGGCTTTCTGGGCATGAAGACAGCCACAAATGCTTCAGCCCGAACAGCCAATGCCGCGCGTGAGAGCCTTAACGGAGGCCTCAATGTGGCATTCCGCTCCGGCGCTGTCATGGGACTCGTTGTCGTGGGGCTGGGACTGCTCGACATCTCGATATGGTATGTGCTGCTCAATATGTTTGTCGACAATGCCAATCCCATGCAGAAGATGACTATGATCACCACTACCATGCTGACATTCGGCATGGGTGCTTCCACGCAGGCGCTTTTCGCCAGAGTGGGAGGCGGCATCTATACCAAGGCCGCCGACGTGGGCGCCGACCTTGTAGGTAAAGTCGAGGCCGGCATACCGGAGGATGATCCGCGCAATCCCGCGACTATAGCCGACAATGTGGGCGACAATGTGGGCGACGTGGCTGGCATGGGCGCCGACCTCTACGAGAGCTATTGCGGCTCTATCCTTGCCACAGCCGCACTCGGAGCAGCCGCATTCATGCAGGCTGCGGTTCCCGATCCGGCCATGCAGGTCAAGGCGGTCATCGCCCCGATGCTTATAGCGGCAGTGGGCATCATATTGTCTATCATAGGTATATTTACGGTTCGCACACGCGAGGACGCCGACATGAAGGGACTTCTGAAGGCTCTGTCGCGCGGCACCAATCTCAGTTCGGCGCTGATCGTGGCCGCCACGTTCGGCATACTCTGGGTGCTTCAGATCACCAACTGGGCGCTCATCGGATGTTCGGTGGTGGTGGGGCTGCTCGTGGGTATTGTCATCGGACAGGCCACGGAGTACTATACCTCGCAGAGCTATAAGCCTACACAGCGGCTCGCCGAATCGGGAAAGACCGGGCCGGCAACGGTGATCATATCGGGTGTGGGGCTCGGCATGGTGTCTACGGCAATACCGGTAATAGCTGTGGTGGCGGGCATAATACTCTCCTACTGGTTTGCGTCGGGATTCGACTTCACCAATGTGGGCATGGGACTTTACGGCATAGGCATCGCGGCGGTAGGCATGCTGTCGACACTCGGCATCACACTCGCTACCGACGCCTACGGCCCGATCGCCGACAATGCCGGCGGCAACGCGGAGATGAGCGGACTCGGCGAGAGTGTGCGCAAGCGCACCGACGCGCTCGACTCGCTCGGCAACACTACGGCCGCCACAGGCAAGGGATTCGCGATCGGATCGGCAGCTCTGACCGGACTGGCGCTGTTAGCTTCATATATCGAAGAAATACGCATAGGTCTCGACCGTCTGGGGCAGACTTTCATACAGCTCGGCGACCGTGCGGTGGCTCTCCACGACGCTACGTTTACTGATTTTATGGCCTATTTTGAGGTCAACCTTATGAGCCCCAAGGTGCTTTCGGGCATGTTTATCGGCTCCATGATGGCTTTCCTGTTCTGCGGACTGACCATGAACGCCGTCGGACGCGCAGCAGCCCACATGGTCGACGAGGTGCGCCGCCAGTTCCGTGAGATCAAGGGTATTCTCGAAGGGAAAGCCGATCCCGACTATGCACGCTGCGTGCAGATCTCCACAAAAGGAGCGCAGCGCGAGATGGTGTTTCCGTCGGTGCTCGCCATTGTGGCTCCGATCATCACCGGACTCGTGTTTGGAGTGCCCGGAGTGATCGGCCTGCTGACCGGCGGACTGTCGGCCGGATTCGTGCTGGCAATATTCATGGCCAACTCAGGCGGTGCCTGGGATAATGCCAAGAAATATGTTGAAGAGGGCAACTTCGGCGGCAAGGGAAGTGAAGTGCATAAGGCTACGGTCACCGGCGATACAGTGGGCGATCCGTTCAAGGACACTTCCGGCCCGTCGCTCAACATCCTTATCAAGCTGATGTCAATGGTGGCCATCGTGATGGCCGGACTGACAGTCAGCTGGTCGCTCTTCTGATCGCACCATTATGACTGTGACAAATTAATCTCAAAAACCACTCGCAGCCTATTCATGCGGGTAGCTTATAAAATCAGGCCGCGGCTTCAGCAAGTCGCGGCCTGATTTATATTCTTTTGATTTTATCGGCGTGGCATAGAATGTTGCCGGAGCTGTTATGGCACCGGGTTCCGTTCCCGGGCGTTATTTCACCCAGAGCATCGGGTTGAGCTTGGTGCGCTCTTTGCGCAGCTCGAAGTGAAGTATGGAGCGGTCATCTTCGTCAGGGTCGGGATATATGGTGCCGAGTGTCTGTCCGGCATCTACATCCTGCCCTTTATGGACATCAATCTGCGATAGATTGGCGTAGATGGTCAGGTAGTTGCCGTGACGCACCATGATGATCGTGCCGTAGCCGGGCTGCTTGAATATTTCAGATATCCGGCCCTTGAACACTGCGCGGGCTTTGCCGCCCCCTACGGCCTCTATGTCGATGCCTGAATTGTCGGTCTCCACATGTTCGAGTTCGGGGTGTTTCTGGCGTCCGAATCCGCGTACCACACGGTAGCGTCCGGCCACAGGAAACAAGAGCCGTCCCTTGTTGCTCTCGAAGCTTCCTGTGAGGGCGCGGTCGGCAGCTGCGACGCTTGTCGGAGCGGCTGCTGTGGATTTGGTAGGTTTCGCCGCAGTGGAGGTTGCCGGTGTTTTCGCTTCGGCAGTGGCTTTGCCGGTCGATTTTGCATTACCGGCTTTGCGCTGCGCTTCCTTTTCGCGGCGTTCGGCCTCGCGCTGCTCTTTCTCCCGCCGGCGTTGTTCTTCGGCTATCAGTTTGTCAAGTTCGCTGTCGAGGGCGCGAGCTTTCCGCTCTTTCTCTTTAAGAAGAGCTTTGAGCGATGATCCTTCGCTGCGCAGCTTGCCCACGAGCTGGTCGGTTTCCTTGCGTTGTGCCTCAAGCTGCCGCTGTGACAGCGACATGCGTGCCACGGCCACGCTGCGCTCGCGGCGGAGGGTGTCGAGGCCAAGGCGATGGAGCTCGAGCGAATCGGCTGCGCGGCTGATGCGCTCTGTCTGGTTGCGTCGCCACTGGCCGAAGCGTTGCAGGTAGCGTACTCTCTGCCATGCGTGGCTGAATGTTTCGGATGAGAATATGAAGGCGAGAGTGTTCATCGCTCCGTTGCTCCCCTGGGTACTTCTCAACGCCGAGGCGTAGGCCTGTCGCATCGCCTCCACGCGGCTTTGCAGCGCGGCTATTGAATCGGCGGTGGCTGCTATGCGGCTGTCGAGCGAGTCGACTCCCTGCTGCATTTTTCCGATTTCACGCGTGGTGTTGGTGATTTCGCCCGAGAGGGCATTGAGCCGTGCGAGCTGCCGGCTTGTCTCGCGTGTGTTGGCCGTGATTTTTTTCGAGGTTTCGGCTATCTCGCGTTTCGTATCTCGCTGTTCGGTGCGCACGCTGTTGATGTCGCGCTTCGCCCGACGTTTTTTCTGTGTCGCTGCGTCGGCAGTGGCTGCTACGATGAGTGCGGCGGCAAGAAATGTGATGATTGATCTCATTAGAGGGTTAGCAGTTTCGTCAGATCTACTTCGCTGTATCCTTCGGGAATGGTTATAGGCCGTGCGGTCGCGTCATCGTTCCAGCGTGCCCGTCCGAAGTCCCATTCGATGGTGCCGCTGATGCTCTTTCCTTTGATCTCGGAGCGCCACGTTGTCTTTGCGGCCATCGTACCGTAGGGTGTAGCGGTCGGATCGGTCTGCTCTATGGAGATCGCGTCGGAGCTGCCCCTGACGGTGGCGCTCGATGCAGTGTCGTCAATGCCGAGCAGCAGGTTCTGGAGGGTGGTCATGTCGAGTCCGGAGCGACGCATGAAGTCGGCCGGATCGACACAGATATACTTCTTGTGGAATTTGTCGATCACCATGGCCGAGTCAGCGGTCAGCCGGGCCTGTGCCACCTCCATGCCGAGCATTCTGAACGACAGGTTGACCGCGCGGCCGCGTTCGAATATGGCGGTGCCGCTGAGCGATGCCTTCTGCGGCTCTGCTATCCGGATCTTCACGGGGATGCTGAGCGCGCTCCATTGCGATGTGGCCGTCACGGCGCTCTCCTTGTGGCTGCGGCATCCTTCCAGACATGCTGTGGCCAGCAGAGTCATTATTATCGCGGTGACTGTGGTCAGGTTTAGACGTTTCATTCGGTGTAGATATTTTTCAGACGTATTTTTCGTGCAAGCGTTTCATTCTCCGGATCGAGCTGGAGGGCTTTTTTCCAGAAGGCTACAGCTTCCTGCGGCTTGCGGTCCATGAAATAGATGTCGCCTGCGTGTTCGTAGAGTTCGGCCGACGGGTCGTCGGTGTGTGCCATGGCGTTGTCAATGGCCTCGCGTGCCTGCTCGTATTCCTTCTTCATGAAGAGCACCCACGCGTAGGTGTCGAGCGAGGTCGCCTCTTCGGGACGCGCGGCCACTACTTTCAATATCATATCCATGGCGCGGTCGAGATCGCGGTTTTCGCAGGCGAGATAATAGGCGCAGTTGTTGAGCGCGGTCATGTTCTCCGGATTCAGCGCGAGTGCCTGGGAGTAGTCGGCGAAGGCGCTGTCGAGATCGCCTTTGGCATATCGTGCGTCGCCGCGTGCGGTGGCTATGTCGCTGAGCAGTTCGGTGTCATCGGGAGGGGTGATCATGCGTGCCACTCCGAGCATGACGAGCGCCGAGTCGTATTGCTCGATCTGTGTCAGTCCGGCAGCCTCGAGTATAGGCAGGGTGGGGTTTTCGGGGAAGAAATGCCGCCCGCGTTCGGCTGTGCTCACGGCGTTATCCATCCGCCCGCTCTGCATGTAGAGGCTTGTCAGTGCGAGCCACTGCCGTTCGTCGTTGGGGTTGATGTCGAGCGAGTAAGATGATTGCTCGGCCGCTCCTTCGTAGTCGTTGATCGCTATGAGATAGTCGCGGTAGAGGTTGCGTACGTCGGCTTCATGAGGATGCAGTTCCACGAGCCGCTTGTACATCTTGTCGATGCGGGGCTGCTGCACGGAGTCCTGATAGAGCGACGCGGTGTAGTCGCGTATGATCTGCAGTTTGGGAGCCACGTCGAGGCTCTCCTGTTCGAGGGCGCGGAATATGTCGGCGTCGTAGGCGGCGCTGTCGCCGGTGGCGTTGTAGTAGTTGGCGCGCGAGTAGTAGGCGATGCCGCTGCCGGGATCGATCTCCACGGCGCGGTTGAAGTAGACGAGCGCCGAGTCGGTGTCGCCGAGATCCATCTCCACATTGCCGGCGAATATGTTGTAGTCCACCACTCCGGGAGCCGCGTTCACGAGCCGGCGGGCGTCGGCGATCATCGCGGCGGTGTCGCCCTGCTGATAGTGTAGCTGCACCATCATCTGGGCCAGGCGCACGCTCGGGCCTTCCGATGTCCACAGCGAGTCGTAGAGCAGTCCGGCCTTGGCGAGCGCGCTGTCCGAGCCTTCGGCGGTCAGCGCTTCGGCCAGCCGGAGTGTCAGTTCGGGACGGTGAGGTTGGGTGTTGTGAAGCCGCCCCCATACGTCTATGGCGCGGTCGTTGCGTCCGATCTGCGACGATACGGCGGCAAAGAGCACACATCCATAGAAGTCGTCGGGATTGGAGTCCGCATAGTCGGCCATGAGCTGGTAGCCCCGGGCCATTTCGGCGCTGTCGCCTCTGGCGAGCCTCATGCGCATGTAGCCCAGCTCCATGCCTACGTATTTGTCAGAGGAGTCAAGCTCGTGGGCGCGTTTGAGCAGCTCGTAGTAGGCGTCGGGATGCCCGGTCTGGTTCTGTCGCTGCCCTTCGAGAAAGATGTAGTCGGCCTTGCGCGTGTCGGCCTCGGCGTTGCGGTCGTGGCGCTGTCGGGCGCCTATGGCGGCGATGCCTACGGCTATGGCGGCCAGCAGGGCGGCCATGCGCATTGTCGTGGTGGTGTTCATCATTCGAGTCCGGTATGTCCGAATCCTCCGTCGCCGCGCCGGGTAGCCTCAAGTTGTTCGGCGGGCTCCCATTCCACCTGCGAATAGCGCGTCACTACCATCTGGCAGATGCGCTCGCCGTCGTTAATGGTGAACGGCTTGTCGGACAGGTTGATCAATATGGCGCCGATCTCGCCGCGATAGTCGGCGTCGACGGTGCCGGGGGTGTTTACAAGTGTTATGCCGCTTTTGAGAGCCAGGCCGCTGCGGGGACGCATCTGGCATTCATAGCCTTCGGGAAGTGCTATGCGCAGCCCGGTAGGGATCAGGGCGCGCTCCATAGGCATGAGCGTGACGGGCGCCTCCAGGCATGCGTGGACATCCATTCCGGCGGCCTGAGGAGTTTCGTAGGTGGGCAGACTGTGGCCCGAACGGTTGACGATCTTTACAGTCACTCTGTCCATTTGTATTCGATGATTTCGTGATTGACGATTAAGAGCATGTATGCTGTAACAGTTTCATACTGCTCAAGGATTCAAACAACAAAATTACCCAAAAATATCTCAATCCGCTTTATTTTTATGCCAAAAATGGCGGGTGACAGATTCAAGGCACCCTATTTTTGAGTTTTTTTAAGTTCTTTTATGTATGGGCGGATAAGTCATTTTGCGCTCCAGGATTGTTGTCTTTACTGAAACGCATAGATGTTTGAAAGACTATTGAACGTGACGCACCAACAGGACTATATGCAATTCTACATCCCTCGTCCCTGTTGATCGGGTAGTGATACCGGGCTGCAGGGCTCTCATAAATAAATAGTTGAAACGTGAGAGGAGGAGTCGGCTCAGCCGGCTCCTCCTTTGCGTTTTATCTGCGTGTGGCGGTGAGGGTGGGTTCAGACCGCACGTAGCGGTGTCATACGTTGAAGAGGAAGTGCATTATGTCGCCGTCTTCCACCACATACTCTTTGCCTTCGACTCCCATCTTGCCGGCGGCTCTGACAGCGGCTTCTGAACCGAGCGACACGTAGTCGGGATATTTGATCACTTCGGCGCGTATGAATCCCTTCTCGAAGTCGGTGTGGATGATTCCGGCGCATTTTGGGGCTTTGCTGCCGCGCATGAATGTCCAGGCTCTCACTTCGTCGGGGCCGGCTGTGAAGTAGGTCTGAAGGTCGAGCAGCGAATAGGCCGCGCGTATGAGGCGCGACACGCCGCTCTCTTCGAGGCCGATCGATTCCAGAAATTCGCGGCGCTCCTCGAAGGTGTCGAGTTCGGCTATCTCGGCTTCGGTCTGTGCGGCCACTATCAGCAGTTGTGCGTTCTCGCCTTCGATCGCTTTTCTGACAGCCTCCACGTAGGCATTGCCGGTGGCTGCCGACGAGTCGTCGACGTTACACACGTAGAGCACAGGCTTGTCGGTGAGCAGGCACAGTTCGCGGGCAAAGCGCTGCTCGTCGACCGTATCAAACTTCACCGAGCGCGCCGGGCGTCCCGCCGACAGTGCGTCGTGATAGGCCGACAGCACTTCATACTGCAGCTTTGCCGTTTTGTCGCCGCCGGTCTGAGCCTGTTTCTGGGTGCGGGCCATGCGCGAGTCGACGGTTTCAAGATCCTTCACCATCAGCTCGTAGTCTATTATCTCTTTGTCGCGCACGGGATCTACCGAGCCGTCGACATGGGTGATGTTGTCATCGTCGAAGCAGCGGAGCACGTGGATGATAGCGTCCGTTTCACGGATGTTGGCCAGAAACTTGTTGCCAAGTCCCTCGCCTTTGCTGGCTCCTTTCACCAGTCCGGCTATGTCGACAATCTCCACGGTGGCGGGTACCACGCTCTTGGGCTGGCACATCTCGACGAGTTTTGTCAGACGGTCGTCAGGGACGGTTATGACTCCGACGTTCGGCTCGATGGTGCAGAACGGGAAATTGGCCGACTGCGCCTTGGCGTTCGACAGACAGTTGAAAAGGGTTGACTTGCCTACGTTGGGCAGGCCTACTATGCCGCATTGTAATGCCATGATTTCAGTGATTTTCGTGTTTTGGTGTGCAAAGTTACTTACTATCTTCCAAATCGCCAACCGTCATTCGGGGGTGCTGACTATGTGCACGTCCATCTGCGGGAAGGGGAAGCTTACGCCGGAGGCGGGCAGCTCGGTGTAGATGCGGCGTATGACGGAGTTGTAGAGTCCCCAGTAGTCCGATGTCCGGGCCCAGGCGCGTACCGTGAGGTTGACGCTGCTGTCGGCGAGCGATGCAATGTCTACCGTAGGATCGGTCACGGGCACTTTTGTCAGTGCGCGTATGGCGGCCTCGGTCTGACGCTGGTGGGCGAGAAGCCTGCGGCGCGGAGAGCTGAATAGGCGGCGCAGCCAGGAACTTTTCTGCGACATCTCGCTGTCCGATGCCGTTTTGATTCCGTTGCTGTCGCTGTCCGGATCGACTTCTTCGGGCTTTACGTCGGCGGCGCGCACTACAAGAGGTTCGCCGGCCAATATGTCGAGTATGGCTTTTTCGGCCGTCTCGAAGCTGTCGCCGTATGAAATGCCTATATCCCACTGTACCCGGCGATACTCCTGGCGCGACCAGTTGTTGATGCTGCCGGTCGACAGCCCGCCGTTGGGTATGATGATCGATTTGTTGTCGGGAGTGCAGATGATGGTGTGGAATATCTGTATTTCGGTCACAGTGCCGGCAAATCCCTGCGCTTCGATATAGTCGCCGATACGATAGGGCTTGAGGAGCAGTATCAGCACTCCTCCGGCAAAGTTCTGGAGGGTGCCGCTCAGTGCCATACCGATGGCGACGCCGACCGATGCGAATACGGCCAGGAATGAAGATGTGTTGATGCCAAGTATGCCTATGACGGTGATGATCAGTATGAAGTAGAGCAATATCTTGATAAAGCTCAGCACGAAGGTGGTCAGCGACTGTTCGACGTTGCGCCGGTGGAGTATCGTGGCGGTGATGGTGAAGAGGCGCTTGATGATGAATTTGCCGGCATAGAACACCACTATGGCTATTGCCAGATGTATGGCGAACTCTATCAGACCCGATACCATGCGGTTGATCAGTTCGTCGAACGACAGTGACTTCAGCGCTTTGAGATCCTGCGCCGCGTCAGGGATCGAGTCGGAGGGTAGCGAGATAGGTATCTGAGAGAGCAGTCTGTAAAAATTGTGTATCATCATGTAGTGTTATGTGTTCGGATGTAGTGTTCAGTCGATATGGTAGGAGGGATTGAGCGAGGTGACGTCGCGGTGCCAGTCGAGGTCGCGGTGGTTATACCATCTGATGGATTTTATCCCCTGGCTGTCGGTGGTGACCGACGGTATGAAGCATCCGAGGCCTGTGTGGCGGCTCATGTCGAGGCCGTAGCTCTGCGGCGTAGCTCCGGCATATACTACTGTGCGGCCGAAAGCGTCGTTCCATGCGTCGAGCAGTCGCGGGTCGACGGGCAGCGCGCGGATATAATCGGCCATGTCCCATGTGTAGGAGGGCACGCTGCGGCGGAAATATGGCACTCTGACATAGTTTGACGGCGGTGTGGCGCCGGTGCGCATGATGTCGGCGGTGGCCTGCGCGAGCTGCTGCAGCGGTTCGGTCATCACCACGGAGATTGTGCAGTATTTGTATTGTACCGTTGGGCCGAGGTAGAAATCAAGTGTGTTGGCCGCGATTTTCGAAAGATCAAGATCCTGTTCGAACATGGCAGGGATGTTGACCGCGTATGGCATCCCTTCAATTGGCAGTTCGGTGCCCGACGATATGATCGCTTTGGCGGCTGTGCGCAGCTGATAGGCCACTTCGACGCTTGCCATGAGGCAGCAGTCGAAATAGATGAAGTCGAAGTCTTCGCCGTCGAGAGCCTGCGCGAGTGTGGTGATCTTCATTGTGGTTCGTCCGGCCGAGGAGTTGTCATCCTGCCCGAAGGAGTAGGTCGACGCTGTGGTGCGTGAAGCCGCGTCGTCGAGCCATCCTGTGCCATGACTCCACATGACAAGCCCGCGCTGTGTGGCGGGAAACAGGGTGCGCACATCCTCGATCACCTGCTGCATCCGGCTGACCGACAGACTCGATTCGTTCTCGGAATAGGATTTGATGACGATGGTCTGTTCGGGGGTGATGACGCGGAGCTCGGGCGCCGATGAAGCGCCGTCGTGATACACCACTAAATTGCCGCCGTTGAGGTGACCGGCACGGGCGGCCGCCTCCATCTGTGCGATGTTGTCGTCATCGACATGGTAATACGAACCGAGGTTGTTGTCGGCCACCATATAGACGAGTATGGTGCGGTCTGTCGCATCAGGTTCAGGTTCCGGTGTCGGTTCGTCGGAGCCTGAGCATGACGGCATCACTGCGGCCGATATGACCGCAAGCAATGAAGTGAATATGTTGGTAAGGTGTCTTCTCATGTGTGAAGTTGTGGGAGATTTTGCAAAGTTACGAATTTTGCCGCAGATGGCGAAAAAGGGCGGTTGGCATAAGGAAGTAAATCAGCTACGCTGTGTCGAAATATTGCATTTCGACACAGCGTAGCTGTAGGGGCTGTAGTTGTCTGTGTAAGTGCCGGTCAGTCGCCGGTGTCAGTGGCCGATGGTTGCGGTGAGTGTTCCCGCGTTTTCGTCGGCTGTGATCTTGACGATGTCGCCGGGCTTGGTGTCGACCGATGTCTCAAGTCCGCGGTAGGCGATCTTGCACGGACCTCCTTTGACTGACTTGATAAGCGCATGGTCGAGATTGCCGCCGCGGGCATATACCGATACTTCGAAATTTCCGCGAGCAAGCAGGCCTTCGATCTGGCTGTCGGCCCAGTCCGACGGAAGAGCCGGCAGAAGGTTGATCGTGCCCGTGTGGCTCTGCATGAACAGTTCGGCTATGCCGGCCGTGCCGCCGAAGTTGCCGTCGATCTGGAATGGCGGGTGGACGTCCCAGAGATTGTCGGCTGTGCCCTGGCGCAGCAGGTTTTTGAAGAGCGTATAGGCGTGGTCGCCGTCGAAGAGGCGTGCCCAGTGGTTGAGTTTCCAGCCCATGCTCCAGCCGGTGGCGGCATCGCCGCGTTCGCGGAGCGTCTGACGGGCAGCGTTAGCCAGTAGGGTATCGGTCATGGCATTGATCGAGCGTCCGGGATGCAGTCCAAACAGATGGTTGGTGTGGCGGTGAAGGTCGTTGGGATCATCGATGTCGTCGCTCCACTCCTGAAGCTGTCCGTGGCTGCCTATGCGGTAGGGGGCGATGCTGTCGAGAAGGCTCTGCCATTCTTTGACTGACTCCTGGTCGGTATCGAGTATCCGGGCGGCCTCTATCGCGTCAAGCAATATCTCACGGGTGACGGCGTTGGCGTAGGTGGCTCCGAGATCGCACTGCCCATGTTCAGGCGAATAGCTCGGGGCGGCCGTGTAGGTGTCTCCGTTCTTATAGAGCAGGTCGGAAGCGAAGTCGGCGCTCGACTTTATGATCGGATAGCCTGTTTCGCGGAGCCAGTCGGTGTCGCGGGTATAATCGTAGTATTCCCATATCTGCGACGCGAGCCAGGGACCGGCGCTCGGGTTGTAGTTCCATGTCATGTCGCCCGAGTTGAGCGGAGCGGTGAACCCGAATATGTTTGTGGATATGCCGGCTGTCCATCCGCGGGCGTTCCAGTAGTCGCGGGCTGTGTTTTCACCCGGTTTGACAAGGCCGCGGATATAGTCTATATATGGCACGAAGCATTCGAGCAGGTTGGTCGATGTTGCAGGCCAGTAGTTCATCTGCACGTTGATGTTGTTGTGGTAATCCACGCGCCACGGTCCGTCGAGATTGTTGTGCCAGATTCCCTGCAGGTTGGCCGGCATACTGCCGGGACGCGACGATGATATGAGCAGATATCGTCCGAAGTTGAAATAGGTTTCTTCCAGACCGTGGTCGGCAGCGCAGTCGCGGTAGGCGGCCAGACGGCGGTCGGTGGGCAGCGGGGCGGGGCGTTGCTCTCCGGGGTTGATGGCGAGCTTCACTCTGTCGTATAGGCTGCGGTAGTCGGCGAGATGGTCGGCGTAGAGCTTGTCGTAGCTCTTGCGCGAGGCAGTGTCGATGATCTTGTTGACGATGACTGCCGGATCGCCTCCGACAAAAGCTTTTGGATCAGCGGGGTCAGGATCGAAGTTCATTCGGTAGTCGGTGTCGCCGGCTATGAGGAATACCACGTCGTCGGTGCCGCTGACAGAGAGGGTGCGTGTGTCGGCGTCGGTTTTGACAGTGCCGCCTCCGTTCACGCGGGCTTCGACACGCATGGCCCACTGCATGCCGTTGTTGTCTATGTGACCCTGATAGAGGAGGCTGTTGCCGTCGACGGCTGTCACTTTGTCAATCGTCTGTGGGGTGACGAAAGCGAGCTCAAGATTCTGCAAGCCGCCTTCCGACTGGAATCGCCACACCATCACGCTGTCGGGATAGGAGCAGAAATAGCGGCGCGCATATTTCACACTGTCGGCGGTGAAGCTGACCAGAGCCACCGATTTGTCGATGTTGAGCACACGGCGGTAATCGCTCACCGCCGACTCGTCGATCGAGGTGTTCACAAGCAGTTCGCCCATTTCGGTATAGGTGCCGAAGCGATGGCGGTCATAGTCTACCGTGCCGCGGAATTCGGCCGACACCATGCGTCCGGCCGTTGCTTTGTCGCCTTTTGCAAGCAACTGGCGTATGGAGTCGAGCGTGGCCGGATTCACCTTGCGGTTCATGGCCCAGTATTGCTCGGTCCCTGTGCCGGGGCCTCCCGTCCATAGCGTCTTTTCGTTGATTACCACACGCTCCCTCCCGACGGATCCGAGTATCGATCCGCCAAGCGAGCCGTTGCCGATAGGAAGCGAGCGCGACTCCCATTCTCTGTCGGGGTTGACGGGAGAGCCTGAGAAATCGTGTATCTTCCATGGTTCGCTCATTTGCGAAGATGTGGGAGTGTCAAACCAGATGGAGTTGCCGGCGATGTACTCGTCGGGTGAGGGTATTGTGGCCTTTTCTCCTTCGCATCCGGCTATGGCAGCCGCAGGGATCAGCGCTAACGATGCGATGATTGTCTTGAATTTCATGCTGTGGATATGTTTTTTCATGGAGCGGTGCCCCGGTGTGAGTGATTCTACAAAATTAGTGAATGAAACTGTAAGTTTCTGTGTCTTGTAGTGTTTTTTTGATGTTTGGGGGATTGTGAAGGCTCCGTTTCATTTTTTGCGCTTCATGGCGGCGACTATCTGTGGGGCTATTATGGCATAGCCTTTGTCGTTGGGGTGAAGTCCGTCGATAAAGAGGCTCTCGTTGATTTTGCCGTCGGATTGCAGCATCATGATGCCCGGATTTATATATCGGGCGCCCTTATCTTTAGCGATCTGCTCAAGCAGTCTGTTGATGGTCGCTACTGTAGGTTCGAGGTTGCGCCGCGGAAGTAGTCCGGCGAGTATGATGCGAGCGTCAGGCTGTCGCGTTTCGATCGCTTCTACGAGGTGTCCGATACCCTCGGCGATCTCGTCGGGTGTATTGAACGCGATGTTGTTGGTGCCGATCATGACCACGATGTTTTCGGCATCCGTTCCGTCAAGTTCGCCGTGGTACACTCGCCACAGCACATTCTCGATCTTGTCCCATCCACACCCCATGTTGACGAATCCTTCAGGTTCCATTGTCGTGCGCCATGTCTCCGGGCCATGTACGCGGATATTGCCCGGCTTGCCGCCCCAGTAGTGCACGATGGAATTGCCGATAATCAGATTGGATGGCCGTGCGCTGTCAATGTAATGGCAGATGTCATGATGGCGTTGATGCCAGTCGTATGCTCCGATATCGCGTCGCTGGCTGACTTCGACGCACGTCGGTGCGTTGCCCTGCCTCATGCCCAGTATCTCCCTCACTTTCGTTTCTACCGACGAGGCGCGTCGTCTGGCGTCAGGAGTCGGAAGGTAATGGATGGTTGCGGATGTGCTGTGGTTGATCGAGTCGCATACGGCCTGAATCACTTTGCTGTCGCTGACGACGAGAATCGGCGTTGCCGGGCTGTTCTGTCCTGTTTCACTGATGACGCCTGTTATTGTCGCGGCGTATGATCGTGGGTCGGTATCGGTGCTGTCTGTGAAGTCGAGGATGTATAGCCTGGCTGTGGTTTGCTTTGTCAGGGCGGTGATTGCCGTATCGGTTTTTCCGACGCATGATATCGTCATGATTGCGGTCGGCAGGTCAAGATTGCGCTGCATGTCGGTGATCCATTCCACTCCTGCTTCGGTGTCATCGCTGCAAAACACGATGATCGGACGTGAGGAGTCAGCTGCTGCAAATCTGAATGTGGCTCCCGACTCCGTGCCTATCTCAATATGTGACACATGATGTGTCAGTGGCGGATAGTAGCGATATTCCTCACTGGCTCCATGCGTTGCCTTGGCATGATATGTCAGATATGGCGCTGTATTTGCGGGTCGGCATAAATGCCATACGCCGTCGCGGTCAACGTGGTATAGCCGTCCCGCATCGTCAGTGGTCGCTCTTGTCTTGATCTCCTTGGAGTCGGTGAAGAAAACGGTCGAAGGTACAGCGTAAAGCAATGCCGGCGTGTGGTTCTCTTCGTGGATAATCTGTGTTTTGCATGAGGGATCGTGCCATAGCGTGGAGTCCGGATGGGTGTATGCGCCGACGGGAGCGCATACAGCTGTGAGCGCCGCAATGATTGATGACTTCAGCATGACTCGCGATAATGATTTGTCCATGGCAGTCGGGTTGTGGTTTGTGAGGTTTTGTCTGTTTGACATTGGCAAAATTAAACATTCTGTAATGAAAACCGGGTTGCTTTTGTCGTTTTTCTTCACCCTCCGGCTCGCGACATCCTCCGGCGTGAAGTAAAGTGTGGCCGTTTTGAAACGCAAAAAAATATTAAATCATAAGGAGTTTTCAGGATTTACATTAACTTTGCAGGGACGTAAAGAAAAGTAATTCTCTTAAATCAAACTACGATGGTAAACAGCAAGCCTTATGTGATCGGTATCGACATGGGTGGCACCAATACGGTGTTCGGCATTGTCGATGCTCGCGGCGTGGTTTTGACGAGCGACTCGATCAAAACGAAAAAACATTCGAATATAAACGATTATATCGACGAGCTATATACGGAAACCATGAGGCTTGTTCGCGCGATCGACGCCGAAGGCAAGATCTTCGGCATAGGCGTGGGCGCTCCCAATGCCAACTATTTCACCGGCATGATAGAGGACGGCGTCAACCTTCCATGGCCCACCCCGGTGCCTTTCGCGCAGTTGCTTTCGGAGAAGTTCGGTATCCCCGTGGCGATCACCAACGACGCCAACGCGGCTGCTATAGGTGAGATGACCTACGGTGTCGCACGTGGCATAAAGGACTTCATAATGATCACGCTCGGCACCGGTGTCGGCAGCGGTATCGTGATCAACGGTCAGCTCGTCTATGGCCACGACGGCTTTGCCGGAGAGCTTGGCCACGTGATCGTGAAGCGCAACAACGGACGCCTCTGTGGATGCGGACGCGCCGGTTGTCTCGAGACATATTGCTCGGCCACCGGAGTGGCGCGCACCGCACGCGAATTTCTCGAAATCCGCACCGAGCCCTCGACGCTCCGTGACATACCCGTCGACGCCATCACGTCGAAGGATGTCTACGACGCCGCAATGGCCGGTGACAAGATAGCGAAGGAGATCTTCGTCTATACCGGCACAATACTCGGCGAGGCACTCGCTGACTTCACGGCATTCTCGTCGCCCGAGGCATTCGTGCTGTTCGGCGGACTCGCCAAGAGTGGCGAGCTGCTCCTCAAGCCTCTCCGCGAGGCTATGGAGCGCAATATGCTCAGCATCTACAAGGGCAAGGTGAAGGTGCTCCAGTCGGAGCTTCGCGAAGCCGATGCCGCGATACTGGGCGCAAGCGCTCTCGGTTGGGAAGCCAAACCTATCGGCGTGGCCATCACCCCTCCGCCGGCATCCGCCACGCCGGCCGCGCCGCAGCCCTGAACGGGTAGCGGCTCTTGAAACAGACTACTTTTGCAAAGAATCATAAGTTTAGTTAAATGGCATGTCCCCTTGCGACCGTGAGGCCGTGAGGGGATGTTATTTTGACACGTCGTTGTTCGGGTGAGCGGGGGCATGGTCAGTCGTCGTGACTGCAGGCTCTATGAGTTACTTATGATATTGAGGCCTTCGAGCCTCAGCACTCCTTCGTCGAGCATCCTGCGCACGACAGGTATCAACTCCTTGACGGGTCGCTGGAGCTGCAGCGCAATGTGGTCGAGCGTGTGTCCGCCGGGCTGTGACGCGATGTAAACGATGGTCTGTTCCATCGTGCAGGAGTCGGCAGTCTGCCCAGGCGTAGACTGCCTTGACTCACGGCACACGTCGCAGTTGCCGCATCGGCAGGCATCCTTCTCGCCGAAGTACTGGAGCATGCGGACCACACGGCATGAACCTGCATTGAACACGAAGTCGGCCATGGCGTCGAGACGTCGCTTCATGACCTCCCTGCGCTGCTCGTAGACGCTGACGGGTATCTGCACGTAGCGCTGCTCGTCGCGTGATGTCAGGAAGTAGATGTAGGGCTTGTTTGATGCGGGCACATAGCTTGCCACATGGTGTCGCCCCAGTGATAGAAGCGACTGGTAGATCTCGTCGGCTGTCAGCCCCAGTCGTCCGGCTATCTGGTTTTCGTTGATGGCAACATAGTCGGCAAACAGGCCTGTATAGGTTCGCAGCAGCTGTTGCAGCACATCCTCATCGGTCTTTTCGAGGCGCAGTCCGTAGAGCTCGTCGCGTCGCATGGTGAGCATGATTCTCGACCGGGAGGCGACGTCGTCGACATACTGCCAGTAGCCGGAGCGGGCCAGCAGTTCTATGGCGCTGCGAGTCATGCGGGGTTGTCGGCCGAACCTGCGGCAGAAGTCGTCGAGATCAAATTCGTAGACGGCATTGTAGCCGTCGCCGATGGCGATACCGAGCGACACACACACCTGTGAATAGATCTCCTTGATGAAGTCGCGTGGCGGAAAGGCGTCGGCGAGTCTGCGCATGAGTGTGGCGCGGTCGTGGCGCGAGGCTATCGTGAGAGCATACGACGGCTTGCCGTCGCGTCCGGCTCTGCCTGCCTCCTGATAGTATTCTTCGAGCGATGGCGGCAGATCGTAGTGGGCCACGAAGCGCACGTCGGGCTTGTCGATCCCCATGCCGAAGGCGTTGGTGGCCACCATGACACGTATATGCCCCTCCTTCCATTGTTTCTGTCTCTCGTTTTTCTCTTCGATCTCCAGTCCGGCGTGATAATGTGCCGCCGATATGCCTTCGGCCTGAAGCATGTCGGCTATCTCGCGCGTGCGTCGTCGTGATCTGACGTAGACTATGGCCGAGCCAGAGGTTCCACGCAGCGCTTTCAGAAGCAGTCCGTCCTTGTGATCGGCCGCCCTGACTATGTAGGATATGTTGGAGCGGGCAAAGCTTGCGGCGAACACCCTCCGGCCTTCGAAGCCGAGGCGCTCCATGATGTCGGCGCGCACTTCGGGAGTGGCCGAGGCTGTCAGCGCCAGAAGCGGAACGTCGGGAAACAGTGTCCGCAGCCGGGCGATGTTGAGGTAGGAGGGACGGAAGTCATATCCCCATTGCGATATGCAGTGAGCTTCGTCGACGACGATCAGGCTGACGTCGATGTGGCGCAGCGTGTCGAGAAACGTATCGCTCTGCAGCTTTTCGGGCGAGATGTATAGGAATTTCGCATGTCCGGCGTTGCAGCGGTCCACCCCGAGTTTGTGCTCGGCGCGTGTCAGTCCGGAGTGCAGGCACACGGCGCGTATGCCGCGCCGCGCCAGATTGTCGACCTGGTCGGTCATGAGCGAAATCAGCGGGGTGACCACGACCGTCAGTCCCGGTAGTATCATTCCCGGCACCTGAAACGTCAGCGATTTGCCTCCTCCGGTGGGGAGAAGTCCGAGCGTGTCGTGTCCCGACAGCACCGATGCGATGATCTCTCCTTGAAGCGGTCTGAACGAGTCGTAGCCCCAGTACTTCCGGAGGATCTCTTCGGGTGTCGGCTGATTAGGCCGTGACATCATTCGGGAATGCGGATTTCCTTGATCAGTAGCTGTATGGCTCCGGCGGCTGCCTGATGCTTGTTGTCCTCGATGGTGAAGGCTATGTCAAACGGACGCCGCGAGTGGATGTAGTCGAAGTGTTGCGCCATGTTGAAGGCGATACAGTTGAACACCTTGCCCGAGGTGTCGTCGACAAGTTCGAGTTTTATGTGCTCGAGGTTTTTGCCAACAAGCTTGCTCGTGCCGAAATCCATCACAGAGCGGGCGCAGAACACCGGTTTCTGGTTGCCCGGCCCGAACGGGTTGAAACGCCGCAGTGTTGCCACAAACTCGCTGGTGATCTGCGCGAATGTGATCTGTGCGTCGATGTCAAGCAGGGGAGTGAGCTGGTTGGGCTGTATGTTGGCCGATACGTATTCCTCAAACCGGCGTGTGAATTCCGGTATGTTCTCCTCTTTCAGCGACAGGCCGACAGCATAGGTGTGGCCTCCGAAGTTCTCGAGTATGTCGCGGGTGGCTTCTACGGCTTTGTAGACGTCAAAGCCCTGCACCGAGCGCGACGAGCCGGTGGCCATGCCGTTGTTGAGGGTCAGCACCACTGCGGGCTTGTAATAGAGTTCTGTAAGGCGCGAGGCCACGATGCCTATGATGCCACGATGCCAGTCTTTGTTGTAGATGACGATCGATTTCTTGTCGGAGCAGTCCTCGCCGCGGGCCTCGAGTATGGCGTTGGCCTCTTCGGTGATACGTTTGTCGAGCTCCTTGCGGTCCTGATTGTAGCGGTCGATCTCCTTCCCTTTTTCGTGCGCTTCGGCGGAGTCGCGGGCCACAAGCAGATCCACGGCCTCACGTCCGCTCTGCATGCGTCCGGAGGCGTTGATGCGGGGGCCGATCTTGAAGATCACGTCGGAGATGGTGATCTCACGCCCGCTCAGACCGCAGATGCGTATTATCGCTCTGAGTCCGAGGTTGGGATTGGAGTTGAGACGGCGCAGGCCGTGATAGGCCATGATACGGTTTTCGTCGACCATCGGCACGATGTCGGCGGCAATGCTGACAGCCACCAGGTCGAGCATCCCTTCGAGTTCGGCTCCGGGGATGCCGTTGGAAATCGCGAAGGCCTGCATGAACTTGTAGCCCACTCCGCATCCCGACAGGTGTGAGCACGGATATGTGCTCCCTTCGAGCTTGGGATTGAGTATGGCCACGGCGTCGGGCAGACGGTCGTCGGGCACGTGGTGGTCGCAGATTATGAAGTCGATGCCGAGACTGCGGGCATAGTCGATCTCGTCTATGGCCTTGATGCCGCAGTCAAGTATTATCACAAGGCTTACGCCCTGCGAGGCTGCGTAGTCGATGCTACGCTTCGAAATCCCGTAGCCTTCGTCGTAGCGTGTCGGGATGTAGTATTCAACGTTGGAATAGAAGTTGCGCAGATAGCGGTAGACGAGCGCCACGGCGGTGGTGCCGTCCACGTCGTAGTCGCCGTAGACCATTATCCTCTCTTTCGCCCCCATGGCCTTGTTGAGCCGGGCCACGGCTTTGTCCATGTCCGGCATAAGGAACGGATCGTGAAGATCCTTGAGCGATGGATGGAAGAAATGTTCCGCTTCCTCGACCGACGTGATGCCGCGCTGCACAAGCAGACGGCTTATCGGCGGACAAGCTGCGTAGCGCTTAGAGAGTCGTGACTCGTAGCTCTGCTCTTCTGACGAAAGGGTTGAATAGTTCCATTTGCTTGTCATTTATGTTTTTATTTTTTATTTCCTTTCAGCACGCGCGGTGCGCGTGGATGCCGTAGCCCGGGGGCTGTGCATCCTTGTCAGAGGGGAGCGGAGGAGCGTCGGGGGTCGTCGGCTGTCTGAAGAGAGTTGAGAGAGCCTGCCCCGGCTTACAAAGTTAGCGAATCCGACCCGAATATCCAAGTATGTTAAGTTTATTTAGAGATAGGCTTTGGGTCATGTCTTGGATGTGAAAAAAGCCGAACAGGCGCCGTATCCTTAGGGATGCGGCGCCTGTTTCAGCTTGTGTTATGGCTTTATGCGCGGATATTAGTCCACGTATTTTTTCACGATTACTGTGGCGTTGTGGCCTCCGAAGCCGAAAGCGTTGGAGAGCGCTGCGCGCACTTCGCGCTTCTGCGCTTTGTTGAAGGTGAAGTTGAGGGAGTAGTCGATATCCTCGTCTTCGTCGCCCTCTTCGTGGTTGATGGTCGGGGGTACGATGTTTTCTTCGACGGCTTTGATGCTGAAGAGAGCCTCGAGTGCTCCGGTGGCGCCGAGAAGATGGCCTGTCATCGACTTGGTGGAGCTGATGTTGAGCTTGTAGGCTGCCGGGCCGAAAAGGTCCACGATGGCCTTTACCTCGCTCTTGTCGCCCACGGGGGTTGAGGTGCCGTGTACGTTGATGTAGTCGATCTCGTCCACGGTCATGCCGGCGTCTTCGAGCGCTGCCTTCATCGAAAGCTTGGCGCCGAGTCCTTCGGGATGGGTGGCGGTCAGGTGGTATGCGTCGGCGCTCATGCCTCCGCCTGCGATCTCGCAGTAGATCTTGGCTCCGCGTGCCTTGGCGTGCTCAAGTTCTTCGAGGATAAGCACTGCCGATCCTTCGCCGATGACAAATCCGTCGCGGCTCTTGCTGAAGGGACGCGATGCTGTCTCGGGCGAATCGTTACGGGTGGAGAGGGCGTGCATCGAGTTGAAGCCGCCAACTCCTGCGGGATAGATGGCTGCTTCGGCGCCGCCGGTGACGAAGGCGTCGGCTTTGCCGAGGCGGATCAGGTTGAACGCGTCGATGATGGCGTTGTTGGATGATGCGCAGGCTGATACCACTCCGTAGTTGGGGCCGTGGAACTCATACTCCATCGATACATGTCCCGACGCGATGTCGGCGATCATCTTGGGGATGAAGAAGGGGTTGTATTTGGGGCCGTTGGCTTCGTTCATGGCGTAGTAGCCGGCTTCCTCCTCAAAAGTGTGGAGTCCGCCGATACCGGCGGCCACGATGACGCCGATACGGTTGCGGTCGAGGTTGGGCGCCTCGAGGATGTTGCTGTCGGACACGGCCTGACGGGCTGCCACCAGCGCATACTGCGCGTAGAGGTCAAGCTGGCGGAGCTTCTTGCGGTCGATATGGTCGGCGCCGTTGAAGCCCTTTACCTCGCAGGCAAACTGGGTCTTGAATTTCGAAGCGTCAAAATGAGTGATGGGTGCGGCGCCGCTCTTGCCGGCCACTGCGGCCTCCCAGGTGGAGGCTACGTCGTTGCCCAGCGGAGTGATGGCTCCGAGTCCGGTCACTACAACTCTCTTTAATTCCATTCTTTCTATCTCTGTGTGGATTGGTTGGCTTTAGGATTGTTTGTCCTGGCTGGCCTTATTGGCTGTGCGGGACGTCGGTCGGGCGTCTATAACGCCCAAGCGGCACACCGTCAACAGGGAGGAGATGCGCCGCGTGCGTATAGTCCCCTTTTGACGGGGGCTGTAGGGTGATGGATGAGGTGGGTAATTACTTGCCCTCCTCAGCCTTCTCGATGTAGCTGATGGCGTCGCCTACAGTGGCGATGGTCTGTGCCTGATCGTCGGGGATGTTGATTCCGAACTCCTTCTCGAACTCCATGATGAGCTCTACGGTGTCAAGGCTGTCAGCGCCGAGGTCCTGGGTGAAGTTTGCAGTTTCGGTCACTTCGTTCTCGTCAACGCCGAGCTTGTCGACGATGATAGCTTTAACGCGGGATGCGATTTCTGACATTTTTTTCGATTTTATGATTAATGAATTCTATTTTGCGGTGCAAAGTAAGCGATTTTTCTCCAAATGATAAAACTTTGAGGCTATAAACTGACTGTCGGAGGTGATTTTTATCGGTTTTTGAGTCAGGAGTGTCGCTTTTTGGGATCGGAGTCGGTGTCGGAAGACAACAGCGGCGCGATGGCGGCGTTCCATATCCGGTCGGTGGCTCCGAGCTGGCTGCGAACGTAGTCGCCGGCGGCCTGTCCGGCCTTGGCGCGGCAGTCGGTGTCGGTCGAGAGGCGGTCGAGTATGGAGTCGAGTGTGGTTCGGTCGGTGTAGCAGAATCCTCCGCCACACTGAATAAGGTCGGTGGCTTCCTTGAATTTTTCGTGTCGTGGACCGAACACCACCGGAAGGCCGTACACAGCCGCTTCGTTGATGTTGTGGATTCCGGCACCGAATCCTCCGCCTATCAGGGCGGTGTCGGCGTAGCGGTAGAGGCTGGCGAGTTTGCCGAAGCAGTCGATGATCAGGCACCGTGCTTCGCCGGGAGTCTGGCCGGCTTCGAGCTCCGACAGGGTGATTGCGCCCCCTTCGGGCATCCGGCGCAGGGCAGATATGCGTGCTGCGTCGAATTCGTGGGGGGCTATTATGAGGCGTGTCGATGCCGGGGCGGAGTTGAACCAGCCGATGTAGTGTTCTTCGTCGGCCGGCCATGAGCTTCCGGCTATCAGGGTGAAAGCTGAGGGAGCTACAAA
This sequence comes from Paramuribaculum intestinale, assembly GCF_030759015.1. GTDB lineage: Bacteria > Bacteroidota > Bacteroidia > Bacteroidales > Muribaculaceae > Paramuribaculum > Paramuribaculum intestinale. The sequence goes on along the minus strand of NZ_CP098825.1, from coordinate 2,480,810 downwards.
GCGTTCCACCTCGGGCATTTCGACTGTGGTGTTGAGGATGTCGGTGACGCGGTCAAAGCGTGTGTCGCCGGCTACGGTCACCTCGCGGCATCCTATGCCGGAGAGCAGGCGCTGTGAAGTTTCGTCCTGCACGAAGATGTGTGTGAAGCAGCGGAGCATACGTCTGAATGTGCCGCCCCACGGTCTGAAAAATATATGTCTGGGCCTGAAGATGGCCGATATCAGGTAGACGGGTGTGTCGTGTCGCTGCAGTTCGTCGAGCAGGTTGCCCCAGAATTCGTATTTCACGAATATGGCGGCCATAGGCCTGACGGTCTCCACGAAGCGACGGGCCTGGCGAGGGGTGTCGGCGGGCAGGTAGCATACGATGTCGGCTCCGCGATAGTTTTTTCTCACTTCGTAGCCCGATGGCGAGAAAAACGTGAGCACGATGCCTGTATGCGGGCTCTCGTGGCGTATGCGCTCGATGAGCGGGCGTCCTTGCTCGAACTCACCGAGCGACGCAGCGTGGATCCACACATACCTGCGCCCCGGCTCGAGAGCCGAGGCCAGGGTGGGGAATGTCAGGCGGCGTCCGTCGCGCAGGAGAGCGGCCTTGGCGTTGCGCGCGGCTGCCGCGCGTATGCCGAGGTCGTAGAGCCGCACGGCGATATTGTAGAGCGCGTTCATTGCGGTGATATGCTCGCCGTGGCTTATTTGATGTTGTCGATGCCGCGCTCTATGCGGGCTATGGTGGCGTCGGGGCCGAGCAGCTCGGTGATGTCGAACATGTGCGGGCCTTTGCACTCGCCGACCACTGTCAGGCGGAAGGCGTTCATGACGTTGCCGAGATGGTAGCCTTTGGAGGCGATCCATTCAAGCACAACCGGTTCGGCGTCGGCGCTGCGCCATGAGGAGAGTCCGCGGAGCACGCCTGTGAGCTCGCGCATGATGTCGGGCATCTGTTCGCTCCAGCGCTTCCTGACAGCTTTTTCGTCGTAGCTTTCGGGAGCCTTGAAGAAAAATCCGGCGTGATCCCACAGTTCGCTGACGAAGTTGACGCGGCTCTTCACCATCCCTACGGCGCGGGCTATATACTCGTCGGTGAAGTCGGCGGGGTTGACGCCGTGAGCCTCCATCACCGGCTTGAACATCTCTGCGAGACGCTCGTCGGGGATCATCTGCAGATATTTGTGGTTAAACCATTTTCCTTTCTCGAAGTCGAAGCGTGCGCCGGAGCGTGAGCAGTGGTCGAATGCAAACGATTCGATCAGCTCCTCCATGGTCATTATCTCGCGGTCGTCGCCGGGATTCCATCCGAGCAGCGCCAGGAAGTTGACCACGGCCTCGGGCAGATATCCGCTCTCGCGGTAGCCGGTGGAGATGGCGCCGGTCGAGGGGTCGGTCCACTGGAGAGGGAACACCGGGAAGCCGAGGCGGTCGCCATCGCGTTTGCTGAGCTTGCCTTTGCCGTCGGGTTTGAGGAGCAGGGGCAGGTGGACAAACTGCGGGGCGGTGTCCTGCCAGCCGAAAGCTTCGTAGAGCAGCACGTGGAGCGGAGCCGAGGGGAGCCACTCTTCGCCGCGTATCACGTGGGTCACCTCCATGAGGTGGTCGTCGACGATGTTGGCAAGATGATAGGTGGGGAGATCATCGGCGCTTTTGTATAGCACTTTGTCGTCGAGCACCGACGAGTTGATGGTCACTTTGCCGCGAAGCAGGTCGTCGACGGTGACGTCGCGTCCCGGTTCGATCTTGAAACGCACCACGTAGGGTGTGCCGTCGGCTATCATGCGCTCCACCTCGTCGGCCGGGATGGTCAGGGAGTTGCGCATTCTCATGCGGGTCGATGCGTCGTACTGGAAGTTGGGGGTGGCCTGTCGGGCCGCCTCAAGCTCGGCGGGTGTGTCGAAAGCTATGTAGGCCTTGCCGGCGTCGAGCAGACGGCGTGTGTGCTCGCGGTAGATGTCGCGGCGCTCGCTCTGTTTGTAGGGGCCGAACGATCCGCCTTCCCTTACGCCTTCGTCGATCTTGATGCCGAGCCATGCGAGGGCTTCGTTGATGTAGTCTTCGGCTCCGGGGACAAACCGCTGGGAGTCGGTGTCTTCGATACGGAGTATCATGTCTCCGCCGGTCTGGCGGGCGAAGAGATAGTTGTAGAGAGCCGTGCGCACGCCTCCGATGTGGAGGGGGCCGGTGGGCGACGGGGCGAAACGCACCCTTACTTTACGCTGCTGTGTCATCTCGATCAGTTAATCTATCGGTGTTCTGTAGTATTGCGCTGCAAATTTACGATAAAAAAGCGACATTACCGTAATATCGCTTTTTATAATGGGATTGTGATGTCTTGCCGGGGAGCTTGCCGGCGGCTGTCAGAGCAGGAGTGCGGCTCCGGCTGTCCACGATTTGAAGCGCGGCGACGATCCCTGGAGAACGTCGCAGGGCGAGTATCTGAAAAATACGCCCAGTCCGGAGCTGACGCGCATCATGGCCATGAAGTCGACCGAAAATTTGCGCATACCCACTCCCCGGTGGAAATCCTTGCCGCGGTGGCCGTCGGCATCGGTCCATGTGGTCTTGATGCTGCCGTAGGCGTTGTAGGCGGGGATTATTCCGGCTCCGATCATAAAGCGGGTGTTGTAGACGTGGCAGGGAAACGTGTGCTCATAGATCATCGGAAGCTGCAGCGAGAAAGTGTGCAGGCGGCTCATACGCGGCCTGACGCTTTCGGGAAATCGATCTATGCCTATGGAGTTTTCGCCTGTCTTGACGAAGCGGTGGCCGGTGGTGGAGCGGTAGTTGCGCCATGTGTAGCCGAGGCCGATGCTGAAGGCTCCGTAGCCGTCGTAGTATCTGATGCCGGGAAATGAGAGCATCGATATTTCAAAAGATTTGGCCGGCTCGATGTCGATCTGTGCGCCGGGAGCGCCTGTGATGCCCAGTGATACGGAGCCGAATATCCATTCGGAGCCTTTGCCGGAGTGTCGGCTTTGCCGGTTGATGAGGTTGCTGAATAGTCCGGAGCCGGAGCGCACACTGTGGCTCCGGGCAGCTGCATGAGTGAATGTCAGGGTGGTGTCGGGGCATTCGACGCTTATGGCCACGGTGCCGTCGATGTCGGTGACGGTCACCCGGCGGGCGTTGTCGATCTGTATGATGGAGTCGGGCGCTATGGTCGAGGCCGACATTCCGGCTATGGCTGTGATGGCTGCTGCCAGTGATATGATCAGTCGTTTCATTGTCGTGTGGTGTTGTGGTTTGCTGCGAGTTGCTTATGTGAGATAGTGGCATGGCTGTCGCCGGGGGTCAGAAGCCGATGTTGACTCCGGTCGACCACAGCGAGTATTCAGGGCCGGTGGAGCGGTGGAATAGATGCATTGGAGAGTAGCGGGCATACCATCCGATCTCGCTGCCGAAGTTGAATATGAGCAGGGCGTCGACGGTGAATGCTCTCTGGTGAAGCCCTTTCATCTTGCGCTTGCATGTGGTGCCGTCGGCGTCGGTCCACTTGGTGGAGGCTGTGGTGTAGGTGTTCCATAAGCCCACTACTCCGACCGCCATGCCTGTTGGGCCGATAAGCTGCTGCTTGAGCATTACCGGCAGTTGCAGGCCGAAGCTGCTTATGGATGAGCTGTGGGAGTGAGTGCCTTCGGGGGCGGGCGTTATGGCGATCCGTCCATGTCCGTTGTCGGAGAGGTGACTGCCGTTGCCGACTTTCTGGCGTCGGTAAAAGTATCCCACTCCGGCTGTGAGCGATGTGCGGCGCGAGGGGCTGAGGAGCTCCACTCCGCTCAGCTGGCTGATGCCGAGCTCCCATCCGGTGCGCAGTCCGGGGACGGCGTCGGAGGGCATTGATGCGCCTGCGTATATCCCGCGCATGGCAAACGAGCGCCATTTTGTCCGCCGTCCTTTAGTGTGCTGTTTCCTGACGTTGTCGATGAACGGAAAGCTGATGTCGATCGTCGGTTCGCTCTTTTCGGGAGTATTTTCGGCGAGGAAGTCGTATCGCGAGCTGTCGCTCTTCACCGTCAGCGACAGTGACCGGCTGCCGCCGGTGACGATTGTCACTTCGGTCGGATTCTCTACCGTTTTCAGAGTGTCGGGGGCAGTGGAGGCTGTGGCTGTGACGGACGCGGCCGCGAGGGTCAGGATTGTTATGGTGAAGCGTATCATTTTGATGTGATTTTGATCAGGTTCTGTAACTGTCGGGCGGTGGCCTTGCCCTTTATGTCGATCAGCACCACCCTGCGCCGGCCACTCTTCGCGGGGTTGCATACATAGATTACATAGCGGTTGAGTCCGTCGTCGGCCGTCGGCATGGTCAGGAAGGCGTATTTAATGCGTCCGTTATGGTAGCTGACCTCGCGGTCGGTGGCCGAAGCAATGTCGGCGCTGACGGCGGCGGCGATTTCGTCGGCTGTGGCGGCTGTGGCCGAGGGGAGTGTCAGCGAGTGGTATTCGCTGAGTCCGTAGCGGCTCAGGTCGCCACCTTTGATGACGGTCACTTCGGCTCCCGGTGCCGACGAATGGCGTTCGATCATCGCGGCCGACTTCGTTCGGTCGGCTCCCAAAGCCATGAAGGCTATGGCCATGAATACGGCCAGCAATATCAGTCTTGGTTTCATAGCTGCAGGTTTATTTCGTTCAACTGGCTGGCCACGGAGGCCTGCATGTCGTCGCGTGCGGCCGCCACCTCTCCGAGTGTGGCCTCCACCATGGCTGTCACGGCGGCCCGGTCGTCGATCATGCGGTTGTCGATCATGGCGTAGCACTCGCTGTCGGCCGCGCCGAATGTCAGTGCTGCGTATGTCAGTCCGACGGCTGTGGCTGTTGCGGCGGCTATGCTCATGGCCCGGCGCAGAGCGGTGTGCGGTCGGCTGCTCTGGCGCCGCATCATGGCGGTGTAGGCCATGGTGGCGCGTTGGGGGCTGTGCTCGATGCTTCCGTCTCGGGCGAGCAGGCATCGCAGTGTCCGCTCCTCTTCGAGTGAGGTGAGCCCGGCGAAATATCGTTCGGTCAGCCGGTCGATGGTGGTGTGCGTGTCTTGATCCGTCATAGCGTTTGCGGGTTGTGTTTGTGGTTGTCGGTGTGGATCCGTTGAAGCTCGAGGTAGCGGTCTCTGATGGTGCGTCGGGCGCGGCTGACGATGGTGCGCACGTGTGCCTCGGTGAGGCCGAACCGCGCGGCTATCTCCTCCATCGGCCACTCGCCGGCGTCGCGCAGACGCAGTATCTCTCTGTCGCGCTCGCTCAGGTGGGCATCCATCAGCCGGCTGACTTCGCCAAACAATCGTTCGGCATGGCTTTCGCCGTAGCAATCCGCTGTGTCATCGGCCGGTTCGGGGATGACGCCGGTTTCATCTCCGCGTCTGACGACCCGGCGCCGCAGCAGGTCGATGCTTGCATTGCGCACTGATATTACCGTCGCTCCGCGTGCGTGGCGTTCATCGCTGAGGCTGTCGGCGCGTGTCCACAGGCCTACGAAGGCATCCTGCAGGGCGTCGACGGCGTCATCGTCGTTGCCGAGCAGCTGTCGGGCGATGGCGAGCAGCCGCTGCCGCATGGCCATAAATGTGGATGTGAGCTGTCGTGAATCCATATTCCGATAGAGATACGCACCGGGGTGGCGGTTTGCAACAAAGATAGGTGAAAAAAATTAAATGACCGGATAGAGTCAGAATTATCGGATAGGATCAGAATTATCAAAAGGGCTGGTGTATGCTCCTGTTTTTCATGATTATAGTGGCTATTATGGTTGTTACAGATCTCTCCTCCTCTCACTCTGCGCCTTCGGTCAAGCGCTTCAGGTAGGGAGTGGGGTGGAGGTCGTAGGCGCGGTGCATGATTGTGGCCGCGCTGTCGGTGAGTCCGATGGCGCGGAGTGTCAGCGCGGCCTCCACCATGGCTTGCCATTGTGGTGAAGTGCGTCCGGGGGGTGTCGGCGCGGCTGTGGTGTCGGCGGCTATCTCCATCCAGGTGTGTGCGGCTCCGCGCAGATCGCCTTCGCCAAGTTGGCCGTCGGCCAGTGCCGAGAGCCACATGCTGTTGTCGGGTTGTCCGGTGAGCATAGCGCGTGCGTATTTTTCTGTAGCCACGGGATTGCGGCGCAATATATAGTAACGGAGCAGCGCGGCGTCGACGATACGCGACATCCATGGCTCGCAGGCTGCCGCGGCGGTGAGAAACCGTTCGTAGATCTGCGCGTGTCCGAGAGTGATGCTTTCGCGTCCCACCGCAGCTATGAGTGAGTCGACGGATACCCGCGCGGCGAGGGCACGGCGGAGCAGCATCATCTGTTCGGCCTCGATCCTCGGCTGGATGCTGTCGCGCATAGCCGCGGAGGTTATGGCCCGGGCATAGAATCCGGTGTTCTGCGGGCGGGCGTCAATCAGCAGGCCGTACATCGCCGCCGCGTTGACCCATTCGCCGGCGCTGTAGTGTCGCTCGGCTCTCTGTCTTATGGCGTTGTCGTCGGCGTTTGACGGAAGCGCGGCAGCGGCGCATATTGCCAGTATGGCGGCAAACAGTGGTTTATGCCATGGGTTGTGAGGTGTCATTGCTTTGTGAATTCGATTGTTGTTTGTTAACAAAAAAGCATTATATTTGTGAGGCGTGAATCCGTCATGTTTTTGTTAAAATTGCAGTTGTTAACATTATTTATAGATTTTATGGGGGGGGGTAGATTCTTTTATCTTAAATTTGCACAAGTTTGTGTATGGATGTATGAGGTATTTAACCAAACCGACGACAGCCTTGCCATGAATTCAACATATAATTCTCAAAATATTACCTTAATTTCCTATTAACTAACCAATCAGTTTATGAACAAGCTTAGAAAAGCAATGATGGTGCTGGGAGTAATTCTGGCGACATCGTTCTCGTTTGTCAGCTGCAGTGATGACGGACCTGTCCAGATGGGTCAGGTGCCTGTCAACTCTTGTCGTGTGACATCGAATTCAGTTTCGATCTATTGGTCGACTGTGCCCAACGAAAATTGTGCGGGCTATCAGGTGGTGCTTTATCAGGGTTCGCGTGAGAATCTTGGTCAGGAAGTGACTTCCAATGATTATGACAACCGCACATACAAGGCTACTTATGGTGGTCTGCAGCCTGCTACTGTATATACGGTGGCTGTGCGTAGCCTCGCTGGCGAAAAAAGTGGTCTGACTGATGGCGATTTCTATTATCGTCAGTTTGCCACTGCTCCTCTGATTTCTGTTACGGCATCTAACGCCACTTTCTATAAAACCGAAGGTGTGACCTCGGATGGATCGTGGGGCAAGGTGATCCGTGCCAAGGTGACTCTCACATGGCCTGAACAGGCTGTGACCAGCGCTGGCGGATACGAGCTGGTGGTGAAGCTTGTCACTGTTAAAGATGGCAAAGAAACCACATCCAATGTCGGCTCATTCTCGACCGACAAGCTCAATGTGACATCGACTGTGGCCGACGGCCTGATCCCCGGACGCAAGTATATCTTCTCCTTCCGTACTCGCGGCAACGGCAATTGCGACTACAGCTACAGCGACTATGCTGACGTCACTTACACAGTACCGGCTGCTCCGGCTGCATAAACAATAATCAAAAACACAGTGCAAAATGAATAATACCAGCTTAAAAAATTGGTGTGTGGCTTTTGCTATGGCGGTATGCGCTCCCATGGCTGCAGTAGCCTCACCCAGCGAAAGCGCGCTGCCTCAGGCTCAGCAGGCCAACGGTAAATGCACCGGTACGATTGTCGACGAAACCGGCGAACCTCTGGTTGGTGCAACAGTCCGCGTTGAAGGAACCACTATAGCAGCTTCCGCCAACATCGACGGCGAATTTACACTTTCAGGCGTTAAGCCCGGCCAGAAGATTGTGGCCAACTATATAGGTTATAATCCTGTTACCATAGTGTGGGACGGTGCTCCTCTGAATATCGTCATGAAGGAGGATTCCAATGTCCTTGATGAGGTGGTCGTAATGGGTTATGGCGTATCGCAGAAGCGCGCCAAAGTGACCAACTCTATCGCCAAGGTGAGCGAAAAGACTCTTACAGTCGGCACCAACGCCAACCCGGCTCAGGCTCTTGTGGGAGCTATTTCGGGTGTGAAGGTGGCTGTGACCAGCGGTGATCCCGCGGCTACTCCCTCGATCACAGTGCGTGGCGGTACGAACTACGACGGTGGTTCTAACGCTCCTCTCGTGATAGTCGACGGCAATATCCGCGACAGCATGAGCGATATCAATCCCAATGATATCGAGTCAATGGAAATTCTTAAGGATGCCGGCGCTACGGCTCTCTACGGTGCACGTGCAGGCAACGGTGTTATCCTTATCACTACCAAGGCCGGCAAGAGCGGCACAGGTCGTGTGACATTGAGCGCCAAGGTGGGTCTCGGTTACTACAACAACGGCTATGAGGCTTGTACAGATGAGGATTACCTCTACTACTACCGCACAGCATGTACCAACACCGAGTGGATGCTCCCCGGAGGCAACTATGCCGGTTCGTGGAATTCCATGCTGTTCAGCAACAACCAGCCCGGCGGTATCGGTCGTCAGGAATGGTCAAACAACATGAACTACAATATCCTTCAGAAGAACGAGCAGACCGAATATCTGCTCGGCCTCGGCGGATGGAAGGAGATGCTTGACCCAGTCAGCGACAACACCATCCTTTACTGGAACCAGGATATACTTGACATCAACCTGCGCAAACCGACTGTTACCCAGGATTACAATGTAAGCTTCTCTGGCGGTAACGATAAGGGTAGCTATTATGCTTCTCTCGGATATTACGACGCGCAGGGTGTTGTAAAGACGACCTACTACAAGCGCTATAACTTCGCGTTTACCGGAAGCTACAAGCTCAACGATTGGCTGACCGCAAATTCGGTGTTCAACTACACCCGCGCCAACTGGCTCAATGACAATCCGCAGCTCAGCACAGTATACTTCATGAACCGTGGCTTCGGCTACAAGTTCGTTCGCTACCGCGACGAGGAGGGTAATGAACTGTTCGGTACCGGCAACCCGACTATGAACGTCAATGTCAACAAGGGCAAATTTGACCGCGACTACCAGAGCGACAAGTTCTCTATGACCCAGAGCCTCACTGCCAAGATCATCGACGGCCTGACACTTAAGGGCACCATGGCATGGTACTACAACGAACAGTATACACAGGCTCTGAACCATGCCTATGTGACAAATAACACTGGTGCAGACAATCCTGAGGGTTCTGTCGGCGTATCAAGCAACTACAGCACCAGTGCTTCCTTCCTTCGCTACTTCGACCAGACCTACAATCTCGTTGCCAACTTCAACCGCACCTTTGCTGAAAAGCATAATGTAGAGGCGATGGCCGGTATGGAGTTCTACAAGCGCAAATATCTTGATTTCAGCGCCAGCGGTTATGACGGCCCGGCTCCCTTCCCTGTGCTTGGCAATACGACTCAGGAGAGTCGCGACATGTCGTCAAATCACGCTGAAGAGGCTCTGATGTCGTACTTCGGACGTGTGGGCTATGACTATATGGGCAAATATCTGCTTGCTTTCACATTCCGTGAGGACGGATACTCTCGTCTGCTCAACAAGCGTTGGGGCTTCTTCCCCGGTGTGAGCGCCGGCTGGGTTGTTTCGTCGGAGGACTTCTGGAAAAACACTCCCGGACTGGGTTTTGTCAATTATGCCAAATTGCGCGGATCGTATGGCAGCAACGCTATCATCAACCGTGATCGCCTCGGCTATTACACTCTCCGTGGTTCATATGGCGCCTACCAGTATGATGGTGAAAAAGGTTACCGCATCTCTGCACTTCCCAATCCCAACCTGAGCTGGGAAACTGCGACAACAGGTGAGGTGGGTCTTGACTTAGGTTTCCTCCAGAACCGCTTCAACCTCTCGCTTGTGTACTACAACCGCACGACCTCTGACAAGTATGCTCCTTTGTCGCTTCCTCCGACAACCGGCTTCTCTTCCGTTACATACAACAACGGTAAGTATCGCAATCAGGGTCTTGAGATCGACGTTAACGCCACTCTTCTCCGCCTGAAGGACTTCCAGTGGACTCTCGGTGCCAACCTCACTCTCAATGACAACAAAATCGTGAAACTTCCCGAGAACGGCCTGGCCAACAACCGTCAGGGTGGCGTGGAAGTGTGGACCGGCAACGGTGAGGAAACCACATGGATCGGCGGCTATCAGGAGGGTCAGAATCCCTACAAGCAGGTGGGCTACGGTGTAGTGAAGATGGCTCGCACTCAGGCCGACATCGACGCCCTCGGCGACTATATCGACATAGCTCCCTCTAACGGTGCTGTGGTTTACGCCAACGAATCGGGCCGTCAGCGTCTGGTAGCTCTTGGTTACTTGGCTTCCAATATGGTTCGTCTGATGCCCGGCGACCTTATCTATGAGGACCGCAACGGCGACAACAAGATCGAGTCAAAGGACCGTAAGGTCATCGGTCACCGCGACGCTCGCTGGAGCGGTGGTTTCAACACCACACTGTCGTGGAAGGGTCTGAGCCTCTACGCCCGTTTCGATATGGGCTGGGGATTCCAGGTATATGACTCGAATATGGCATTCTGGCTCGGTGAAGGACAGGGAGCAATGGCGTTCCCCAAGGAGATCCGCGATACATGGACTGTCGACAACCCCAACGCCAAGTATCCCCGTGTGGCATGGGCTGCGCAGTATGGTACCGACAACTATATCCGTCCCAACGAGATGATGTGTCAGAACGGCGCTTATCTCGCTTGCCGCGAGCTCTCGCTCAGTTACCAGCTTCCCGCAAGCATCTGCAAGAAGTTCGCCAGCCAGGGCCTGACTCTGAGCGTTACCGGACAGAACCTCGGTTATCTCAAGAGCTGCACAATACCTCTGCCTGACAACACCACTTACTGGGACGGTAATACTGCAGGTAACGGCGGTACGTACAACCTTCCCCGCACCGTTGTGTTCGGCGTGAACGTATCTTTCTAAACCATCAACAGAATCAAAACAATGAAAAATATAATCAGCAAAATACTTCTCGGATCCATCGTTGCCGGCACGGGTATGGTGTACATGTCGTGCGCTAACGAGTTGGATATGAAGCCCCAGGACTGGTATGTGCCTGAGACTTTCTGGAAAACGAAGACAGAGTTCGAAGGCAACCAGATAGCGCTTGCCAATCAGTTCCGTGGTTTTACCTATCAGGTAATGTTCTCTGCCGGTGAACTTCGCTCGGGTATCTTCACGCTGTCGACTATCGACGGTTCGGGTACAGCCGATGCCGACGTTATCCAGCAGGTGGTCGATGTGTCGCATCCCCAGTTCTCCAATTTCGGCGGATGGCACGGTATGATCGCCAACTACAACGAAGTGCTCTATCGCTGTGAGAACGAGGGCGTGGAGATTCTTGATGAAGATACCCGCAAGGGACTCATGGCTATGGCTTATGGTCAGCGTGCCTACTGCTACTTCCAGATGTACAAGATGTATGGCGGTGTGCCTCTGCGCACTGTGCCCGACGTGCTTCTGGGCGAATATGATCCCGAGAAGCTTTACATGGCGCGTGCTACAGCCGAGGAAACTCTCAACTTCATCAAGGATGACGTGAAGAAGTCGATTGAGCTCTTCAATGAGTCAAACTATGTGTTCAAATCCAATAAAAAGGACTATTACTGGAGCAAAGCTGCATCTGAAATGCTTGCAGGCGAGGTTTATCTCTGGAGCGCCAAGGTGGCTACAGGCGACCATGCCGCCGGTGGAACATCCGACATTCAGACCGCCAAGGGATACTTCGAAAATGTAATCGGTAATTATGGATTCGCTCTTCAGTCGGATTTCTACAGCATCTGGACTTCGTCGCACAATAAGGAGGCGATCTTCTCTGTCTGCTACTCGTCGGAAGAGGACGGCGTTTACTATACTTCGCCTGAAACCAACTTCCTGTGGGCACGTACTACCGGTGCGGCCGGTAACAACTACTGGTCGACCATGGACGACGACGGCTGGGGCAAGATCAGCGGTAAGGCCTACCGTTTCGGTCGCTGGTGCGAGGAGAAGGATGGCAAGCTGACGCAGCGTACAAGCAAGGTGTGGGACAAGGCCAACTTCGGCGTAATGCGTTATCTGTATAAGAATGCGTTTTACTATCACTTCGATGAAGCCGACAGCCGTGGTGATGCTTTCTATCCCCAGTACCATCTTACAGATGCTGATCGTGGAACCAAAACCTTGATGCTGAATAACTTTAATCCGCACGACTATAAACTCGCAGGATGCTTCGTCATCAAGTTCCGCCCGTCGATCATCGCCGGTTCCAACTACTACCGGTTTAAGGTGGATGTGCCTATCTACCGTCTGGCCGACGCTCACCTGAAACTTGCAGAGTGCTGCAACTATCTTGACGACAAAAACGGTCTGAAGACCAATATCGACATCGTTCGCAAGCGCGCTTACGGTGCGAAATACGATGCTGCCGTTCATGGCTTCATCCCCTCTACGTTTGCTGATAATGAAGTCGCTCTACTTAAGGAGTATGACAAGGAGTTCTACATGGAAGGTCACCGCTGGTGGGATCTTCGCCGTCTGACTCTGGTCAAGGACGGTGCACAGACCGATCACCTCGTGTTCCAGCCGCAGGGCTGCATAGGTTATGGCCTGAATCCGGTGGACAACGCATGGATGGTGGAAAACGATGGCTCGGCTGTAGTGACCTCGGTGCCTGTTCTTACAACCCAGGAAGCTCACAAGCTCCTCTGGCCGATTGACAACAACACTCTCGGTGCTGACCCGCTGCTCGAGCAGAACCCCGGCTATTGATTATCAATAACCCTGCAATATGCGACAGGCTCCGCCACTGCGGCGGAGCCTGTCTGTTTTATCACACGTCCGTTTTCGGCGCACTATAAGTATGCCAGGTATGCGACGGGGATTGACGCCGGGGGCGCGTAAGCGGCAAGCGGTAGCGAAAGCAAATTTGCCAGAAATGGAAAAAATGTTTAATTTCGCAACATATTGTACAATAATGCAGCCGGCAGGGCATGAGTGCGCTTCGAGGCGCCGGGTCTGAGCCAGTGCGTTGCCGTCTGCCGATATAAACCAACCAATATGGCCACCACTCTTAACACTACAGATTTCCACTTTCCCGGACAGACGGGAGTGTACCACGGAAAAGTACGCGACGTGTATTCGCTTTCCGACGACCTTCTGGTCATGATAGCCACCGACCGCATCTCGGCATTCGATGTGATACTGCCCAAGGGTATTCCCTACAAGGGACAGGTACTCAATCAGATCGCAGCCTACTTTCTTGAGGCTACGTCGGATATATGTCCCAACTGGCTGCTGGCCGTGCCTGATCCGATGGTGGCCGTGGGCAAGCGCTGCGAGGGCTTCCGCGTGGAGATGATCATACGCGGCTATCTGACGGGCAGCGCATGGCGCGAATATGCGGCCGGATGCCGCGAGCTGTGCGGCGTGAAGCTTCCCGACGGCATGAAGGAGAACGAGCGTTTCCCCGAGCCTATAATCACCCCCACCACCAAGGCCGACGCCGGACACGACGAGAATATCTCGCGCGAAGAGATCATAGCGCAGGGGCTCGTGAGCGAGAAGGACTACGAGGTGATGGAGCGCTATACGCGCCGTCTGTTCGAGCGCGGCACCCAGATGGCCGCCGAGAAGGGGCTGATACTCGTCGACACGAAATATGAGTTCGGCAAGCTCGGCGACGAGGTGATACTCATCGACGAGATCCATACTCCCGACTCTTCGCGCTATTTCTATGCCGAGGGCTACGAGGAGCGTCTGGCCAAGGGTGAGCCCCAGCGTCAGCTCTCTAAGGAGTTTGTGCGCCAGTGGCTGATCGACCGCGGCTTCATGGGCAAGGAGGGCCAGCAGGTGCCCGATATGACCGATGAGTTCTGCGAGAGCGTCAGCGCCCGCTATATAGAGCTATACGAGCATGTGACCGGACGCCCGTTCGTCAAGGCCGGAGAGGCCGATCTGGAGCGCCGCATAGAGGTGAACGTGCTCGACTGTATGAACAATCTCGACCGCTGAGGCTCCGGTGTCTGACGACAGGATGGGAGCCGAATGTGAGAATGTGAAGCCCGACGCGTCGTCGCCCGACGACAAGGCTTCGCAGGTGAGGCGCATGTTTGACCGCATCGCGCCCTCCTACGATTTTATGAACCGTGCCATGACGCTCGGCATCGACCGGCTGTGGCGTCGCAAGGCCGTCGGTCTGGTGGCGCGCCACGGCGGCACGAGGATACTCGATGTGGCCACCGGCACGGGTGATCTGGCTCTGCAGATGGCCCGGAGGATCGACGGCGCGGAGATAACCGGAGTCGACCTCTCGGAGGGAATGATCGGCATAGGCCGCGAGAAGGTGGCGCGTGCCGGCATGTCGGACAGGATAAGCCTTATGGCGGCCGACTGTCTGGCGCTGCCGTTTGCCGACGCCACGTTCGACGCTGTGACAGCCGCCTTCGGAGTGCGCAATTTCGCCGATCTTTCGGCGGGAATGCGCGAGATGGCGCGGGTGACGCGTCCGGGGGGCATGCTTTGCGTGATCGAGCTGTCGACTCCCCGCGGACCGGTCACCGGTCCGCTCTACCGCCTTTACACCCGCGGCATAGTGCCCGCTCTGGGGCGTCTTGTCAGCCGCGATTCCAACGCCTACAGCTATCTGCCGCAGAGCATCGCGGCTGTGCCGCAGGGACGCGAAATGTGCGCGCTGCTTGAGGCGAGCGGGTGGAAGTCGGCGAGCCATCTGCCGCTGACCTTCGGTTCCTGCACCATTTATTTAGCCTATAATTAACCATTTGATATGCTTAAACCAAAAACCGTTATCGCTTTGACTGCTGTCACTGCGCTCGCTCTCGGAGGCTGCTCCAAAAGCGAGCATCTGAAAAGCCTCGACGCGAATCTGATCAATGACTCGATTCCGGCGGGCACCGACTTCTACGAACATGTCACCCAGCGCTGGCAGGAGGCTCATCCGCTTACCGCCGAATATTCACGCTACGGCCAGTTCAATGTGCTCAACGACTCTTCGGAGGCGCGTGTGAAGGATATCATCACCGGCCTGGCCGCCACCAATCCCGAGCCGGGCACCGTTGCCTTCAAGGTGTCGACCATCTACAACCAGGCCATGGACTCCGCCCGCCGCAATGCCGAGGGCGCCGCTCCGATACGCGCCGGTCTCGACAAGATCGAGAACACTCCCCACGAGGGTATGGCCGACCTGTTCCTCTGGTTCCAGAAGGAGTACGGATCGCCCTTCATGGGCGCCGGCCCGATGGAGAACATGGTCAACTCCGACGAATACGCCATGTATCTCTCCGGCGGCTCGATGGGTCTGAACGACCGCGACTACTATCTTGAGAATGATCCCCGCAACACCGAGGTGCGCGAGGCCTACAGGAAGCTTATCAGCAGCCAGCTGACCAATGCCGGCTTCAGCGCCGACACCGCCGCCCGGATCATGAACACCGTCATGGAGATCGAAACGGCCATGGCCCGCGACGCCAAGACCCGCGAGGAGAGCCGCGACATCCAGGCGATGTACAATCCCCGCTCCTTCGAGTCGCTCAAGAAGGACTATCCCGCAGTGCCCTGGGACCGCTTCTTTGTCGAGACCATGGACATAGCCACGCCGATCGACACCATTATCGTGACCGACCCCAAGAGCATGGCGCGCGCCAACGCTCTGATGTCGACGCTCACCGACCGTCAGATCAAGGACTATTATCTGTGGAAATATGTTTCGGGTGCGTCGGGCTATCTCTCCGACGCGTTTGCCGACGCTTCGTTTGAGTTCTACAAGGTGCTCAGCGGAGCGCAGGAGCAGCGTCCGCGCTGGAAACGCGCCTTGAGCGCCACCGAGGGCGCCATGGGCGAGGCCGTAGGTCAGCTCTATGTAGAGAAGTATTTTCCCGAGTCGTCGAAGCAGTATATGCTCGGCCTTGTGGAGAACCTGCGCACGGCCCTTGGCCAGCACATCGACTCGCTGACATGGATGAGCGATGCCACCAAGGCCCGCGCCCGCGAGAAGCTCGCCGCTTTCACCGTCAAGATCGGTTATCCCGACAAGTGGAAAGACTACAGCTCCATGGAGATCGATCCGGAGAAGAGCTATTATGACAACATGCACGAGGTAAGCATGTGGCACACCCGCGACATGCTCTCGAAGTGGGGCAAGCCGGTTGACCGCACCGAGTGGGGCATGACTCCGCAGACGGTCAACGCCTACTACAATCCGCTGGCCAACGAGATTGTGTTCCCGGCAGCCATACTGCAGGCACCGTTCTTCGACCCGGCTTCGTCCGATGCCGAGAACTATGGCGGCATCGGCGTGGTGATCGGCCACGAGATGACCCACGGCTTCGACGACCAGGGCCGTCACTTCGACGCTAAAGGCAATATGACCGACTGGTGGGAGCCTCAGGATGCCGAGGCATTTAAGGCGCTCACCGACAAGCTCGTCAAGCAGTTCGACGCCGTGGAGGTGCTCCCCGGCCTTAACGCCAACGGTGCCTATACGCTCGGTGAGAACATCGCCGACCAGGGCGGTCTGCGCGTGGCCATGACAGCCTTCCTCAACTCGCAGAAGCAGAAGGGAGTGGATGTGGCTACCGCCAGGATCGACGGCTTTACGCCCGCCCAGGTGTTCTATCTCAACTATGCCAACCTCTGGGCACAGAACATCCGCGAGGCCGAGATGCGTTCGCTCACGCAGGGCGACGTGCATTCGCTCGGCAAGAACCGCGTGAATGTCACCCTCCGCAATATCGGGCCGTTCTTCGAGGCGTTCTCTATCACTGAGGGTCAGCCGATGTATCGTCCCGCAGAGGAGCGAGTGACCATCTGGTAAATCCATAGGGGAGTGTCGCGGCGGCATCGGTTGTCCGGGCCGCTCTGACAGTTGCCCATGTCGTAAATTAAATGGCGCCGTGCCGGATAGATTTCCGGTGCGGCGTCTTGTTTTCAGTCACTGCAACGGATCGATGTGACAAGGTTGTGCGGCATGTGATATTCCGACGATGAGGTCGGCAAAATAGTTAAAAACGTGAAATAAAGTTAAACGGGGGGGGTAAGTTAATTAAGATTAAATAATACTATATATCTTTGCGAGGATTTTGATAGAAGGCTCCGATGTGAAGTCGGCGCGATCCTGAAGTCATTACACATAAATCAATATTATTTATTTACACATTTTCTTAAGTATGAAAAAGCTGTTTTTATTACTTATGATGGTGGCAGCCATAGCTATCGGCGCATCGGCCCAGACGGTCAGTGTGCGTGGCGTGGTAGTCACTGCCGACGATGAGCCGGTGGTGGGAGCCACAGTCAAGGCCAAAGGCACCTCGATCGGCACACAGACCGATATCGACGGCAACTTCCGTCTGACGGTGCCCGCCGACGTGAAGCGCCTGACGGTGTCTTACGTGGGCATGTTTCCGGTCGAAGTGGCCGTGAAGCCTGAAGTGCGAATCGTGATGGAGAACGACGAGCAGATGCTCGACGAAGTGGTCGTGACCGGCTACGGCTCTACCCGCAAGGCGGCCTTCACCGGCGCTGCATCGGTGGTGGACGGCGATGTTGTCGACCGCAAGAGCGACGCCAACTTCGTGAAGTCGCTCGAAGGCACCGTGACAGGCTTCCAGTATAACAACTCCACTTCGGCTCCCGGCCAGTGGGGCTCGGTCTACGTGCGCGGCATGGGCTCGCTCAGCAGCTCCTCGCAGCCTCTCTACGTGATCGACGGCGTGCCTGTCAACTCCGACTACGACGACCTTTATGACTCCAACAACTATTTCGACCCGATGGCGGCCTACAACCCTGCCGACATCGA
The DNA here is from genome assembly GCF_030759015.1 of Paramuribaculum intestinale. Lineage (GTDB taxonomy): Bacteria > Bacteroidota > Bacteroidia > Bacteroidales > Muribaculaceae > Paramuribaculum > Paramuribaculum intestinale. The sequence continues at coordinate 2,462,993 of NZ_CP098825.1, read as the reverse complement.
GAGCGTGACAGTGCTCAAGGATGCCGCAGCCACCGCCATCTACGGATCGCGCGCGGCCAACGGCGTGGTGGTGATCACCACCAAGAAGGGCGGACAGGCCCGTCTGAGTGTCACTTTCGAGACCCGTCAGGGCTTCTCGTCGATTGCCAACAACAACATGAAGTTTGCCAACTCGGAGCAGATGATGAACCTCATAAGTGGCGGCGTCGTGGCGTCGGGCGATTTCGACAATGTGCAGGAAGCCCGCGAATATCTCACCGACACGTATTTCGGCTGGGACGGCAAGACCTCGACCGACTGGGTAAAGGCCATCACCCGCAAGCCTTACTATCAGGACTACAATCTGGCGTTCAACGGCACTGTCGGCCAGACCAACTACTATGTGAGCCTCGGCTACAATAGCACCGACGGTCTGATCGTCGGATCGAGCAACACCCGCTACTCCGGACGCGTAAACCTCGACTCGAAGTACAAGTTCCTCACCGTAGGACTCAACTCGCAGTACAGCTACACCGACAACCAGTCGACCTCGCAGTCGACCAACGGCAGCATGTCGGCTCCTATGACCGGCGCCATCAGCTCCATGACTCCGTTCGATCCCATACGCGTGGAGGTTGACGGCCGGTGGGAGTGGAATCCCGTGCCCTACAACCCTCTCGCAGTGATGGATCCGAAGGTGGGCGATCTCAATCAGATCAACAACCAGACCATCAATGCCAATCCCTGGCTGCGTGTCGACTTCGGCAAGGGCATCTGGGCCAAGACCAACTTCGGCGTCAACATCATGGGTCAGCGCCAGTACAACTACTGGAGCGCCATCACCAATCCGCAGGGTCAGGACTACAACGGCCTCGGCCAGCAGTATAACGCCAACACCACGACCCTTACATGGACCAATACCCTCGGTTGGGACTACACCTTCGGCGACAAGCATGTGATCAACCTGCTTCTCGGTCAGGAGATGATGCGCCGCACCTATTGGCAGGAGTTCTATTCCGGCCAGGACTTCCCCTTCGCCGGCGACGGAATGCGTGATCTGAGCACCGCCGGATCGTGGGGCGACAGCTCCTACTACAAGGAGCAGAGCCGTCTGGCCTCCTACTTCGGCGACTTCCACTACAGCTATGACAACCGCTACTATCTCTCGGCATCGTTCCGCCGCGACGGCAGCTCGATATTCGGCAACGACAAGCGCTGGGGCAACTTCTGGTCGGTCGGCGGCAAGTGGCGTCTGACCCAGGAGGAGTGGCTCAAGGGCAACCGTCTGCTGACCAACGCCGCACTGCGTGCAAGCTACGGTACGGTCGGCAACCAGAGCCTCGGCTCGGTATACGCCGCCCGCGGATTCTATCGTCTCGGCTTCAACTACGCCGGCAAGCCCGGCATGGTGCCCTCGCAGGTGGCAAATCCCGATCTGTCGTGGGAAACATCGCGCAAGTTTGACGTCGGCTTCGATCTGTCGCTCCTCAACCGCGTCCACTTCACGTTTGACTTCTATAACGAAGACACATCCGACGCACTCTATTCCGTGCCACTTTCCTACACTACAGGTCTCGGTTCGTGGTACAAGAACATCGGCAAGATCCGCAACCGCGGCATAGAATTCGGTGTCAATGGCACGGCATTCTACACCAACGACGTGGCCGTAAACGTGTTTGCCAACATCACATGGAACCGCAACGAGGTGATCAAGCTCGCCGACGGATCGGTGGAAAGCACCTATACGATCATCGAAGAGGGACGTCCCTACCGTCAGTTCTACATGCCTGAGTATGCGGGCGTAAATCCCGAAAACGGCAAGGCGCTCTACTACAAGGGTACCGAGGGTGACGAGGTGACCGAAAACTATTTCGAGGCCGGCAAGCGCTATGTAGGCTCGGCCGACCCGAAAGTGTTCGGCGCATTCGGCTTCTCGGCCAATGCCTATGGCTTCGACGCGTCGATGCAGTTCAACTACCGTCTGGGCGGCAAAGTGTATGATTCGGGTCACAAGTTCACCGGCTGGGGCATGGACATGCGCACACCGCTCGAGAAGGTCGTGACCGACTCCTGGACTCCCGAGAACCCGGGCGGCAAGTACCCGCAGTATATCTATGGCGACCCCTACAACACCATGGCCAACTCCACCCGCTGGCTGATGAGCGGCAATTACCTGCGTCTGAGCAATATCACCTTCGGCTATACGGTGCCTGCCAAACTGACTCGCCGGTTCTTCGTGCAGAAGCTGCGCGTCTACACCACCTTCGACAACGTGCACACCTGGACCGCAAGCGACTTCACGGGCTACAACCCCGAGACATACTCGTCGGGCGAGATCGCATGGCAGTATCCGGCGGTGTTCACCTTCACCGGCGGCGTACAGGTGACTTTCTAACCTTTAACAAAACAAGAAGCTAAACAAGATGAAAAATATATTTGCAAAGGCGCTCGGAGTGGCAGCTGTAGCGGCCATGACGATGACTTCGTGCGGCGACAGTTTCCTCGACACCGACATCTATGATGCTGTCGACATGGAGGGCGCCCTCGACAACGCCAACCGTGTGGAGCTGGCTCTCAACGGCACCTACTACCGTTTCAGCCAATATTATTTCGCCGGCAACTACGCTACGGTCACCCCCGACATAGCGTCGGACATCACCTACTGGAACGGCTCGAACAGCCACCAGAACGCGATGTATCAGTTCAACTATCTCGACACGGAGTATTCGATGCTCTACATCTGGGCCTACGGCTACAAAGTGGTCGATAACTCTGCCCGCATCATACAGGCCTGCGACGAGCAGATACCGTCGGCAAGCGAGGCGGACAAGGCTACCCTCATACGCGCCAAGGCTGAGGCTCACGCGCTAAGAGCCTATGCGATGAGCGTGATGACCAACGTGTTCGGTCATCAGGTGAAGGTCAACGGCCAGGACTATTCGTCGACTCCCGGCGTGGTAGTCGTGGATACTCCCGTAGAGCCGGGAACGACCGTGAGCCGTTCGACTGTCGGCGACTGCTATGCCCAGATCCTCTCGGATCTCGACAAGGCTCTGGCCGGATTCAACGAGGTGGGCGACCGCCGTTCGCTCTTTGCCTTCGGCAAGGCTTCGACTCTGGGTCTGATGGCGCGCGTGAAGCTGATGCTCGAGGACTTTGACGGTGCCGCACAGGCAGCTGCCGACGCTCTCGCAGCCAAGGGCATCTCTACTCTGACCTACGATCCGGAGGCCTACGAGGCTCTCTATGCCGGTAACAACACCAATACCGAAAGCTTCCTTGCGCTGGCTCTCGACGAGAAGACCAACTGGAGCGCCAACTCCTGCGGCACGCTCTTCACCTCCTACTGCTATGGTCCCAGCCCCTATCTGGTAGGACTGATGGGTGAGAATGACATACGCACGGCCATCTGGTACTGGACTGACCAGAAGCGTTCGCAGATAGTGCCCTACGGCGACGCAGTGCCCTGGTTCGGCGGCGGCAAGTTCGGCGTGCCCGCGAGCGGCAACTGTGCCGAGGCCACCAACTATCTGATCAATGCTCCCGAGATGTTCCTGATCGAGGCCGAGGCCAAGCTGCGCAGCGCCTCCGGCAAGGATCTCGACGGCGCCCGCCGGGCTCTGCTGGTGGTGGCCAAGCGCAATCTCGATATCACATCGACGGCCGATCTGCCTTCGGACGAGGCCGCGCTGATGAGCTTCATCCGCGATGAGCGCGCCCGCGAGCTGTTCCAGGAGGGTCATCGCCTGTGGGATCTGCGCCGCTGGAATGTGACCACCGGTCTGACAGCCTATCAGGCTCCGACTGTGAAGTGGCGTATAAACAATGTCACTCTCGGCGATCTGGTGCTTCCGATTCCCGTCGATGAGGTAAATGCCGGTTTCGGCGTGGCTCAGAACGAGGGCTGGGAGGCTACCCGCCCGCAGTGATCAAACTCATTGCCGGGTAACACCGGCGATATTTCATACTAAAAAATAGTGCGGCAGGCTGACCGGGAGGTTCGCCTGCCTTTTTTATGTCGATTTCTTACGACTCTGGATGAAGCCGCTATGTCTCAGGATAAGGATAGGGGGAGGGTTATTGCCGCTTGCGGCGTCGCGGGTTGGCCGGAAACCATCCGCGTTCCACACGCTGTTCCTGTTCGAAAATCTCCTTGATGGTCCAGAACGAGGAGAAACCGGTCACTCCGAGCAGTGCCGACCACACTGTGTCGGCCATGGCCAGCGATGCGCCGGTGCATATTAGTCCGAGTATAAGAAACACCCACCAGCAGCCGGTGCCCCACCGGTAGTGGGCCTTGATGACTATCGGATGGAATATGCCTATGATGAGAAATGTGGCGGCGCCTAAAATCAGTCCTTGAAAGTGCATGTGGGTATGTTTTTTTGTTGATAAACACTGTTTCTGCGGCTCTTCTACGAAGATGCCGCGCATGGGTTCGCTGCTGTCCCCGTGAAGCCGAGCTTCGCCCGTCATGGCGGGGTTTCCAAAGGTTTGCGGTCTACGACCGCTGCCTGTGCTGTCGGTTGTCTTGCTGTCCCCACCAAGCCGAGCTTCGCCCGTCATGGCGGGGTTTCCAAAGGTTTTGCGGTCTACGACCGCTGCTGGCCTCCAGTGATGCCATGGCCTCCACTACTGACTGTGCTGCAGGTGGGTGGTGAAGGATGTTTTGGTCAGTGGTGTCCGTCGTTGAGGAGTGGATGATTCATTATACCATCTGGAGCTCGGTAGAGATGTGGTTTGATATACTTAGATGGGTTTACTCATAGCCTGTTGATATGAATTAGTTAATGATGATAGGGAGATTGGTCGTAGACCAATTTACTTCTGTAAGCCCCGCCATGGCGTGCGTAGCTCGCCTTGGTGGGGTGTGTCGGTGAAACACGCGGTGTCTTCGTAGAAGAGCCGCAGGGAAAGGTTTTCAGCCTTATTTGAAATACTCCGATTTCCATTCAAATCCGAGTTTTCGGCAGATATCTGTTATTTCATCTTCAAAGCTGATTTTCTGATGATGCTGGTCTTGATTTTGAATATAGTGTATGACGCTGTCTTTGTCGGTTGTCGATATGCTGCTGGCAAAATATTCGTGTGCCCATCCGTTAAAACGCAAAAAGCCATTGTTTTGTTTCATCCATATACTTGACGATCTCTTTAGTTCGCCCACGAGCCATGATAGGGCTTTTGTAGGATGCAGATCGATTAAAATATGTACGTGATTATCAGTTCCACCAATTCTAAGTGTCTTGCATTTGTTGGCTGTAATTATAGAATGGAGGAATGCATACAGAGTCCGTCTTTCACTTAATGTGATGGTTCGCTCTCTCTGGTAGGTGTTGAACACTATATGATGTAATGAACAGACTCGGCTCATGCTATGAATGGTGTTATGTGGGTTGTATTGTTTGACTGTTCCTGCGGCTCTTCTACGAAGATGCCGCGCATGGGTTCGCTGCTGTCCCCACCAAGCCGAGCTTCGCCCGTCATGGCGGGGTTTCCAAAGGTTTGCGGTCTACGACCGCTGCCGGCCTCCAGTGATGCCTGCTCCTCCGCTGCTGTCGGCGTGGGGGCGGGGGATTACCAGCCGCCGGAGGCACCGCCGCCACCGGTCATGCCGCCGCCGAAGCTGCCGCCGGAGAATCCGCCTCCCGATCCGAATCCGCTGCCGCCTCCGGGCGGGATGATCACTACCGGGGGCTGTCGGCGCGGTATGCGATAGGGGCGGTTGTTCTGGAATCCGCAGTTGCGGCAGGTGTAGACCTTCACTCCCTGACCTTCTCGGGCGACGGTAGGCTGAATCACGATGCGGTCGGCTGTGAGCTGGCATGCGCGGGCGTTGCAGCGCGGGCAGACGGTGTAGGCCGAGCGGTCGTTGACGTATGGTATGATGTCGGTTTCGCCACACGCACGGCACAGCCACACGTCGTAGTCGACCGAGTTGATGCGTTCCTCGGTGTCCTGCGCGGGTGTGAGGTAGTCGTTGTCCTTGTCTTCGGGGAGTTTCTCCATCGGTTTGCCGCAGTTGGGGCAATTGCGTGCATGGTCGCGCACGCGCTTCATCTTGCGGTTGAGGAGCCATATGACGATGAGCGGCACTCCTACGCCGAGAGCCGAGAGGCACAGGAGCGGGACGCGCGTCTGTTTGAGGCTCTGGTAGCGCTGCAGGGTGGGCATCCGGCGGGTGGAGTGGCTGCGCCACAGGTATATGGCCAGTGCGATGGCTGTCATGACTGCCGCCATGGTGGCGAGCCAGTCGATAAGTCCGGAGTAGTCCTCGTCGTGGCGTGGTGTCCGCGAGTCGTTGGGGTATCGCGACCGTATCTCATCGGCTACGTCGGGAGCGCCGAGCCGGTCGGCCACGCTGGCCACTGCTGCTATGGTGCCGCCGTCGTAGTCGCCGTTGCGGAAGTGCGGCGCCATATCGTTGCGTATGATTCGGCCGCAGATGGCATCGGGGAGCGGTCCTTCGAGTCCGTAGCCGGTGCGGAGCACGGCGCGCCGCTGTGCCCGCGCTATGAGTATGAGCAGTCCGTTGTCGTTGTCTTTCTTGCCGATGCCCCATAGCGAGAACAGTTCTGTGGCGAAGGAGTCGATGTCGTCGCCCTCGATGGAGTCGACGGCCACCACCGTCACTTCGGCCGATGTGCTCCGCCACACTCCGGCGAGCAGTGAGTCGAGCCGGGTTTCGGCCGCCGGCGAAAGCACTCCGTCGGGGTTTGATACGTAGCGCGTGCGGTCGGCCAGATGCACGTTGGGTATATCACGCGGCGTGTATGCCGCAAGGGCTGTGATTATGACGGCTGTGATCGCCGTCAGGGTGAGCATGATCCGTTTCATGCGGCGAAGATAGACAAAAAATCCGAAAAACTGTCGTGCTGATAGCCGGTCGGATCGCTTTTTTGCAGCGAAGCGGCGGCCGGCTGTTTCAGAGTTGTGATATTTTGTGTTAAAATCTGCGGAGTGTTTACCAATCATGGATTTGTTTGGTTAAATTTGCGGCTTAATACCAATCATTACATGCTTACTCAGATAATCAATGCAAAAATCCTGACGCCACAGGGATGGCTTAAAGATGGCAGCGTGCTGATGCGCGACGACAAGATCCTTGAAGTGACCAACTGCGATCTGGCGGTGATCGGCGCCGAGCTGTTTGACGCCAAAGGGATGTACGTTGTGCCCGGCGGAGTGGAGATCCACTGCCACGGCGGTGGCGGACGCGACTTCATGGAGGGAACGGAGGATGCTTTCCGCAAGGCTATCGACACCCACATGAAGCACGGCACCACAAGCATCTTCCCCACTCTGTCGAGTTCGTCGGTGGATATGATCAACCGCGCGGCCGAAACCTGCACACGCCTTATGAGAGAGCCCGGCAGCCCCGTGCTGGGTCTTCATCTTGAGGGTCACTACCTCAATCCGGCCATGGCCGGCGGCCAGATGCCGGAGTATATCAAGGATCCCGATCCGAAGGAGTATATCCCCATCGTGGAGCGTTGGCAGTGTATCAAGCGCTGGGATGCCGCTCCGGAGCTGCCCGGCTCCATGCAGTTTGGCAAATACATCACGGCCAAGGGGATTCTCGCCTCGGTGGCTCACACGCAGGCCGAGTATGAGGATATTCTCTCGGCCTGAGAGTCGGGCTACAGCCATGCCACTCATTTCTACAATGCCATGCCGGGCTTCCACAAGCGCCGCGAGTATAAATACGAAGGCACTGTGGAGAGCATCTATCTCATAGATGACATGACGGTGGAGGTGGTGGCCGACGGTATCCATGTGCCGGCCACTATACTGCGTCTGGTCTATAAGGTGAAGGGTGTGGAGCGCGCGTGCGTGATCACCGACGCTCTGGCCTGCGCATGCGCCGAGGACGCCGAGGCGTTCGATCCGCGCGTGATCATCGAGGACGGAGTGTGCAAACTCTCCGACCGCTCGGCTCTTGCAGGCAGCATCGCCACAATGGACCGTCTGATACGCACACTCGTTCAGAAGGCCGACATACCTCTTGACGACGCTGTGCGCATGGCATCGGAGACTCCGGCCAAGATCATGGGTGTCTACGACCGCAAGGGTTCGCTTGCCAAGGGGAAGGACGCCGACATCATAATACTCGACGGCGATCTCAATCTGCGTGCCGTATGGGCGCAGGGCAAGCTCGTGGAGGGCACCAACACCCTCTGATACCTGCCGGGTTAATCAGGAAACTGACCGACAGTATTTGTCGTGGCGCGTTGTGAAGCGCGCATGACGGCGGTGCTGTCGGTTCGTTTTTTTGCTGTCTTATCATGTGGCGCGGCTGCGCGATAACGTGCGGGATCTGTGTGTCAGGAAGTATACGTTAGTGAAGCCGTTGAGTGACAGAAAAGTACGACTGTGGATTGTTTTGGTTAAAAATAATTAATCAACTCTGCGGAGTTTTTTGGTTTGAAAAGAAAAACACTATATTTGTGGCAGTTCCAAGTTTTAATGCATTGACTTTAGGATTTAGACCGACTTTATTAACCTTAAAGAGTGTTCTTATGATTAAAAGAATTGGCTTGTTTCTGCTTCTGCCGATCTTTGCGGCGGGATGCAATCAATCGGAACCAGGTCTGGTGTCTGATGACAGGGAGAATTGTGAACCCACGTATGTCAATGTGATTGATACTGTGTCAGTCATAGATGCTGTCAGGGCGCAGTCAGTGGCGTCGGCTTTCGCACGAATTCATGGTGCCTCCCGTTCGCTCACAGAAAAAACTGTTGAAAGTGTGACGCCTATAAAAGGCTCGGATGGATCGACAGCGTTATATGCTGTCGATTATGCTGATAATGGAGGTTATATAATTGTGTCTGCAACAAAAGCATTGCAGCCGGTGCTCGCTCATATCGAAACCGGAAGCTTTATGGAGGCGAATGCGGAAAAGTCAGGGGTGGGATTGTGGTTACGCAATGCCTGTTCAGCTTCAGAGATGTTGCGCGACGATACTGCGGCAATCCGACAGAATGCCTATGATTGGATGCGTTATACTCTTGCGGTTGAACCTATGTCATCTTCAAGAGCTACGGTGATTTCTGCGGATCTTCAGATGGCGATTGATGAAGAACTCAGCCGCTGGGCTGCAAAGGGATATTATCAGCGCTATACAGTTAAGGATTGGTTGGCGCAAGCTGTACATCGTCCTACGACCGGACTTGAGACGCAGATGAATAATCTAACGTGGACCTCTTCCTTGAGTGGAGGCCCTGTCAATGAGATATCCTATATACTAGTAAAGGATCAAACTGTATATACTACTAATATCCAGCCACTTATTAAAACGATGTGGGGGCAATGGTATCCGTATAATGAGCAAATCACTAATAGGTATGCTGTAGGATGTGTTGCTGTGGCTTTGGGGCAGATTTTGAAATATCACGCTTATCTGCCGGGATTTGATTTTTCTCGTATGCCATTGTATTCCACTGAAAGTGTTCCTGAGCTAGCTAGATTCCTGCGTTATATAGGTGACAAAGTGGAAATGGATTATGGTTATTCATCAAGCTCTAATATCTATTATGCACAGGCTGCGTTGTCAGATATGGGATATGCATATACGTTTAACTCTTCACATAATATAAATGAGATAACAAAATCGCTGAAGAATCGTCGTCCCGTGTATATGAGAGGGGCTAATATTGCAGATAATGTTGGGCATGCATGGGTGTGTGAGGGACTGACCGAAGCATCCACAGATATTGGCTATGCTTTGATTGTTCCGACTGGTCAATTGGGAGACGCGTCAGGACCATTTACTACAATGGGAGAACGTGGTAGTAGTTCAATGATGCAGAAGTTTTATTATAATTGGGGATGGGATGGCAATAGTAATGGCTTTTATGTCGATCCTATAAATTGGCCGTCTCAAGTTTATTTTGGGGATCAAATGATGAGTCTGACTAATATAAGGAAAAAATGAATATGAACAAGCGAATAAAGACGTTGTTTCTGCTTCTGCCGATCTTTGCGGCGGGGCTGTGGGGGTGTGCGAGTGATGGTGACGCTGATAATCCTGTGGATAACAATCCGTATGAGCCGATAGAGCTTGAGGCGGAGGAGTTTTATGTAAGTGAGGCCATGCAGCCGTTTGCATTCGACATGCTTGGCGAAATATGCTGCCAGACAGAGGGTAGTGTTGTCGTGTCGCCTTTGAGCGCTGCGATAATGGTCGGGATGCTTGCCAATGCGGCTGATGATGATGTCTGCGCCGAATTTCTTGCGGCTATGGGCGTCAGCGATGTTCAGAAGCTGTGGCTCAACTCCTATTTCGGTAAATTGCAGCAATCTCTTCCCGGTATTGATAAGGAAGCGAAGATGCGGCTTGACAACGGGGTATGGCTGAATAGCGGGTCTGGTGAGCCGGCGAGAGCCACAGACGGATATGTGTCGATCCTGTATAATGATTATATGACGGATATAAAATGCATTGATTTTTCCGAACGTAGCTCGGTTGGAAAAATCAATGCCTGGATATTCGAGCGAACCGGTTTCGACGACGTAGTAAAGAATATAGATCGGTCAATGGCTGCTCTGTGGGCGTCGACCTTGTATTTCCGTGGAGCATGGACGAAGAAATTTGATAGGTCCGCCACAAAGAAGTCGCCATTTTTTCTTGCCGACGGCAGTTGCGAAGATGTTGATATGATGCATGCTGATAATGTCGGTGCCGGCTATTATTCTGGTATCGGAGCTGATGGCGGGATGTCGACGGAAGATGCGATCCAGTCGGTGACTATGCCATACGGCAACGGTGCATACAATTTTACAGCTGTGCTGCCAGCCAAAAACATGTCGGTCAGGGATCTGATAAGGAGTCTGGGCGCCGGTGGATGGTATGAAATTACTACCGGCAGTTCGGGCGAAGGCATGCGTAGCGGGTCGTTTGGATTGGATATTCCACGCATGGAAATAACAAGCGATCACGATGTCAGCCGTATATTGTCGGCGATGGGTGCGTCGAGTCTGGCCTCAGGCTTTGTCATGCCCGGACTGGGGCTCATTTCGCCTGTGGGTGGGAAGGTAGTCCAGCGTACGTCGATTTCGGTCGATGAGGAGGGTAGTGAAGTGAAATCGGTGACCGCCGGTGGTATCGATGGTGCTGACAGGCGTTGTTATGTGACATTTGACCGGCCGTTTGTCTACGCGGTGTGGGAGAAAAGCACCGGTGCGATTCTGGCGGTCGGCACATATATGGGACCGAACAAATGACGGGTGGGTGCGGCATCGGAGTGTACGCTGTGATGCCGCGCCCATGCATCTTGGATGTGGCCATGAAAGTGCTGTGAGGGGCTGAACAGGGGTTGAATCAGATCTGAAATGGGGGTAAAATGGTTCGAAAAAGCAAGTTTTTTTGGCTATTTCTTTGCAGGTTGGCGAAAAGTGCGTATATTTGCACTCGTTTTTGAGCCAAAGGCGCAAAATCATGGCCGGCCCATTCGTCTATCGGTTAGGACGCAAGATTTTCATTCTTGAAAGAGGAGTTCGATTCTCCTATGGGCTACTCAATAAAAATTCACGACAATTTTGACATAACAGAAATGGCAAATCACAAATCATCGCTGAAGAGAATCCGTCAGACCGAGTCGCGCCGTCTGCGCAACCGCTACTACGCCAAGACTGCACGCAACGCCGTGCGTCGCCTGCGCGCCATGACCGACAAGGCCGAGGCTCAGGCCGCTTTCGTGGGTATCACCAAGATGCTCGACAAGCTGGCTGCCAAGAACACGATCTCCAAGAATAAGGCATCAAACCTCAAGAGCAAGCTCGCCCTCCACATCAATAAGCTGGGCGCTTGATCGCTGAGGATAGCTGACGGCGGAGCGCAGGCTTCTGTGCTGCGATCCGGGTCAAATCCGACCGGCCCATTCGTCTATCGGTTAGGACGCAAGATTTTCATTCTTGAAAGAGGAGTTCGATTCTCCTATGGGCTACACAATTTTCCCCCTTAATTGTTTCTGGACTGATGCGCCGTGAGGTGCGTCATTCCTTTTTTTGTTTTTTGGGGTTAAGAATATGTTTGATTTTGACATATGGCTGTGTGTCCGGCGGGCGTGTGGCTGTCGGTGGCGGCGATGGATGCGGTGATGTCGTTGATGGTCTTTTTTTTTGGCGAGTCGGCGCGCTAAATTTGACCACTTACCGACTTTTGATTAACTTTGTAGGCCTGCAATACAGACTGCGGGCGGCGCGCCTGCGTGACCATGATGTCGCAGGCTGTCAAGTATATCCGAAATTTACACATTTATCCTACAATGGAATACAATCATAAGGAAATAGAGAAGCGGTGGCAGGCCTACTGGAAAGAACAAGGCACTTATCGCACAAGAGAGGACGGCTCGCGCAAGAAGTTTTATGTGCTCGATATGTTTCCGTATCCTTCGGGAGCGGGATTGCACGTGGGTCATCCGCTCGGCTATATAGCTTCCGACATATATTCGCGCTACAAGCGTCTGCAGGGCTTCAATGTGCTGCATCCGATGGGCTACGACGCCTATGGTCTGCCCGCGGAGCAGTATGCCATACAGACCGGTCAGCATCCGGAAGTGACCACAGTCAACAATATCGAGCGCTATCGCAGTCAGCTCGACAAGATAGGTTTCAGCTATGACTGGGACCGCGAGGTGCGTACCTGCTCGCCCGACTACTACAAGTGGACGCAGTGGGCGTTCATACGCATGTTTAACTCCTACTACGACACGGCTCTCGACAAGGCGATGCCCGTGGCGCGGCTTGAAGAGCATTTTGCCAAGCATGGCACGGAGGGCGTGAGGGCCGCATGCGGCGAGGAACTGACTTTCACGGCCGATGAATGGAACGCCATGGACGAGAAGCAACGTTCGGAGACGCTGATGAACTACCGCATAGCTTATCTTGGAAATACGATGGTCAACTGGTGTCCGAAGCTCGGCACTGTCCTGGCCAATGACGAGGTGAGCGAGGGTGTGTCGATACGCGGCGGCTATCCCGTGGAGCAGAAACTGATGTATCAGTGGTGTCTGAGGGTGTCGGCCTACGCGCAGCGTCTGCTTGACGGACTCGACAAGCTCGACTGGACCGACTCGCTGAAGGAAACACAGCGCAACTGGATAGGCCGTTCGGAGGGTGCGGAGATGAAGTTTTCCATCGACGGACGCGACGACGGTCTGGCGCTTGAGATATTCACAACGAGAGCCGACACGGTGTTCGGGGTTACGTTTATGGTGCTGGCGCCGGAGAGCGACTATGTGGCCATGGTGACCACTCCCGAGCAGAAGGAGGCTGTCGACAGCTATATCGACAGCATCCGCCACAAGACCGAGCGTGAGCGTATGATCGACAAGAAGGTGAGCGGCGTGTTTACGGGCGCTTATGCGGTCAATCCCCTTACGGGCAAACGCATCCCGGTGTGGGTGAGCGACTATGTGCTTGCCGGCTACGGCACCGGCGCCATCATGGCTGTGCCTGCCCACGACAGCCGCGACTATGCTTTCGCGCGTCATTTCGATCTGCCGGTAGTGCCGCTGATCGAGGGTGCCGACGTCAGCGAGCAGAGTTTCGACGCCAAGAGCGGCCGCATGATCAATTCGGCCGGAGCCGATCTCGATCTCAACGGCATGGAGGTGAAGGATGCCATAAAGGCCACCAAGGACTATATATCGCGCAAGGGCATAGGCAAGGTGAAGATAAACTACCGTCTGCGCGACGCCATATTCTCGCGTCAGCGCTACTGGGGCGAGCCGTTCCCGGTGTACTACAAAGACGGTGTGCCCCACATGCTGGCCGACGAGTGTCTGCCGCTCGAATTGCCCGAGGTCGACAAGTTCCTCCCCACCGAGAGCGGCGAGCCGCCGCTGGGACGCGCCCTCAACTGGGCCACCCCCGAGGGTTATCCGTTTGAGCTGTGCACGATGCCCGGATTTGCCGGATCGTCGGCCTACTACCTGCGGTATATGGATCCCCACAATGACACGGCTCTCGTGGGACGCGAGGCCAATGAATACTGGCGCAGCGTCGATCTTTATATCGGCGGCACCGAGCATGCCACCGGCCATCTGATATACAGCCGTTTCTGGAATAAGTTTCTGTATGATCTGGGATTCGTGTGTGAGGACGAGCCTTTCAGGAAGCTCGTCAACCAGGGCATGATACAGGGGCGCAGCAACTTCGTTTACCGCATAAAGGACACCAACCGCTTTGTCAGCGCGGGGCTGAAGGATCGTTACGATGTCACTCCGATACATGTCGATGTCAACATAGTCAGCAACGATATTCTTGATCTCGACCGTTTCCGCGCATGGCGTCCGGAATTTGCCGACGCCGAATTCGAGCTGGAGGATGGCCGCTACGTGTGCGGCTACGCGGTGGAGAAGATGTCGAAGTCGATGTTCAATGTGGTGAATCCCGACGACGTGGTCGACCGCTACGGCGCCGACACCCTTCGACTCTATGAAATGTTCCTCGGCCCGCTCGAGCAGAGCAAGCCATGGGATACCAACGGCATCGACGGTGTCAACCGCTTCATCCGCAAGCTCTGGAATCTCTTCTACAAGGGCGACGAGCTGCTGCTGACCGACGGCGAGCCTACGGCCGACGAGCTGAAGTCGATCCACAAACTGATCAAGAAGGTGACCTCCGATATCGAGGCATTCTCCTATAATACTTCGATAGCCGCTTTCATGATATGTGTCAACGAGCTTACGCAGCTCAAGTGCCACAACCGCCAGGTGCTCTCGCAGCTTGTGGTGATCCTGGCGCCTTTCGCGCCTCACGTGAGCGAGGAGCTGTGGCACGCGCTTGGCAATGACACGACGGTGTGCGATGCACAGTGGCCGTCGTTCAACGAGGAGTATCTCCGCGAGGATACGGTCAACTATGCGGTGTCGTTCAACGGCAAGGCCCGCTATAATATCACCGTAGCTGCCGACATGGATCCGAAGGATGTGGAGGCGGCCGCGCTCGGCCATGAGAATGCCGCCCGCTGGATCGACGGCAAGCAGGTGGTGAAGGTGATCGTGGTGCCCCGTAAGATAGTCAATGTGGTGGTGAAATGAGGCGCAGGATTGTATTTGCGACAAACAACGCCCACAAGCTCGATGAAATAAGGGCTATAGCCGGTGACAGACTCGAGGTGCTGTCGCTGGCCGACATAGGCTGTCATGACGACATACCCGAGAACGAGCCTACGATAGAGGGGAATGCCATTGCTAAAGCCCGCTGGGTGCGCGACCGCTACGGCTACGACTGTTTCGCCGATGACACCGGTCTGATGGTCGATGCTCTCGGCGGTGAGCCCGGAGTGCGCTCGGCCCGCTATGCCGGTCCGGGGCATGATTCGGAGGCCAACGTGGCTCTTCTGCTGGAGCGTATGGATGGGGTCGCCGACCGCAGGGCGCATTTCACTACCGTGATAGCGCTGACCGAAGGCGACGAGACCCGGGTGTTCGAGGGTCGTGTCGACGGTGAGATACTGACCGTGCGCGAGGGCGAGGATGGCTTCGGCTATGATCCGGTGTTCCGTCCCGAGGGGTGCGCCGTGTCGTTTGCATCGATGAGCGCAGATGAGAAAAACGCCATAAGCCATCGCGGGCGTGCTACGGCACGGTTGCTTGAATATTTCAATTCGCTCTGATGAGATCGCTGCTGTCGCTCTGTCTGTGGCTGCTCTGCGTGGCTCTGTGCCGGGCCGATATGGTGCCGGGCAGCTGGCGTGTGCGTCCGGTGTGGTCTGGCGCGCCGCAGTCGGTGGTTGAGACTCCGGAGAAGGTCTATTTCATGATAGGCGGCTCTCTGTTTGAACGCGACAAGGAGAGCGAGGAGCTGAAAGCATACACGGTGGCCGAGGGGTGTGGTGCCTACGGCGCGGTGAAGATGGCTTATTCGACATCGGCCAAGATGCTTGCTGTGGCATACGAATCAGGGCATGTGGACCTTATAGACCGCGACGGCACGATTGTTCCGATGCCGGAGATACGCGATGCCGAGGATGTCGACGACCGCACGATAAACGATATGACGGTGGATGGCGATGATTGCTATCTGGCGACGGCGTTCGGTGTGGTGAAGATCAATCTGCGCACCCGCCGGGTGACCGATTCGGGCCGTTATGGTCGCGATGTAGAGCTTGTGACAGTGATGGGCGACTGGCTTGTGGTGAAGAGCGGCGATGATGTGATGGCTGCTCCCAAGGGCGGTCCGCTGCGGCGTTTTGGCGTTTACCGGCCTGTGACACAGCGTGGAGGTGCGGTCGGACTGACCGGCCTCGGCGCGTCGCGTCTGCTGATAGTGATGGATCGAATCGCCGCGCTGGCCGAGGTGGATCCGGAGTCGGGTCTGTATAAAGAGAGAGCCTGGGTGGAAACTGCCGGCGGAGTGATAGTCACGGACGGCTCCGGCACGGCATGGCTTCCCGGCTCGGACGGCCGGATATGGAGCGTGAGTGCCGACGGCCACACGGCCAGTGTGGCTGAGATGCCGGCGGATGCCCTCGGCCGGACGACAGTCGTATCGTCGACCGATCCGGCTTCGAGGCTGTGGGTTCTCTCCGCCGAAGGAATATCGCAGCTGACGGCAGCCGAAGGAGGGTGGCGGACGACAGTGGAACGCTTCATTCCGCAGGGGTGTGTGTTTACCCGCGATGTGTCTATGATAATTCCCGATGCCTCGGGGCAGAGGGTCTATGTGAGCAATCAGGGCGCCTCGAACTACCGTATGTATCCCGCCGACCGCGAGGGTGAGCCTCAGACCACCACATTGATGGAGGATGGCGATGCAGTCAATATCTCGGCTGTCGATGTCATGGCTGTCAATGCCGTTGCCGCGCGTTATCAGAAGAGTGCCGGCCCTGTGGCTCTCTCTCCCGAGAGAATAGCGCAGGATCCCGACGATCCTTCGACATATTATCTGGCTACGGCCAATGACGGAGTGTATCGCATCACCGACCGCCGTCTGACCGGACGCTACGACGGATCGAACGCTCCGCTTGAGGATCACTACGGTTGGCGCGTGTATGATCTGTCGTTTGACAGAAGCGGAAATCTGTGGATGGGATCGACGAGCGAAGGAGGAGATGCCGGCGTGGCCGTACTCCCTGCCGCCAAACGCCGCGGGCCGTCGGAGTCAGTCGGGCGGTCGGACTGGGTGACGTTTGACCTGCAGGGAGCGGTGCTGCACAAGGATGTCAGGGTGTTTCACTGCAGGAAGTCAAATGTGACATTCGTGTTTGACTCACATGGTCCAAGCGGGCTTATGGCGGTGGACCGCGGTGCGACTGACTCGGATCTGACCGATGACAGACTGGTGAGATTGACAGAGCTTGTGGATCAGGACGGTGTGGTATTCACGACGGATTACTTCACGTCCATAGCCGAGGACCGCAACGGAAGCGTGTGGATCGGCGCCGAGGGCGGGGTGATCGTGATAGACAATCCTTCCGGGGTGTTTGATCCGGGCATGAGGGTGCGCAGGCTGAAGGTGTCGCACGACGACGGCACCGGTCTGGCCGACTATTTCCTTGAAAGCGACATGGTGACCGACATATCGGTGGACGGCGGCAACCGCAAGTGGGTGGCCACGGGCTCGTCGGGGCTATATCTGCTGTCGGCCGACGGCTCTGAAGCTGTGGAGCATATTACCGCTGACCGCTGCCCGCTGCTTGATGACAACGAGGTGAAGGCCGTGTATGCCTCTGCGGTCGACAACACAGTGCTGATAGGCACCCGCAACGGATTGCTCGAATATGGCGGCACTGCCTCGGCTCCGGCCGAGAGCTACTCGGCGGTGAAGGTGTATCCCAATCCGGTGACTCCCGAAACGAGCGGTGATGTGACTGTGTCGGGACTGACCGAAGGCTCGCTTGTGAAGATCTCCGACGCGTCGGGTCGT